>NZ_JBEYCG010000016.1:0-204198 GCF_040632645.1 Nocardia sp. NPDC019219 | reverse complement strand
GGTACCGGGACCCTTCCGGGGGGGGGGGCGGCTGGCTGCTGGGGCGCGCGCGGCGGGTGTTGCTGCGCGGAGGAGAGCAGCCCCGCGCCCCGCGCGGCCAGCCGTACGCCCCCGTGGCCGCCGTGCTATTCCACTGTGACGGATTTGGCCAGGTTACGGGGCTTGTCGACGTCGTAGCCGCGCGCCTGCGCCACCTCGGCGGCGAAGATCTGCAGCGGGACCGTCGACAACAGCGGCTGGAACAGCGTCGGCGCGCTGGGGATCTCGATGAGGTCGTCGGCGAACGGACGCACCGTGTCGTCGCCTTCCTCCGCGATCACGATGGTGCGCGCGCCGCGGGCCTGGATCTCCCGGATGTTGCTCAGCAGCTTCGAGTGCAGCACCGCACGCCCCTTCGGCGACGGCATCACCACGATCACCGGAAGGCCGTCTTCGATCAACGCGATCGGCCCGTGCTTGAGCTCACCCGCGGCGAATCCCTCCGCGTGCATGTAGGCCAGCTCCTTGAGCTTGAGCGCGCCCTCCAGCGCCACCGGATAGCCGACGTGCCGTCCCAGGAACAACACCGTCGGCACCTGCGCCAGCTCCCGCGCGATGGTCCGCACCTGCGGCGCGGTCTCCAGCACGCGTTCCACCAGCTTCGGCATCGCCTCGAGCTCGGCGAACTCGCGGGCCACCTCGTCCGGGTACTTGGTGCCCCGCGCCTGCGCCAGAGCGAGCCCGACCAGGTAGTTCGCGGTCACCTGGGCCAGGAACGCCTTGGTGGAGGCGACACCGATCTCCGGCCCGGCCCTGGTGTAGAGCACCGCGTCGGACTCGCGCGGGATCTGCGCGCCGTTCGTGTTGCAGATCGCCAGGACGCGCGCCTTCTGCTCCTTGGCGTGGCGCACCGCCTCCAGCGTGTCGGCGGTCTCGCCGGACTGGGAGATCGCCACCACCAGCGTCGAGCGGTCCAGCACCGGGTCCCGGTAGCGGAACTCGCTGGCCAGCTCGACCTCGACGGGCAGCCGCGTCCAGTGCTCGATGGCGTACTTCGCCAGCAGACCCGAGTGGTAGGCGCTACCGCAGGCAACGACGAACACCTTGTCGAAGTCGCGCAGCTCCTGGTCGGCGAGACGCTGTTCGTCCAGCACGATCCGGCCGGCGCCGTCGCGATCGGTGCTGAAATGCCCCATCAAGGTGTCCGCGACCGCGGCGGGCTGCTCCTCGATCTCCTTGAGCATGAAGTAGTCGTGGCCGCCCTTCTCGGCGGCGGCCAGGTCCCAGTCGATCGTGAACGGGCGCGAACTCGCCTCCTCGCCCGCGAAATCGGTGACCCGGTAGCTGTCCAGTGTGATGACGACGGCCTGGTCCTGGCCGAGTTCGACCGCCTCGCGAGTGTGCTCGATGAACGCCGTGACGTCCGAGGCGATGAACATCTCGCCCTTGCCCACGCCCACCACCAGCGGTGTGGAACGGCGCGCGGCCACGATCATTCCCGGGTGGTCGGCGTGGGTGAAGACCAGCGTGAACGCGCCCTCCAGGCGGCGCAGCACGGACAGCGCGCTGGCCGCGAAGTCACCGGCGGTCGGGCCCTGGGCGTACGCGCGGGCCACCAAGTGCACGGCGACCTCGGTATCGGTGTCGCTGCGCAGCTCGACCCCGGCATCCTCGAGTTCGCGCCGCAGCGGAGCGAAGTTCTCGATGATGCCGTTGTGCACCACGGCGACCTTGCCGCTGTCGTCCCGATGCGGGTGCGCGTTGCGGTCGGTCGGCGCGCCATGCGTGGCCCAGCGGGTGTGTCCGATGCCCGTGGTGCCCACGAAGCGATCGATCCCGGTTTCGTCGAGCTGGGCCTCCAGATTCGCCAGGCGACCCGCCTTGCGTTCCACCGCCAGCGTGCCCGCGCCGTCCAGGATCGCCACGCCCGCGGAGTCGTAGCCGCGATATTCCATGCGGCGCAACGCGTCAACGACGACGCCGAGCGCGTCTCGGTACCCGACGTACCCCACGATTCCGCACATGGCTCACCACACTACTTATCGGATAACGTTCACGTCGTGTCGGCGTCTGTGAAATCGCTATTGAGCACCCTGACCAGCCGCGGCCCGCACCGCGTGTTGCGAGGCAATCTGGCCATCGCCGGCCAGCCGGGGGTGGTGTTCACGCCTGAGACGGGGCGGAATCTGCCTGCCGTCGCGTTCGGCCACGGCTGGCTGACCGGGGCGGGTCACTACCGCACGCTGCTCGAACACCTCGCTTCCTGGGGAATCGTGGCGGCCGCCCCCGATACCGAGCGCGGGCCGATCCCGTCACATCTGGGGCTGGCCGCCGATTTGCTCACCACGCTCGACATCTGCACCGGTGTGCGGCTCGGTGACGGCGCGATCAGCGTGCATCCGGAGCGCCTCGCCCTGGCCGGGCACGGCATGGGCGCGGGCGCCGCCGTCATCGCCGCGAGCCGCCGCGACGTCGCCACCGTCGCGGCGCTGTTCCCCGCGCCCACCGCGCCCGCCGCCGAGGACATCGCGCCCGAGCTGGACGTTCCGGCGTTGATCCTGGCCGGTGCGACCGACATCACCTCGGTCAGCTCCAACGCCGTCCCGCTGGCCACCGCGTGGGGCGGCCCCGCGATCCTGCGCGCCATCGACAAGGCCTCGCACAACGGCATCATCGAAGGCCGTCGCGTGCTCGCCGCCGTGGGCGCGGGAAAGCACGAAGCGAAGACCGCGCGCACCACCCGTGCTCTGCTGGCCGGTTACCTGCTCGCCACGCTGGCGGGCGACAAGACCTACCGCGCCTTCGCCGACCCCGACGAGCTCATCCCGCACACCGCGGTCGTCGACCCGGAAGCGCCGCAGGAGAAGGAGCCACCGAAGCTGAAGGTCGGACAGCTCGCCGCACTGCTGCGGCGATAGCCCGCCCCCGCGACGCCCGGGAGCCGGTCAGATCAGCCAGCTCTTGCGTCGATAGAACGCGGCCTCCTCGTCCTCCTCGTCGACCGGTGCCACCGTTTGATTCGCCCGACGTGCGGCCATCGACCGCGCGATGGCCGCACGCTGTTCTTGCGCTTCCTCGTGCAGCCGTCGCTGCTCCTCCGCCTCTGCGGCGGCCTTGTCGATGTCCTCGGCGTGCGTCACCCAGAACTGGTCCATGTCGGCGGTCAGGCGGTCGGCGAACTCCCGGCCGGTCGCCGCGGTCTGCTCGTTGATCGCCTGGATCTCGTCGAGGAGCAGCGACATGCGGCGCTGGTTCTCGGCGGCGAGCTGCCTCGCCTCCTCGGCGTAGTCGACCATGCTGCGCCTCCTTGTTCATTCCGTGTGCGGACTCGTCGCCGCCGGGCTCACAACGGGCCCGCCTCGGCGAAATCCGCGTCCAATGGGCCTGCTTCGGCGAGTTCCGCGCCGCCGTCCACCGGGGCGTCGGGGTCCGGCTCGCGCTGGTCCGGCAACGACTTCGGATAGTGCTCGCCGTCTTCCTCGCGCCGGGCGCCGGGCAGGGTTCCGCCCGGCAGACCGGACCGACCGTCGTCGGCGTCGGATTCCGGAGCCGGACCAGGCGATTCCTCTTCCCCCTGAGATTCCGGCGCGGGAGACTCCTCGTTCCGCTGCGCCTCCGGTGCCGGTGCCGCAGGCGCCGGGGGCTGTGCGTCATCGGTTTTCGGCTCCATCGAGATGACCGGTATCCCCTGCTCGTTCAGTTCGACGGTGAACTCCTGCTGCGCGCCCGTGGCATCGGAGAGAAGCAGTTTCAGCCGGCCGTCCGGGCCCATCTCGAACTCGACATGCTTTCCGCCGAGGTCGAATTCCGCCGCGGCGCGCGGCTCTGCGGCTCGCTCTTCGTGGGCTTGGTCGTCGGCTTCGGCGTTCTGCGGATCGACGCTCTGCATGAGCTTTTCGATCGCGTCGTCGACTCCGGTCGTGATGATGCCGCTCAGCGCGGACATGCCCTGCTCCACCGCTTGACCGAGACCCGTTGCCAGCGGCGCGAATTCCTGCGCCACCTGGCTGAGCGCGGCCAGCCCATCCAGCGCGGGCATCCTGGGCGCGGGGGTGATGGGGGTGCTGGGCGTGGTGGGGGTCTCCGGCGTGGGCCGGGTCTCCGGTGTGGTCGGTGTCGCCGGTGAGGTCGATGCGGGCACGCTGCTCGATGCGGTGCTCGCCGGGACTGTGGCCGCGGGCGCGCCGGGCGGCCCGGGCGCGCTCGTTTCCTGGGGATCGTCCGGGCCGGACGGTGTGCCCGGCTGTGGTTGCGACGGGCCTTCCGGGCGCGGATAAGCCTGTTCGGACAGTTGCGCCAGTGCGTCGGTGAGGTTCTTGTACTGATCCTTGAAGAGTCGATCGACCTCGGCGCAGACGTCGAGGTAGGACGCCAGCTTGCGATCGAAGTCCGGCTTGAAGGTCTTGGTCAGCCACTCCTCGGTGACGCTGCGCACCCGATCGCCATACGCGCCGGTGAGCAGATTCTTGCTGTCGGAGTTGATGAGACCGAGCACACTCTTGTTGATCTTGTCCTCCGGCACGGCGAGCGCGGGGAATACGCGGCCGAGTTCGCGCACCTGTTCCGCGCTGATCCATTCCCACGCATCGTGCACGTCGACGATGAGTTTCACGTCGTCCGGAGTCTTGCCGTCGATCTTCACCGCCTTGCCGCCGCCCACCGGGCCCTCCAGCAATTCCCGAGTGGCGAACGCCTTCGCGGCCACCGCCGAGCGCAGCGCGTTCGGCAGATCGGCGATCACGGCCATGGCCGCCCTGGCATGCTGCCGGTCCTCGTCGGCGAGCACCGACTGTTTGCCGAGCATGTCGAGCGCGGCGGCGGCCGCCGCGCCCTGCCACAACTCGGGCAGCCGACGGGTGTAGCCCTGCTGTGCGTCCCATTGCCGATCCACCTCGGCGAGAGCGACCTTCAGCGCCTCGCCCGCCTGCTCGAGCTTCTCCAGACGGGTGCCGCGCTGCTCGTCGTACCTGGCCAGCAGCGTGCCGAGCTCACCCCGGCCGCCGTTGCCGCCGAACGCCGCCTCGTACAGCGGCATGAACTCGATCCAGTACTGCAGTCCGGCGCTGCCCTCGTCCAAGAGTGCGTCGATCGCCTTGCCCTGCCAGGAAATCGTCATGATCCCGGCTCCTCGACGGTGTGCCGCGGCCGATGCGAGCACGGGTCGTTCGGCGGTCTCATGACTTGTTCGTCTCGGACGCGCGCTGCTGGTCGGTCTCGGCGTAGACCACCACGGCGGCGCCCAGTGCGTCGGCGGTGGCGGTGGTGGCGTCACTCCAGTTCCGCAGCCACGCGCCGATTCGTTCCAGCCCTTCATGCACCGCGATGCCCTGCGGCGCATAGTTCCGGCCCGCCTCACCGCCGCTGCCGAACAAATGATCGGCGACTCGCTTCGCTTGGTCGCGGACCGCGTCCGCCGATCTTCGATAGTCGCTGCCCAGCCCACCCAGTTCCCCGGTGCGGACGCCTACCATTTCCGACCCGCCCACGTTTCCCCTCCGTCTTCGTAGTGTCATCGCGCGGCGCGAAACTCGTTCGCGCAGATTGCCGCGTACTTCCTTCGACGCAACACGCCGACACTCGGTTCCCCCGAATTCCGCTCGCGCGGCGACGGTCAGCCGCCGATGCGGCCTCGGTCGGTGCGGACCCATTCGGAGGTGCCGTCAGGCTGGCGGTGGAATTCCCATGCGGCGTAGTCGCCGTCCTTCTCTACCACGGTGACGTGGTCGGCGAAGCCGTCGTGGTCGTAGTCGGTCCAGACCTGCATCGCCTCGTCACCCGTGGTGGTGATGGTGTCGAGGGTGCCGTCGCCGTCGATGTCCTGGGTCGGGTGCTGCAGTTCGATCGCACCCAGCCCGCCGAGGGACGAGGACGCGTCGATGCCGGGTATATCCACACCGGGGAATTCGCTCGAGGTGATCATGACTCCTCCTCAGCAGGACTCGTTCGGTGGCGCGGTGCCGCGACAGCGGCATCGTTCCATCCTGACACCCGCGCGGGCTCCGCGCAGCCCCGAGTTCACTTCTTCGGCATCAGCAGCCACAGCACCAGGTAGATGACGAACTGCGGACCGGGCAGCAGGCACGACACCACGAACAGCAGCCGGACGACGTTGGCGTTCCAGCCGAGGTACTCGGCGATGCCACCGCAGACGCCCGCGATCCACTTGTCGTGGGTGGAGCGGGTGAAACGGCGGGTGGGGGCGGTCATTGGTCTTCCCTCTCGTTGCGGGGATCGCTACGAGTTCCACTCTGCCCGCCACCGCGGGCCCCGCCATCGGCCCGGCGGCCGATTCCGACCCTGATTTCTCCCGGGGCCGACCTCAGGGTGCAACCCCGAGCACGGCAGACTCGTGCTGGTGAGCACCACTCTGCATGCCCGCGGCCTGTCGGCCGCTCACGGTGAGCGCACGCTGTTCGCCGACCTCGACCTGACCCTCGCGCCGGGCGACGTGATCGGCCTGGTCGGCGTGAACGGCGCGGGCAAGTCGACGCTGCTGCGCATGCTCGCCGACCGGCACTCGCCGACCGGCAGCATCGCGCTCAGTCCGCCGGACGCGACGGTCGGCTATCTGGCCCAGGAGGCGCAGCGGGTGCGCGGCGAGACCGTCTTCGAATTCCTCGGGCGCCGGACCGGTGTCACCGAGGCGCAGCGAGCGATGGACGCCGCGGCCGAGCGCCTCGCCGAAGGTGGGCCGGACGAATACTCCCCCGCGCTGGAACGCTGGCTCGCCCTCGGTGGCGCGGACCTGGACCAGCGCGCCCACGAGATCGCCGCCGATCTGGGCCTCGCGGACAGTCTGCCGAGCGGCCTGGACACCCCGATGACCGGTTTGTCCGGTGGCCAGGCCGCCCGCGCCGGGCTGGCCTCGGTCCTGCTGTCGCGGTTCGACATCCTGCTGCTGGACGAGCCGACCAACGACCTGGATCTGGACGGGCTGGCCCGGCTGGAGCAGTTCGTCGCCGGCGTGCGGGTGCCGCTGATGGTGATCAGCCACGACCGGGAGTTCCTGGCGCGCACGGTGAATCGCATCGTGGAATTGGATCTCGCGCAGCAGCAGGTCGGCTGGTACGACGGCGGTTACGAGGCGTACCTGATGGAGCGCGAGATCGCCCGCAGGCACGCGCGCGAAGCCTACGAGGAGTACGCCGACACGAAAGCGGGCTTGGAGGCCCGCGCCCAGATGCAGCGCAACTGGCTCGAACACGGCGTCCGCAACGCACGCCGCAAGGCGCGTGATCCCAGGAAGCTGGACTCGGACAAGGCGGGCCGCAAGATGCGCGCCGAATCCACCGAGAAGCAGGCGGCCAAGGCCAGGCAGACCCAGCGCCGCATCGAACGGCTGGAGGTGGTGGAGGAGCCGCGCAAGGAATGGGAGCTGCGTATGAGCATCGCCGTGGCCCCGCGCAGCGGCTCGGTGGTGGCGACACTGTCCCAGGCGCGGGTGACCCGGGGCGACTTCACGCTCGGCCCGATCACCACCCAGGTCGACTGGGCGGACCGCATCGTGCTCACCGGCGCGAACGGCTCGGGAAAGTCCACGCTGCTGGCGCTGTTACTGGGAAAACTGCGGCCCGACAGCGGAACCGCGAGCCTGGGCTCCGGCGTCCGGATCGGCGAGGTCGACCAGGCGCGCGGACTGTTCCGCGGACCCGTCGCACTGGCCGACACTTTCGGCGCCGAACTCCCGGAGTGGCCGGAGGCGGACACTCGCACCCTGCTGGCGAAATTCGGCTTGCGCGGCCCGCACGTGCAGCGCCCGTGCGACACCCTTTCCCCCGGCGAACGCACCCGCGCCGCGCTCGCCCTGCTCCAGGCCCGCGGAGTGAACCTGCTCGTGCTGGACGAGCCGACCAACCACCTGGACCTCCCCGCCATCGAACAACTGGAGCAGGCCGTCGAATCCTTCACGGGCACACTGATACTCGTCACCCACGACCGCCGCATGCTCGACACGGTCCGAGCGACCCGGCGTTGGCACATGAACGCGGGCGTACTCACCGAAACCCACTGACCACAACTGTGGCAACCCGGCCGGTTGCAGTCCGAGGTGGCCCAAAGATCCGGCATCCGGCCGCTCTCACAAGATCAGGGCAGCAGTGCGTAGATGTACATGTCGCGGGGCTCGCCGCCGACCTTCTCCCATCGGCGCAGCAGCCCTTCCCGTTGGTATCCGGCTCCTTCGGCGGCTCGCCAGGATCCTTCGTTCGCGGGTTCCACGAACAGCTCGAGCCGGGAGATCTCGTCGTGGACGGCGGCCCAGGAACTGAGGACGCGCAGTGCACGGGTCGCGTACCCGTGGCGTCTATAGCGCTGAAGAACCCAGTACCCGACCGAGGCTCTGCCGTGGTGGATATTCCGACGCCATAGCCCGATCTGACCCACGGCGGTATCGGTGGCGGGGTCGGTGATGGCGAATGACCATCCCTCGCCGGTGATCGCTCGTCGGTGCTGACGTTGAATGAATGCGCGCGCATCGCGGTGATCACCGTGGGCGACTACGGTGGTGTTCAAGGGAATCGTCGGGTCCTGCCCGGCCTCGACGACGCTGCCCGCGTCGGCGTCTGCGAAGGGACGCAACCGCGTCTGCTCGCCCTCCAGTTCGGGCACTGTCAAAATCGTCATGACCTCGACTCAACGCGCGAGAGCGGTAAGGCGCAAACAAGTTTCGAGTGTGACCGCGTATCCGCCGTCCGCGCCGAAGGCGCGACCGAACTACACAGCCGCGACCCGCTTGGCCAGGTCGTCCGCCAGCTGGCGTGCCTGGGCCGGGTCGGTGGCTTCCACCATCACCCGCACCAGTTCTTCGGTGCCGCTCGGCCGCAGCAGCACTCGCCCGGAGTCACCGAGTACTCGCTCCGCCTCCAGCACCGCGTCCCGGATCTCGGGGGCGCGCGCCACCACGGATTTGTCGCTGACCGGCACGTTCACCAGGATCTGCGGCACGGTCCGCAGTACTGCGGCCAGGTCGGCCAGGGTGCGCCGGGACTGCGCCATCCGCGCCATCAGGCGCAAGCCGGTGAGGATGCCGTCGCCGGTGGTGCCGTATCGCGGGAACACCACGTGCCCCGACTGCTCGCCGCCGAGGGTGTAGCCGCCGCGCCGCAATTCCTCGAGCACGTAGCGGTCGCCGACGGCCGTGGTGCGCGTGGTGATTCCCGCCGCGCGCATGGCGATGTGCAGGCCGAGGTTGCTCATCACGGTGGCGACCAAGGTGTCGTGGGCCAGCTCGCCCGCCTCATGCATGGCGAGCGCGAGGATCGCGAGGATCGCGTCGCCGTCGACCACATTGCCGTAGGCGTCGACGGCCAGGCAGCGGTCGGCGTCGCCGTCGTGCGCGAGACCGAGATCGGCGCCGTGCTCCACCACCGCGGCCCGCACCTGGTCCAGATGGGTCGAGCCGCAGCCGTCGTTGATGTTCAGCCCGTCGGGCTCGGCGTTGATCGCGATCACCGTCGCCCCCGCCTCGCGGTAGGCGGCGGGCCCCACCTCGGCGGCGGCGCCGTGCGCGCAGTCGACCACGACGGTCAGCCCGGACAGGTCCTGACCGGTCGCCTCGACCAGGTGTTCCACATAGCGTTCGTGGGTGCCCGCGAGGCTGTACTGATCCGGGACGGTCAGCCCTTGATCGCGCGCGCCCGCCGCGTTGCGCACCCGTCCGATGCTCGCGCCGGTCGGGCGGAACGGCGACTCGGCGGCTATCAGCGCCTCGATCCGGTCCTCGATCGCGTCATCGAGTTTGTGCCCGCCCGCGGCGAAGATCTTGATCCCGTTGTCGGGCATCGGATTGTGCGAGGCGGAGATCATCACGCCGAGACACGCGTCGTACAAACCGGTGAGATAGGCGACCGCAGGCGTCGGCAGCACCCCCACCGACAGCACATCCACGCCCGCCGCGGTCAGCCCCGCGGTCACGGCGGCCTCGAGCATCTCCCCGCTGGCGCGGGGATCGCGGCCGACCACCGCGAGCGCACGCTTCTTGCCCCGGCTCAGGATCTGCGCGGCCGCACCGGACACGCGCAGCGCCAGCTCCGGACTCAGCGACTCGTTGGCAAGCCCGCGGACTCCGTCGGTGCCGAACAACCGTCCCATACCTCGCCCCTCTTGGTGATCTGTGGCGTGGGCGTCGGCCCGGGAGGCACCGGCCCGTGCACCACGAAGGCCCCGCGAACGCCCTGTCTTCATACAGCGCGAGAGCAGGCGACCAGCTGTTCGCTGGGAGCCTGCTCTCGTACAGCTGCCGCGTCGACCGTACCGCGTCCGGCACCGCGAGGATGCCGGACGCGGAAGGTCGACGTTGCCGATATCAGCGCTTCGAGTACTGCGGCGCCTTACGCGCCTTCTTCAGACCGTACTTCTTGCGCTCGGTGGCGCGCGGGTCACGGGTCAGGAAGCCGGCCCGCTTGAGGGCGGGACGATCCTCCGGGGTGACCTCGATCAGCGCGCGGGCGATGGCCAGCCGCAGGGCGCCTGCCTGGCCGGACGGGCCGCCGCCGACCAGGCGGGCGTGCACGTCGAAGGACTCGGTGCGCTCGACCGTCACCAGCGGCGACTTGACCAGCTGCTGGTGCACCTTGTTCGGGAAGTAGTCCTCGATGGTGCGGCCGTTCAGCACGAAGTTGCCGGAGCCGGGCAGCAGGCGCACGCGCACGACGGCCTCCTTACGGCGGCCGACGGTCTGCACCGGGCGGTCGATCACGACCGGGGTGTAAGACGCCGAGACCTCGGAGTCCTCGTAGCCCGCACCGTCCTCGACAGCCTCGGCAGCGTCGAATTCCTCGACGTAGTCCTCGTTGAATTCCTCGGGAGCGGTCACTGGGCCACCTGCTTGATCTCGAACGGAATGGGCTGCTGGGCGGCGTGCGGGTGCGTCGGACCCGCGTACACCTTCAGCTTGCCCGCGATCGCGTTGCCGAGCTTGTTCTTCGGGATCATGCCCTTGACGGCCTTCTCCACGAGGCGGTCGGGACGGGTCTCCAACACCTGACCGACAGTCCGCGACTTGAGGCCGCCCGGGTGCCCGGAGTGGTGGTGGATCAGCTTGTCCTGCCGCTTGTTGCCGCTGATGGCGACCTTGTCGGCATTGATGATGATGACGAAATCGCCACCATCGACGTGCGGGGCGTAGGTCGGCTTCGTCTTGCCACGCAGCAGATTCGCTGCCTGGACGGCGAGACGGCCGAGCACTACGTCAGTGGCGTCGATGACGTACCACTTACGGGTCACGTCACCCGCCTTGGGGCTGTACGTAGGCACAGTGCTTCCCTGTCTGTCGTCGGTGTTGCCGGCCAGGCGTGCGGTCGAGGTGTTCCCGGCGGCCGGTGGAGACCCGAGCCTCGGTGGACGTCCGGGCGATCCACAGGGTTCGACCGGGCGTTCCACACGCCGACGAGCCACGATACCAGTGGGGTATCGCGGGAAGAAATCGCGTCAGGTCTCGATCGGGGGTCCGAAGTCGATCGCGCCGGGCGGTCCGGGGATCAGGTAGCGCAAGGTGTCGGCGTCCGGCCGTCCGCACTCCGCGGAGCTCTCCTGCGCTTCCCGCTGGTCACCGCGTGCGGTGGTGACGCCTGGTTTGGGCCGCGTGATCGCGTAGGGAGCAGTTGGACACGCGACCGGCTCGGCCTCGCCCGCCTGTTCGGCGACGACCGATCCCGCGTCGAGGACGACCGGCTGCGCCGTCGGCTGCACCGAGTGATTACCGGACGGCAGCGCGACCACGGCCAGCGCCATCGCCCCCACGACGGTATTGGCGCCGAACAAGTTGCCCTTCATCTTGTTCCAGAGTTTGCCTTTGCGGTGCCGCTCCTCGTCCTCGGACTCCGGGCCTTGGTCCTGCCATGCGCCCTGGCGTGGTGGACCGGGGTAGGACTGCTGTTCCGCCGCTCCCGGGTAGGGCGGCCGCGGCCCGAGCGGCGGCACCGGCCCACCGGGCGGCCCGGACGGCGGACCGGTTCGATCCTCGGGTGCGCTCGGCGGCCGTGTGAAGCGGCTGCCCAGTTCGGCGAGGTTCGGCGGGAGACCGCGCGGCACTTCGTCGCGCCCGATCCTGGTCGTCTCCTCATCGGGCTGGGTGGGGTAGCCCGGCCCGTATTGGACGCCGGGCACCGGGCGCACCGGCGGCTGCTCCGGGTGGCGCGGCCCCGCGTCCGCCGGTTGCGGCGGCGCTGCTTGCGGCGGCGGCGCGTACTCGGCCTGCGGCCGGGCGTCCACCGGGCGCTGCGGAGCGGGCACAGGTTCGACATGCCCGCCCGCGGGCTCCGGCTCACCCGCCTCCGTGTCGCTCACCAGCAGGTGCGCCGCGCCCAGGACGAGCGCGTGCATCGGATGGTCGGCCACATGCAGCCGGTGTCCGAGATGGTTCTGGAAGGCCAGGCGCAACGCGTCGTTGAAGCGCACGTTGCCCGACAGCAGGACCGTCGAGGTGTCCGCGCCGATCGAACGGGCGGCCGCCATCACCTCGATCACGACGTCGTCCGCCGACCGGGCATCCCGCATGGCCTCCGCGTCCACCGGGACGTCCACCGACTCGGTGGGCTGCTCGTCGTCGCCGTGCACCGCGACCACCAGCATGCTGCGGCCGTCGGAGTACACCCCCGTCGCGCCGATGCCGTGCGGCCTGGCCCGGTCCGGCGGGTGCACCAGCCCGAGCGCGCGGACGTAACCGGACAACGCCACGCTCTCCGGCAGCGGCTCCACCACGACGTCGAGCTGTTCCACCATCGACGCGTAGATCTCGACCTTCTCGTCCGGCCAGTTGTCCGGGAAGGGCAACGCCACCAGGTCCGGCTTGCCGCGCAAGTGCTTGCCGATCTCCGCGAGCGGGTTGTACATGCGCGCACGGAAGACCAACTCGGCGGGCCAAGTCGCGCCCGCGACCACGATCTGCGGATGACCCAGGATGTCGCGCACGTCGGCGATCGCCATCCCGAGATCCGGCCGGTTGCGTTCCACGCCCGCCGTGTGCAGCCGGCCCGACGAATCCGCCAGCAGATAGGCCGGCGGCGTCCACATCCCCTCCACCTGTACCGGCCGGATGGGAACGCCACCGCCGCCGGCTGCCACGGACACCACATCCCAGCCGAGATGCACTGCCCCTACTCGCACCGTCACAGGCATAAGTGTGCCCGGTTCGCGGCCGAGATGCTCGTCGTCACCCGTTCGGCGCCGCCTCCGCGCCGCGGGGCGCCCGTGATCCGTGCCAACCGCGTCACGCGGACGACTTCTTCAGACGCAACCGGCGCCAGGTGAGGATCGCCAGCACCAAGGTGATCAGCAACAGCACGCCGACGTCCAGCGCCCAGATCTCCGGCTTCTGCTGCCAGAGCGTGTCGGGCTGCGCGTTGAGGAACAGTTCGCGAATGTTCACCGTCGACGCGCCGGCCGCGTACCCCCACCGGGCCGGGAACAGCCAGGACACCTGCTCGAGCACCACCCGGCCGGTGACCGGGATCAGGCCGCCCGCCATCACCAGCTGGCACATGATGGCCACCACCAGCAGCGGCATCACCTGCTCGTTCGACTTCGCCAGCGACGACAACAGCAGGCCGACGACCACACAGCAGATCGCGGTCAGCGCGATATCGATGTACAGCTCCGCGCTGCCGGAGGCCAGCACCGCTCCTTCGCCCGGGCGCTTCTTGCCCGCGAGCACGATGCCGACCAGGACCGCCGACTGCAGCAGCGCGGTGAAACTGAAGACGGCGATCTTCGCCATCAGATACGCCGAGGGCAGCAGCCCCACCGCGCGTTCGCGATGGAAGATCGTCCGTTCCCCGACCAGATCGCGCACGGTGAGCGTGGAGCCCATGAAACAGGCGCCCAGAATCAGCACCACCAGCAGCTGTTGTGTCTCACTGCCGCCCTCGGGCACGAATGTGCCATCCGGTAGCGCTTTCAGCGCGCCGCGCTGGAAACCGTTCTTCCCCGGCACCACCAGCGACAGCCCGCCGAGGATGAACGGCAGGAGCACCAGGAACGTCAGATAACCGCGATCGGCCAGGATCAGCCGGACCTGCCTGCGCGCCAGCGTCGAGAACTGCTTGCCGCGACTGGATTGCGGCGGACTGCCCGCGGGCCCGTACGGCTGGACAGGCGGCGGGGGTGGCGGCGCGAACGCCTGCCGGGAGCGATAGGCGGCGAAGGCCTGATCCGGGTTGGCCGCGACATTGGCGAAGATCTCCGCCCAATCGCTGGTACCGAGCGCCGCGCCGACACCGGCCGGGTTGCCGCAGTAGGCGGTCTTGCCGCCGGGGGCGAGCAGCAGTACCTGATCGCACATGTCCAGGTGCGCCACCGAGTGGGTCACCACGATCACCACGCGGCCCGCGTCGGCCAGTTCCCGCAGCATCACCATGACCTGCCGGTCCAGTGCCGGGTCCAGGCCCGAGGTCGGTTCGTCCAGGATGAGCAGCGAGGGACCGGTCAGCAGTTCCAGCGCCACCGAAGCCCGCTTGCGCTGACCGCCGGACAGCCGGTCGACCCTGGTGTCGGCGTGCTCGGTGAGCGAAAGCTCTTGCAGCACACCGTCGATGACCTTCTGCCGGTCCTGCTTGCTGTTGTCCCTCGGCAGCCGCAGCTCGGCCGCGAAACCGAGCGCCTGGCGCACCGTGAGCTGGCGGTGCAGCACGTCGTCCTGCGGCACCATGCCGATGCGGGACCGCAGCGCCTCGTACTCGGCGTGCAGATTGCGCCCCTCGAAGGTGACCACGCCGCCCGAAGGCCGGGTGGTGCCCGCGATCAGGCGCGACAGCGTCGACTTGCCCGCGCCGGAGGGACCGATCAGCGCGGTGAGCGTCCCGCGGCTGGCCGACATGTTCACGTCGACGAGCAGCTGCTTGTTGCCCTCGACGGTGAAACCGACCCCGTGCACCGCCAGACCCTGCTCGGCGACCGGCTTCTGCCGGTGCACCAGCGCGCCCTGCTGCACGACGAAGTCGACGTTGCCGATGGTGATGATGTCCCGCTCGCGCAGCACCGCCCGTTGCTGGCGGTGCCCGTTGACGAACGTGCCGTTCGCCGAGCCGAGGTCCTCGATGGTCAGGCCCTCGGCGGAGGAGATCAGGCGGGCATGTTTGCGGGAGGCCAGCGGATCGTTGACGACGATCTGGTTGTCGGTGGTGCGGCCGATGCTCAGGCCGGTCTGGGGGATCCGGTCACCGCGGGCGATGGGCGCCGTGCTCGCCCTGGCCCGGACCGGCGGCATGTTCGACGTATCCGCCCTGGTCGTCATGTTGATGTTCAGCGCGGGCGCGGGCGCGTCCTGCGGCGGCGGATATGGCGGCCGCTGGAACTGCTGCGCGGGCCGCCGGACCGCGTGCGGCGGCGGACCGGGCGGCGGAGCCGGTTGGGGGGCCGGTTGCGGCGGGCGCACGGAAGGCCGTTGCGGTGGTTGCGGGTTCGCGGGCAGCAGGTGCAACAGCGGGCCGCTGATCGCGTCACCCAGCCGGACCTGCGTGGGACGGTCGATCGACACCGGCTGGGTCAGCCTGCGTGCGTCGACGAACACCCCGTTGGTGCTTCTGTTGTCGGTCAACACCCAGGCGCTGCCCTGCCAGGCCAGCGTCGCGTGCACACGCGAAACGAGCGGGCTGTCGACGAACAGCGTCACCTCCGGCGCGCGGCCCATCGTGACCTGCTGGCTCGAATCGAATACTCGTTCGTTTCCATCATGGCGCACGGTGATGGTCTGCGCCCCCGGTGAAGACATGCAGCGGATACTATTCCATCACCCGGACATCGGCGGTGCCCCCGATGCGCCATATGCCCCGATCCGGCCACCGATGTGAACGCTTTACCGGCCGACGAGGGGGAGCCTTGCCGAGAGTCCGAGCGAGCGCGCTGGTTGCGGCGCTGCTCAGCATTCTGGTGCTGGCCGGGGGCTGCATCCGAGTGGTCGACGGCAGGGCCGTCTCCGTCTACGACGATCCGTTCAAGGTCGCCGGACTTCCCACCACCAGCGGTCCGAGCGGTCCGCGCACCGGCGTCCCGGATAGCACGCTGACCGCGACCAACGGCGACGGCGGCGCCGTGGACACGCTGGCGCTCAACGCCGTCGACGACATCCAGACCTACTGGCGCGGCGAGTTCGGCAAGGAGTTCCAGGGCGAGTTCAAGCCGGTCGAGAAGCTGCTGTCCTGGAGCGCGAAAGCCGGGCGCGCGGAGTCGGTCGAGTTCTGCAAGGAGACCACCTACCGCTTGGTGAACGCCGCCTACTGCCGGCTGGACAATTCCATCGGCTGGGACAGATCGGTGCTGCTTCCCACCATGG
Source organism: Nocardia sp. NPDC019219 (assembly GCF_040632645.1). Lineage (NCBI taxonomy): Bacteria > Bacillati > Actinomycetota > Actinomycetes > Mycobacteriales > Nocardiaceae > Nocardia > Nocardia sp. NPDC019219. The sequence goes on along the minus strand of NZ_JBEYCG010000016.1, from coordinate 187,952 downwards.
AGGAGACCTTCGGGAAGATGTCCGTGGTGATGGTGCTCGCGCACGAGTACGGGCACGCGGTGCAGACCATGGCCAAGATCGTCGCTCCGAAAACCCCGGTGATCGTCAAGGAACAGCAGGCGGATTGCTTCGCGGGCGCGTTCATGCGCCACGTGGCCGAGGGCAAAGCCGAGCACTTCACGATCAACACCTCCGACGGCCTCAACACGGTGCTCGCGGCTACCGTCGCCATCCGTGACTCCGACCCCGACGACCCGGAGAGCGTGCACGGCTCCGCCTTCGAACGGGTCACCGCGGTGCAGATCGGTTTCACCGACGGCCCCAAGGGATGCAAGGGCATCGATCAGGACGAGATCGACCAGCGCCGCGCCAATCTGCCGCAGAGTTTCAGCGACGACACCGGCCGCGGCGAGTACCCGATCACGAAGGAAACCCTGATCGAACTCACCAAGGCCCTCCGAGCGATTCTGCCGATCGACGACGAGCCGACCTACGACTACTCCCAGGCGAAGATCGAATGCCGCGACGGCGTGGTCACCGAACCGGTGTCGTATTGCCCGGCGAAGAACACGATCGCCACGGATATTCCCGCGCTCGCGGAGCGGGGTATGTCCAGCTCCGCGGACGACCCGTTGCCGCTCAAGGTGACCGGCGACTACAACGGCTACGTCGTGTTCATCTCCCGCTATACCCTGGCGGTCCAGCAGAACCGCGGTGAGAGCCTGGTGGGAGCCAAGACCGGACTGCGCGCGGCTTGTCTGTCCGGAGTGGTCACCGGCAAGCTCGCCGAATCCGGGCGGCCGGTCAGTCAGGGCGATATCAAACTCGCGGCGGGCGATCTCGACGAGGCGGTCTCGGGCCTGCTCACCGACGGCTTGGCGGCGAGCGACGCCCAAGGCAAGACCGTGCCCAGCGGTTTCTCCCGGGTCGAGGCGTTTCGCGCCGGGGTCCTGAACGGCGAGAGTGTCTGCGCCGCCCGCTATTCGTGACGCGGGTTCAGCGGCCGAACGGCGGCGGGGCGGCCAGTTCGAAGCGCAGGACGCGGTTGCCGAGCATGATCTCGGTGCCGGGCATGAGCACCATGGACTGGTGCGGCGCCAAGCGCGCCCAGTCCCGATAGCCCGGCAGACGGGTGCGGGTGCCGTTGGTCGAACCGCAGTCCACCACCGTCACATCCCAGTTCACCAGCCGGATTTCGGCGTGGGCCCGGGACATGCCGCCGGAGGCGTCGTCGACGCGCAGCGGGACGAGTCCGCTCTCCGCGGCGGGCGAACGCTCCGGATCGCGCCCGATCACCGCGTCCGCGGCGAGCATGTAGGTCATGCCGTCGTCGAGGATCAGCATGCCCAGCGGCGGGCGGACCACTTCGATCAGCGCCTGGGTCTGGTCGACCGGCATACCGCAGACGGTGCAGAACGCCGCCCGCGGATCACTGGGATGGGCGCGCGCGCATTTGAACCCCATGACCTTGACGGTCAGCGCGGTCGCCTTGGCCGTCGCCTCCAGCCTGCGTTGCAGGCCCGGGTCGGGTCGCGGCGCGGGATTGGTGCCGCCCAGCTGGGTGGGGGCGTGGTGCGGATCGATCGGCGTCTGCTCGGCCTCCGCGTCGAGCATGGCGGTGGACGGTGCGGTCGGGTACCGCGGCGGCCCGGCCACGGGCTGCGGTTGCGGCGCAGGCCGCTCCCGACGTACCGACTCGGTGGGCGGGTCGGGTTCGACGCGCGCCGTCGGCAGCGGCGGCGTCTCCGGGCGGCGATGCGCACCCGCGGCACGGGGATCCCCGCCGTTCGTCGGCGCACTCGTGCGGGAACCTTCCGACCATACGATCGCGCCACCCGCCTGGGCGACGCCCTCGACCAGCCGGCCGATGCCGCGCTCGGGTGGCAGATCGGGAACGCGGCCTTTCGCGTCGTCGACGAACAACGCCACCGCCCGCGCGGGCACCGGCGCGACCCGATCCACGGTGAAAGCCGCGTCGCTGCCGCGGTATCGCTCGACCCCGCCGTCACCGCCCAGCACGGCGGTGACCGCCCCGTGCAGGAAGATCGCCACGCCCCCGTTCTCGGCGGCGGAGAGGATGCCGAAGTCGATCGGTTCGCCGGGGCTGATCTGCTCGGCATGTTTCATCAGCCAGCGCGTCGCCTGCCGCGCCACCAGGGCGCCGGGGCCGCCCGGCTCGCGAGCGGTCGCGTCCCGCACCAGTTCGGCCAGCGATTCCAGCGCGGCGAAGGCGGGCGAGTCCGGCGACGGCCTGCCGGGCTTGCGGTGCGCGACGACGACGACCGCGCCCGCGACCGCGGCCACGGCGTGGCTGCCTACGACGACCTCGACCTGCCGATCCTTCACCGGTATCGGCCTCCACCGGAGGTGCAGTGCAAGGTCGTCGCCACACCGACAAGGGTATGGCAAGACGAACGGCATCGGTCCCCCTCCCCGGCGTCCGTCGGGTAACTTCAGTGTCAGCAACGGGAGGAACGAGGGGCCTGAGATGGTTCGGACGCAACGCATCGCGCTCACCGCGTCTTGCCTGGCACTGGCAGGGATGCTGGCCGGTTGCGCCGGCGTGCAGGGAACGCCGACGGCGGGCGAGATCGATGTGCGCACGCTGGAAGTCGGCACCTATCCCATCGACAAGCACGAGTACAAGCAGGATGCCGCGGGCAAAGGCGCGCTGCTGGAAGGCATGCGGATGTCGGACGCGGTGGTCCCCACCGTGCGCATCGACCCCGTGCTGAAGGTCGGTCGCGGCAGCACCGTCGTCGCCGACGCCGAGCAGGCGCTCGACTTCGTCGCCAAGGTGTCCAGGCCGGTCTTCGACAACCGCAAGCTGGTTGTGGGATACGCCGCCAGCGGCGCCGACCGCCCCGACCCCACCGGCCAGTCCAACCCGGCGCCGGAGGCCACCGCGGTCACCAACGCCGTGTTCCGCTTCCCCGACGAGGCCACCGCGAAGCTCGCCGCACGCGAACTCGAGGATGTCGACATCGCCGTCTCGCCGGACAACCGCAAACTGTCCTCGACGAAGTATCCCGACGCCTACATCCACTGGCGGCCGGGCGTTCCCAATGTCGGCGCCTTCATGGCGCACAAGGAATTCGTCATCTCCTTGTTCATCCAGCGCCCCAAGGCGGACGGCGACGACCTGGTGAAGTGGGTCGACAAGACGTTGGCCGCCCAGGTCGCGCAGCTGGACAAGTTCACCCCGACACCGGTGGAGAAGCTCGACACCCTGAAGACCGACCCGGACGACCTGCTCGCCCGCGTCGCGGTCGCCGACCGCAAGAACCGCGCGCCCGACCCGGCGACCTTCGCCGTCTACGGCGGCTACCACACCGTGCACCGCGCCGACGACGAATCCGTTCACCTGCGCCTGATCGAGGACACCGGCGTGGACCACATCGGCCTGCTGGACGACAGCTATGTCGCTCGCACCCGCGACGCGGCGGCGGCGCAGAAGCTGGTCTCCGGCCTGTTGGAGAGCGAAGGCGGGCACTACGATTCGCTGGGCGCGCCCAAAGACGTCCCCGGTGCCAAGTGCTTGCAGCTCAACAGCAAAGGCGACCCGGATCGGGAGTACAAGTTCCGCTGCTACGTCGCGTACAAGAGGTACGTCGGAGTCGTCACCAGTGATAAGGAACCGGACGTACGGCAGAAGGTCGCCGCGGAGTATGCGCTGTTGGCGAACAGTTTCTGAGATCAGCGGCGGTTGACCCCCGGCGCTCGCGCGAGCCTGGGTCGCGGGTGCGCCGAAGTAGGATCCGGCGCAACTACCGCAGTCAGGGGAGGGAAGAGTGCAGCACGGCGCGATGTCGAAACCGATTCGGACCGCTTGTGCCCTGGTGCTGGCCGGTGCCGTCGCCTTGGTCGGCGGCGCGTGCGGCGGCCCGGAGGCCGAGCAGAAAGAGCCCACGCAGCCCATCGATCTCGCGCAGCTCGACGTGGGCAATTACGCGACGACCCCGCGCGCGCTGGGAACAGCGAAGAATCCCGAGCAGGCGCGCATGATCGAGGCGGAGCGGCTGGCGAACTTCGTCCCGCTGCCCGCGGACATCGATCCCGCGTTCGTCTCCGCGAATCCGTCCATCGCCAAGGTGTTCATCGATCCGAAGGGTTCGCTCGGACGGATCATGGACGTCTCCCGGTTCGCCGAGGCCGCGCCGGATTTCGTCGCCGGGTTCCTCAGCAGCGCGGGCAACGCCCCGGACAACCGCGGAACCGACCTGGTCAACGCCGTGATGATCTTCCCGGACGAGCAGAAGGCGGCCGCAGCCGCGGCGGCGCTCGAACGGGTCGACTTCGAGGCCAACAACCGGAACACGCCGGTGCAGATTCCGAAGTATCCCGCCGCGCACGCCCATTGGCAGCCACAGGACCAATCGATCGGGTCGTGGTTCGCCACCGGCAAATTCGTCGTCTACACCTGGGTCTTCGACTACGTGAAGAACTACCTGGAGAAAGTCGACCTGCCCGAGTTGCTCAGGATGGTCGAGAAGAGCCTCGACGCTGTCGTCCCCGCGATCGGCCGGTTCACCCCGACCCCCGTCGACCAGCTGATGACGGCGCAGATCGATATGGACGGCATGCTCAACCGAGCCCTGCCGCGGCCCAGGGAAGATTCCTGGATCGATCCGCCGGGGGCGTACACCGGCAACGGCGCGCTGCACTTCACCACCGATTCGGCCGAGGACCGCAGAATCATCGAAGCGGCGGGCGTGGATCGGTACGCCACCGACGGGACCGACCTGTTCCGCGCGCGCGACGCCGCCGCCGCGATACAGCTGCGCGAACAGCGCGGCGGGCTGACGAAGAAGTTCCGCGGCGCCGAGTCGCCGAAAGGCCTGCCGGTCGCGCACTGCAAGGAGTACATCGGCAACAAGACGGTGGTCGTCCGGTTCTATTGCTCGGTGACCTACGACCGCTACGCGGCATTCGCCTGGTCACATCAGCTGCTCGACGCACAGCAACGCATCTCCGCCCAGTACGCATTGTTGGTGAACGCCGCATGAGAACATTCCGCACCGCAGCCACCGCCCTCGCCTGCACGGTCGCCGCCGCGATCCTCGCCGGCTGTGGTTCGACGCTGGCGGGCACCGCGCAGCCGGGTGAGATCGACATCCGCCGTCTGGATGTCGGCAACTACCCCACCGAACCGCCGAACGCGCACGACGACGACTATCAGCCGCTGTTCATCGATATGGGGAAGGTCGCCGCGATGCGGCTGGCCGATCACGTCGCGTCGGCATACGACATCGATCCGAGAATGAAATACAGCTGGACGCCTTCCAGCATCAGCAAAGGGACACTGCCCGGCGAACTCGGGCGCCCGGAAGTCCTGGAGCCGATCGCGGAACGCCACCGGATGATGTTCGGGTTCCACACCAACGGCTCGGATCAGGACGTCAGCCTGCTCGCCTCGGGATGGCCGACCAAGCCGCGGCCCAATTCCACGACGGTCGGCACGATCGTCATGCAGTTCCCCGACCCGGACCGCGCCCGGCAAGCCGCCGCCGAGTTCTTCGACGCCGATTTCGGCGGCTACCGCGACCAGAACGAGCCGGTCCCGCTGCCGCGGCAGCCGCAGGCGCGAGCGCACTGGCGTCCCGGTTCGCCCTTCCTGCGTGCGATACTCGCGCACGGCTCCTACGTGGTGGCATTCCTGGTCTCGGCCAACGCACCCGACCGCGACGCCCTCGTCGCCCTCGCGGAAAAGGCGTTCGACGTCCAGCTGCCGTTGCTCGACCAGCTGCCTCCGCTGACCGAAGAGGAGATGCTGCGCTTGCCCTGGGACCCCGACCACCTGCTGAGCCGCACGCTGAATCCGGCCAAGGTCCAGTCCCCCAGCTACGACGATTCGAACGCCCTGCTCGGGCTGCGCGGCATCATGCAATACGCCGAAGACCGTGAGTACGCGAAACAGCGTTTCACGGCGATGGGAGCCGAGAAATTCGCGGTCTCCGGCGGCACGCTGGTGATCCGCACCGCGAATGCGGAGAAGGCGCGTCGGGTTGTCGCGGAGCGGATCACCCCCACGGTGGTGGCGGGCCCGGCCGAGCCGCCGCAGCATGTGCCCGATTCGGCATGTGTGGAGAATCGGTCCGGACTTTTCGACGACAGACGATTCACCTGTGTCGTCGCCTACAAAGAATATGTCGGATTCGTCGCGGCGAATCAACTGCTGGACGCTCAGCAACGCGCTGCCGCACAGTATTCCATTTTCGCGAACAGCCGATAATGCCGCAGTTTCGCCGCGAATCGGGTCGAGTATGCTGCGTGGCGAACGCCAGCGGCCCGCGTGGAGTCAGGAGATCGTGAAGATGGCGATGAGCCCCGGGACCATCGTCGGCGGGTACCGCATCATCCGCGTGCTCGGCGCGGGCGGCATGGGCACGGTGTATCTGGCCAAACATCCCAGCCTGCCCAGAACCGACGCGTTGAAGGTGCTCGGCGGTGAACTCAGTCGCGACTACGAGTTCCGCACCCGTTTCGAGCGAGAGGCGAATCTCGCCGCCGGACTCGACCATCCGAACATCGTCTCGGTCTACAACCGCGGCGAAGAACAAGGCCAGTTGTGGATCGCCATGCAATACGTGGACGGCACCGACGCCTCCGCCGAACTGGCTCGCGACCCGCACGCCATGAATCCGTTGCGCGCCCTGCGCATTACCACCGAGGTCGGCAAGGGCCTCGATTACGCGCATCGCAAGGGCCTGCTGCATCGCGACGTCAAACCGGCGAATTTCCTGTTGTCCTCGCCTGCCGAAGGTGAAGAAGAACGCGTCCTTCTCACGGATTTCGGCGTCGCCAAAGCCAACGACGACACCACCGAACTCACGCAGACCGGCAGTTTCGTCGCCACCATCGCCTACGCCCCGCCCGAGCAGCTCACCGGCAGCCCGCTCGATCACCGCGCCGACGTCTACAGCCTCGCCTGCTCGTTCTTCAAACTGCTCACCGGACGCAACCCCTACCCGGGAACGCAACCCGCGCTGGTGATGATGGGGCATCTCCACGAGCCGCCGCCGCTGGCCACCGCGGTCAACCCCGGCCTGCCGCCGGCCATCGACCACGTCTTCGCCCGTGCCTTGGCGAAGGACCCGGCCGAACGTTTCTACAGCTGCCGTGAATTCACCGACGCGGCGGCCGGCGCGCTCACTCCCGGCTACAACCCTGTCGCCACGCACACCTCGCCTACCTATCCGATCCAGGTCTTCGACCCGCGGCCGGCGACCGATCCGCGCGTCGCCATCTCCGGGCAGGGCAGCGCCCCCGCACCGAGCGCGCGCAAGAACTGGCTGCTCGCCGCGGCCGCGGGCATCGTGACCGTCGCGCTCGCCGCGGGCATCGGGATCTGGGCGCTGAACCGGGAGGAGGCCGCACCGGGGCCCGCGGTCGCCACGCCGAGCAGCACGGCCGCTCTGTCTCCGCTGGAGCGGGCACGCACGGACAATCCGGTGTTCCGGGGCAAGACCATCACGATGGTGGACGTGCCGCGCAGCTCGCAGGTCTCGATCTTTCTGAGCGGCACCCCGCAGACCAAGTTCCTGGAAGATCTCGGGTTCGTCTACAACTTCAACTACGCACGTCAGGGTGACGAGGCCTCGCCGCGGGAGCTGACCGGAAGCACCCGGCTCGAGGTCGCGGCGGACGGCTACGTGCTGGCCGTGCGCAGCGACGAAAAGGCCGGTGGCGGTGGGCTGCTGGGTCTTCCGTACCAGGTGGCGGGCACCCGGGCCACAGTGATTCCGCTGGACGATCCCGCAGCCGTCGCCGCGCTCCGCAATTGGAATGAGTCGTCCGAGCAGACTTTGCTCGACCGTCTTGTGCCGGTGCTGCGCAATCGCGTGAAGTAATACGGCCCGTTCGCTGAATCCAAGCGTTCGTGGGCTTTTCGAGTTCCGAGACCATCGGCTCTCGCCATTCTGCTGGTAGCGGCGGACTTATGCGTTCGGTAAGGTGTACCGCAGCCAGCCCACTCGCCGATCATTACAGCAGCGAGCAGGGGGAAGGAGGGGAGCCGAGCGCTGGCGTTACAAGTCATGCGGACCCGGATCGCATCGTGGTCTTCCGAGCAGGCCCGCATCGCGGCCGCCGAAATCACGGACGAGCCGGGCCGAGGGGCGCAGGGCCCTGATCCCGTGGGGCGATGCCGAACTTTCTCGAGTCGGATGGAACCGATCAGACCCGCACCGCGTCCAATCAGATGTACAGGCCAACTGAGGCTTCCGCCGTTGGCCGAGACGGGAACCGAAAGGAGCCGAAATGGCAGGACAGCTCGAAGCGAGCGAAGAGGCGATCTCGAAGTTTGTGGACAACTGCCGGCAGCGGCACCAGGATCTGCAGACCGCGATCACCGCACTGAACAGCAAGTCGGATCAGACGACCGCCACCTGGAGCGGTGCGGCCCGTCAGGCGTTCGACACCTTCATGGACAGCTACTTCGCTCAGGCGCGGAAGCTGAACGACCAGCTGGATCAGACGTCGGACAAACTCGCCCACGCCGGACGGAAGTTCGCCGATCAGGACCAGCAGTTCGCCCAGCAGGTGGCCGCGCAGGCCTCCAGCCTGGACCTTCCCTGATCCGATAGCCGCACCACAGACAACAAGGAGCTCCTCATGGTAGCCAATGATCCCGGTCGGATTGCCTCAAACTTCGGCGAGGTCGAGGCGGGCGCCCAGGCCATCGTGGCCGAGGCGCGCAGCGTCATGACCATGCTCGAAGATTTCCACAAGCAGGTCACCGATTTCGTGACCAACTACTGGAAGGGTGACGCGAACGACGCGTTCGCCTCGCTGCAGGCCCAGTGGAACACCCAGGTCACCCAGCTGAACACCACGCTGGAAAGCGCGGGCAAGCTGGTCAGCAGCGGCAACTCCGACCTGCAGGGCACCGACACCGCGCTGGCGGGCCTCTTCTGAGATCCCGTCTCGGCTGATTCGAGCCCCCGGTACGTCGGTGCCGGGGGCTCGAATCATCTTGTACTACAGCAACCCTAGATGCGGACGCACCGCACATCATGGGACGACGCGGACCGTGTCTCCGAAGTGTGAGCACGGAGCCTCCAACTGCCCCCACTCGTCTCCCGCATACTGACAACCGATGCTGACCTGAATCCCGAACTCCAGTAGGACGTGCCATCGTACGGTTGATCCGTCCCCCGGATGTTCCACATAGGCCAGGCCGGAACGGCCACCGAACATGACGTCGCGTCTCAAGTCGGTCAGCACCCCGGAGGGGCGCTGCGCGATCTGCGCCTCCAGCTTCGTGGCCACCTGCTCATAGCTGGACGACGCCGTCAGTGGGGACTGCATGATCGTGATGCGTTGCCGCGCAGCGGCTTCGGGCACCAGATCGACGCGGGCACGCCCACTGTCCGGCGATGCGGCAACGCGCCAGCCAGGAGGAATCCGAAACCGGATGCGACCGAATGCTTCCGGGTCCGTCGCAGCCGGCGGGGGGATCGGCGGGGGCACGGCACTCATCGATGGCATTTCGGTATCGGGGGCCGCCGCGGAAACGCTGTCCCGGCGACCGGACAAGGTGACCGCCCCGACCACCAGCAGAGCGACGACCACCACCGCGGCGATCGCGGCGATGGCGAAACGCACGTTGTCACGCCGGGGCTGCTGGGCAGCGGCGCGCGCCCGAAGCGGTTGCATCCACTCCGTGGCCGCGGCCTGCACCTCGCGTCGATCGCTCGGCTCGAGCCGACGGCCGCGGACGAGATCGGCTCCGGCGACTGGACGCAACTCGACATCGGCGCCTACGGTCTGGTCGATCGCCGCACGGACCAAGTCCAATTTCGCCGAGTCGGCGATACTCACCACCTGCACGAGGTCGATCGATCCGCTGTCCTGTACCCGTGCGATCAGCCGGCACAAATCGGCGAACCCCGTTGACTCCGCGGTGATCTCCGCCAGCGCGAGCGTCGGCTCGTGCTCACAGGACTCGATGTGCACGCCGCGATGGCTCCGGATCACCGCGGATGCCGTGGTGGCGAGGGTGCCGAATTCCAGTACCAGCGTGCGTCGGCTGTGGCTGGTGCCTTCGTCCGACGCGACCGAGCGCACCGCGATGTCCTCGAAAAGGACCTCCGCGGCGTGGCGGCGCGCCGCCTGTTCGAGCACACCGCGACGGCGGGCGCCCCATTCGGTGGGACAGATCAACGTCATCCGGGCACACGGGGACGCGACGCGGAGGTGCTCGAGCACACTCGCGAACACGGCGCCCATCGCGTCCACCACCGAAGGGGTGCGCGGCGGCAGGGCTATGGCATCGGCGGGCACGAACTGGACCGCCGAGCCGACCTGGGCCTGCGGATTCGGCGGCTGGCCCACGACGAGATCGAAACCATTGCTGCTCAGCACGATCGTGGGCGGCGCGTCCCAGTGCGTGTCGGCGCCGCGGGCCCAGACCCGCGCCTCGGTGATGACGAGCTCGACCTCGGACATCAGGGCGACGGCATCCACGCCGTCTGCACCAGGCCCTCCATGTTCCGGGTGACGTAGGTGCCGCGGCCCGGTGGCATCGGGCTCGGCCGCTTGGTGCCCATCAGGACGCCCTCGTCCTTGCTGCAGCTCAGGATCAAGCCCGCCGAACCCAGGTCTCGCATCCTGGCCAACGTCGCTTCGAACATCGCCCTGCTGGCACCGCCGGAACGCCGCGCGATGATCACGTGGAAGCCGAGGTCGCGCGCGTGGGGCAGGTGTTCGAGCAGTGCCTGGACCGGGTTGCCCGCGGACGTGGCGACCAGGTCGTAGTCATCGACGATGACGTACAGTTCCGGGCCGCTCCACCACGAGCGATCCCGCAACTGCTGCGGCGTGACATCCGGGCCCGGGGTGCGCTTGCCGACGTACGCGGCCAGGTCGTTCATGTTCTGCGTGAACTGCGGCGCCGTGGAGCCGTAGCCCGCGAGGTACCCCTCCGGGACGAGGCCGAGCATGCTGCGCCGGTAGTCGCCGATGATGAAGCGGGCCTGATCGGGGGTGTTCGACGCGGCGATGCCCTCGATCAGCGACCGCAACAGCGTCGTCTTTCCCGATTCGGTATCGCCGATGACGATGAAGTGGGGGCTCTCCACGAAGTCGATGTAGACCGGGGCGAGCTCGGATTCGTTGATGCCGAACGGGATGCGCAGGCATTTCGTGTTCGGGTCGACCTGCGACGGCCAATCGCCCGCCAGATACAGCAGTTGCTCGCGCGGAAGCTGCTCGGGCAGCATGCGCACCTGCGGCGCAGGCCGGCCCGGCGTCAGCCTGGCGATGGTGGCGACCGCGTCCGCGACCGCCTGGGTGAGGGTGGTCGGATCGGAGTTGCCGTCGATGCGGGGCAGACCGGTGAGCATGTGCAGGCACTCGGGAGTCATACCGCGGCCCGGCCGACCCTGCGGAACCAGCGAGGCGAACTTGCGTCCCAGATCGGAGTCCATCGGATCGCCGAGGCGCAGCTCGATCCTGGTGCCGATCTGGTCCTTGAGCGCGGGCCGCGCCTCCGCCCAGCGATTCAGCGCGATGACCACGTGCACGCCGTAGGACAGACCCTGCACGGCGAGATTCATGATGGTCTGCTCGAGCATCTCGAAGTCCTGGCGGATCGAGCTGAAGCCGTCGATCACCAGGAACACGTCGCCGAACGGATCCTCGTGCACTCCGGCGGCGCCCGGGCTGCTCGCCGGGTCCATCGCCCGCAGCCTGCGGAAGTCGGTCATCGACTCGATGCCGAGCTGCCGGAAACGCGCCTCGCGCTGCCGGACGATGGTGGTCATCTCCGCGATGGTGCGCCGGACCTGGTCCTCGTCCAACCTGCTCGCGACCGAGCCGACGTGCGGCAGCCCCTGCAGGCTCGCCAGGGTGCCGCCACCGAAGTCGAGGCAGTAGAACTGCACCTGTTCGGCGGTGTGCGTCAACGACATCGCCATGATGAGCGTGCGCAGCGCGGTCGATTTCCCGGACTGCGGGCCGCCGACGATCGCGACATTGCCCCGGGCGCCGGACAGGTCGATGACCATCGGGTCGCGGCGCTGATCGTAGGGCCGGTCGACGATCCCGATCGGCGCACGCAGCGAGGACACCGCGGAGTACTCGCCGGTGAGGATGGAGCGCGGCAGGAGCTGGTCGAGCGTCGGCGCCTCGTCCAGCGGCGGCAGCCAGATCTCGTGCGCTGGACGGCCGTAGCCGCGGATCCGGGAGACCAGCATGTTCAGGTTGGACAGCTGCTCGCCGTCCTCGTCCTGTTCCGGCTCCAGGCTCGGCTCGGGCGGCAGCGGAACGCGGTCCGCGGCGCGGAAGTCGACATGGGTCGCGGTGAACGGCCGTGCCCGGACATCGATCTCGCCGGACTGCGTGGCCACGGTCATGTCGCGCTGCGAGCCGCCGCCGACGTACGCGCCGGAGACATAGGAAGCCTGGAAGCGCTGGATCTCGCCGGAATCCGCCTTCAGATAGCCGCCGCCGGGGTTGTTCGGCAGGTTGTAGGCGTCGGGCACACCGAGCACCTGGCGAGACTCGTTGGCGGAGAACGTCTTCAGGCCGATGCGGTAGGACAGGTGGGCCTCCAGGCCCTTCAGCTTGCCTTCTTCCAGGCGCTGCGAGGCGAGCAGCAGATGCACGTGCAGCGAGCGGCCGAGGCGGCCGATCATGACGAACAGCTCGGCGAAATCCGGGTGCTGCGTGAGCAGTTCGGAGAACTCGTCGAGCACCACGAACAAGGCGGGCAGCGGATCCAGGTCGGCGCCCGCGGCCCTGGCCTTCTCGTACTCGGAGACGTTGGCGAAGTTGCCCGCCGCGCGCAGCACTTCCTGGCGGCGGTTCATCTCGCCGGCCAGGGCGTCCTTCATGCGGTCGACCAGATCGGCCTCTTCCTCCAGGTTGGTGATGACGGCCGCGACGTGCGGAACCCCTTCCAGGCCCAGGAACGTCGCGCCGCCCTTGAAGTCGACCAGCACCAGGTTCAGCTGGTCGGGCGAGTGTGTGGCCAGCAGGCTGAGCACCAGGGTGCGCAGGAACTCCGACTTGCCGGAGCCGGTGGCGCCGATGCAGAGGCCGTGCGGGCCCATGCCGTTCTCAGCCGCCTCCTTGATATCCAGTTCCACCGGAAGGCCGTCGGCGCCCACGCCGAACGGGACGCGCAGGCGTTCCCGTCCGTAGCGCGGCCGCCAGGCGTGCTCCGGGTTGAACGTGCCGATGTCGCCGAGGCCCATCAGCTGCGCCCAGGTCGAGATCACCTCGGAGTCGTCGGTTTCCACGTCGCTGCTGCGCTGCGTGGCCGCGCGATAGGGCGCGAGCCTGCGCGCGACCTGCTGCGCCTGCTCCGGGCTGATCCGGTCGATCAGCGCGAACCGCTCCTGATTGCCGGTGGCACCGCGGCCGACGCATTCGCCGTTCTCGACGATCATCTTGATCCCGCGCGACACCGCCAGGCGCGGCGCGTAACCGCACAGGTCGATGATGGTGACGCCCTCGTAGCCGGACTCACGCAGCTGATCGTCCTCGGCCTCGAGCAGGCCGCCGTCGACCACGATGACGATGTGCACCATGTTGGCGTTGGCGGGCTGGTTGCGCGAGTACCGGACCCGGTTGCCGAGCAACGGATGCAACCCCGCCATGGCCTCCCGGATCGAGCCGTAGAACATGCGCTGGGTCCCGATGCCGTCCTGCGTATCGGGGTGCTGGGTGTGCGGGAGCCACTTGGTCCACTCCCACTCCGGCGCCGTATCCGGCCCGCAGACAACCGCGACGAGCACCTGGTCCGGCGCCTGGAACATGCACAGCTGCACCAGCATCGCGCGGGTCATGTCGCGCGCTTGGCCGCGGTCGCCGTCCAGCGCGATGGTGGCGAAACCCTTGACCGCGATGGCGGTCGGCAGGTCGGGCACGGTGGAATGGGCGCGCACGAAGCGGCGCAGCGAGACGGCGGCGATCGGCTCGAGTTCTTCGACCGGGCCGGTCTCCGGGGCGACCAGCCTGGTGGCCAGGCGCTGCCCGCCGAGACCGATGCGGGCGTGGCAGAAGTCCTTGTCCCCCGCGCGGCGTTCCCACATGCGGCTGGTGCCCGCGAGCATCCAGACCAGGCCCGGCTCCGGGTGGCTCCATTCGACGGAAGCGCGCTGCTGCGCAGCGGTCTCGTTGACGTCCTTGCGGACCTGATCGAGGTAACGCAGGTAGTCCTTGCGGTCCTCGTTGGCCTCGGCGGCCTTCTGCCCCTTGCCCCCGCCCTGCCCGGCGAACATGCCGACCATGGAGAACAGCATCATGAGCGGGAACATCATGCTCATGGGGTTCGAGGCGATACCCCCACCCTGGGTGAACAGCAGGGCCATCATGCCGACCATGCCGATCACCATCACGACCGGCATCAGCTTGAGCACCAGGTTTCCCGGTGTGACCCGGGGGATTTCGGGCGGGGGCTGCAGCGTGACCTCGCCGCCGGGCGTTCGAGGCATCTCGCGGCGCGCACGGCGCTGGAAGCGGACAGTGCTCATCGACGAGATTCCCCCTTCGGCCAGCTGTGATCCGGCCTCAGTGTAGAGGTCACAGCCGACATGTCGTACAGTTCGACCAGCATTCTGCTGCCCGGACCGTGGGTTCGCAAGCTCGCCCCCGGCCTGCTGAGCCGTGGAATCACGAGGTAGAAGACCGAGTTGGGGGAAGCTTGACGCACGCGCGCCTTGACCACATCGACGAAGAATCCTCGCGCGGCATCGTCCGCGCACCCGACCTCGCGCGGGTGACGATTCTGGCCAAGCACACTCAGGTCGACATGGCCATACCGGTCGACGTGCCGGTCGCGCTGGTGATTCCGAGCGTGGTCGACATGGTCGCCCAGCACAGCCGCACCAACGACTTCGACAACGAGGGCGAGCGTTACGAACCCGCGGAGTGGGTGCTGGCCCGGATCGGTCATCCGCCCTTCTCCAACTCGCTCAGTCTCGGCGAGCACGGCGTCCGCGACGGCGAACTGCTGATGCTGGAAAGCGCCTCGCACACCGCGCCGACACCGCTGTTCGACGACATCATGTACAACGTCGCGATCGCCGACACCGACCACTACCGCAGCTGGACCCCGCGCGTCGCGCGGATCACGGGCTCGGTGCTCGCGGCGCTCACCATGATCGTCGGCTGCCTCGGCCTGCTGCTGTCGCCCGGCTCGCTGCCGATCGCGGTGGGCGGGTCGATCGCGCTGGTGGTCGTGATCCTGCTCGTCGTGTCCGCGATGGTGCTGAGCAGGATGTACGGCGACACCGGCACCGCACTGGTGCTCGGCGGCTGCGCGCTGCCGGCGGCGTTCAGCGCGGGCATGCTCTACGTGCCGGATGAGTACGGCTGGGCGCACGTCCTGCTCGCCTCGGTTCTCGCGGGCGCGACGGCGATCCTGGCCTGGCGGGTCACCGGCGTCGGCCTGGCGTTGTTCATCGGCGTGGCCACGCTGGCCACGTACGCGGCGCCCGCGGCGCTGGTGGGCCTGCTCACCGACCAGCCGGAGCGGGCGATCGGCGCGGGCGCTGCTGCGCTCGGCCTCGCCGGACTCTCCCTGGCCCCACGGGTGTCCATGCTGCTGGCGAAACTGCCGCTGCCGCCGGTGCCTTCGCCGGGCACCCCCATCGATCCGACCGAGGACGATCCGGACGATCATCGCGCGCTGCCGACCATGGAGGTGCTGCGGGTGAAGTCGGAACGCGCCCGCATGTACCTCGCCGGACTGGTCGCGGCGACCACGCTGGTCACCGCCGCGGGCGCACTCGCCGCCACCGATCCGGCCGCCGACGACCCGTACTGGCCCGGCATCGCGCTCGCCCTGGTCTGCGCGGCGGTGCTGATGTTCCGCAGCCGCACCTACGCGGGCGCGGAGCAAGCCGTCGTGCTCATCGCGGGCGGCGCGGGCATCGTGCTGATCATGCTGGTGGGCGCCGGTTTCGCGATGCACCAGCCGCTGGCCGTCTTCGGCGCGGCGATGGTGGTCTTGGTCGCGGCGCTGATCCTCGGCATCATCATCCCCAACCAGTCGGCCACCCCACCGATGCGCCGCGGCGTCGAACTGCTCGAGTACACGTTCGTCGCCGCGGTCCTGCCGCTGGTCTTCTGGGTAGCGGACCTCTACGCCATCGTCCGCGGGCTGTGAACCGGGCACTGCGCACCGGTGCAGCCGCAGCGGTGCTGTCGCTGAGCGTGTCGTTCGGAGTAGGTGCGAGCCAAGGCGTCGCCTACGCCGACCGCCCGCCGCCGGTGGATCCCGGACAATTGCCCGCAGGGGATCCCGCACGGCCGCTCGACAAGACCGAGCGTCCAGGTAATACGCCCTGTTATTCGACCCAGCAGGGCGGCGACGGTCCCGCCCCTCCCGCCCCGCAGCGCTCGCTCGACCTGCCGCACGCATGGGAATTCTCCCGGGGTGAGGGCCAACTCGTCGCGGTGATCGATACCGGCGTCGCTCGTCATCCTCGCCTGCCCGACTTGGAGGCGGGCGGCGACTACGTGGCCGACGGCGGCGACGGGGTCAGCGAGGACTGTGATGCGCACGGCACCGTCGTCGCCGGAATCATCGCCGCCAAGCCACAGGCTGGACAAGGATTCTCGGGTGTGGCGCCGGAAGCGCGAATTCTATCGATTCGCCAGACCAGCGCGCTGTACGACTACGCGAACCGGCAGGACAGGAAGCCGGAAGATCCCCCAAATGGGTACGGCAGGGTCGAGGCACTCGCCGCCGCGATCCGGCGTGCCGCCGACCGGCACGCGTCGGTCATCAACATTTCGCTCGTCTCGTGCATGCCCAATGGTGTGAGCTTCGGCGATGGCGCGGTCGGCGCCGCAGTGCGTTACGCCACCCTCGAAATGGACGCCGTTGTGGTGGCCGCCGCGGGCAATACCGACGACAAGTGTAAGGCGAGCAATCCGGGGATCGACCCGCTGAATCCGAATGGCGATCCGTGGAACAACGTGACCACCAACGTCACGCCCGCGCGTTACGACGAGTACGTTCTCTCCGTCGGTTCGATCGACCAGAATGGCCTGCCATCGAGTTTCACCGTGCCGGGACCTTGGGTCGGCGTGGCCGCACCCGGCGAGGACATCGTCTCGCTGGATCCGCGTGGAACCGGCACCATCTCGGGCAAGTACGTCAACCAGAGCCTCGTACCGCTGAAGGGAACGAGCTTCGCAGCACCGTATGTGTCCGGAGTGGTCGCCTTGGTGCGCGCTCGTTTTCCGGAACTCAGAGCCCCGGACGTGATCAGACGTATCCAGGCGACCGCCCACGCACCAGGCGAAGGCTGGAACCCCTATATCGGTTACGGTGCGATCGATCCGATCGCCGCGCTGACCGCCGAGGTCCCGAGAACACTTCCGCCGAAACGACCCGCGGCAGCCCGAAGCGTCCAATTGCAGGTGCCGTCACCAGCTCCGCCGCCCGACAACCGCGCCCGCAACGTGGCGCTGATCGGCAGCGGCAGCGTCGCGGCACTGCTGGTCCTGGGCATGCTCGCCTCCTTCCCAATCCGGCGCCGGCTCGGCGTCCGCGAAGACTGAGGAAGATCCGCTCACCGCACCGTCGAAACAACTGTGGCCCGTCGTTCGACGGGCCACAGTTCCTACAACAGCCACATCACCTCAACCGAAATACGCACTGGCGCAGTCCGTCTCAGGTGATGCAAGTCTGCAATTCAGTTCACCGAGGAAGATTGCTCAGCCGACATAGATCTTGTCGACATAATATCCGTTCTGCCCCTTCTTACAGCTATAGAACGGCGCCCACGATGGTGATGTCGATGTCGGTTCCTCACGCCTACGCCGACGTTCGGCCTCGTTTTCGGGATCCTTGCGGCTCAGCTCATCCTTGACCTGTTCGCAGTGCGACTTGGTCATACCGTCGCCCGTGACAGGCTCTGCATTGGCAGCACCCGCCATTCCGGTCCAGCCAGCGCTTACAACGACCAAGGTACCGATTCCCGACACGACTACACGCCTAGACTTCATGTGTTCCTTCACCTTCCGATAAGCCCAGCGAAGAAACCGCTGAGCTCGACGACCCGAGTTGAACTACCAGAATTCGTAAAAGTACAGATGCTCCGTTGCCGAAGGAGTGGCGCTTTCGCGATGTTGTGATTTCGATGTCACGGCCGCACCGGCCCGAGTACCTAGTTGCCGCTGTAATAGACGGTGATCGAAGGCCACGCACCTTCGGACGTGATCTCGTTGTGCAGGACCAGGTCCTGGATGGAGACGTCTCCGAGCTGTTCGATCGAATCTGCCACTGTCCGAAGCAGTTTCACAACGTCCCCCTGCCCTGGACCGGCCGGGTTCGATTGCGAGAAGTGATTTATTTGATACTGATCGCCTGCCATGGCTTTCTCCTCTAGACCTCAGACCTTATCGGCGGTTGCGCTTCTGCTTGTTCCTATCCCCGTTGTACTTTTCCGCCTGCTTGATCTTCTGCATAGCACGGTTGTACGCCGCCTGATCGTAGGGACGACCCGCGTTCTTGTTATCGACGGCCTCTTGCTCTTCAGGAGACAGCTGAGCCGGAGACGGCGCTTCCTTGACGACGCCAGAAACCGGGCTGCCGCTATCGGCGCGGTACCGACCGCACCGGCGCCAAAGGCGGCAAGCAAATCGCGGCTGCAGCGATTGTGTGGCGAGTGTAGGACACGTGACTTCCCCTCCTGGTTGTGTACAACACTGACATCGCGCTCGATGCGCGATGCAAAATCCGCATGTTATGCGGCTTCCGAGGGTGGGGATGACGACCCTCAACCTCCGATGCCCTTGATGCAGACTTTGCCTGTCATTTCTATAGACGCGCCCCATCGAAGATCGGTTCCCTCGATCTTCAAAATATTTTGGGTAACCAGCTTCCCAGGTCAGCGCCGCCACGCAGCGACACATGATGAACGGCACGTGGCAGTACTGTTCGCGCCGACAAGTGTCCATGCGCCATGGAACTCAGCTGTCCTCCGGTTATTTGGCCGAGGCGACCGGTTGTTTGGCGGGGGCCGGGTCCGGGGCGACGCCGTCGTGGGCGACCATGGCGGCCTCGCGGCTCAGGGTGGGTCCGCTCGCGAGCAGCCCGACAATCGGCCAGGGCGCGGGTTCCGGAGTCACGCCCGATTCCTTGTCCATGCCGAGCGCTTTCGCGGCGTCGTTGTCTCTGATGCCGAAGCGGACACCGGTGTCGGCGATGTAGAACATGCTGTCCTTGCGGCGGCTGTCCGGTTCGATGCCGGTGGTTTGGACGAAGGCGCCCGAGCCGGGCTTGAAGTACACGGAATCCACGTTGTCGCCCCTTCCGTCGGCCTGAGCGAGCGGAACCAGCTTGGCGCTGCTGGACATCGGCAGGTCGCTGCCGTCGATGAGGGTGAGCTCCGCACGTACGGCGACGTCGGTATTGCTCGCGACTCCCGGAATCGGTTTCCAGGACAGGCAACTCACCGGTCGAGCGGTGGGCTGGATGATGGTCGGCGCCACCTCGGGATAGGTGTCGACCTTCAACGCTCTGGACTGCGGCGCATGCGTCTGCTCGAAGTCACCGATAGCGGCGCCGTGATCCGGGTTGCGCTGCGAGCTGCGGATGACTTCTGCCGTGAACGGGCTGATGGGCTGCAAGCCGTTGTGCAGGATGACGAAGTTCTGGTTCGACTTGCCTGCCACCTGGACGACGGTGCCGATTCGCAGGCCATTGATCGAGTAGCTGGGCTGCCCGCCCGGATCATCGATCCTCGGCGGGACGATCGCGTCCACCTCGGGAATCGCGTTCAACAGACCCTCACTGATCGGGCGCGGGGTCATGCCGCGGATTCCCAGGGCGCCTGTGACGGCCGGCTCGTTCATGTCCACCCGAGCGCGTGTCTTGTTCCAGACGAGGTACGTCGCGTCCTTGCCCTTCACCAGCAGCGCCTTGTCCCGACCTGTCGCCGAAGCCTTGTCACCGAGTTCCGGGTCGCCGATGAGGACGGAGGTGCTGCGGTCGTCGGTGCCGTCCGTCTTCAACGAATCACACACCGTCCAGGCGCGCCCCTCGCCCTCCTTGTCGAAGTGCAGCGAGCCGGGAGCGCCTGGGATGCCGATCAATTGGCCGCGCGGCTTCTTTCCGAGCTCGGACTCCTTCACGGTCGCGGGCTTGGCCGCCTCGCCCGCGGCCAGGCGGGCGGAGGCGAGGTTGAGGGCCGGGTGCACCACGTCGTCGAGCACCACGTAGACGGCGCCGGAGTCCTTGCCGATCAGGATCTTGTTGTCGTCGCCGATCTTGCCCTGCGGACGCAGCAACGCGAGCACGCCGCACCCGGCCAGCACGACGCACGCCAGGATCAGCCCGGCCGCGTACGCGCGGGACTGGGAACGCATGGGGTCGTGCAGCATTCGCACGTCCCGGCGCACCAAGGCGTGCTCCATTCGCCGGACCAGAAAGCGGTAGCCGCTCACCTGCCAGCGTGTGGTGGGTTTTGAAGGCATTATTCCTCCCCCGAACAGTGCTCACGTTCGCCGAACACAGTACAGTTCCCGAGGACGTTTGTTCAGCTCGGCCACAGCGCACCGGCCGACATTGGGTACTTGGGGGACGACGATGGCGGAACCGGCAGGCGCGGGACCACGACCGCTCTTCGGGCGCGTCTCGATGCAGAACCTGCTGATCGCGCAAGTCATCGGGTTGCTCGCCGCGGTTGTCGCGCTGTTCGCCGGCCTGCCGGGTCTCGCCGCGTTCGGCGTCGCGGTGGTCGTCGGGCTGATCCCGCTGATTCCCGTCGCCAAACGCACCCCGCTGGACTGGGTCGCCACCTGGTGGCGCTACCTGACCCACCGTGACTACGAGATCGGCGACACCGTCGACTTCCGCGGCGCGGACGGACGTTCGCTCGGCCTGTTCTGGGACGGCAGCCGCGTGGTGACGGTGGTCGAGGTGCTGCCCCCGCCCGGCGGACTGACCAGGATCGCCCGCACCACGGTGCACGCCTCGCACCTGCTTCCGCTCGCCGAGCTGGCGAAATGCCTGAACCAGCACGACATCCTGCTCAGCGGCATCGACATCATCAGCCACGGGCACCGCAGCCGCTCCGGCACACCCGCGGGCAAGATCTACGAATCGCTGCTCGGCCCGCTGCCCGCCACCGCTCATCGCACGGTGTGGCTGGCGATCAGCTTCGACGCGGTGGCCTGCCCGGAGGCCGCGGACCGGCGCGGCGGAGGAGCCGAAGGCGCCTCGCGCGCGGTCACCATCGCCACCCAGCGGATCATGCGCACGCTGGAGGACGCCGACTGCAACGCCCGCATCCTGACCGCACCCGAGATCCGCCAGGCGGTCCTGCAGATCACCAGCGGCTACGACCCGCGCACGCTCGAACACCGCTGGCGCTACGCCGAGATCGGCAACAGCGTGAACGTCGGCAGCGCACTGGATCCCAAACGGCTGGAATCCGACTTGCTCGCGCAGCTGTGGGTGGCGCCTTCGCGCGGCACGACGGTGGCGGTGCGGTTGCGTCCCGGCAGTTCGGCAGCCTCGGTGAGCATCGGCGCCGCCTGGCGCCTGACCGCGCGAGAGCTGCCGGAACGCTCCGAACTTCCGGGCATGATCTCGATGAACGGACGCCACCGCGACAGCCTGCTGGCCCATCTGCCCATCGCGGTTCCGGGCGTGGACGACACCGTCCCGATGATCGAGCACCTCATCGACATCGTCGACGATCTGCATCTGCCCTCCTCCGGCTGCGGCCAGTTGATCGGATCGGACGACGAAGGAAACGGCGTCGCGGTCCGTATCGTGGGCGCGGGCATCTCGACGGTGTATGTCGCGGGCGAGCTGTATCTGGCGCAGCAGTTGGTCTTCCGCGCGCTCGCGGTCGGTGAACGGATTCTCATTCGCACCGACCGGGCGCGGGCATGGGAGAACCTGGTCACCACGATCGGCAATCCGGAGCGGCTGACCATCGCGGTCGAAACCCACCAGTCCGACGCGGGTTTCACCGCCACGGTGGTAGACGGCGTGCTCGCACCCGCTCCGCACGCGGGTGTCACCACCATCTACGTGACGGGCGATCCGATGGGCTGGCCCGCCAGCCGACCCGACCTGGCCATCCATCAGCCCGGCGCGATCGGCAACCACGTGGTGCTGCGCACCGGGACGGCACAGGTCGACCTCACGCTGGTGTCGATCCCCGCCGAGGCCACCTACATCGGCCAGCCGCGTGGACGCCGGGCTATGCAGCCGCAATAGAACGCAGCCGCGCGAGCAAGCGCGTCGTCGTCGGGTTGACGGTTTCGAGATCGTGAAGCTAACGTCTGGCGCGGCGGCTCGGTACGGGCCGTCCTGGTTGGGAGTTCCAGGAGGGGAAATTCATGAGGCTGTCGGCCTATGTGTTCACGTCATTGTTGGCCGCGGGCGTCGCTTCGGCGGTGCTGAATCCGGGCGTCGCGAGTGCGCTGCCGTCGAGTTGTCATACCGGTGGTTTCGGGGTCTCGTGCAAGACCGCGAAAGACTGCGAGGCAGCGCGCTCGGAGCTGAAGGGCAAGCATCCGTCCATCAGCCGTTGCTATCGTCAACAGCCGGACAAGGAGCGGTTCTCGTACGTGTATTCGGCGAACTGGTAATCGTCGGTGCACGTTACGAGGATCCGTTTACGCGGTTCTCTGCAGGCCTCCCGTCGGCCGCCGGCTCAACGGCCGACGGAATGCCCGGCGCCGCAGGCACTTCGCGAAATCGTATACGGTGACGCGATTGTCGATGGCGTATGAGCGCCCTGTCCGATGGAAGGGCCCGCTTGTCGCGGCGGGTCTATCCGGGGTACGGGTCATCCGTCCTCGCCGCTCGTAATGTGCGTCCCCACCAGGCCAATTGACGGAGCATTCGTTCCGCCGCGTCGATCGCGGCGCCGTCGCGGGTCTCTCCCGTCTCGTCGAACCGCTTCTTGGCCTGATGGAAGCTGACCGTCTCGCGGACGGAGACCATATGGATCTCCGCGACGACCTGACGCAGCTGTTCCACCGCACGCAGGCCACCGGAGAGGCCCCCGTAGGAGACGAAGCCGATAGGTTTCGCACGCCACTCGTGTTTCGCGGTGTCGAACGCAGTCTTCAGCGACGCCGGATAGCCGTGGTTGTACTCCGAGGTGACGACGACGAATGCGTCGGCATTCCGCAGACGCGCGCGATAAGCCGCGGTCTCCTCGTTCTCGGTGAGGTCCACGGGCAACGGTGTGTGCGCGAGATCGATAAGGCCCGTGTCGAATTCGGTATGGTCGCGCACGGTGCGCAGGAACCAGTCCGCGACCACCGGCGCGAACCGCTCCGGACGCACACTGGCCACGATGACCTCGAGCCGCAACGGGGTATCCACCGCGCGAGCCTAACCCGTGCCCCATCCGTCCTCGCCCACCGGCGCGCTTCCCTCGATCCACCTCCCCCAGGTGCACCGAATACCTCGGCCGGAGCACCATGAGTTCGACATGGCCGCATGCCTGAGCACGCACAGCCGGCCGACCCCAGTCGTTGCGGCTGATCGAGCAGGTCTCGGTGCCGCCGCACGCGGGACCGGCCGCACCCGCATCGAACTCAGGGCAGCTCGAACGGCAGCGACACTCCCGCGTGGACGCGGCACCGGTCGCACGTGTCGGTGGCGTCCACCGCGGCCACCGCGCGGCGGATGAGCTCCTTGAACGGCGTGAGATTGCGCTTGAACTCGGCGAACACGTCGACGGCGTGCACTCCCTCGCCCTCTTCCAGACCGGCGTCCAGATCGGTCACCAGAGCCACGGCGGCGTAGCACATCTCGAGTTCGCGGGCGAGCACCGCTTCCGGGTGGCCGGTCATGTTCACCAGTTCCCAGCCCTGCGCGGCGAACCACCGGCTCTCGGCGCGGGTGGAGAAGCGCGGGCCCTCGACGACGACCATGGTGGCCGCGTGCATCATGTGCAGTGCGTCGGACTGGGCCTTGATGGCGGCCGCGCGCAGCTCCTCGCAGTACGGGTCGGCGAAGGATACGTGGATGCCGCCGCCGTCGAAGTAGGTCTGCGGGCGACCGGAGGTCCGGTCGACCAGCTGATCCGGCACCGCGACCGTGCCCGGGCCCCAGTCCGCCCGCAGGCTGCCGACGGCGCAGGGCGCGAAGACGCGGCGCACGCCCAGTGATCGCAGGGCCCACAGGTTGGCCCGGTAGGGCAGGGTGTGCGGTGCGAATTCGTGGTTCTTGCCGTGGCGCGGCAAGAACGCCACCGGCCTGCCCTCGACCTCTCCGACGGCGATACCGGCACTCGGGGCGCCATAGGGGGTCTCGACCTCGACGGTGGTCGCCTCGTTGTCGAAGAAATCGTAGAAGCCGCTGCCGCCGATGACGGCGAGCGCGGGCCGAGGGTGCGAACTCATAGGTCCAATTGTCTCGTCCCGCGACGGCGGTCGCGCGCCGGGATCCGCGTTACCCTGCTTCCGTGGCGGCCCCGAGGCTGCTCACATACCGGGTCCGCGCCGTCGTCAGGCCGCCGGACCTGACAAGACGACCCGGTAGCTGTACCCTAGGGGGGTATGAATCCGGTTCTGGCGACCGGCAGGCAGCGAGGAGACATCGGTGGCAGATTCCCCCCACGACCACACGGCGGGCGACCACGCCGCGCACGGCTACATCACCGCCAAGGACGACTACCTCAAGCGGCTGCGGCGCATCGAGGGCCAGGCCCGCGGTCTGCAGCGGATGGTCGAGGAGGAGAAGTACTGCATCGACATCCTCACCCAGGTCTCGGCCATGACCAAAGCCCTGCAAGCGGTGGCGATGGGCCTGCTCGAGGACCACATCAGCCACTGCGTGGTGGACGCGGCCGTCGCGGGCGGCCCGGAGGCGGAAGCCAAGATCAAGGAGGCCACCGACGCCATCGCCCGCTTGGTCCGGTCCTGACGCGACTACCCGTGCCAGCGGCGGTAGACCGCGGCCGCGCCCGGGTGTAGCGGAATCGACCCGGTGCTGATCAGCGACCGGCCGTCGAGGAACTGGGTGCCCGCCGCCTCGGTGGGCACCAGCGCGTCGGCGTGCCACACCAGCAGTTCGATGATCGAAGCGGCCACCTCGTCGGGCATGCCGCCCGCGGCGAGCAGCAGATTCGCCACTCCGATGGTGTGCACCGCGGCACCGCCCGGATAGGCGTCCGCGGGGATCGCGACCCGGTCGTACACCGGCCCGAACAGCTCTCGCATCGGCGTGGCCAGTTCACCCATGTCCACCAGCCGCATTCGGCTCGGCACCGCGAGCAGCGCGGTCGGCACGCCGCCCGCCCACAAGAGCGCATCGACGTCGCCTGCGTCGAGGGCAGCTACCGCTGCTGTCAAGGGCCGATGGACGATCGCCACGTCGGTACCCGGATCGAGCCCCGCGACGCGCAGGATCCGTTCGCCGGTCAAGGCCGCGCCCGATCCCTCCGCGCCCAGGCTCACTCGTGTCCCGCGCAGATCCGCGACCGAACCGATCGGGCTGTCCGAGCGGACGACCAACTGCAGGTAGTTCTCGTAGACCCGCCCCAGCGCGAACATCTGACCGGCACTGTCGCGGACCGAATCCGCGAGCGTGAGCGCGGCATCGACCTCACCCCGCGCCAGCAACGCCAGATTGGCTTGCGAGCCCGAGGTGGTGACCCGCTCGATCCGCACGTCTCCGATGTCCGCGGCGGCCAAGCCCAGCAACCCAGCGAAGGCATGATAGAAACCGCCTACCTCACCGGAAGCCAGTCGCACGGTGGCGCCCCGGCCGCTCGGCGCGCACCCCGCGGCACCTGCCGCGACGGCCAGCGCGAGAAAGCCGCGCCGCCCGATGCCGCGCCGGCCGATCGGTTCCCGGCCGGTCATCGAGCCTCCGCCGCCGGCAATCGCACGGTCACCGCGAGGCCGTGCGGACGTACCGCCGCCACGGTGAGCACGCCGCCGCGCGCCTGCGCCAACGCCGCGGCGATCGGCAGGCCCAGTCCGGAGCCACCGGTCCCGGCGGACGAGCCGCGGAAGAAACGCGTGGTCAGCTTGTCGATCTCGGCGGGGGGAACACCGACGCCGTCGTCGCGGACGGTCACCGTGACCCAGCCCGGTTCGGTTGTGACGATCAGCTCGACGCGCGCACCCGCGCCCGCATAGCGCGTCGCGTTACTCAGCGGTACATCGAGCATCTGCGCGAGCACGTCGGCTGGGACCGCGACTTCGGCGTGCTCGCCCGCGGCATTACCGGTGTCGACCGCACCGCCCAGCGTCGCCGCGCGAGCCGCCGCGGGCGCCACCCGCAGCTCCTGTCCGGCCGCCTCGAACGCCGAGCACCAGGCGTCGAATCGGTCGGCCACCACCTGCACGGCGTCGCACTGGTTCTCTCCCTCGGTGGCGTGAGTGACGTCGAATGCCGCGGGCGTCTCGGCGACGGCCAGACTGAGCAGGCCGTCGAGCAGTGCGGTGAGCCGGTCGACCTCGGCGCCCGCGCTGCGAAAGGTGCCCGCCGCGCTCGCCGGGATCGCGGGCTCCAGGGAATCCAGGCGAATGGTCAGCGCGGCGAGCGGATTGCGCATCGCGTGCGCGGTGTCGGCGACCAGCTGACGTTGCGCGTCGGCCGAATCGGCGACGGCCAAGGCCATGGCGTCGAAGGATTCCGCCAGTGCGCGCATCTCCGGTGGCCCTCCGTAGCGTCCCGCGATCGATACGGGAGCGACAGTGTCGGCGCGCGGTTTGGGCAGTGTCGCGGTCAACTCCGCCACACCGTGCGACAGCGCCGCCAACGGCCGCAGCACCCAGCGGCCGATCGTCACCGCCAGCAGCACGAACAGACCCATCGCGACGACGCCGCCGAGCACGATCATCGCCCAGGTCCGTGCGATGTCGCCCCGGGCGCGGGCGGTGGACGCCTCGATCACCACGGCTCCGTTCACCTGCACACCGGTCCCGACCGGCCGCGCCACCAGCATGGTCGGCGCGCCCCACGGCGTCAGTTTGTCCGCCGCGTGCGGGCGCTGGTTGCGGCGCGCGGCCGCCACCGCCGCGATGACGCCGGCATCGTCCACGTCCGCGCCCGCGTTCACGGTCGTCGCGCCGGTGGCGTCGACCACGAGCACGTTGTCGCCGTACAGCTCGTGATAGCGGAGGACCTCGTCGGCCAGCGCTCGGCTGTCCCCGGCGGTGACGGCGTTGTCCGCGAGGGTGGCGAAGCGATCGGCGTCCCCGGAGCGCGCCAGCACCAGCTGCTGGGTGCGGCTGGTGGCGACGGTCAGCGACAGCGGGACCGCGAAGCCCAGCACCGCGATGGCCGCGAACAGCGTCAGCGCGACGAGCAGGCGACGCCGCATGACCTACCTCCGGCCCACCGAACCGTGCTCACTGCCCCCACCGGTATCCGTATCCGCGGATGGTGGTGATCAGGCCGGGCCGGTTGAGTTTCGCCCGCAAGCCGGTCATGTGCACATCCAGCGAACGCGAGACCGCGACGAAGGCGTCACCCCAGATGCGGTCCATCAACTGCTGGCGGCTCACCGCCGCCCCCGGCCGTTCCACCAGCGCCTCGACCAACTCGAACTCCTTCTGGGTCAGCGACACCGGCTCCCCGGCCACCTCCACCACGCGGGCGCCCAGATCGACCCGCACGTCACCGGTGACGACCACCGACTGCGCCTGCCGCGCCGCTGCGGCCGCTCGCCTGGCGACCGTCTCCAGCCGCGCGACCAATTCGGCGATCCGCGGCGGCTTCACCAGATAGTCGTCGGCGCCCCCGCGCAGACCCCGCACGATCGAGCGCTCGTCACTGCGAGCGGTCAGGATCAGCACCGGAACCGAGCTCACCTCGCGCAGCCGGCGCAGCACGTGCAGACCGTCGCCGTCGGGCAGTCCGAGGTCGAGGATCACCGCGTCGTAGTCGCGATGGGCGATCAGCAGATCCGCGCCGCGACGCTTGCGTTCGGCGCGGTACCCGCGGGCGTTGAGCGCTTCGACCAGCGCGTCTCCCACGCCGTCGTCGTCCTCGACCACCGCAAGCCGCACGCGCCGATCCTCCCACAGGGGGTGGATCGGCGCGTGTGCCGGTCGGTCAGTCACGCACGGTGACCATCGGCCGTCCCGGCTCGGCCGCCGCGGCGCCGGGCCCGGTATCGGCGCCGGCGGCGGGCTCGGCCGCGTCGATCGCCGACGAGGCCGAGGTCTCCCGCATGAAGTAGTAGGTGACCAGCGAGACGGCGATGCAGCCCGCGACGTACCAGAAGTACAGCGATTCGTGGCCGCCTTTCTTCAGCGCCAGCGCGATCGTCTCCGCCGTGCCGCCGAAGATGGCGACGGTCAGCGCGTAGGGCAGACCCACGCCGAGCGCGCGGATCTTCGTGGGGAACAGCTCGGCCTTCACGATCGCGTTGATCGAGGTGTATCCCGTGATGATCACCAGAGCGCCCATCATCAGGGCCCACGCGGCGACCGGATCGGTGGTGTGCGCGAGCACCGTCATGATCGGCACGGTCAGCAGGGTGCCGGCCACGCCGAAGAAGATCAGCAGTTTGCGCCGGCCCACCCGGTCCGACAGCGCGCCCGCCAGCGGCTGCAACACCACGAAGACCAGCAGTGCGATGAAGTTGATCCACGCGACGGTCGACTTGGAGATGCCGGAGGTGTTGATCATGAACTTCTGCATATAGGTCGTGTACGTGTAGAACGCGACCGTTCCGCCCAGCGTCAGCCCGACCACCAGCAGACACTCGCGAGGGTATTGCAGCAGGATACGCAGCGAACCACGCGACTGCCGCGCTCCGGCTGGCGACGCGCCCTCTGCGCGCTCCGCGTGCTGCCCGGATTCGGCGCGGAACTGCTCGGACTCGTCCATGCCCCGCCGCAGCCACATGACGATCAGCGCACCGGCGGCGCCGATCACGAACGGGATCCGCCAGCCCCAGGCGTTCATCTGGTCCGCGTCGAGGAATTGCTGCAACACGATCTGCACCCCCAACGCGACGAGCTGGCCGGCCACCAGCGTCACGTATTGGAAGCTCGAGTAGAACCCGCGCCTGCCCGGGGATGCCACCTCGGACAGATACGTCGCACTGGTGGCGTACTCACCGCCGACCGACAGGCCCTGCAACAGCCGGGCGACCAGCAGCAGAGCTGGAGCGGCCAGACCGATGGTCTGGTAACCGGGCGTCGCCGCGATCAGCAGCGAACCGGCCGCCATCACGGTCACCGACAGGGTCAGCGCCGAGCGCCTGCCGAACCGGTCGGCGTACCGGCCCAGCGCCCAGCCGCCGATCGGGCGCATCAGGAAGCCGACCGCGAACACGGCGGCGGTGGACAGCAACTGCGCGGTCGGATCGTCCTTAGGAAAGAACGTTTTCGCGAAGTACACGCTGAACGCGGCGTAGACATACCAGTCGTACCACTCGACGAGATTGCCGATGGAGCCGCGCAAAACGTTCGCGACCACCCGGCGCTCGCCCACGGGCTGTGTCGTAGTCACAAGATCTCCTTCTCCGACGCCTCATCACGTCGTCGCAGATCAGTGTGTCGGCAGTCACACGCGCACGGAATGGCTCTCGAGGCTTCCTAACAGTCCCTTAGGACGATCGGAGAACAGATCCGGCCCCCGGCCGCGAGGCCGGGGGCCGGAGGATTCCGTCGGATCGCTCAGGACCGTTTGGTCAGCAGCGGGGCAAGGGTGCGCAGCGCCGGGAGGTAGTTGTCGCCGAGGATCTGCACCGCGACGTGATCGGCGCCCGCGTCCAGGTGTTCGGTCAGCCGGTCTGCGATCCGCTCCGGCGTGCCGTGCGCGATGACGGCGTCGAACACGCGATCACCCGGCGGGACGGTGAGGTCGGCGTCGGTGAAGCCGAACCGGCGCAGGTTCGACACGTAATTGGTCAGGCCCAGGTAGAACGCGACGGTCTCGTCGGCGACCGTGTGCGCCGCGCGGGCGTCGTCGGTCAGCACCACCTTGTGCTCGGTCGCCACCAGCACGTCCGGGCCGACGATCTCGCGAGCCTTCGCGGTATGCGCCGAGGGCACGAAGTAGGGCAGCGCGCCCAGGGACCGCTCGGCGGCCAGCTTCAGCACGCGCGGGCCGAGCGCGGCCACCGCGCGGCGTTCGGCGGGTACTCCCGCGGCGTCGAGGTCGTCGAGGTACTCGGCCAGCGCGTCGTACGGTTTGCGGTACTCGCCGGTGTGCTCCGGGTGGCCCGCGCCGATGCCGAGCAGGAACCGGCCGGGGAAACGCGCCTCGATCCGATGGAACGAATCGGCGACCTCCTTCGCGGGCGCCGCCCAGATGTTCACGATGCTGGTGGCCACGGTGATCGTTTCGGTCGCCTCGAGCAGCGGTTCGACCACTGCCAGATCCGCCGGGGGCGAGGCCCCCAACCACAGCGCGCCGTAGCCCAGCTGCTCCAATTCCCGTGCGTCCGCCGGACTGAACCCGTTGAACGCCCGCCACACTCCGAACCGTCCGAGACTGTCGAATGCCATGTCCCGAGCCAACACGTGCCCGGGGGCGGCTATTCCGGCTCCGCGGATCTCCCGCTTGCCGGAACCGTCGAGTCGATGCTCTGCGGATTGCCGAGGGCTAGTGTGGCTATTGCACAGCTATCGGCGCCCGCCGCCGTGGCGGTCGCCACCACGAGGAGATGGAGGTGATTGCTGTGCTTCGATTCGATCCATTCCATGACATCGACACCGTCGCCCGCCAATTGCTGGGTGAAAGCGTCGGAACCGGACGCGCACCGCGATTCATGCCGATGGATCTGTTCAAAGCGGGAGATCACTACGTCTTGAACGCGGACCTGCCCGGCGTCGACCCCGGCTCGATCGACGTCAGCGTCGACAACGGCACGCTCACCCTGCGGGCGCAACGCACCGTGCCTAGCGAGGAAGGCGTCCAGTGGATCGCCTCGGAACGCTTCGCGGGCACCTTCATGCGCCAGATGTCCCTCGGGGAGAACGTCGACGTCGAGAACATCAGCGCGACCTACAACAACGGCGTGCTGTCCGTGACGATCCCCATCGCGGAGCGGGCGAAGCCGCGCCGCATCCAGATCTCCGGGGCGTCCCAGGAACCGAGGACCATCGAAGCGCAATCGAGCCGGTCCGGGCAGATGTCGCCGACGCAGCAGGAACAGAGTCAGCAGCCGGGGCAGTCGCAGCAGCAATATCCGCAGTCGTCGAAGTGACCGTGCCGCTACCCGCACCCACGCACGGGTGCGGGTAGTCCACGGACGTCCTCAATCGCCGCAACAACCTCCGCCCGCAACCGGAACCGACCGCATCTCCCGTGTCTGCGCGTTGCGGGCGGCGAGTTCTTCGTCGGCCGGGTAGTCGACGCCGATCAGGCTCAAACCGTGTGCGGGCGCGACGGTGACCGAACTGGAACGCTCCGTCTCCCGCAACAGATCGCTCACCCATTCCGGTGTGCGCCGCCCCTCGCCGACGGCCAGGACCGCACCGACCAGGCTGCGCACCATCGACCAGCAGAACGCGTCGGCGCTGACGTAGGCGACCAGCAGATCGCCGTCGCGCACCCAGTCGAAGCGCTGCAACTCCCGGACCGTCGTCGCGCCTTCCCTGCGTCGGCAGAACGCGGCGAAGTTGTGCAGCCCCAGCAACTTTCGCGAAGCCACCCGCATGGCGTCGACATCGACGTCGGATCGGCAGGCGACCACGCTGCGCGCGTGCAGCGGCTCGGCCCCGTACGGCGCGGTGGTCAACCGATAGGCGTAGTGGCGGCGGACGGCGGAGAACCGGGCGTCGAACTCCGGTGCGGCCGGGGCGGCCCGCTTGATCCGCACGTCCTTCGGCAGGAATCGCGCCATCCGGTGCACCAGTTTTCCCGGGTCCAGTTCGCCGGACGTGTCGAAATGCGCGACCTGTCCCTCGGCGTGCACCCCCGCGTCCGTCCGGCCCGCCACGGTCAGCTGGATCGGCTCGCGGAACACTTTGCTCAGCGCGTCCTCCAGCACGCCCTGCACGGTGCGCAGCCCGGGCTGGCTGGCCCAGCCGAGGAAATCCGTGCCGTCGTAGGCGATGTCCAGCCGCACCCGGACCCGCGACGACTCGGGTTCGCCCGGCGCGTCCGCGCGCGGCCGGTCCGGCATCGATACCTCCACGGTCACATGATCCTCTGGTCGAAACGAACGAGCCCGCCGACCCAGTGCGGGTGGCGGGCTCGTGCGCGAACTCCGACGCTCAGCGTCAGGCGTCCTTCTTGTCCTCGACGGCCTCGTCGGCAGCCGGAGCCTCGGCCTCGGCGGTCTCGGCGGTGGCCTCGTCGGCCTGCGCCTCGACGACCTCGGCGGCCGGAGCCTCCTCCGCCTTCTTCGACGCGGCGACGCGGCGAGCGCGATCGGCCTCGTTGGTCACGGTCTTCTCCCGGACCAGCTCGATGATCGCCATCGGCGCGTTGTCACCCTTACGCGGCAGCGTCTTGGTGATGCGCGTGTAGCCACCCTCGCGCCCCTCGAACGACGGGCCGATCTGAGCGAAGAGCTCGTGCACGACGTTCTTGTTGCGGATCACCTTCAGCACCTCGCGACGGTCGGCCAGGGTGCCGCCCTTCGCCTTGGTGATCAGCTTCTCCGCGTAGGGACGCACGGCCTTGGCCTTGGCCTCGGTGGTGGTGATCCGGCCGTGCTCGAAGAGCGCCGTGGCCAGATTGGCGAAGATCGCCTTCTGGTGCGACGCCGACCCGCCGAAGCGGGCACCCTTCTTGGGCTTGGGCATTGTGGTGTTCTCCTGTGTCTTTTTGCGGCGCTCCCGGCGCCCTGCGTGGTTACGCTCTGCTACCGCCTCCGGGCGCGTCGCTCACGCCGCGGGTACGAGGCCGGGACCGGGGCGCCTACCCCGGCGGCCTAGAGCTGTTCGGTCTCGGCGTAGTCCTGCTCGCCGCCATCGGTGTCACTGAACGTGCCGCTGTCGCTCCACGTGCCGGTGCTCGCGTCGTAGCCCACCACGCTGGACGGATCGAACGACGCCGG
Source organism: Nocardia sp. NPDC019219 (assembly GCF_040632645.1). NCBI lineage: Bacteria > Bacillati > Actinomycetota > Actinomycetes > Mycobacteriales > Nocardiaceae > Nocardia > Nocardia sp. NPDC019219. The sequence continues at coordinate 155,037 of NZ_JBEYCG010000016.1, read as the reverse complement.
GCTGTCCTTCAGCGAGAGGCCGAGCGCGTGCAGCTTGACCTTGACCTCGTCGATGGACTTCTGGCCGAAGTTCCGAATATCCAGCAGATCCGACTCGGTGCGGGCGACCAGCTCGCCGACGGTGTGCACACCCTCGCGCTTGAGGCAGTTGTAGGACCGGACGGTGAGGTCCAGGTCCTCGATCGGCAGGCCGAACGAGGCGATGTGGTCCGCCTCGGCCGGCGAGGGGCCGATCTCGATGCCCTCGGCTTCGACGTTCAGCTCGCGGGCCAGGCCGAAGAGCTCGACCAGGGTCTTGCCCGCCGAGGCGAGCGCGTCCCGCGCGCTGATGGAGTTCTTGGTCTCCACGTCCAGGATGAGCCGGTCGAAGTCGGTGCGCTGCTCGACACGGGTGGCCTCGACCTTGTAGGTCACCTTGAGCACCGGCGAGTAGATCGAATCCACCGGGATCCGCCCGATTTCCGCGCCGGACGCCTTGTTCTGCACGGCGGGGACGTAGCCGCGACCGCGCTCGACGACGAGCTCGATCTCCAGCTTGCCCTTGTCGTTCAGGGTCGCGATGTGCATGTCCGGGTTGTGCACCACGACGCCGCTGGGCGGGACGATGTCACCGGCGGTGACGGTGCCCGGGCCCTGCTTGCGCACGTACATCGTGACCGGCTCGTCCTCCTCCGAGGACACGACCAGGCCCTTGAGGTTCAGGATGATGTCGGTGACATCTTCCTTCACGCCCGGGACGGTGGTGAACTCGTGCAGGACACCGTCGATGCGGATGCTGGTGACCGCCGCCCCCGGAATCGAGGACAGCAGGGTACGCCGCAGCGAGTTGCCGAGGGTGTAACCGAAGCCCGGCTCGAGCGGTTCGATGGTGAACTTCGAGCGGTTCTCCGCGACGACCTCTTCGGTCAGCGTCGGACGCTGTGAAATCAGCATGGGGATCATCCTCCTTTTTGGGCGCCCGCTATTTGACGCCTCGTCTCAGGGGTTGTGCGTGGCCGCCCAATCCAGAGCGACCACGCACCAGCAGCACGTGTGCCGTGTTACTTCGAGTAGTACTCGACGATCAGCTGTTCCTGCAGCGGCACATCGATCTGGGCGCGCTCCGGCAACTGGTGGACCAGGATCCGCAGCCGGCCCGGGATCACCTGGAGCCAGCCGGGGACCGGACGGTCGCCGAGGGTCTCGCGGGCCACCTGGAACGGCAGGGTGCCCAGCGACTTCTCCTTGACATCGATGATGTCGTACTGGGTGACCTGGAAGCTGGGAACGTCGACCTTCTTGTTGTTCACCAGGAAGTGGCCGTGCGAGACCAGCTGGCGAGCCTGCCGGCGGGTACGCGCCAGACCGGCGCGGTACACGACGTTGTCCAGGCGGGTCTCGAGCAGACGCAGCAGGTTGTCACCGGTCTTGCCCTTGAGGCGGTTGGCCTCTTCGTAGTACCGGCGGAACTGCTTCTCCATGACGCCGTAGGAGAAGCGGGCCTTCTGCTTCTCCTGCAGCTGGAGCAGGTACTCGCTCTCCTTGATCCGCGCGCGGCCGTGCTGGCCGGGCGGGTAGGGGCGACGCTCGAACGCCTGGTCGCCGCCGACGAGGTCGACGCGCAGACGACGCGACTTGCGGGTGATAGGGCCTGTGTAACGAGCCATTGTTCGTTATTCCTTTCCCGCTAGACGCGACGCCGCTTGGGCGGACGGCAGCCGTTGTGCGGCTGCGGGGTGACATCGGAGATCGTGCCCACCTCGAGGCCGGCGGCCTGCAGCGAGCGGATCGCGGTCTCGCGGCCCGAACCGGGGCCCTTCACGAACACGTCGACCTTCTTGACGCCGTGTTCCTGCGCCTTGCGGGCGGCGTTCTCGGCGGCGAGCTGCGCGGCGAACGGGGTCGACTTGCGCGAGCCCTTGAAGCCGACGTGACCCGACGACGCCCAGGAGATGACGTTGCCGTTCGGGTCGGTGATCGACACGATCGTGTTGTTGAACGTGCTCTTGATGTGCGCGTTGCCGTGCGGGACGTTCTTCTTGTCCCTGCGACGCGACTTCTGGGTCTTCTTCGGGCCCGCGGCCCGACTCTTCGGAGGCATCGGTTATCCCTACTTCTTCTTGCCGGCGACGGTGCGCTTCGGGCCCTTGCGGGTGCGCGCGTTGGTCTTGGTGCGCTGGCCACGCACGGGCAGGCCACGACGGTGGCGCAGACCCTGGTAGCAGCCGATCTCGATCTTGCGGCGAATATCGGCCTGCACCTCGCGGCGCAGGTCACCCTCGACCTTGAACTCCGAAGCCTCGATGTAGTCACGCAGCTTCGTCAGATCGTCGTCGCTGAGATCCTTCGAACGCAGGTCCGGGCTGACGCCGGTGGCCTCGAGGATCTCCTTGGAGCGGGTACGGCCAATGCCGAAAATGTAGGTCAGTGCGATCTCCATGCGCTTCTCGCGCGGGAGGTCGACGCCCATGAGACGTGCCATCTGGCAGTTTCCTTAATCGTTGCGGAGGTCTGCTCCCTGTCCGTCCCCTCGTCGTGGTGGGGCACCGGCCTCCGAACCGGTGGTAGGCGCACACGCCCCAGGGCGAACCCTGATTTCCGCAGCGTGCGGCTGGTGCTGGGAGTTCTTCTTGCCAATCCGAACTGCGGTTCGGTGCTTGGCTGGTGTCGCGTCGAGCGGCGCCTTCGGCAAGCCTCGGGCGGGTGGGACGAGGTCGCCCTCGCCTTCGCTCAGCCCTGGCGCTGCTTGTGGCGCAGGTTGTCGCAGATCACCATGACCCGGCCGTGACGGCGGATCACCTTGCACTTCTCGCAGATCTTCTTGACGCTCGGCTGAACCTTCACGTCCGTCCAATCTGTTGTGGTTCACAGGGGTGTGAACACAGTTTTTCCCCAGTCGGCGACTGGGGAAGCTCTGAGGTGAGTCTTTCGACTCGGCCCCGGCTCGCGCCGGGACTGCCGGTGCGCACCGACCCGATCGCGGCGGGCGCGATCACTTGTAGCGGTATACGATCCGGCCACGCGACAGGTCGTAGGGCGAGAGCTCGACGACCACACGGTCCTCGGGGAGGATGCGAATGTAGTGCTGCCGCATCTTCCCGCTGATGTGCGCGAGAACCTTGTGCCCGTTCTCGAGCTCGATCCGGAACATCGCATTGGGCAGCGGTTCGACAACTCGACCCTCGACCTCGATGGCCCCGTCTTTCTTCGCCATGTCCTCCGCGATCCCGGTTACGCTCAACCTGGTTTGTTTGCCTGGTTCTGTTCGGATGGATCGGCCGCCGGAGCGGACCGCTCGCACACAAACAGGCGGCGCGTAGGTGCACCGCCGCTCCAGCTTACCGATCCGTTCCGCTTCGGGCAAAAATGCCTCCCTGTATACCCGTGTCGCCAGGCGTTTCGCAGCCGACTTCCCAGCCGTGGCGGGCATCGGACGCTGTGCCGCGACGGCCCCTGGTTGTCGCGTAAACTGGCCGCTGTCCAGGTATTTGGGTCGAACGGATCGAGGGGGACGCGTGAGCCGGCGCAGCGAGCGAGGCACCGGCGGAGGCGCTCCTCGGTCGGGTCGAAGCGAGCGGCAGGGAGGCGAGGCCGTGAGTAAGCGTAGCGAGCGAGTCACCGGCAGAGCACTCCTGGTCACGACCGAGCCGAGCGGCAGCGAGGGCAGTCGTGGCTGAGCACAGCGAGCGGATCGACGACACGCCGAGCGGCAGCGAGGCGGAGTCGTGAGCCGTAGCAATGACGGCCTGCCCATGCTGCCGCCGTGGCTGTCGGAGAGCGATGTCGGCCAGAGCGGCTACGAGGCGCCGGTACAGAACCTCCCGCACGACGAACTCATCGAGGACACCCCCAACCGCAGGCGCGGCCGTTTCAAGAACCGAGCGCCAGAGGCGGAACGGCCGGAGGCCGCGCGCCCGGAGAAGCGCCGCAAAGGCTGGCGCCGCGACAAGCACGACGGGCCCTCCGACGAGGAACAGCGGCAGAACGTGGCGAACCGTGCGCCCGCGCCCGGTCCGGACGAGCCCGCGCCCGGCCCGTTCGCAGGCGAGTCCTGGCAGCAGCAACCCGGCTACGACCGGCCCGCCCCGGCGCAGGGCAGCCCGTGGCAAGCGCCGCCTCAGCACCACAGCACTCCGCAGCACGGTCTGCCCACCCGCAACCCGTCGCAGCCCTCACCCGGTTTCCAGCCCCTGGGCAGCAGGTCCGCGGACCAGGCCGCCCCGAACGACCGGCAAGCCGGCAGGCCGGATCTCCCGCCACCGCCGCCCCGGCAACAGGCCGACGAGCGGCCCGCTCCAGCGCCGGGCGGCGAGCACGTCCGGCCGCCACGCGGCGAGAGCACACCCGGCCCGGCAGCGGGCGGCCGCCCTCCGGCCGGACCGCAGCACGGCGGTTGGCCGTCCACCGGCAATCCCCGGCTCGACGCCGCGCTGTCGGCGGTGCTCCCGAACCACTGGCCGGCCCCGCCGGCACCCGGCCAGGCCGCTGCACCGGCGGCTCCGGCCCCGGCCGGAGACGAGACAGCTCACCTCGGTAGCGGGTCGCGCGGGTTGTCGCCCGCCGGCCCGAATCAAACGTGGCCCACCGGCGACCGCCCGGCAGGTCCGGCCAGCGCCGACGCGTCCGGCGACCCGGCAACTCCGCCACCCGGCCCGACCCACGCGGCATGGCAGAGCGAACACTCGACGCCGGGTGCGCAATTCGCGCCGCTACCCGGCAGCGACCAGGCGATCCCGACCACCCGCCCGGGCTCAGCTGGGGCGCCGACCGGCGGCACGTCGGCCGAGATTCCGGACACCGGCCCGGAGCACATCGCGGGGCAAGGCGGTCGGCTGCCGACCGGCACGCATCCCGCATCGCCGGTCGCGACTCGCGCGGCATCCGGCGGCGGACCGGCGGCTGGGGCACCGGCCGCGGCCGAGCACACGGGGTGGCAGGCGTCCGACCCTCGGATAGAGCAAGATGCGGCGGACCCGAGCCGCGGGCGGCCCGACTTCCCTGCCGACGAGCAGACCCGGCGATTCGGCGAACCCACATCCACGTCCGGCGAGGGGAGCTCGGCGTCCGAGGAAGCGGACGCGTTCGGGCAGGCCGGAAGCCACCGAGCCACGCCGTCCGCAACGTCGCCCAGCGGCGTGAACTCGGCGGAGCAACCGCACGGCGGGACCACCGCCGCCGCGCCGAGCCCTGACGCGGCGCCGGTCCAGCAGCCGACCACGTCGGCAGGTGGCCCGGCCGCAGGAACGAGCGGCACCACGCCCTCGCCTGATGCCACCCGCGCCGACCATTCGGCAGCGTCGGCGATAGACACGAGCAGCGGCACAACACCGATCGATGGCGGCACGCCACCCCACGGCGACCATCAAGCGTCGACGACGACCGGCACCACCCCTCCAGGCGACGCCCACCCGACACCCCACGGCCACCACCAACCGTCGGCCACGACCGGCACCACCCCTCCAGGCGACGCCCACCCGACACCCCACGGCCACCACCAACCGTCGGCCACGACCGGCACCACTGCTCCAGGCGACGCCCACCCGACACCCCACGGCCACCACCAACCGTCGGCCACGACCGGCACCACTGCGGGCGAAGTCGACCTGAAACCGGACGGCGGCCATCAGGCGTCGGCGGCGCAGGCTGGCGCGCCCGATTCCACCGCGGTGAGTTCCGATGGTCCGCCGCCCTGGCTCGCCGCACCGCGGTCCGAGCAAGCCGAGGTGCCCGCGACGGACGCGCCCCGCCGACTGCCGCCGCTGCCCGACCCGCCCGCGCCGCATGAGCGGCCGCAGAGTGGTGTCGTTCCAGTACCGGCACACGACGAGCACCGTCCGCCGACGCGCGGTGCGGATGGTCCGCCGCCCTGGCTCGGACACACCGCACCGTCGCAAACCGGTCGTCCGGTCCAGCCCGCGCCGCAGGACACCGCCGCGCAGGCCGATCGAGCGCCCACCCACTCGACGCCGGAACCCGGCGTCCCCGCCGATCACCTACTGGCGGCGCACCCGCGGCCCGTGGACCACGGCCCTGTCGAACCGACCGCCGCGTCCGGTCCGCACCGTGAACAGGGTGGCGCCCTAGTACCGCCCGCGCCCCACACCGTCTTCGCGACCGGGGCTGCGCCTACCGCAGTCCCTGCACCGGAGTCCGCCGCGCAGTCGGCTGGATCGGTGGACGCGACGCGCGCGCAACAAGATGCCGGGATCCCGGCGCCTGGCTGGACCAGCGCGCATGAGGCAGGCGCTGCGTCGGCGCGCTCCGCCGGTGGACGGCATCGGCTCTCCGCCGACCCGAACGCCCCGTCGGCTCCGCAGGCGCCGGTCGAACAAGCGCCGGATCTCGATCAACAGCCGGTCCCCCCGCAAGGGCCGGATCCGGCCTACAACGCGGGCGGCCCGCAGCCCGGTCCCGATGCCGCGAGCGGCATGAACACCGGCCATGCAACACATTTCGCTGGAGTCCAGACACCCGGTCCCGCTCCGCAGGCATCCGCCGACCAGTGGCGCAATGCCGCCGCACCGTCCGCCGCGCCCGAATCGATCCCGGTGCCACCGCATTCCGCGCCGCCGCCGTATCCCGCCGAACATCAAGGCACGGGGCAACCCGCTCCGCAGTGGAGCGCTCCCCCCGGCTACGCCCAGCCGCCGGGCATCCAGTTCCAGCAGCCTTCGCCCGACTACGCCCAGCCGCCCGCGCAACATCCGGGCGCGCAGTTCCAGCACCCTTCGCTGGACAATGTGCCACTGCGCCGGGCCAAGAAGGCACCGGCGGGATCCGGGTGGCGCAAGGCGGTGCACCACGTGTCCGGCGGCGCGATCAACCCCGGCATGTCCGCCGAGGAACGCAGGTTGCAAGAACTGGTCGCGCGGATCAGGCAGCCCGTGCGCGGTGACTACCGGATCGCGGTGCTCTCGCTCAAGGGTGGTGTCGGGAAGACCACCACCACAATGGGTCTCGGCTCCACCTTCGCCTCCATCCGCGGCGACCGGGTGATCGCCGTCGACGCCAATCCCGACTTCGGCACGCTGTCGCAGCGGGTGCCGTTGCAGACCCGCTCCACCGTGCGCGACCTGCTCCTCGATTCCACGATCCAGCGCTATTCGGATGTGCGCAGGCACACCTCGCAGGCGACCAGCCGCCTGGAAGTGCTGGCCAGCGAACGTGATCCGGCCGCGTCGGAGGCGTTCAGCGAAGACGAGTACCGCGCGGTCGCCCGGATCCTGCAGCGGTTCTACAACATCATCCTCACCGACTGCGGCACCGGGCTCATGCATTCGGCGATGGCGGGTGTGCTGGACCTAGCGCATTCGCTGGTGTTGATCTCCTCCCCCGCGATCGATGGAGCCCGCAGCGCCGCAGCGACTTTGGACTGGTTGTCGCTGCACGGCCATGACCACTTGGTCCGCAACGCGGTGGTGGTGATCAACTCCCCGCGAGCCGGATCACCGAATGTCGGTATCCAGCAACTGCGGGAGTACTTCCTGTCCCGGTGCCGCGCGGTGCACATCATCCCGTTCGACCCGCACATGTCCGAAGGCGCCGAGATCGATCTGCATCGGCTGCACAAGCAGACCAAGCGGGCCTATGTCGAGCTGGCCGCGACCGTCGCGGACGATTTCGCCACCGATCACCGTCGTTACCGCCCCTGACACCCGCCGGGCAGTGGCCCGGCGGGCAAGGGAGCGAACGGATCAGCCGCTCACCACTCGGGCAGGCGCCGCCTGCCGGCCATGACGTCGCGCACGAGATCGTCGTAGGCGTCCGCGAGTTCGGCGAGATGATGCCACGCGTTGTGCAGCAGCTCGTCGTGCGCGTTCAGAGTCATCAACGCGTGGTGCGCGCGCACCGACGACTCGGCGAGGCGATCGATGACCGCACCCACCGTTTCGGTGTGCAAGGTGGCGCCGAGCCGATGCTGCGGCACACTGCGCATCACCCAGTCGTCGATGGCCATCACCAATTCGACTCTGCGACGCTCGATTTCGCGGACCACCGCCACGGAGGTGTCCACCGATCCACCGCGGCCGACCAGGCGGCGCTCATGTAGCACTGCCAGATCACGTGCGAACCACAACAGCGGGCCACCGACCACCCGGTGCCCGCGACACGCCCGAACCAATAGGTCGGACGTGGGAAGTAACCCCGGCGCCGAAGAGCGCACCGAAGGATCGACACACCGCGGTGTGCCAGGGAGGGCCATTACGACCGTTGTATCCGAACCTGCCACGTTGCCTCGCCGTCATCGCCGCACAACACCGGATCAGGACTTCATTACAATAAACCTCTGAAGGCACCTGTCAAGCGTTAACCGGCCGTATGGAGTCACGAAGAGTACACTTCGTTACCTGCATGACCAACCGAGGAGCAAGATGCCGGACGGTCCGACTTATCACCGGATCGCAGACCTCCTCCGCGAGGAGATCCGCGCAGCAAAGTGGAAACCGGGCGATCGACTGCCCAGTCATTCCGAGCTTGCCGATCAGATGCAGGTCTCGATAACCACCGCGCGCAACGCGATCCAGGTGCTGGTGACCGAAAATTTGGTCTATACAGCTACTTCCCGCGGAACCATCGTTCGAAACCAAGAAGTTCTGGAATCCGTGGTGACCGACTCTATCCGCCCCGACCGGCCGCAGACCCCGCACGACATCTTCGAGGAGATCGCGCGGGCCGCGAACCGGGAGCCGTCGAAGGAGTTCAGCGCGAAGATGGAGCCCGCAGGCCCCGACGTCGCGTCATGGCTGGGTGTACCGCCGGATTCCTGGGTCCTGGCCAGGACCGTGGTCCAGTACCTCGACCACGAACCGTGGTCCTGGGAGGTCAGCTTCTATCCCCGGGATCTGGCCGAGGCCACCGGAATCGACTCCCCGCACGACATTCCGGAGGGCACCACCCGCCGCCTCGCCGACCGGGGACACGCCGAGACCGCGCACCGCGACACGCTCGTCGCACGGCCGGCCACCGCCGAGGAAGCCCTGGTGCTCGGCGTCACCGCGGGCACCATCCTGCTCGACCATCTGCGTATCGGGGCCACCCACGAGCGAGTCACCCGTGCCACGCGGCATCGTTCCCTCGCCACCGGGAATCGGCTCGCCTACGAACTCGGCGACGCCGAGGGCACCGCGGTCATCCGGAGCACGCTCGCCGGTTCGCCCGGGTCCGGTTCGGCCTAGCCCATGACCATCGCGCTGCGCCAGGCGACAATCGGAGATCTCGGCATGATCTGCCGCCTGCGCGTGCAGCGCACGGCGTGGCTCACCGCGCGCGGCTCCGACCAGTGGACGGTCGCCGGACGCGGGCTGCCGATCGAGATCTTCGCCCGCGGCGTCGGACGCTCGCTGGACGCGGGCGAGACCTGGATCGCCGAAGTGGCGGGCGAGCCCGCGGGAACCATCACGGTCAACGACCGCGCCGATGCCGGTCTGTGGTCGCGGTGGGAACTCGAGGGCGCGGTGATCGTCCATTTCATGATCGTCGACCTGCGCTTCGCCGGGCAGCGCGTGGGCCACCACATGCTCGCGCACGCGGGAATGCTCGCCCGCTCGCACAGACGCGCCTGGGTGCGGCTCGACGCCTGGACCACCAATACCGGCCTGCACGACTACTACCGTTCCGCGGGGTTCCGGTTGGTGCGGATCGCGGGGCCGCTGGCGCTGGGACCGTCGCGCGCGCTGTTCGAGCGGAGGGCCGACAGCTGGGATTCCGCGTTGCCCGTGACAGTTCCGGCCGTCGGTCGCCCGGCCGCTGCGGCGCTCTTGCGCCCACCACCGCCGAACAACTGATCGGAACGCCACAGCGGCGACACGTGAACGGCCCGGGAGTCCGGCGCGACACGATGATCCGTTCCGACGACCACTACCGAGAGGACGTCGGACGAAGACGCGGGCCGGGCACAGTGCGGCACGTCCTGCGCGAGTGCCCGGCGCGCCGGTCAGATGGGCGGCAAGTGCGCGATGTGCACCATCTCGATACCCCTGCTGCGCGAGACCAGGGTTCCGCGCCCGGGCGGCAACTTGCTCGGCCGCACGTCGCCGATCAGCTTGCCCTCGTCGCGCGACCCGCTCATGATCAACGTCTCCACCGACAGGTTCTTCATGGTGCCCAGGATCGGGTCGTACAGCGCGCGGGACACACCGCCGCTGCGGCGCGTGACCACGAAATGCATGCCGATGTCGCGGGCCTGCGGCAGGTATTCCAGCAGTGGCGCGAACGGATTCATGCCCGCGCCGGTGGCGACCATGTCGTAGTCGTCGACCACGATGTAGATCTCCGGGCCGCTCCACCAACTACGTTCGCGCAGTTGCTGCGGGGTGATGTCGGAACCGGGAATCCGTTTGGCCAGATACCCGGCCACCTCCTGGATCATCGGACCGCAGGTCTGTGACGACGTGGAGTACCCGGCCAGGTGGTCGCCCTCGACCACGCCGAGCATGGTCCGGCGGTAGTCGACCATGATGATCCTGGCCTGCTCGGTGGTCGACTGTTCGACGACCCCCAGCACGATGTTGCGCAGCAGGGTGGTCTTGCCGCACTCCACGTCCGCGAAGGCCATGAAGTGCGGTTCCACGCCGAAATCCAGCACCAGCGGCTGCAATTCGGACTCACCGAGTCCGACCACGACGCGGGTGGGGCCGAGCTCGATGCCCTGCGCCTTCGCCGAGGACATCAGCTCGTCCCTGCCGAAACGCAGCGGCAGCATGCGCACTTCCGGCGCGCGACGGTCCGGGTACTGCTGTTCGAGTCCGGCCCGCGCCTGCCCGACGCCGTCGGCCAGGCTGCCCGCATCGGAGTCGGAGTCCAGGCGCGGCAGGGCGATCAGCATGTGCAGCTGGTCCCGGGTCAGACCGCGGCCGGGGCGACCGACCGGGACCTGGTGCGCGGTGCGCCTGCCCATCTCCGAGTCCGACGGATCGCCGAGCCGCAGCTCGATGCGGGTGCCGATCTGGTCCTTGACGACCGGACGGATCTCCGCCCAGCGCGAGGCGCCGATCATCAGGTGGATGCCGAACGACAGACCCTGCGCCGCGATGGCGTTGATCTGTGGTTCCAGCATGTCGAATTCTTCGCGGATCGCGGCCCAGCCGTCGATCACCAGGAAGACGTCGCCGAACTTGTCGTCCGCAAGCGGATCGGCGGTCCCGGCCGCGCCGTCCGCGACACGCCGGTCGGAGCCGAACTTGCGGCGCCGGAACTCGGCCATCGACTCGATGCCCAGTGCGGCGAACCGCTCCTCGCGCTGCCGCATCAGCGTGGTGAGCTCGGCGACGGTGCGGCGCACCCGGTCACCGTCGAGGCGGCCGGCCACCGAACCCACGTGCGGCACGCCGGACAGGCCCGCCATGCTTCCGCCACCGAAGTCCAGGCAGTAGAACTGCGCCTGGTCGGGGGTGTGCGTGGCCGCGGTCGCGATGATGATGGTGCGCAACGTGGTCGACTTGCCCGATTGCGGGCCGCCGACCACCGCGACGTTGCCCTGGGCGCCGGCCAGATTGATGGTGAGCACGTCGCGGCGCTGCTCGTAGGGCTTGTCGATGACGCCGATCGGCATCCACAACTGGCCGTGCCGGTTGACCGGCGAGCGCCAGTCGGGGTCCGGCAGCAGCATGTCCACCGTCGGGGATTCGTCCAGCGGCGGCAACCACACCTCGTGCGCCGGGCGGCCGTGCCCGGTGAGCCGCTTGACGACCACGTCCAGCAGCGTGTCGGGGATGCCCTCGTCGGCGCCCGGCGCGCCGCCGACCGCCGACGGTGGCGGCGGCAGTTCCAGCAAGGGGTTCGACGGCGCCGTGGGGTGCTCTTCGTCCTCGATCGGCTCGGGCAGTTCCACCGGCGCGGCGGTGAACAGCGCGGGCCGATGTCCGGAGACCGGGCTGCCGTCGTCCGTCACCGTCCCCTGCGGCGCGACGTAGGGCCCGGAGACGTAACTGGCGTTGAACCGCAGCGGATCCGACGCATCGCTTTTCAGATAGCCGGACCCGGGCACGCTCGGCAGGTGGTAGGCGTCGGTGATGCCGAGCACCGCGCGTGATTCGTTGGCCGAGAACGTGCGCAGGCCGATCCGGTAGGACAGATGCGATTCCAGCCCGCGCAGCTTGTTCTCCTCCAGGCGCTGCGAGGCCAGCAGCAGGTGCACGTGCAGTGATCGGCCCAGGCGGCCGATCATCACGAACAACTCCGCGAAATCCGGCTTCTGCGAGAGCAGTTCGGAGAACTCGTCGACCACGATGAACAGCGCGGGCAGCGGATCGAGCGGCACGCCCGCGGCACGCGCCTTCTCGTAGTCGGTGACGTTGGCGTAATTGCCCGCCGAACGCAGCAGCTCCTGGCGGCGGTTCATCTCGCCGGCGAGCGCGTCCTTCATGCGGTCGACCAGCGACAGTTCCTCTTCCAGGTTGGTGATCACCGCGGCGACGTGCGGCAGCGAGTCGAGACCGAGGAACGTCGCGCCGCCCTTGAAGTCGACGAGCACCAGGTTCAGCGCGTCCGGCGAATGCGTCGTGACCAGCGAAAGCACGAGAGTGCGCAGGAATTCGGACTTTCCGGAGCCGGTGGCGCCGATGCACAGGCCGTGCGGGCCCATGCCGTTCTCCGCCGATTCCTTGATGTCGATCTCCACCGGGGTGCCGTCGGGGGTGATGCCGATCGGCACCCGCAGCCGCTCCCGGCCGGTGCGCGGCCGCCACACCCGCGCCGGATCGATCTGGGCCGCGTCCGGGATCTTCAGCAGCGCCATCAGTCCCGGGTCGGTCGTGGTCCCCTCACCGAGACTGACGATCTGCGCCGCCGTCGCGAGCCGGTATCTGGCCAGCGAGCGGGCGAAGGACTCGGCCTCGGCCGTGCTCACCTCGTCGGCGGCGGCGAACTTCTCCACTCCGGCCGCACTGCGCGCGGCCACCTCGCCGTCGGCGGCGACCAACTGCAGCCCGCGGCGCGCGGCGAGCCCGCCCTCGGGCGCGGTGAGGTCGAGCACGGTCACCGAATCCAGGCCCGATTCGCTGACCAGTCGTTCGCTGCCGCTGACGTAGCCGTCATCGATGACGACCACGAGGTGCAGCCGCCCCTGGGTCGGCTGGGGGTTGCGCATGAACCGGCCGCGCTCGAGCAGCTCGGCCGCCAGCGCCGTCTCCAGCTCGCCGAGCGAGTGGTACATCATCCGCGCCGAGCCCATGCCGTCGCGCTGCGTCGGATGTTGCAGCTGCGGTAGCCATTTCGCCCAGGACCAGGCGGGGCCGTCGGGGTCCGAACAGACGATCGCGATGGCGAGATGGTCGGGCCCGTGGAAGGCGGCCAGTTCCATCAGCATCGCCCGCACCAGCATGCGCGCGTCCTCGGCCGGACCGCTGATGTTGATCGCGGGGAACGCGCGCAGCGACACGGCGGTCGGCAAGCGGTGCACCACCGAATGGGTGCGCACGAAACGGCGCAGGGCCACGGTGGACACCGGCTCCAGGTCCTCGAGCGGCCCGGTCTCCGGGCGGGCCAGTTTGGTGGCCAGCCGGTGGCTGCCGACTCCGACGCGCACGTGGCCGAAGTCGGGATCGTTGGGTCTGCGCTCCCACATCCGCCTCGTCCCGATCAGGGAGGTCAGGTCGGCGGGCTCCGGATGACTCCACCGGAGCGTCTCCAGTTGCTTGCCGCCGGTGCGGCGCACCTCTTTGCGGACCTGGTCGAGGTAGCGGAAGTAGTCCTTGCGTTCCTCGTTGAGTTCGACCGCGCGTTTGGGCCCTCCGCCGCGGTAGCCCGCCATCATGCCGACCATAGACATGAGCATCATCATCGGGAACATCATCATGAACGGATTGGCCAGCAGGTTGCGGCCCATCATCGCCATCATCGCGATCATGCCGACCACGGCGACCACCATGACGATCGGCATCAGCTTCATCATCAGCGGCGCGGGCAGCGCGCGGGCGATCTCCGGTGGAGCGGTCAGCGCCACCTCGCCGCCGGGTGCCCGGGGCGGTGCGATGCGGGGGCGGCGCACAAAGCCTTCGGTAGCCATGATTCCTTCGTTCGGTCGGCGACGAGCGGTCGATACGTCGCCCGCGCTACGGATCGAATTCGGCGTTCAGGTCCTGCCTGGTCCGGCGGAACGGGATCGCCAGCGCGAGTCCGATGGCGAGGCAGGACAGGCACACGATGGAGCCGATCACGGCGACCCGGCGCGGCCGTGGGTCCGGGCCGGGCGGAAACACCGGCGCGGCAACGGCTCGCGCGGTGTCGGCGCCCGCGCTCACGGGTTTCTCCGGCAGTTGCGCGGTCAGCGCGGCGAGCGGATCGATCAGGCCGTGCCCGATCCGGTCGTCGCGTCCGGTGCCGGGTCCGTGCGCGGTGCGGATGATGCGGTCCATCACCTGCTGCGCGGTGAGTTCCGGGAAGCGGGCCCGCACCAGCGCGGCCAGCCCGGCGACGTAGGGCGCCGCGAAGCTGGTGCCCTCCACGGACCTGATCCCGTCGGTGGTCTGGACGCCGTCGACCAGTCCGGTGGCGCCGGGTTTGCTGTCCAGCGACACGATGTTGCGGCCGATCGCCGCCACGGCCACCCACGGGCCGTGCAGCGACAGCTCCGACACCTGGCCCGTCGAGTCCACCGAGCCCACCGAGAGCACGTAGGGCGTGAACCAGGCGGGGCTGGCGATAGTGGCCACCGAGTTCCACCCGGAGCCCTCGTTCTGTTTCGAGCACGCGCCGTCGGGCTGCAGGTTGCCCGCGGCGGCGACCACCACGACGTTGCGGTCGTAGGCGTACTTCACCGCCGCGCCGAGCGAGGCGTCGGCCGTATCCGAACCTGCTGCGGTACAGGCGACTTCGGAGATATTGATGACGGTGGCGCCGAGGTCGACCGCGCGGACGACGGCCGCCGCCAGCGTGAGCACGCTGCCGTAGCCGTCGCTGCTGATCTTGCCCGGCGGGTCGCCCCGGCCGTTGCGGTCCTTCGGCTCGTAGGCCAGACTCAGCTGCCGGATGGTGAGCAGGTCCGCGTCGGGCGCGACGCCGGCGAAGGCGTCGCCCGGACTCGGCCGGGCCGCGATGATTCCGGCCACCAAGGTGCCGTGACCGTCGCAGTCGACCGTTCCGTCGCTGTCGGAGACGAAATCGCCACCCGGTTGCAGGGAACGCAGCCGCGGGTGTGGATTCACCCCCGTGTCGATGACGGCCACCTTCTGTCCGGCGCCGCGGCTGAACTGCCACGCCGACGGTAGATCCAGCACCCGTTGCGCCATCGGGGGCTCGCTGGGCGCAGCGCCGGTGAGCAGGGGTTCGGCGCAGACGGCGCGCTGTTCGGTCGGTTCCAGCGGCGCGGGGCGCGCACTCAAGCCTTGTGCGGCGCCGAGTGCGCCGGGATCGATCCCCGGCGGGGAAATCGCTTGCGCGCTCGGCCATGGCACCGCGAGTCCGGCGCCCATCACCGTTGCGGCGCAGACCATCCGCAGGACACTTCGGCGGAAGGCGCTGCGAATCATATGTTCCGGGCCATCGAATAGATGTCCATCACCCACAGCACCAGGGGGATCACCGAAACGATCAGCAGGTACTCGAAGATCTCGATCAGCCGCCTGGTCACCGGGGTGACTTCGATGTGCGGACCGATGACGCCGAAGCCGACCACGCCGGTCGCGAACGCGAGCAGGAGGCCCGCCGCGAACAGGGTGTGATCCGCGTCGCCCAAGGCGAAACCGACGGTCAGCGCGAGGGAAGCCAGGCACCCGCCCGCGATCATCGTCGCGGCCTGGGTGAGGTCGGCGAACGAGCGGCCGCGCAGTGCGAGGATGATCGCGGTCACGACCGCCAGGGCGCTGCCCTGCCACCGCGCGGAACCCAGCGGGTCGGCCACGCCGAACGCGCCGACGACCGCGCCGGCGGTGCACGCCGCGATCAGACCGGACTGGAACTGGTTGGCCGTGCGAGCCCGGACCCCGAGCCCGGCGGCCGAGGGCAGCGCGCTGGCGCCGATGGCGCCGATGCCCTCGATGGTCGGTCGCGGTTCGTGGTCGGCCGGGTCGATCGCGCCGCCCGCGGTGGGAACCGGCGGAATCGGCAGCCGCGCGAGCACGGCCGCCAGCCGCGGCACCGCCGAGATGATCGCGATGCCCGCCACCAGCAGACCGGCCGCCAGCTTCGGCAGGCCCGGATGCCACACCAGGTAGACCGCCGCCGCGAGACCCGCGATGACGGCCAGCGCTGCGGCACAAGAGAACAGCGTCGCGCCCGCACCGGTGATCCGATAACCCACCAGCGCCGCGACCAGCAGCACCGAACTACCGAGCAGCAGATGGGCACTGCCCAGCGTCCCCGGCACCAGCAGTGCGGCGCCGCCGAACAGCAGCAGCAGGCCGTCCAGCGACAACCAGGTCGCGGTCACCGTGTCGGTGTACCGGTGCGTCGCGATGCCCGCCGCGGTGAAGGCCGCGATGCCCGTGCCGAGCAGGGCGAACGCGGGCGCGAGCGGATCGCCGTTTCCGCGCGAGACCACCAGTACCGCCAGCGCGACCAGCACGGTCAGCGCCGAGACGACCAGGCCCATCCAGCGGGCGGCCACGCCGGACCAGCTGCGGAATTCCTCTGCGGTCAAACGCGATACCGCGTCGATGACGTCGTCGAACAGCGCGGGCGATTCCTTCGCCGCGACCGACCGCAACACCAGCAGCTCGCCGTCGTAGACCTCGGCCTCGGTGAGGGTGCGGCTCGGCGCGATCGCCTCCCGGCCGAGCCGGGCCAGCGTCCAGTGCCGCGCGTCCAGCGGCGCCGACTCCTCCTCGGCGTCGGCCCGCTCCGGGTTGCGCGATTCGATCAGCGCCACCAGATCGCCGATGAAGGTGGCGATCGGCACGGTGGCCGGCAATCCGACATCGACCTGAGTGTTTCCACCGATGACCGAAACCCGGCTCAATACGGGCTCGGTGGCACGTGTTCCGCTCGCCGACTCGATCAACGGCAACCTTCCCCCGCCCTCATCCGGAACAACGATTCACGCATCGATAATATTTGCTGGAACACGTCCTGAGTGAACGACTTCACCACTCGTCAAGCACTCTCACACATAGACGACTCTTGCGTTGCGACCTCCCGGCAGCTGAACCTAATGTAACGGACGCACCGGGCCCCGCGCGATCGGTAGTCTGGTATCCAGATGAACGTCTCTACTACGAGAAAAGAAGATTTCGGGGTTCGACAGCAATGACCGGCAACCGTCAAGCGCAACGGGCATTCGATGCCGGAATCCTGTCACTCGGATTGTCCATCGAGGGGCAAGAATCCGCGCGTGATCTCGACTACGCGAAACTGGCTTTTCAACGCGCCACGGAGTGGGACCCCACGATGTGCGACGCCTGGCTCGGCCGCGCCGCCGCCGGCGAGCTGACCAAGGACGTTCTGTTCAATCTGTACAAGACCAGTACGAGCACGCTCTATCGCGAGCAACGCAGGCTCGGTCTGCGTCCGCGGGAACTCGCGGGCCGGTTCCTGCCGGGCTTGTACATCGACTACCCGTTGGCCAACCACACCGAGATCACGCTGGCCTGGGCGGCGCAGCTGATCGCCGACAAGGAGTACGACGAGGCCGAGCGGGTGCTCGACGAGCTCGACACGTTCCGCGTCGGTCAGCTGAGCAATCCCGAGGCCGAGATCGACAACCGCGTCTGCGCGTATGTCCGTGGCGTACTGCACTACAACACCCAGCGCTGGCCCGATGTGATGGCGGTGCTCGCGGGGTCGGCGGACTGGGAGGATCCGTACCTGGCGGCGGGCGCGCACGTGATGGTGGGCACCGCGTGTGCCCAGCTCGGCTTGTTCGGCGAGGCGATCCGGCGGATGCAGCAGGCCGAGGCGGGCCCGATCCCGGCGGCCCGGTCCACCGCGATGTTCTGCCGCGGTCTGTGCCTGCGGGAATCGGGCAACGAGGAGGAAGCCCAGGCGCTGTTCGAGAAGGTGTATTCGCAGGCGCCGGATTTCGAGGCGAACGCGGCCGCGATGCGCGACCGCACCTACCGGATCACCGTCACCAGCCGCGAGGTGATCGATGCGCGGACCGACAAGTGGGATCCGGCGTCCTCGCCGTCGATGGAGCAGATGGAGCAGGCCGAGAGCCAGGACCGGGCGAAGAAGATCCTGGTCGAGGCCCGTGCCGAGCTGGACGCGCAGATCGGCCTGGCGTCGGTGAAAACCCAGGTGGCCAAGCTCCAGTCGTCGGCGCAGCTGGCGAAGATCCGGGCCGAGAAGGGGTTGGCGAGCCAACCGCGCGGCCAGCACCTGGCCTTCACCGGGCCGCCCGGCACCGGCAAGACGACCATCGCCCGGGTGGTCGCGAAGATCTATTGCGGCGTGGGCCTGTTGAAGACCGACAAGGTGGTCGAGGCCAAGCGCGTGGACTTCGTCAGCCAGAACCTCGGCGGCACCGCGATCAAGACCGAGAAGCTGATCGACACCGCCATGGACGGCGTGCTGTTCATCGACGAGGCGTACACGCTGATCCAGACCGGCCTGCAAGGCGGCGACGCGTTCGGCCGCGAGGCGGTGGACACGCTGCTGGCGCGCATGGAGAACGACCGCGATCGGCTCGTCGTGATCATCGCGGGCTACGACGGCGAGATCGACCGGCTGCTCGCCGCCAACGACGGTCTGGCGTCGCGCTTCTCGAAGCGGTTGCAGTTCCCCTCCTACACCCCAGGGGAACTGGGACAGATCGGCCAGGTCATCGCCCGCAAGCGCGACTCGGACCTGTCCGAAGGCGCGCTCGAGCAGCTGGTCCGTGCCTGTGAGCGCCTGTACGCGATGCAGAGCACAGATCAGAGCGGTCAGCCGCGCCGCGGTGTCGACCTCGCGGGCAACGGGCGGTTCGTCCGCAACGTGATCGAGGCGGCCGAGGAGGAGCGCGAATTCCGCTTGGCCAACGACGAATCGCTGGACCTGACCGATATCGATGAGGCGGTGCTGCGGCGCATCGAGGCCGCCGATATGGAGCTGGCGTTGTCCGGGCTGCTCAGCACGCTGAACGTCGGCCGGACGGACTGACGCCCCCGCAGGTCAGGGGTGGGACAGTGAGTCGTGGGCGACCAGCGCTTCGCGCGCCGACAGCGTGGGCCCGGGAACCATCTGGCCGATGATCGCCCAGGGTGCGAGGCGCGGGGCGGTGCCGAGCCCGAGCACGGTCGCGGCGGCCGCGTCCGGAATGCCGTAGCGGACACCGGTGTCGGCGATGTAGAACAGGCTGTCGCGGCGCGGGCTGCCCGGCTCCATGCCGGTGACCTGCACGAACTCACCTGACCCCGGTGCGATGTAGGCCGCGTCGATCCGGTCGCCGACGCCGTCGGAGGTGGACAGCTCGACGGGTTTCGCGGATTCCGCGATCGGGAGGCGGGTGCCGACCAGCAAACTGATCGCCGCGCGTTCCCCGGGCCCGTCGCCCGCGTTGTCCGTGCCCTGCCCGGGAGCGGTACCCGGGGACTTCGACCAGGTCACGCACGCGACGGGCGCGTCCTCGGCAGGCAGGATCCTGGGGGTTCGCACCGGAAAGTCGTCTAGCGGCAGCTGCCGGACCACCGGGACCCGGTCCAGCACATCGGGCGGCACGGTCGCGATCTCCCGCATCCCGTGCGAATCGGCGTACCTGATCACCTGGGCGGTGAACGGTGACACCGGTTGCAAACCGTCCGCTAGCACCACGTACAGCGCGGAACCGCCGTCGGGCCCCACGCCGGACACCGAGATGACGCCGCCGATCGGGAGGTCCGACAGCGGGCCAGGACCTCGTTCGCCCGCCTTGGGAATCTGCGGCGCGGCGAGCGCGGGGACCTGCGTCGTCGCGCCGAGCAATCCGGTGCCGACCGGCCGGGGCCGCTGCGATTTCAGGTCCAAGGCCCTGGCCATCACCGAGTTCGCCGGGTCGACCTCGGCGCGTTTGCCGTCGTAGACCAGATAGGTCTTGTCGCCGCGGCGGACCAGCAGCGCTTCGTCCTGATGCGAGGTCCTGATCCGGTCGGTGAGCGTTGGCCGGCCCGCGATCACCGTCGTCGTCCCGCCCGAGGAGGACGCGGCGCTGCCGCCCTCCGACAGCGCGATCGACTCGCACAGCGACCATTCCGAGCTGTTGCCCTGTCCGGACCCGGGCAGCGCGGCGGGCGCGCCCGGGATGCCGAGCAGCGGGCCGCGCGGCAGGTCGTTCAGCTTGTCGTCCTTCACCGCATGTGGCTCCGCGTCGGTGCCGGTGATCAACCGGGCCGACGCCAGATTCAGCACCGGGTGCAGGGTCTTGTTGCCGTCCGGGCCCGATACCACCACATACAGCGCGCCGCTCTGTTTTCCGGAGACGATCAGGGCATCGCCGATCGCACCCTGCGGGCGCAGGAAGGCCAGGATCGCGGCGCCCGCCACCACGAGCACGCCGAGCACCGCGCCGACGAGCAGCGAGCGGATCTGGGAGCGCATCGGATCGTGCAGCATGCGAACGTCGCGGCGAACCAGCGCGTGATCGAGCCTGCGCAACAGGAATCGGTATCCGTTGACCTGGGCGCGGGTGGTCAGCTGTGCCGGCACATGGTCTCCATCGAGCTATCGATCACCATTTCCTCCGACACGGTACCGTAATTCCCCGACGGCCCTGAACCGTTGGAATCCGAAGCCGAACAACGGCGGCCGCACGCAGGTGAGGCAGGGACAAACAACTGTGAACGAGACGATGAACGACGGGACAACCGCCGGCGAAATTTCGAATACGCCGACGCCGGGAAATAGACGCCGTTCGGACTATGACACGCTGCGCGATCCGGAATTCTGGTTGTTCCGTATTTTTCCCTTGCGGGTGACGGTGCCCGTCGTGTTATCGGCCGCGGCCACCGCGTGGATTGTTCTCGCGCTCAGCGATTCGATCCGGTGGGCGATCGCCGCGGGCGCGATATTCGCGCTGGCCGGTCTGGTACCGATCGGCGGCCATACGCCCGCCTGGCGCATCGGCAGCGCGATCGCCCGCAGGCGCCCCGGCCTGCGCCCGGCCGAGCGCCTGGCGCAGGCGCCCGCGCTGGACGTGCCGCTCACCGAAGGCGGCGGTTACGGCGTGCGCTGGGACGGCGATCTGCTGCTCACCATGCTCCGGATCGATCCGCCGCCGGACACGCTGACGCTGCTGGATCGCGGATCGCTCAGCACCGACCAACTGCTTCCGCTTCCGGAAATCGCCCGCTGCCTCGATCAATTCGATCTGACCCTGGCCGGTATCGACGTGGTCAGCACCGGCGCGCGCACCGCGGGCACCGGCGTCGCCGCCCAGCTCTACGACCGCATCCTCGGCCCGCTGCCCGCCATCGCGCACCGCACCTGCTGGCTGGTGCTGCGGATGGATCCGCTGGCCAACGCCGAGGCGGTGGACAACCGCGGCGGCGGAGGCGACGGTGCGCTGCGCACCGCGATCATCGCCACCCGCCGGGTCGCCAACCGGCTCGCCGCGCACGACATCGCCGCTTCCGTGCTGACCGCCACCGAGATGAACACCGCGGTGCGCCAGCTCACCCACGGCTTCGACGTCGACCAGCTCGCCGAGTCGCCGAAATGGCTGGAGTACCAAGGCCGTTTCCTCACCCAGTACCAGATCGCGGCCGACATGATCGGCCCGCGCGGCCTGGCCGACGTCTGGGCGGTGCCCAGTTTGTCCACCACGGTGACGTTGCGTTTGCGGCCGGGAGCAGGCCGCCGCGATCGGCACACCGATTTCGCCGACACCGTGGTGCTCAACGCCCTCGTCCGGTTCGACACCGTCGCACCGCCCGGGGAACCGCCGCTGCCCGGCTTGCGTGAACTGGTCGGCAGCCAGCTGCGAATCCTGCTGGACACCTTGCCCATCGGCTACGCGGGCCGCTGGGGCAGCGACATCGCCTATCGCGGCACCCTGGCGGCGCTCACCGGATTCGCGGTGCCCACGGCGGGCTGCGGCCAGCTCATCGGCGCCGACGAGCGCGGGCAGGGCATCGCGGTGCCGTTGATGGGCGAGGGCACCAGGCACCTCGAGGTGATCGGCAACCTGGACCTCGCCCAGCAGGTGATCCTGCGGGCCACCGCGCTCGGCGCCCATGCCATCGTGCACACCGCACGACCCGAGGAATGGCACACCATGGTGGCGAATCTGAATGCACCACATGTGCTTTCGATAGCGCCGCGCGCCGCGGGCGCCAGCTACCACCCACCCGCTCCCCCGCCGCCGCCCGCAGCGCCGTACCCGAGCACGACGGTGCTGGTGTTCGACGGGATCCCGCCGATCGCGCACGCGGGCGGCGCGACGATCGTGCACGTGCGACGGCCGGACGATCCCGGCGGCTCGGTCGACGCGGACGTCACGCTGATCCAGGATCCGGACGCGCCCAACCGCATCACGGTGCGCACGGCCGCACGGAGCGCGACCGTGCTCATGGTCACCACCCCGGACGAGATGCACTACATCGGAGAGTCGCTCGCGGCGCGCTGACCGCCGGACACCAGAAGACGGCCGGCTGGAACCCTCACGTTCCAGCCGGCCGTCGTGCGTCGCGATCCGCGCTCAGAAGGCGGCGAAACCGTCGCCGACCTTGCCGTCGGCCTCGATGGCGCGCCCCAGCGCGTTCTCGACCTTGGCGGCGAGGTTGTCCAGCTTCTGGAGGGTGTCCTCCAGCTCGGTGGTCAGGTTCTTGTGCGCGGTGTCGAAGTTCGAGACCGCCTGCTCACCCTGCAGGTTCTCGCGGAACGCGGCGGCCGCGCCGTTGAGCTCATCGATCTGCGCCTTCATGTTGGAGCCGTACTGGTTGAGGTCACCGACCATCTCGGTGATGGCGGGCGAGTTGTACTTGATCGTCATTGTTGTTTCCTTCTGGTCGTGCGATGGGCGATCCGGCTGGACGGCAGGGCCATCCAGCGGTCACAGGCCTGCCGCGTCGGAGCCGACAATGGTGTTCTTGCCCGAGGTCACAGCCTGCGAGAGCCGGTCGAGCTTGCCGTTGAGCGCGGTGACCTCGTCGTGCCATTCGGTGGCCGCGGTGTTGAACTCGCGGTGGGCGTCACCCTGCCAGCCGCGCGCGACGGCCTGCACCGACTCGTCGATCTGGTTGATCGAGGTGCGCAGCGTCGAGATCGAGTCCTCCATGCGGCTGACGACGCTGTCGATGCCGCCCTCTTCGACACCGTAGGTGTTCCCCGAGCCGTCGCCGAGAGTTGTGTAAGCCATTTCGTTGTGCCTTTCGTCAGAACTTGTGATGGTGGGGAGATCCGGACGATCTCACCGAGCGATGTGGCAACCGAGTTTTCTTGCGACTCGACAGCTACTGAGGCAGCCACCTCCCCCCGGGCAGCCCTTCCAGCAAGGTGGCGACCGCCTGAGTCACGCGGTGGTCGGTGCCCGTCGTGACCGTCGACCAGATCTGCTGATCCGGCGAGACCATGGGGGCGACGACGATGCGCCCGCGACCGGTGTCGTACACCGCCACCGCGCCGGGCGCCCGGTTGGTCAGCCCGTCCTGATGGGTGTAGGCCACGACCTCGGCGTAAGCGCGGCAGGAGCCGAAAGCCAGCCCGAGCACCGCGGCGTCGCGTTCGCCGACGCCGAGGGCGTACATCGCGTCGGCGTAGTCGGTGGAGCGCTCGGCCGCGTCCAGTCGGTCGGCCAATTCCGCGGCGAGCGCGCTGAATCCGGCGACCTCGGCGGGATCGCACGGGCCGAGTGCGGCCAGCAGCGGACGAGCCAGCGACACGTCCGAGCCGTCGGCCCAGATGGGGTGAACCTCGAAACTGTCACCCGAGCGCACGGCGAGCGCGTGCTGTTCGCCCCGGCGCGCCAGGCAGAAGCGGCGAGCGCCGTCCCCGGTGTAGATGCGGGCGACGAGCTCGCGGTCCGGCTGCGCCAGGACGAACAGCGCACCGGCCAGTTCCGCCGCGACCTCGCCCTCGGCATCCAGCAAGCCGTCGCCGATCAGTGCGGTTGTCGCGCGCTCCCGCGCGGCGCGGTATTCCTCGATCGAATCCTGCTGCGGGCCGACGGCGAGCGCCAGCGGCAGCGTCTGCACGCCGAGCCGCTCGGCGACGACGAGCAACGCGTCGTTCGTCAACGACGTCACGCCGCACCTCCCGTCTCGGGGCCGGCCTCTTGCGCCACGGCGCGCGCCGCGGGTTCGGGGCCGCCGAGGACCGCGGGCGCCGCTTGGATGCCGCCCTCGAACTCGATCTGATCGCTCGCCTCTGTGGGGAGGCCGGCGCGCGGGAACCGAGCCCCGTCCTGAGCCTGCCCGGCCTGTCCCAGCGCGCCGGGGACGAGCGGAGCGGGCTGCCCGCCGGTGCTCACCGTGGCCTGCGGGGCACGCGGCACGACTTCGGCCGTCGCGGCCGATTGCGCGTACACGGGCGCCTGGTACGCGGTGGGCACCCGCGGCATCGCCGGGACGGGTACCGTCCCGATCGGCAGCGCACCGATCGGCGCCGCCCCGCGCGGCAGCGCGGCCGACGGCGTGGCCTCGGCCGACGCCGCGGTCCGTTCGGCGGTCAGCGCCTGTTCCGGGGCCACCACGGGCGGCTCCCGGTGCTGCCATGGCAAGGCCAGCGGTTCGGTGGCCTTCTCGTAGTTCTGCATGACCCGCGACGCCACCGCTTTGGCCATGTCGGCCTCGGCGTCCGTGTCCGCCGCGATCGCCCGGATCGGCGCACCGACCATGCCGCCCATCGACTCCAGCATCCGCTGTACCTGCTGGAGGGATTCGAGGTCCCCGGTGTTCGGCACCGCCAGCCGGGCGATCTCATAGGCGGCGACCTGTGCCTGGAACCGGGTGGCATTGGCCGCCGCCGCCGCGGCCGCGTCGATCAGCCAGTCCCGCAGGGTCGAGACGCGTTGGATCACTTCGTCGCTGCGCCCCGACTGCCAGGCCCCGCGCAGGTCCGCGAGGACTTTCTCGTACTCGGCCACAGCGGCGCCGAACGACGCGGCGAGGCGCGACCATGCGGTGACGGCCTCGGCCATCGGCACGGCGCCCGGCCCCGTGGTGAGGTCACGCGCGAGCCGCTCGGGCGGGCGCGCGGTCCACACCACGCCGGTGAAACCTGGCTGCGGTGGTTCGATCATTGCTGGGGAGGACCTTTCGGTTGCTCGACGACGCCCGCGACGATCAGGCGGACCGGCCGCCCGTGGTGTCGAAATCCGCCGTGTTGGCCGATTCCATGCCGTCGAACTGGTTCGACTGCCGCCGCAACGTGGCCGCCAGCTTGCGCATCTCGTGCACGCCGGCCTGCGCGCCGGCCAGATACGACGACGCCACGTCGTTCGCGGTCCGCGCGGCCCGGCCGGAAACCTCGTCGGTACCGGCCGGAACGACGGTCAGCGCTTCCTCGGCGGCACGCAGATCCGACGCCAACCGGTCGGCCAGCGCGTCCAGCCCGGATGACGCCTTGCCCGCCGTGACCGAGTCGAATTGCACGCTGTCGTACACCTCACCCCGCCCGTCACTCATCAGACCCTCCTGTGTACTGCTCGGCACTCGCGTCAGAGCGTGAGTTCCTTGTCCGGCGGTGGTTCCGATGTCGTGTCGGCCGCGCCGACCACCGGCAGCGAGACCCCTTCGATCCGCCCGACCACTTCGTCACCGTGCCGGCCGGTGACCATCTGGCCGCGCAGCGCGTCGGTGCCCGATTCGCCTTCGCGGGCCAGGCCGGCGCCGGCCGTGCCCGCACCGCCCATCGGCAGGTATCCGGTGCCGGTTCCGGTGCCCGCCGCGGTGGTGGACACCGCGGACGATCCCGGCCCGGTACCGGCCGCGGTCGCACCGCCGATACTGCCCAGCGAGCCGCCTGCGACCCGGGTGCCCGGCCAAGGGTTCAGCGGGGCGGCGGCCGCGGGGATCCCGCCGGGGACACCGCCGCCGACGCCACCCACACCGCCCGGGCCCCTGCCTGCCTTGGCTTCCTCGGCGTCCTTGCCTTCCCCCGGCTCGTCTTCGTGAACACCGGGTGCGGCGATGGGTTTCGGCGCCGACAGCGACGGGTTCGCCGCGGCGAGCTGCCCCAGCGACTGGGCAACCTGACCGGCCGTGCTGATCAGCGGCGTGATCATGCTCATCAGCTGGGTCAGCTGCTCGGCCGACTTCACGCCGGTCGGCGCGTTCGTGATCGGCACCTTCTGCCCGGCCTGCGTCATGCTCGCGCTGTGCCCGACCATCTCGGCCTTCGTCTTCGCCGTGATCGCCAGCGCCTCGGTCATCGCCTCGATCGCGGAGGCGACCAGGAAACCCTGTCCGCCCGGCGAGGCCGCCAGCAGCGGCGCGAAGGCCATGGTGGTGGAGAACTTCGCCAGCACCGCCGACATCAGGCCCGCACCGGTGAACACGCTGCCCGCCGCGCTCACGAGCACCGACTTCTCCTGCGTGCTCTGCGCCGCCAGCTCGCTCGCGTCGGTCTGCGCCTCGCCTGCCTTCTTCGCCGCCTCCATCGCCGCCATGCCCTGCCAGACCGTCATCAGGGTCTGCACCAGCGACGAGCCGACCTGCATCACGGTCTGCATCACGGTGGACACGTTCTGCAGCAGTTGCGTCGGGTCCACCGGCGGCGCGGCGGGCGCGGCCGCGTTCGCACCGGCGGGCGCCTGCGGGGGCGGCGGCGCGCCGAGCTGACCGGTGCCGAACGCGGAGGCGAGATCGGTCAGCGGGCGCATGAGCGCGCCGAGATCGATCGTCGGCAGCGGCGGCAGCTCCGGCAGCTGCACGAAGGCGGGCAGCTCCGGCAGATTCGGTAAACCCATGCTGCGCAGGACATCGTTCACCGGCAGGTCCAGCATGGGCGCAAGAGCGCTGGCGCGCAGCAATTCCAGAACTGTCGGATCCAGCGGATCGGCGCCAGGCGGTGGAATGGCTCCCGGCGCGGTCATGACTGCGTGCGGATCGCTCCGATGGCCGCGCCCGACGCGGTGTCCGTGCCCTCATAGGTAGCGGCGGCCTGATGCGCCGTCAACGCGGTACCCGCGTGCACCGCGGCGAGCTGCGCCACCGATGACAGGTGATTGGCCTGCGCGAAAGCGTACGAGACGAGGAACTCCTGGCCGATCAGGCCGAACACCGGGACCACCGCGGCAACCGTCGCGGCCTGATCGGCCGCCGCGATCGCCCCGACACCGGCAGCCATGGCCGCCGATTCGCTTCCATATACACGCAGCGCATCCGGGACTACTTCAATATGGCTCATGATCATCGTCCAATCCCGAAACATCCCCCGATGTTTCGTATTCAACCTTACCTAGCGAGGACCACGTATCGCGATCCCGACGTGGTTAACATCCGATGACTACCCGGTGGCCTCCTCATTGAATGCGGTGATAAGTTCCCCGCGTTCCGCGAAAGCCTTGTGCGCTGCCGCTCTTGCGGTGCCCACAACAGTATTCTCGAACTCCTCCGGCGAAAGCCGGGATACCGCAGCGGAAAAGCGGAGACCGACCAGCGCGGCGTTTCCGTCCACTTCCGCTGTCACTGCGCCGTCGGGCGATGTCTCGGTAACCCGGATCGCATTCATGGCTTCGTTGAGATCGGTGAGCCGGTAGAGCTGATTCTGTACGCGAGCAATCAGCTCGTCCATTGTTTCGACCATGCCGGCCTCCTGAATCCCCTGCCGCTCAGATCGATCGCAGCCAGCTCTGCGGTTCGGTGTCGTACTCCTGCTCGTCGATGATCTCCTGTGCCGCCACCTGCTGTTCGGTGGGCAGTCCGGTCAGCGACAGCATCTCCGAGGTCCATCCCAGTTGCCGCAATTGCGCTCGACGCGCCAGGCCCGCACGGTTCGCCGCCTGTTTGCACAAGCGCAGGATCTCGCTCGCCAGCGCCTCCGGGTCACGGCGCAGCTGATCGGCGTCGACCTTGACGCCCAAGGGCAGGCCCATTTCGGTGGTGCGCACCGAAATCGACCCCGTGAGCGAAGTGGCCGCGAATTCGGTGGGAAATTCACCTGCCTGTCCCGGCTGCGCTGCGGTCATCGGTATCGGCCCCTTATCCTCGTTCGTCTTTGATGGCGCGGACGACTTCGGCGATGCGCGCGTTGATCACCGAGACCATCCGTCGCCCGTCGGCCGCGGTCGCGACCGGAGGGTGTCCGTCATCGATCACGTAGCGCCCGTCGTCCACGAGATCCCGCCATTTCAAACGGTGCCGGGTCATGCCACGCGGGCCGAAGATCGAGTGTGCTTGCAGCACATCGATGAATCCGAAACGTTCGGTCGCGGCGGACCGGAAATCGGCCGAACGATCGTGCACCGATCCCTGAAACGAATCCCGCACCGCGGAGGCGCCGTATTCGTAATCCAGTTCCGCGCCCTCGTCTTCGTCGGCGAGCACGATATCGGCACGCTTACCGGATTCCACCTCCGGCAGCGCCCGCACGACTACATCGGCCAGTTCCACCGCCGCGCACTCGGTGACAGTGAATCCGCCACTATGACCGACGGTCTCCCCGGGCAATTGCGTCACCAGATACCCGCGATCCGCGCGACGCGCCGCCATCAGCCGCACATTGTTCGCCACGTTCGTGTAATCCCGGCCATCGAATGCGAGCACCCGCAGACGGATGTCCGGGCGATGGAGATCCTTGAGCATCTCTTTCCGTGCCGGAGTCGACGAGGCGAGCAGCGCCGCCCGGGTTTGCGACTTCTCCACCAGATAGTCGTTCCACAACGGCGTGCGGCTGGTGAAGGAGAACGGCCTCGGCACGCCGACCTCACCGAAATCCTCCCAGAGCACGAGGAATTCGAGATCGGTAAATTTCCACGTGTGCGTCGCCACCCCGGCCGTCATTTCTCGACCACCGGTTTCGCCACGACCGGAGCCTCACCGATCGCCTCTTCCAGATGCTCGGTGGAGTCGAGGTAGTCCGCGCGCTTGTGCTCCTTCTGCTGTCCGCCGGCGGCGGCGCCGGGACCACCCATCGGCATGCCGCCCATCGGGGCGCCCGCCATTCCGGTTCCTTGCGCGAGCCCCGCCCGCACACCGGCCGCCGTGGCCGCGATGTCCGTCGTCGCGCGGGGGAACAGCTTGGACGCTCGCTCGAGGTTCTGCCCGCCCGGTGGGGTGGCCTTGCCGATCCCCGGCCCCGGCCCACCGCTGCCCGTCGCTCCCTTCGCGGCTGAGCTCATCTTCTTGGCCGCGTCCTGGAAGTCCGGCAAACCAGCCGGCAGACCCGGCAATCCGGCGAGGGCGCTCTGCTGCGCGATCTGTTGCGCGGCTTGCTGCGCGGCCTGCTGCGCGGCACCGGCCAGCTGCTGGCCGACCTGTTGCGCCTGCTGCGCGGCTTGTTGCATCGCCTGCTGGGCGGCCTGTTGCGCCTGCTGCTGTTGTTGTGCGGCGGCGCTCTGCCGGGCCTGTTGCTCGGAGGTGCGCCGCGCTTCCTCCAGCGCCTTCTGCTGCTGCGACAGCGCCTGCCGCTCCTGATCGGACTGCTCTTGCGCGGCACGCAGCGCCGCCAGTTGCTGTTGCGACGCCCCCGGAGCGGCCGTGCCGGGTGCCGCCGTACCGGGCGAGGCCGTGCCGGGTGGGCCGGGCGGTCCCGGCGGAGCGGGCGGCTGCGCGGGCTTCACCGTCGGGGCGGGCAGGATCGGGATCGCGGCGTTCGTGTACCCCATGCCCTCGACGTACCAGTTCTGGAATCCGCGCCGGTGCCAGAGATCCAGGCAGCTGTCCTCCTGGATCTCGCGGTCGACGTAGCCGCCCTTGTCCCGGGTCTCACCGGGCATGAACTTCTTGGTCTCCGACAACCAGCCCGCGGTGTAGGTGAGGTTCTGGCTCAGCGCGCGCATGCTGGTGGTCAGCGCGTTGGCCTGCGATCGGTACGTCACCGCGGCCGCGATCGCCGCGTTGATGCCGCCCTCGCCTTGTGGCGACTGCCAGGATCCCTCCAGCGGGAAGCGCGCCAGCCGATTGTTCAGGTCTCCGAAGGTCCCGTCGAGTTCCACGGCCATCCAGTCCCAGACCAGAGCGTCGCTGACGACCGCAACGGGATCGAGTCCGGTCTCGAATGATTCGAAGAATGGATGATCCTTTTCATACGGGTTCTCGACATCGATCGGAGTGGTGTCCCGGCCCTCCTGCGCCCGCGACAGTGCGTCCATTTCCGAGAACTGCCCGCTCGAATTGATGTGCTCATCAGAGGGTTTCTGCAGCTTGTCGCCGAAGTATTCGTGGTCGCGCAGGAAATCCGGGATGTGGTGACTTCCGCCCACCGGAGGCGTGGCGGGATTTCCGCCCTGTCCGGCGTCCGCGCGCCGAGGCGTATTGTCCCGGATTCTCCTGAACTCCGCGCCCGAGTCGGTATCGGTTTCGTTGTACCGCTTTCCGGCCGCCAGGAAGGTCTCACCCATGGCGTTCAAGATCTCCAGGAAGCGCCGGAGGATGTCATCCAGGTCTCCGGCCGCTTTCGCGAACTTCGCCTGCAACAGATAACTCGATTGCGCGGCCCCGAAACCCCGGGGATTCAGCACATCCGCCACATGGCGCTTGACCAGTTCCACCGCGTTCGCCGCCGCGGCGGCGAGTGCGGCCGCTTCCCCGGCCGCACTGTCGCTGAGTTGCAACGTGCCGCTGTGCGCCTGCTGGTTCAGGCCGGTCCACGGGTTGTCGGTCTCGGGCTTCGGCTGTGCCATATGTCACGCTCCCGACCAGGTGCTCGACGATCCATAGTCGGCGCGGGCAGACCCCCACCGGTGGGAATAGTGGCCGGAACGCGGTGCGGCGAAGGGCGATACGATGCCGACGTCCGATCCCGGAGCCCAAGACTCCGACCCGCACAACTGAAGACACATCCCCCGACGTGGGCGTCGAGTATGCACGCGCCACGGCGCGGTGACCCGTCCGCCCCCGCGCACGGGATCATGCTGCTGCGCCCGGCAACTCATACGCTGACGACCCTCCTCATCGCTGGCGTGCCGCGACCGGCGGTGCGCCACACGTCAATATGGCAGCCGGTTCTTACGGCACACCAAATATTGTCTTACGACGCACCAACGATTCTATGGTCAGTCGGGTCGCTTCCGCATGTACAGACCCGAATCCTGGCGGCCTCTCCGCGCCTGACCAGTCGGTTCGCGCCGCGGAAGAACCTGACCGCGCTGACCCGACGTGCGCCGTGCGCGGCCGTGGATGTCACCGATTGCGGCTCAGGGCTTTTCGCGCTGTGGCCAGAACGCGCCCACCGGGCCGTGCCGATCCCGGAACCGCCGCTCGAACTCGCCGATGTACACCGACGGCGCCACCGAAGACGAAGAGCGTTCCAGCACACCGTCGTCGGCGATGTAGTAGATCGCCCGGCCGATCGCGATCTCGCCCGGCTCGACCGGGACGTACACCATCCAGCCCACGTCGAGCCGATCGGCGCGCAAGTCCTCCAGCGGATAGCGCACGGTGGCGGCGCCGCTGTCCCGGATGAACCGCTCGACCAGGGCGATCGCCTCCTCCCGCGGCATCGGCCCCGGCGCCGTCATGGTCACACCGGCCATGGTGAGCTGGAAGAAGGCGCCGTCGACATCGAACAGGTCGTCGTCGCCGAAGACGTCCGCGAGCGCGTCACGGGTGACGACACCCGCCTCCGCCGCGGACACGAGCGCGTCGACCGCCGCACGCCGCTGCGCGTCCACGTCGTCGCCGAGCAGGCCGCTCACGATGTCCACCACGACCGCCGCTGTCCACACACCCGGCACCGCTTCGGCGAACCGATCCGGCCCCGGGGACTCACCGCGGTACCAGCGGCCGTTCTCCCACCAGTAGCAGAACGACAGCAGACCGCTGGCGCAGCGATGGTTCAACACCTGCCCCGCCACCCACTCCGGCGCACCCGCGTAGAGATCGGGCAACCTGGCGCCGTCGTTGTAGGCCGCGGCCAGCTCCGGCGCGTTCCATACGCCGCCCGAGAGCACCGCCCGCCCACCGGGCAGCGCGTACAGCGAACAGCCGCTGCGCTTGGCGCCCTCGAACCAGCTCACGGACGGCAGCAGCCGTGGACCCCACTGGGATCCGGCCGCGACGAACGCCGCGGCGAGCACCGCCCACCGGGCGGCCATGAGCGGGAACGGGGGCAACTCGTCCTCGCACGGCACGGCGCGCACGCCCGCCTCCCGATCCGCCCGCGTCCGCGCCGCCGCGACCTGCGGCGACCGCAACTGGCGGTCGCCGTGACCGACGTAGGCGCCGAGCCAGACCGGCAGCGACTCGCGCGGAAAGGCCGCCAGGTCCGCGAGGTAGACCTCGGGCGGGAACAGCTGATCGTCCGGGAACGGTTCGTCGCCGTAGTCGTAGTCGACCTCCATCCGGCCCGCGCTGGTCACCGTGAAGAGCAAGCGCCAATACGGTCCGTCACCGAACCCGGCCGCCAGCTGCCGATGCTCCCGGACCAGCGCCACGATCCCGGGATCGGGAGTCGCCCGCACGGTGCGTTCCCGCTCGTCGGAGTAGACGGCCACCGCCACCTCCGCGGCCACGGTCAGCGTGAATACCGCGTCCACCCGCTGCCAGCCCGGCGGGCCGCCAGCGCCCAGCTCGCGGGCGACCTGATGCATGAGCGCCTTGGCTCGTTCGGCGACATCCTCCACCGGCGCCGCGTCGGACAAGGTGAAGCCGACATCGGGCTCCTCCGCACCGGATGCGGTGGCCTCGGCCTGCTCCGCCTCATCGGCGGACAGCTTCGGGTGCGTCTCGGTCGCGTCCCCCGCCCCGGCGGGCTCGTCGCCGGTTGCCTGGCCGCCTGGTCTGGTCACGTCGCGGAAATCCCCTCATCCACCACATCGCGGCAGGCGTGCCCGCCGCGATGCCTGCTTCGTTCGTCGTTCATCCTGGCACGGCGCCGGTTCGCGCGCGGCCCGCGTCAGGGCTCCTGCCGCAGGCCGAGCAGCGGCAGCTCCAATCGGCGATTCTCCGAGCGTTCGTCCCACGCGGTGTAGGCCAGGGCGGTGGGAGCGTGGATGCCGAACCCGTCGCGCAACCCGGTGACGACCATGTCGGCCAGTCGGCGATAGTCGACCGTGGGACTCGGCCAAGGCAGCTCGGTCCACCAGTTGACATGGCCGGCATCGCGTTCCCGCCACCCCGACTCGGCGATCAGCGCGCGTCCCGCCGCGCCGGCGCGCGCCTCCGGGGCGAGCCATTCGTCGTCGACCAATTCGGCGGCGAGGGCCTCATCGAGCTGGAGGAATTGCGCGTATCGCCGCCGCGGTCCCGTGCCGGACTCGACCAGCTTGACGATGGAACCGGCGCGCAGCGCGGCGAGTTCCGCGGCCAGGCCGGCGGCGAGATCTCCCCATCCCGTCAACTCCGCTCCTGTCGCCCCAGCTCGACGGCCTGATCGTGCAGTCGCAACCAGGAGTTGGCCGTCAGGGACAACTGCACCGAGCGGCCCAGATCCTCCAGCACCAAGGTGGTCTCCGGACCCGCCCAGCGGACCTCCGCGGTGACGCCGGGGACTCGCGTGGTCGGATCGCCGAGTGCGCCGGTCAGCGCCGCGGCCATGGCCGCGAACGCGTCCCGCGACCGTGACCGCCCGTCCGCGTCGTTCGGCGCGAAATCCGTGACGCGCAGCTTGATATCGACGATCAGGCCCGCACGTCCATGAATCTTCCCGCTGGCCATCCCGAATCCGGCATCCAGCATCGCCCGGTCCGGATGGGCGGTCAGCACCTTCCAGCCGAAATCTTCCGCCAGCCGCGGTACCGCGTCCATCGGCTGGGAGCCGTCGAGCGAGCGCAGGCCTGCGGCCAGGTCGACGATCTCGCTGTCGGTCAACGCGCGCCACTCGGTCATGCGCCCACCTTAGGTCGTGACGTCGGGATCACCGGGCCGGCCGGCGACGGTTGATTTCCTCGATCTTGCGCGCCAGCGCCTCCTTGCGCGCACGGGCGTTGGAGCCGTCGAGCTGGCCTGCGAAAGCCGCGCGAGCCGCGTCGACCAACGCGTCCGGCACGTCGGGGTACGCACGGGCGATCGCCCACAGGGCGTCCTCGGTCTTCATGTCGAGTCCGGTCTCCGTGCGGATGCCGCCGCCGGTCAGCACGGAGCGCAGCATCTCGTCGAAGTTCTCCCGCAATTCGTCATCGGTCGGATGGTCGATCCGCATCCGTCCTCCTCACGTCGATGGTTATCTCGGGACATCGTCGGCCTCCGGTCATCCGGCGAAGATCTCGGTGCTGCGCACGGGGTCGGCGACCACGGCCCGGATCAGCGCGCCGATGTCCATCTCCTCCGGCACCGAGCGATAGGTCAGCTCGCAGAAAACGGCACCGCCGACGACCACCGCGAATCGGGTGGTCCGCCACCCGACCGTGCCCCACTCGACGCCGACGGGCCCGTCGAGATCGACCGTGCGATCGCCGAAGCGCAGGGTGAGCCTGCCGTCGTGCCGATAGAACACCACCGGGACGCCACCGAGTTCACCGTAGACGCCGTTGTTCGTGCCCGTCTCCGACGGGTTGGCGCGCAGCGCGCCGGTGATCGGATCGAACTCGGCGGGCACGCCGAAGCCCGCGAAGGGGCGGACGAACAGACGACCTCCCGTATCCGGGCCGCGATGCCCGTCGCCGCGCCGACCGCTCGTCCGCGAGCCGCCGTTCGCCGGAGGGGGCACCGGCATGCCCGGCGGCATCGGGGGCATGGGCATGCCTGGCGGGATGGTGCCGTCAGGATGGCCTGAGCCGTTCTGGTCAGCCGGCCAGGCCGGTGCGGTGGGTGGATACGGCGGTGCCGACGGTGCCGGAGCCGGTATCGACGGGTACGAGGGTGGGGCCGACGGGTACGGGGGCAGCGGTCCTGGCGGCGTCGGGTATGGGGGCGTCGGCTGGGTAGGTGTAGGCGCGCCGGGTGGGGGCGGCGTCGGTGGGGCCGGAGGCATCGGCGGAACCGGAGATGTCGGCGGCTCAGGTCGTGTCGGCGGAACCGGAGATGTCGGCGGCTCAGGTGGTGTCGGCGGAACCGGAGATGTCGGCGGCTCAGGTGGCGGTGGCGGAACCGGAGGCATCGGCGGAACCGGTGGCGACGTCGGCGGCGGCGTCGGTGGGACCGGAGATGTCGGCGGCTCAGGTGGCGTCGGCGGAACGGGAGGGGTCGGCGGGACCGGAGGCATCGGCGGCTCAGGTGGCGTCGGCGGAACGGGAGGGGTCGGCGGGACCGGAGGCATCGGCGGCTCAGGTGGCGTCGGCGGAACCGGAGGGGTCGGCGGGACCGGAGGCATCGGCGGAACCGGAGGGGTGGGCGGTGTCGGCGGGGCCGGAGGCCGTGGGGGCTGGGGTGGGTTCGGCGGCTGTGGAGGTTCCGGCTGCGGCATTGGGACGGGCCACGGCTCCACCTCGTTCAGGAACGGGCCCGGCATCTCGAAGTCGTAGTCCTTCGGCGGATGCGGAATGTGTGAGCGCAGAGCCCGGTCGGGCGGCATCCATCGGGGACGTGCCGGGTCCGAAGCCGACGGACCTTCGGGCGGCTCGGAATCACCGTCGCGGTCGGAGCGGGAGCCGGCCGAGGGCCGATCGCCGCCATTGCGATTGGCGCGAGGGCCGCTGTCCAGCGAATCCTCACCACCATCGCGATTCGTCCGAGCGCCACCGTCCAGCGAATCCTCACCACCGCCGCGATTCGTCCGAGCGCCGCCGTCCAGCGAATCCTCACCACCGCCGCGATTCGTCCGAGCGCCGCCGTCCAGCGAATCCTCACCACCGCCGCGCACCGACCACGACGCGTCCACATCCGGTTCTCCGCCCTCGCGAGCCACCCGGGGCCCGGACTGCCTCTCGTGCGAAGAACGATCCGGTGAGCGCTCCCTACCGGCGTTGCGCACCGCGTCTTCCGCCCGCGCAAGCTCCTCCTGAGCGTTGAACACCCGCCGGGCAGCACGCTCCAACTCCGCAACCCGCTCCTGCCATGGACCCTGCTCGTCCACCCGCATCGTGCGTCCACGCAGACCTTCGAGGGCATCGTCCAACGCCTCGCGCGTCAGATCCTCATCATTCATCGGCAGACCGCGCCGAGCCTCCGCGAGATCAGCCTGTGCATCCGCCAGTTCCCGCGCGGCCGCATCACGCTGCGCGGACACACGCGCCCGCTCCGCATCCGCCGCAGCGCGCCCGGCTTCCTCGCCAGAACTCGAATCCGATTGCTGCGAACCATTTCCCAAGCGGATATGCGCGTCCCGCGCAACCCGCGCAACGGCCTCATTCGACCGCGCGAGTTCGTCCTCGGCGTCGAACACTCGCCGGGCAGCGCGCTCCAACTCGGTGACCCGCTCCTGCCACGGACCCTGCTCGTCCACTCGCATCGTGCGTCCACGGAGGTCATCGATGGCGGCGTCCAGCGTCTGGCGCGTCAGATCCTCGTCGTTGACCGGTAGACCACGCCGAGCCCGCACTAGATCGGCTCGTGCACCAGCCAATTCGCGCTCGGCGGCATCACGCCGCGCGGATGCACGCACCCGCTCCGCCTCCGCCGCGAGTCGGGCCGACTCTTCCGATGCCGGCCCAGCCGGTTCTTCCACTCCGTCCCGCACCGGCGACTCGGCGACTCGGGTGGCCTGCTCGAGCATGTCGTCCAACCGTGCGAGTTCGTCCTCGGCGTCGAACACTCGCCGGGCAGCACGCTCCAACTCCGCAACCCGCTCCTGCCATGGACCCTGCTCGTCCACCCGCATGGTGCGTCCACGCAGACCTTCGAGCGCATCGTCCAACGCAGCCCGCGTCAGATCCTCATCATTCACCGGCAGACCGGGCCGAGTCTCCGCAAGGTCAGCCCGGGCATCCGCCAGTTCCCGCGCCGCCGAGTCACGCTGCTCGGACAGACGCGTCCGCTCGGTATCGGCATGCGACACCTCCGGGCGACCATCCGCCTCCCGTGGATGCGGTTGCTGGGCAGCATCGTTCGCGGCCGCTTCGACCGCGTCGTCCAAGCGAGCCTGTTCCGCCTCGCCGTCGAAGACACGTCGGGCGGCGCGCTCCAACTCCGCAACCCGCTCCTGCCATGGACCCTGCTCGTCCACCCGCATCGTGCGTCCACGCAGACCTTCGAGCGCATCGTCCAACGCCGCGCGCGTCAGTTCCTCGTCGTCGACCGGCAGACCACGCCGGGCTTGCGCGAGATCTATTCGTGCCTCGGACAACTCGCGTGCCGCCGCATCACGCTGAGCCGTCGAGCGATCGATGTCGGCGCGGGCGGCGCGCTGGACGAGGTC
Source organism: Nocardia sp. NPDC019219 (assembly GCF_040632645.1). Taxonomy (NCBI): domain Bacteria; kingdom Bacillati; phylum Actinomycetota; class Actinomycetes; order Mycobacteriales; family Nocardiaceae; genus Nocardia; species Nocardia sp. NPDC019219. Next base: position 117,897 of record NZ_JBEYCG010000016.1, on the reverse strand, counting down.
GGTGAGGGCCGCGATGTCCTCGGCGCGCTGGACGACCTCGGCGCGCAGCTCGGCCTGCACCTCGGCGAGCTGGGCCGGGGTCAGGCGCTCGTGCTGGTCGAGCTTGCCGTCGCGGTAGACCTCGTAGACCTCGGCCCACCGTTCTGGGCCCGCGTCGGTCAGGTCCACGCCGACCAGGCGTGCGAAGTCTCGGCTTGCGCCGCGGTCGGGGCCGGGCGGTATGTCGGTGGCGCCGTCCAGCATGCCGAGGCGGCCGGGGGCCTCGGTGAGGTGGGCGACGTCCCCGATGACGTCCAGCAGATGCCGGACGGCCTTGTCGTGCACCGGGAATTCGACATCCGACACGCGGGGATCGATCGCTCGATCGCCGTGGGCTCGCGGGTCGAACACATCGACCGCGGCGAGCGCGTCGGCGTAGTCGGTGAGCGCGTCGACGAGATGTGGGTGCAGGTTCGGCCGCTGCGACAGGTTGGCGATCACCTCGCCGAGCTGGGCGATGCCGGTGATCCGCACCGTCCCCGGCACGGCGTCGAGGCGCCGGATCAGCCGGTCGTCGGCGGCATCGATCGCGGCCCGATCCATGCCGCGCAACAACTTCGCGTACTTGACCAGCGCCTCGGCCCGCTGCTGACGCAGGGCGTTGCGGATGTCCGGGTCCGCCATCGACTCGGCGAGGCGCTGCGGTGTCAGATCCGCCGGGTCCAGGCCGAGCCGGTGCGCCAGCAGATTCCGCGCGTCGCCGACCTGGTGATAAGTGTCGATGTCCCAGGCGGTGCGCGCGTAGTCGATGATGGCCTCGATCTGGCCCGCGCGGATCGCGTTCTCGTCGCGCAGGGTCGCGAGCCGCTGGGCGAGCAGTTCGGGGGAACCCAGTTCCGCTTCGGTGATGCCGAGGCGCTCGGCCAGTTCGCCGATGGCGTCGCCGATCTCCTCCCGCGACAACGCCTCCTCCGCGACGGGAAGCGCGTCGGGGTCCACGGGCGCGTCCGGCACGACCCGCCAGCCGTCGCCGTCGTTCACCACGGTCACGTCCAGCCTGCGGGCCTCGACCTCGCCGGTGAAGTGCCGCACCTGCGTCGCCCCACCGTCGACGATCGCGATCCGGTCCGGACGGACGTCGGTCACCAGGTAGTGGACCTCGACGATGCCCTCGTTGACCGCCTCCGCGAGCCGGGGGTGCGCGGCGAGCGCGTCGGCGATGACCCGGTCGTGGTCCAGGCCGCCGTCCACGACCACCAACCGCATCGGTGCACCGGGCTCGCCGGGGACCAGGCCGAGCCCGGTGCCGTCCTCCAGCAGCGCACCACCCCGCGCGAGCACCCAGTCGCGGCCTGCCATCTCGCCGATGAGGCCGGTCAGCTCGTCCGCCGCGGCGTCGGCGAGGAAGAAGTCCTCGGCGTCGGCGAGGAACGCGGTCAGGCCGCGGGCGTGTTCGCGGATGCGATCCATCTCCTCGGCGAGCGCGTCCGCCAGCTGACGCGCGTCCAGCGCGTGCAGATCGGCGCCCAGCAGCTGCGCCCAGACGGAGCGCTCGTCCTTGATCTGGTCGCGGCGCAACGCGTTCTCGAAGAACGAGCGCAGACCCTGGTCCTGCCCGGGCTGGTCGGTGTCGTAGAGGTCACCCCACTCGCGGCTCGGTTCGCCGCCGTTGTTGACGCCCTCCCAGTCCAGCAGGGTGGGATCGCCGCCGAAGGCGCGCGCGACCTCGCCCAGGAACCGGTTCATCGGGTTGGCGTCGAAGAAGCCGATCTCGTCGCGGTACGGGATCCGCCCGTGCTCGGCGTTGTACCGGCGCGACGCCTCGGCGAGGCCGGTGAGCGCGCCGATCCGGCGGATCTGCTGATACCGCAACAGATCGACGGCCCGGCGGACGTTCTCGGCGGTCGGTTCACCGAGGTCGACGCCGAGCGCATCGGCCGCGGCCGCCAGGGCGTAGGCCAGTTCCTGCCGCCGCGCCGAGGCCTCGGACAGCTCGTGCAACCAATCCGCGAGCGCACCGGAGGCGGGCAGTTCTTCGCCGGGCCGCTCGGACAGGTCCGCCGTGGCGTCGCCGTCGGTCAGCTCCGGCCTGGTCTCGGGCCCGGGGATCGCACGGGCGGCGCCCTCGGCCTGACGCTTCAAATCGTCGAGTTCCACCCCGAGTTCCCGGCGCACCAGCTCCGGATCTGCCTCCTCCAGCCAGTACCGGTATTCCTCACCGTCGCGGGTGGTCGGGGTGTCGTACTCGGCGGCCTGGTCGTCGATCCGGGAGGTCAGGCGCTTCAGCAGCGGAATCAGCTCCCGCTTGCGCCACATGGTGACGGCTTCCTTGAGGATGCGGACCGGGCTGAACTTTGTTTGCAGCACCTCGTATTCGTCGCCCGGCGCGGGTGTCGGATCGTAGTGCTTGGTGAGCGGCAGCCCCGCTTCGTGGGCGAGCAGCGACTGACCCGCGCTGTCGACGCCGGAACCGGACGGGTATTTCGGGCTCTGTCCGCGGAAGCCGGCGTTCAGCGCCTCCCACAGGCGGCGCAGCCGTGACTTCGGCCGCGCCGGTTCCCGTGGCGCGGGCGCGTTCGGATCGGCAGGCTCGGGGGCGTCCAGACGCTCGGGCACTTCGACCCGCCATCCGTCGTTCTCGTCGGCGACCAACCGCGCCTGCACCCGCTCGCCGTCGACCTCGAGGGTGTATCGGCGGGTCTCCCCCGGCGCGGGCGGCTCGGCGCCGGTCGTTCCGCGCGCCGCCTGAACGGCGTCGGCGAGGTCGGTGATGGCTCGCGAGTCCCGGCGCACCGCTGCCCGTGCCTGGGCCAGCGTCCCGGCGGGGTCGCGGTCCAGGTCCGCCGGATCGATGCGCAGCCGCCGCGCCCAGGCATCGCGGGTCGCCGTCACCTGCGCGCGCAGGTCGGGGTGGCCGGTGTCGCGGGCCCGCTCGGTCGCCGCGGCCAGCGCCTCGACCGCGCCCGCTCGCAGCAGGTTTCGGTAGCGCAGGTCGGCGATCGTCGCGCCGAGGTTTTCCGGCGACAGATCGGACTCGTCGAGGCCGAAGCGGCGCGCCAGCCGGTCGCGGGTGCGGTCGATCGGTTCGGGGCGCGGGGCGCGGTGCGCTGGGTCACCGGCCCCCGCGTCGCGCGCCGGGCGCTCGGACTCCGCCTGGCGGGCATCCGGTTCCCGGCCGTGCGCGGACCGCTCGGCATTCCGAACTGCCTGCGCGAGGGCTTCTTCCAGCCGCGCCGCTTCCGCTTCGACGTCGAAGACGCGCCGGGCGGCCTGCTCGAGGCTCGTGAGACGGTCCTGCCAGGGGCCTTGCTCGTCCACCCGCATCGTGCGTCCGCGCAGACCGTCGAGGGCGTCGTCCAACGCCTCGCGCGTCAGATCGCCGTCATCGACCGGCAGACCACGACGAGCCTCAGCGAGATCCGCCCGCGCCTCCGCCAATTCCCGCGCCAGCGCATCCCGCTCACCAGTCAGGCGTTCCACATCGGCGTCGGCCACAACGCGATCGGCAGTCGCGGGATCGGCTCGGCGCACAGCGTCATCCGCGCGAGCCAGTTCATCTTCGGCGTCGAAGACGCGGCGTACGGCACGTTCCAGCTCCGCGACGCGCTCCTGCCATGTGCCCTGCTCGTCCACCCGCATCGACCGGCCGCGCAGGGCCTCGAGTGCGTCGCCCAATGCCTCGCGGGTCAGATCCCGTTCATCGACGGGCAATCCACGACGAGCCTCCGTGAGATCCGCCCGCGCCTGTGCCAGTTCCCGCGCCGCCGCATCGCGGTCGGCGGTCAGGCGATCCAGGTCGGCAGGAGCCGGATGGCCGGTGTCGGCGGACCGGGCCGTAGTGGCGGGATCGACGGGTGGAAGGGCATTCGGGCTCGTCGGGGCAGGCAGTCGCGGTGGTCGCGGGTCCTCGACCGGCAGGCCCGCGCGGCGCAGGTCGTTTTGGACCTCGCGCAGGCTGTCGTCGAGCGCCTCGGCCAGCCAGAATTGTTCGTCGCCGTAGCGTTCCGCGCTGGTGAGCGGCTCGAAATCGGCCGGGAAACGCATGTGGGGGCTGTCGGCATCGTCGAGGAAGCCACGGGCGCGGGCGAGTTCGGCGAGTTCGGCCAACGCCGCGAGCGGGTCACGCAGCCCGGTGAAGGTCTCATCCAGACCCAGCGCCTCGGCCAGCCCGCGGACGTGCTCGGCCTCGGCCTCGGTGAGCGGGTCGGCGGCGCGCTGGTTGGGCCAATCGCGTTGTTCGCGCAGGAAGGCGAGCACGTCGCGGAGGGGGTTCCCGGCGCGGGGATGATCCGGACGACCGCCGGCTGGCGGCTGCGCGGCAGCGGGGGGAGTCGGCGGGCCGGAGGGCGGGTCGCCACCCGCACCGTCGCCGGCGGCCTGCGGCTCTGTCGGCTCCCGCGCCACCGTATCCCGCCGCACTGCCGGACGCGCCTGCTCCACCTCCCTCTCGGCACGCGCCGATGCGCCGGTTCGATGCTCCACATCCCCTGAATCCGGCCGGTCTCCGGCAACGAATCTGGTCGCGCGCGCGTCGGTCACGGTGCCCTGGATGAGGACCTGGGAGAACTGATCCGGCAGGTCGAAGATCGGTTTGAACTTCCAGGACGCGCCCTCCGGCGGCAGCCCGGTGCGCCATTCCAGGATCACCCCGTCGCCGTTGGCGAACCGCTCGGCGGCGCCGCGCGTAGGCGACCACGACGTGGTGTCGCTCTCCGCGGCGCGGCGCTGGCCGATGTGCTCCTCGGCGGACAGGTCCACGGTCCCCCGCGGCACCGCCCGTCCCGAGACTGCTTCGAGGAACGCGGGATTGACCGATCCGTCGGACAGCAACCGGGGGATGCCGCGGTACAGCGGCGTCCCGTCCTCCGGCAGGTCGCCCTCGAACAGGATGTCGCCGTCGCGGCCGAACGCGTCCGCCTCCTGGCCGTCGTCCGGAAGGTCCACGTGGTCGGGCTCGAGCGAAAGGGGTGCGTCACCGGTGGTCGGCGGCTCGGCGGCCGCCCGGGTCAGTAGGTCGTGCAACGCGCGAGCGGGGGCGCTGACCGGGTCGCCGTCGTCGCCACGGAGCACCTGATCCGCGAACGCCTCGGGCAGCGCCTCCTCCGGCCGCAGGTTGCCCTCCTGGTCGAAGCTGTGGCCGCTGAGCTGGTGCAGCCAGTCCTCGAAGCCGACATCCGGGGCACGGGTGTCGTCGTCGAGATAGCGCTCGTAGAGGTATTCCTCGGCGCGATGGCGCGCGCTCTGCTGACTGGCGTAGTCGAGCGCGTGCCCGTATTCGTGCGCCACGACGGCACGTACCGGACGGCGCAGCACTTCCGGCGAGAACCGGCCGTTGTCGACGCCGAGCTGCATCCGGTCCCGGAAGGTCTGCGCGCTGCTCGCATGGTCGTAGCCGAGCACGATCGATTCGGTGTACATGCGACCGGAGGCGTCCAGCCGTGGCTGGGCCATGCCGATCACCTTGGGCGGCAGCCCGCCGATGCCGATACTGCGCAGGTCCACGGCCGGGAACCGATCGGCCAGGTCGACCAAGGCCCGGGCGTACTCCCGCACCACCTCCGGGTTCAGACCCTCGAGGTCGAAGCCGAATACCTCGAAGCCGGGATCGCGCATCGCGTCGCGCAGGTGCTCCTGCAGTCGCTCTCCGACTTCCTCCGGACCCAGGTGCGACCATTCGTCCGCGCCCGATACGCCGAGCAGTTCCCTGTCCCGGGCGTCCGCCGCATCGCTGTCCTGTGGAAGAGACGATTCGTCCGCGTCACGCGCCACGTCATCGGTGTCACGCGCCGCGTCATCGGCGTAACGCGCCGCATCGTCCGCGTCACGCGCCGCATCGTCCGCGTCACGCACCGGGATGGTGGAATCGCGCGCCGCACCCTCAGCGTCACGCCCCACACCCTCGGCGTCACGCAACGGAGACGCGGCGTCGCGCACCGGAGCAGCGGCATCACGCGGTCCACTCTCGGCGTCGCCTGCTCGGGTCTCACCATCGCGCACAGGACCCGCGGCATCACCCGCCGGGCCGGCGGCATCCCGCCCCGGAGACGCGCTATCACGCGGCGCACCCCCGATATCGCGGGCCGGAGCGGCGGCATCACGCGGTCCACCCTCGGCGTCGCGTGCCGAAGCCGAACCATCACGCCGCGGCCCGACCGACGCACGCACAGGGCTCGGGGCCGCACGCGCCGCAGCGTCACTGTCGCGCGTAGGGCTGTCGGTCCCACGCACCGGAACTTCGGATTCAGCCACCGGAGACTCGGCGTCAGGCCCCGAGGTCTCGTCATCACGCGTCCGGGTCTCCCCATCGCGGGCCGCGCCCTCGGCATCGTGCGCCGGTGCCCCGGCGACCGGCGTCTGGCCCGGTATCCGCACCAGCGCCGGGGATTCGATGCCGCCGATGACATCGATCCGCACGAGTACACCGTCTCGTTCGAGATCGAACTCGCGGGAGATGACGTCACCGTTCTTGGCGACGTGCACGAGGTGGTATTCGACCTCGAGCGTTCCGCCCCGATGCGCCTGCAGCAGTTGCTCACGTGCCCGTAGCAGCGCCCGGCCCTCCGGGCTGTCCGGCTCGACTCCGCGCGCCGCCATCTCTGCGGGCGTCTCGGTCAGGATCCGCCGCAGGTTCTTGTCGATCGCGGCCGTGCGACGCAGGTACTCCGGCGAACCCTGTTGCGCCTCGGCGGCTTTCGAGCCACCGAGCTGCGAACCCACGCCCTTGGCCTCGATCACCACGAGCTTCGGCGGCCCGCCGTCGACACCGGGGACGAGCACCGCTATGTCGACGGTGTCCGCACCGTCGATCGCGCCTTCGAAAGGGCTCAGCAGCACCGCGTTCGGCCGCTGATCCGCGTCGAGCGCGAACGCCCTGCCGCCCAGCTCGCCGAGCGTCTTGGACGCGTTCACCAGCAACGGCCCCAGCCGGTTGAATTCCGCTGCGTTGCGCTCCATCTCGCCGAGACGATCAAGTTTCGCTTGTTTCTCGTCGTCGGAGAGATCGGACTCCAGGATCTCGATCTCGAGATCCGCCATGCGCGGGCCGAGTTTTTCCTCGGCGAGGTCGCTGATCTTCTCGATCCCGAACTCCGCCATGTGGCGCTTGACACCGTCGTTGGCCGTGTCGCGTTGCGTCTGCAACGTCGCCCGCTCGGTGACCGCCTTCGCGATCTGCCTGGCGATCACGTCGTCGACCACGGTGTACGGATTTTCCGGGCCGGGATCGGCCATGAAGCGGTACGGCCGCTTCGTCAGATGGTCGGGGACGTACTCGTTGCTCGACTCGTCGCGCAACCGGAAGCTGTCGTCGCGGTAGGTGCCGGGGTCGTCGTCCTGGTGATGCCAGGTGCCGTCGGGGTCCCGGTACGAATCGGGGCGATCACCGAACTTGTGCAGCAGTCCGTCGGCATCGCGGTACATGCCGTTCGGGACGTCGTCACCGTGCTCCCACCCGTGCTCGACGTCGTCGGATTCACCGAGGAAGTCCGGCGTCTCGTCGAGGGTCCGATCGGGGACGAGCCGCGCCGCATCCTCGCCGTCCGGCCCGGCGCGGCCGGGTGCCGCCATATCCCGCTCACCCGGTTCCGCCCCGTCGTCTACGCGGCGGCGCGAGGTCGCCGGGTCGGAAGGCTGACTCGCCTCGTCCGTGCCCGAGTCGCGGTCGGGCCGCGCCGAGTCATCGTCCACCCCGCCCAGGTCACGATCGCGGGCCGACCGTGCCGCACCGTCCACCCCGTCCCCGCCGCGCTCGCGGGCCGGCTCCGCCGCATCGTCCGCTTCGCCCGCTGCGCGCGAGTCGCGATCGGCCTTGGCTGCGTCATCGTCCGCGCGGCGGTCACGATCGCGAACCGACTGAGCCGTGCCGTCCGCCCGGTCGCCATCGCGATCGCGAGCCGACTGCGCCGCATCATCCACCCCGCTCTGATCGCGATCGCGGGTCTGCGGTGCCGCATCGTCGCCCACCCTGCCGTGGTCACGATCGCGAACCGCCTCTGCCGAGTCGTCCGCCCGGTCGCCACCGCGATCGCGATCGCGGGTCGACGGTGCGGCGTCGTCGGACCCGTCGCCATCGCGGTCGCGGATCGGCGATGCCGCGTCGTCCAGCCCGTCGCGGTCGCGGATAGGCACCGCCGCCGCGTCCTCCGCACGCCGGGGTGAAGTCGCGGGATCGGAGAGCCGATTCGCCTCGTCTCGGTCGCGGTCGCCCCGTGGAATCCGGGACGGCTCCGGTGGATCGGACTCGTCGCGCGTGCGCGCCGGATCCGGTTGCGGAGTCGGGTCCGACGGCGCACGCGGCGGGATCGGGGCGTCCTCCGCAGGCCGTCCACCGGCGACCCGCCACCAGGTGTCGGCATTCTTGCGGAACTCGCGGGCATTCCACTCCGCCTGCGCCGCCCTGATCCGCAACGAACGTTTGGACACTCCTTCCGGCAGGTCCGCCTCATCGATGCGGTCTACGAGATCGCGCAGCCGCCGCGCCTGCTCGGCTTCCCCGCGGGAATTCATGTCGGCCAGTTCGGCCCGCATCCGCGCCCGGAACTGCTTCGGCGTCTCGTCGCCGCGCCGACCGGCGATCTCGCCGTCGCGGCCGTAGATCGGGCGGTCGTCGGTCGGTCGCACCCGCGGATCGGTTCCGTCGGGCGGCACGACCCTGCCCTGACCGTCGAACAGGATCGCCGACACCGCGCGGAGGTCCATCGGCGCGTCCGGCGGAAACCCCTTGCGCCTGTCCGCCCCTGGATCCGACACTTCGATGCGGAATCCGCCGGTGTCCGCGTCCACGCGCACGGTCAGGGTGTAGGCGTGCGCGCCGACTCCGTGTTCATCGACCGGTCCGGTGTACTCGTCCACCACGAGCGCGCGCGGACCACGGCCCTCGGCGACATCGCGGGGGTCCATCCCCTCGGCCATCCGCAGCAATTCGTCGGCGATGCCCTGGTGACGAGGCTGGTCCGGTCCGCCGTCCGGGTAGTCCCACAGGCGGCCGCCCGCCGCGTCCTGGATCTCGCGCAGCGACATGCCGCGTTCGCCCACCGGCTCGTCCGGAGGACGGATGGTATCGCTTCCGGTGGCCTGCTGGATCTCCTCGAGCGAGAGCCGGGCGCACTCCCCGCGATTCTTCGGCTCTCGCTGCGGCGCATCGGTATCCGGCTCGTCGCGGGAGTTCTGGTCCGAGTCCCTGCGCGCCGGACCGTCGGTGTCCGGACCCGGTCGGCGCGCCGGTCTGGACTCTCCCGCGTCACCGGCGAGGGGCAGCACGACCGGTTCGGCGGTGTCGCGCCGTCCGTCGTCGGATTCCGGTGTGTCGCGGGACCGCGACGGCTCGCCCTCCGGCCGGTCCGCGCTCGCTGCACGTGGCTCACCGGGGCGCGTCGCACTGTCCTGACGCGGCTCACCAGCCGGGCGCGTCTCACCGACCTGACGGGTCGCACCGGTTTCCCGCCTGGATTCGGCGCGCGGCGCTTCGGAGTCGGTCTTGCCCGCTCGCACCGCGGGTTCGTCGCGGACGGCCCCGGAGGAGCGATCCGCGATACCGGCCCGGCCCCTGTCGGCGGCAGCCCTGCTGTCCGATGTGGGCTGAGGGCGCGCGTCCGCCGACGACGCGGGCCGTGCATCGCTCGTCCCCGGCGAAGCGGGCGACGCGTGGGTAGTACCCGCACCGGTCGAGGGCGGTGCGCCCGCAGCCGTCGGCCCGGTGGCCGGCGTGGCCGCCGGACCGGTCAGCGGCGCGCCGCCGATCGGTGCCGCGCCCGTCGGCGGCGTGTCCGACACCGACCGCGTCAGCGGGTTCTGCACGCCGTCGCCTGCGCCGCGCTGCGAACCCGCCGGGTCGCCAGCCGCGCTGTCCTGACGGCCCGCGGAGACCTTCGGCTCCTCGGCGCGGTGGGTACCGGCCCCGTGGTCCTGTCTTCCTTCGTCGGCGAGTCCCGCGCCGGTGTCGGACGCGGACCGCTCGCCCGACGTCGACCGCTCACCCGACGCGGACCGCTCACCCGACGACGCACGCTCACCTCCGGAACCCTGCTCACCGGACGTTTGCGCCGGAGTACCGGACTCACCGCTCCGCCCGGCCTCGACATCCGCCTGCACCCCGCCAGTGGAGGAGCTCGAAACCCCTTCTCCGGCAGCAGAACCCGTGTCACCAGCCGTACCGGAGCGGTACGTGTCCGCGTTCCCGGCGTTCGACGACCCACTGCTGCCGTTACCCGCCGCGGCGGGCATTCCGGCGCGCGGAGCACCCGCGGGGTTCTGCGTCCCGGCCCCCGGAGCCAGGCCGCTGCCGTCGCCCGCCCCGGGTGTTCCCGCACCGTCGGGCCGGTAGCCGACCCGCGGTCCGCTCGCGTCGGCGAAGAGGTTGTCCAGGCGAGTCCCCAGATCGGGGCGGCTCATCGTGGTCGGCATCAGCTTGTTCCACATGCGCGCGGAACCGACCTTGGCCACACTGGTCATCGCGCCGTTGGAGGCACCCGCGGTGAACATGCGCCAGTCGACCGGCGTGTTCCCCAGGTTCTGCAGCGCCTGGTCCAGCCCGTCGGTCGCCGCGTCGAAGCCGAACTGCGTCGCGGTCGCACCAACGAAACCCGCTCCGGCGCCGACCAATCCCGCCGCCGTCCCGGTGATCGCGCCGTGCAGGAACGGGTTGAAATCCGGCCCGAACCGCCGCGTCAGCGCGTGGCCGAGCTTCTCGCCCAGCGGCCCCGCCACGGCGCCGCCCGCCGCGGAACTGACGGCGGTCACGATGACCTGCTCGACGTTGATGTTCTCGCGGTGCCCCTGCTCCACCTGGTATGCCTGCACCCCCAGTTCCTGCATGGTGCCGAGGATGGTGTCGATCGCGACATGCCGGAGCAGGAAGCTCACGAACCGGTTCGCGACGATCCGCCCGACCCGCTGGATCACCGCCTGCACCAACCGCTGACCGATGATGCGGACCGCGATGCGGGTGGCCGCGATCGCCGCCGCGTCCACCGCGGGCTTGAACGGACCGGAGAAGAACGACGCCGCCAGCTCCGCCGCCAGCAACGCCAGCGACGACCAGTACATCAACTTGCCGTACTCGATCTCCGTGCCGACGTCGTAGGCGGAGTCGCCGATCTCCTTGAAGTAGTCGGCCAGCTTCGACAGCGTCTGGTCGTCCTGCGGGTTGCCGCCGCTGAAGGTCAGGAAGCTGTCGAAGGCTTTGACCATCTCCTCGAAACCGTCGCCCGAGGGATAGGCGGTCATCGACGCGCTCTTGGCCGCCTCGATATCGGGGATGACCGAACGCAACTCGCTCGCGGCGGTGCGCCAATCACCGCCCAGGCCCCACATCTGGTCCTCGTTGCCCTCGGGCCACTCCATGCCGACGATCGGCTCGAGGTATTTCAGCGCGGCGGGCAGCTCGATGGCCATGGGCAGCTACCTCGATCGCCCGGTGCGGCTACCGAGTTCACCAGCTGGAATCGGTGACCGATCCACCACGATCGCGTTCTACGGTCTCGGTATCGGTGAAGCGCATGCCGCTGCCGTCCGAGAACTCCCTGCGCTCCTTCGCGTTCGGCGGCGCCGTCGGGGCCGGGACGGGTTCCGGTGCGCGCAGGTCGGGCATGCCCTCGACCAGGTCGGACAGCTTCGGCATCCGTGCCCGATGGGTGTCCAAAGGCGCCATCAGGTCTCGCGTCTTGCGGGCCACCTCGGCGCTGGCCTGCTGCGCGGCGTCGGTGATCGCCTTGGCGATCTCGGCATAGCTGAGGTCATCGATGTTCGGCCCGAACTGGGTATCGATGACCGTGTTGTCGGCATTGACGACCACCGTGACCCGCTTGCCGCGCACCGTCGCGCGGCCGGTGAGTTCGGCGCGTTCCTGTTGCAGCCGTGCGATGATCCGCATCTGCTCCTGGACGCCGTCGAGGATGTCGGCCAAGTCCGCCTTGGCTTGCTCGTTCGTCATGGGTCGGTGAACCTCGCGTCAGCGGATGCCGTCGCGGTTGCCGTGCTCCATGTCGCGCAGGAGATCGGCGGTCTCGGTCTGTCCCTCGCTGAAGTTCTCGAAGGTCCCCGCCACGTTGCGCGCGCCTTTGATCAGGTTGTCCCTGGTCGTCGTGTAACCGCCCGAACCATCGGGGCCGTTGGCGAAGTTCCGGCCGATGGTGTCGTTGCCCCAGCAGTTTCCCCGCGCGGCGATCGACGTGCTCAATCTGTCGATGATGCCGGTGATCCGGTCCTGGACATGCCCCGTCTTCTGGGCCGCCTTGCGGAACAGATGCTCATCGAATTCGACATTGTCCGCCATCGCGTCCGCTCCTCCACCCGCTAGTCCTTCCCAGCCACGGTAACACCGGATGACTAATCACCAGTGACGCCAATGTGAACGGGAACTTCCTCGGTGTTTGCGGGCGTATTCCGTGCCCAGGTCGAGCAAAGTGCCGGATCGGTGGAGGCCGTCGCCGCCCCCCAATTTTCGGGGCAGGACAACGACTTCACAGTTCCAGCAACACGGTGACCGGGCCGTCGTTCACCAAGTCGATGTGCATGTGCGCACCGAACCGCCCCGTCGCGACAGTTGCGCCGAGTTCGCGCAACGCCTGCGCGAAGACGTCGACCAGAGGTTCGGCGATCGCGCCGGGAGCCGCCGCCGACCAGGACGGACGCCTGCCTTTCCGGGTATCCGCGTACAGGGTGAACTGACTCACCACCAGGATCGGCGCGTGCAGGTCCGCGGCCGAGCGCTCCCCGTCGAGGATGCGCAGCCGCCACACTTTGTCGGCCAGTGCCTTCGCGGTCGCCTCGGTGTCGGAGTGCGTCACGCCGACCAGCGCGACCAGGCCGTGCGGGACACCGTGGGCGGCCGGGTCGATCCGGCCCACGACCTGGTCGTCGACGGTGACCTGCGCGGAACTCACGCGCTGTAGGAGGGCTCGCACAACCCTCGATCATGCCTTCCGCTACGGCGGCGACCGCCGCACGGGTCCCCGGCCGTCGGACAACCCGGTCTGCCTGGCCGGATACAGGTGCGCGCGGACGGCAAGCGTGACAAACTCGGTGCGCAGAGAGTTGCGTTGCGCGGGTTTGCCGCGCGTTGGCGGAGGATCATGCTGGAAACAAGGAGCGCGATGGATCTGGACGCGATGGAGCGTCAGATCGCCGCGGATCGGTATGCGGCGCTCGACCGTACGGTCGAATCCGAATTGCGCTTGGCCACCTCCCTCGGCGAACTCGCCAAGGGTCTGATCGCCACCAAGACCAACGGCTCGACGCGCGACCGCACGCGGGAGGCGCTGGCGCCGGCCGAGGAGGCGGTGGCGATCCGCCTGCGCCTGCTGTCCAGGGGCCAAGTGCTCACCGCCCGTCTCGCCGGCGAGTTGAACGATGCGCTGCGCTCGTTCGAGCAGGCGGCACGGCACAGCGGCCGCAGGGAGCTGGCCACCACGACGATCCGTCGCGCCTGTGAGGTCTACCGCCAAGTGGCGCGGGAGCACCCGGAGGTCGCGGGCCCGTGCGCCGACGGTCTGTCCAAGTGCGGTGTCTGGCTGGGCAGGCTGGACCAGGACGCCGCCGTTGCCGCGACCGAGGAGGCCGCCCGCATCCGCGCCGCACTGGCCGCGGCGAACCCGGAGCTGTCCGGCAAGTACCTGGCCAGCCTGAGCACGCTGCTGCGCACGCTCATGGTCGGACGGTCGCGCAAGCAGGCCATCGCCATGTACCGGGAGCGGTACGCCGCGTTCACCTCGACCACGATGTCGATCCGGCTGCGCGCGTGCGGCATCCAGGACCTGGACCTGACCCCGAAGTCGCACCGGGCGCTGGTCGAACTGGGCTGCCGCACACTGGAGCAGGCGGGGCGGCTCACCCAGCAGCAGATCATGTTCAAATCCTCCGGCGACCTGTCGACCGTCGAGGAGATCAACTGGAAGCTGGCCCTGGTCGGCCTGCGGCCGCTCGCGCCGGGCGCCGAGCAGGATCAGCCCGCGACGCCTGTGCAGATCGGCTCCACCTTCGGCGCGCTGAGCGTGTACTTGCCGGAACGGGACGCCATCGCCCAGGTGCGCGCCGCGATCATCGCGGCCTACGCCGTCGACGACGCCTACCCGCTCGACCGGGAGAGCTACCTCGGTACACATGGGTCGAAGTGGCAGACCCGCGAGCCGAAGCTGAACACCTCCGCCACCCTCGGCGACGACATCGTGCTGATCGACCAGCCCTACGGCGGCTGGGTGACGGTGCTGAGCCTGAACTGGGAACTCACCCCGGTGGCGAAACACCCGCTGGCGCTGCGCCTGTCCCAGGACTGGCCCGTCGCGGCGATCACGGTGACGGAGAACGTGGCCTACGAATTGTGCTGGTACGAGCGCGGTGCGGCCACCCAGTACGCCGCGCTCGGCCGTCCGGCGGGGCAGGCTCCCCTCGACAAGCCGCTCGCGCCACTGGACTTCGAAACGCTGGCCTTGTACAACCCCGACCGGGCAACCGAGAGCAAACTGCGCGCGGCCTTCGGCAACACGAAGGTGTTCGCCAACCTCACCTATCTGCCGGACTGCGGCCTGCGCCAGCTCAGCGTCAACACGCCGTTGTCCGAGCACGGCGACCGCGTGCTGTTCTTTCGCACCACGCCCTGAGACCGGAGCGGGATGACGCTGCGGCGGGATCGATTTGCGGCAAAGTAGCACCGACGGTGAACAAAATGCCGGAGGTTCCCGCCCCCGCATCTCCACAGGTCATTTGACCAGCAGATACGTACGCCGAAGTGAACGCCGGGCTATGCCGCGAAGCCTGCCGGTCACCGCACCCGCCGGTAACCGGCAGGCAAACGAATTTCTCGCGAACTAATTGAACGGAATGTTTGATCCGCTCCATGGAGTGCTCTACTGAGACAACGCTCGCACGGTGTACCGGATCACAGCACGGATGCCGCAGCGCCGTCCGGGCGGCTTGGAAAAAATCACACGAAGCTACCCGAGGGCTCTATGGACCAACTGGCGTTGGCGGACACCCCGACCGCCCGATGCGCCTACTATCGACACACTTGCGACCTGCCCGCCGGAGTTCATCCGGAGATCGGCCGAATCGTCCTGCGCGCCGGATTCGTCGGCGCGATCACGATGCCGGCCGCGCTGGGACAAAAGGTTCGCGACGATCTCACCCGGCGCCGCAGCGAGCTGGGTCCGATCATCTCGCACGTCCGGTCCAAACGCTGGACCTTCTTGACCCGCCCCGATTTACCGGACGACGTCCGGTTGTTCGCCGAGCTCTTCCGCCTGAACGTCTCGATCGTGCCCAGCGGCGGTGAGATCGCCTTGCCTTCGCCTGCCGCCGCCGACGCCGACTATCGGCACTGGATCGTGGCTCCGGAGAACAACTTCCGACCCTCCGGCGCGTCCATCGTCGACATCGTCCGGTCCTGCACGAGAACGGCCAGGCGATGACAACCGGGGCCCTGCCCGCGAAACACCAAGTGCTGCAAGCCTGCCGAGGTGAACTACACGAAAGCAACCCGCTGCTGCGCTGTGCACACGAGCTCACCACGTTGCACGAACGCAGGCTCAGCGCGGGATCCGACTCGCTCGACGAGATCGATGCGTTGCGGGCCGGCCTGATCCGGGACATCGACCGCTGGATCACGGTGCAGCTGCCACCCGCGCACGGCGCGGCGCACGTGCACACCGAGACCGTCGGCGCCGTGATCGATCGGCTGGCCCAGTTCACGGCGAACGCCTATGCGGCGCTGGCCAGTGCGTCGGAATGGGACCTGTGGGACGCCTGGCAGCGCTTGGCCGAGCTGGCCGTCGGTTACGACGACCTGGCGGCCGAGGTCTGCGCGGGCGTGCGCAGACTTCCTGGCGCATCGTAGGTTCGGCCGCGGCTCCCCATCCGTATGGTGGTATGGATGGGGAGCCCGGACGACCGCGCCGACGACAAGCTCGCTCTGCACGTCAGAAGGGCGGGTTCGTTCGGGTCACACGCTGCCGCGTATGCCGAGCACCGTCCCGACTATCCCGCCGCCGCCATCCGCTGGGCGCTGGCCGCCGTCGCGCATCGGCGACCGCTCACCGTCCTCGACCTCGGTGCCGGAACCGGCAAGCTGACACTCGGCCTGCTCGAAGCCGGTGCGACGGTGATCGCCGTGGAACCGGACGAGCACATGCGCGCCGAACTGACCCGCCGGCTCCCGGCCGTCACCGCGCACGCCGGGACGGCCGAAGCCCTTCCGATCCCGGATGATTCGGTGGACGCGATCGTCGCCGGGCAGGCATTCCACTGGTTCGACCTGGACCGCGCTTATCCGGAGTTCCTCCGGGTGCTGCGACCCGGCGGCGTTCTCGCAGCGCTGTGGAACACCGATGACAGCACCGTGGACTGGGTCGCCGGGCTGAAGCGAATCGCCGGATCCAGCGCGTCCACGGCTCTGCCGTTGCTCGGGCAGCTCGAGGTACCCGACCACGCGCTGTTCCGCGAGCACGAGTTCGAACACAAATCTTTCCCGCATCGGCATCGGCGCACGGTCGAGTCCCTGACGGCGACCATCGGCACGCATTCGCACACGCTGGTGATCTCCCCACAAGAGCGGGCCGAGGTGCTCGCTCGTATCACGGCCTATCTGCGCGAGCGGCCGGAGACGGCCGAGGGCGAATTCGATCTGCCCATCGTGACTTCGGTGCTGCGATCGACACTTCGCCCCGTGGACTGAACGGCTACTTACGCACACGAAATACCCTGGCCACAGCGTTCCACGCGCCATCACGGAGTCGGTGGGCAGGCCCGGATGACGGCGAACTGCGGCGTGGGGCAAGCGAATTCGAGTAGCGGTCTACTCACGTCACCGCCACCTGCCCGGCCATACGCTGACGGCATCGTTCAGCACAGTATCGAACCAAGGAGAAGTAAACGTTCCGCCCACACGGGCACTCCCCGGACCCACGCTTCGGCTCGACGCGCAGGACGCGGGTGCAAGGAACGACGTCACCGATCCAGCGGAAGCTGGGTATCGCCCGGTGCCGGCGCATGGCGTCGGCACGCGAAAAACGGCGAGATCGACCAGGACCCCTGGCGTCGGTGCGGCTCGTTTCCTCGCCGCGCAGTGTTACCCGAACGCCGACCGTCCGGCGGTCGCCCGCTACTCCGGACGCAGCGTCAGGATCCGGGGTCCGTCCTCGGTGACGGCGACCGTGTGCTCCCAATGTGCCGCACGACTGCCGTCCACGGTGACCACGGTCCAGTCGTCGTCGAGCACCTTCGTCTGGGTGGTGCCGAGCGTGAGCATCGGCTCGATCGCGAGCACGGAGCCGACCACGAGCTTGGGGCCCTTACCCGGTTCGCCTTCGTTGGCGAGGAACGGATCGAGGTGCATCTCCCGCCCGATGGCGTGCCCACCGTAGCCGTCGACGATGCCGTACGCGCGCCCGTGCTCCTTCTCGGCCGCCCGGGTGCCCTGCTCGATGGCGTGCGAGACGTCGGTCAGCCGGTTGCCGGGCAGCATCGCCGCGATACCGGCCTCCATCGACGCCTTGGTCGCCTCGCTGAGCAGCCGATCGGCCTCGATGATCGTGCCGACGCCGAAGGTCCAGGCCGAATCGCCGTGCCACCCGTCGAGAATCGCCCCGCAGTCGATGGAGACCAGGTCGCCCTCGGCGAGAATCTCCTCCGCGGTCGGAATCCCGTGCACCACACGGTCGTTCACCGAGGCGCAGATGGACGCGGGGAAGCCGTGGTAGCCCTTGAACGACGGAACCGCGCCCGCCTCACGGATCACCTGTTCGGCGACCTCGTCCAGTTCCAAGGTGGACACCCCGGGCTTGGCTGCCGCGCGCACGGCCACCAAGGCGTGGCCGACGATCGCGCCGGCCGCCGCCATGGCATCCAGTTCACCTGCCGTCCGGAACGGCACGACCTTCTTCTTGCGGTGGAAGACCATCCGGGCCTCAGCGCTCCATCGCGAGCTGACTCAGTGGCCCAGCGCGCGCAGCGCCCGCGCGTTGACGTCATCGACCTCGCCGACGCCGTCCACCGAGACGACCAGGCCGTCGTAGTGGTCCAGCAGCGGTTCGGTCTCTTCGCGGTACACCCGCAGGCGGTTACGGATCACGCCCTCGTTGTCGTCGGTGCGACCACGGGCGAGCATCCGCTCGACCACGGTGTCCTCCGGCACCACGAAGCGCAGCACCGCGTCGAGCTTGGTGTTCATGTCCTTGAGGATCTTCTCCAGCGCGTCGGCCTGGTCCACCGTGCGCGGGTATCCGTCGAGCACGAACCCGTTGGCGGCGTCGGGCTCGTTGACCCGCGCCTCCACCATGCGGTTGGTCACGTCGCTGGGCACCAGGTCGCCCGCGTCCATGTACTTCTGCGCCTCGCGGCCCAGCGGAGTCTGCTGGCTGATATTCGCGCGGAACAGGTCCCCGGTGGAGATGTGCGGAACGCCCAGCTTCTCCGACAGCAGGACGGCCTGGGTGCCTTTACCGGCGCCCGGCGGACCGAGCAGTACAACTCTCACTTGAGGAACCCTTCGTAATTTCGATTCATCAGCTGGCTCTCGATCTGCTTCACGGTGTCCAAACCGACGCTCACCATGATCAGCACCGCGGTACCGCCGAACGGAAGGTTCTGCGTACCGCCGGAGGCGCCGATGTCGAGGAACAGGTTCGGCAGCACCGCCACCAGACCGAGATAGATCGAGCCGGGGAGGGTGATACGGCTCAGGACGAAGTTGAGGTAATCGGCGGTCGGCTTGCCGGGCCGGTAGCCCGGGATGAAGCCGCCGAACTTCTTCATCTCGTCGGCGCGCTCCTCCGGGTTGAAGGTGATCGCGACGTAGAAGTAGGTGAAGAACACGATCAAACTGAAGTAGATCGCGATGTACACCGGGTTGCCGGGATTCACCAGGTATTTCTGGATGATCTCCTGCCACCAGCTCGGATTCTGGTTGTTCTGCGCCCCGGTCAGCTGTGCGATCAGGTTCGGCAGATATAGCAGCGACGAGGCGAAGATGACCGGGATGACACCCGCCTGGTTCACCTTCAGCGGCAGGTAGGTCGAGGAGCCGCCGTACATCTTCCGGCCCACCACGCGCTTGGCGTACTGCACCGGGATCCGGCGCTGGCCCTGCTCGACGAAGATCACGGCGGTGACGATCGCCAGCGCGGCGACGCACACCAGACCGAACACCAGGCCGCCGCGGCTGTCCAGAATGGCCTTGCCCTCGCTCGGGATGCGAGCGGCGATACCGGCGAAGATCAGCAGCGACATGCCGTTGCCGATGCCGCGCTCGGTGATCTGCTCGCCGAACCACATCACCAGCGCCGCGCCCGCGGTCATCACGAGCACGATGATGATCATGCCGAAGATGCTGGTGTCGGCCAGGATTTTTTCCTGGCAGCCCACCAACAGCTGATCACGGGCAGCCAGCGCGACCAGACCGGTGGCCTGCAGGATCGCCAGGGCGATCGAGAGGTATCTGGTGTACTGCGTCATCTTCGTCTGGCCGGCTTGGCCTTCCTTGCGCAGTTCCTCGAACCGCGGGATGACGACGGTGAGCAGCTGGATGATGATGCTCGCGGTGATGTAGGGCATGATGCCGATCGCGAAGACCGACAGCTGCAGCAGCGCACCACCGGAGAACAGGTTGATCAGCTGGTAGATGCCGCCGGAGTCACCGCCCGAGACCAGGTCGATGCACTCCTGGACCGCCTGGTAGTCGACGCCGGGGGACGGCAGCGAGGCACCCAGCCGGTACAACGCGATCAACCCCAGCGTGAAGAGAATCTTCCGCCGTAAGTCCGGAGTCCGGAAGGCCGATACGAAGGCGGAAAGCACTGATCCTCCTGGCGAACGACATGGTCATGACATGGATATTCAGCGATGGTCCCTGCTCGACACAGAAGGGACGCCGAAAACCACGGCGAGGCTGGCAGACAACAATTGAACTCTAACAGTGGCACCGGACGAGCTCGTCACTCGTCCGGTGCCACTGTCATGCAGAGTACCGTCAGCCCAGCTCGGTGACGGTGCCACCGGCGGCGGTGATCTTCTCCTTCGCCGCACCGGTGACCTTGTCGGCGGTCACCTGGACCGCGACGCCGATCTCGCCGTCGCCGAGGACCTTGACCAGCTGGTTCTTGCGAACCGCGCCGGCCGCCACGAGCTCGGCCTTGCCGACCTCGCCGCCCTCGGGGAACAGCTTCGCGATCTTGCCGACGTTCACGACCTGGTATTCCGTGCGGAACGGGTTCGTGAAGCCCTTCAGCTTGGGCAGCCGCATGTGGATCGGCATCTGCCCACCCTCGAAGGCGGCAGGCACGTTCTTGCGCGCCTTGGTGCCCTTGGTACCGCGACCCGCGGTCTTGCCCTTGGACGCCTCACCGCGACCCACACGGATCTTCTCGGTCTTGGCGCCGGGAGCCGGACGCAGGTGATGCAACTTGATGGTCATGTCAGACCTCCTCAACGGTCACGAGGTGGCGCACGACGTTGATCAGCCCGCGGTTCTGGGCGTTGTCCTCGCGGACCACGGTCTTGCGGATACCGCGCAGACCGAGGGTCCGAAGGCTGTCCCGCTGATTCTTCTTGGCGCCGATCGAGCTCTTGATCTGGGTCACCTTGAGATCTGCCATTACTTGACACCTCCGGCAGCCTGAGCGCGCGCACGCAGCATGCCGGCAGGGGCGACGTCCTCGAGCGGCAGGCCACGGCGCGCCGCGACCTCTTCCGGACGCTGCAGCTGCTTGAGGGCAGTGACAGTCGCGTGCACGACGTTGATGGCGTTGTCGCTACCGAGCGACTTCGCCAGAATGTCGTGGATACCGGCGCATTCCAGCACGGCACGAGCCGCGCCACCGGCGATCACACCGGTACCCGGCGAGGCCGGGCGCAGCATGACCACACCGGCGGCCGCCTCACCCTGAACCGGGTGCGTGATGGTGGAGCCGATCATCGGGACGCGGAAGAAGTTCTTGCGAGCCTCCTCGACGCCCTTCTGGATGGCCGCGGGAACTTCCTTGGCCTTGCCGTAGCCGACGCCGACCAGGCCGTTGCCGTCACCGACGATCACGAGGGCGGTGAAGCTGAAGCGCCGACCACCCTTCACGACCTTGGAGACGCGGTTGATCGCGACGACCCGCTCGAGCTGGTTCTTCTCGGCGGCGTTGTCGCGACGGTCGCCGCCGCCCCGACGGTCGCCACCACCGCGACGGTCGCCGCGGCCGCCCTCGGGGGCGCTGCCATTCTGTCCGGCGGGTCCGTTTCCGCCGTCACGCCTCTGACGTCCCGGCATCAGACGTTCCTTCCGTTCTTGTTGACGATCATCAGAATTTCAACCCACCTTCGCGAGCGGCATCGGCCAGTGCGGCGATCCGGCCGTGGTAGTCGTGCCCACCACGGTCGAACACGACGGCCTCGACACCGGCGGCCTTGGCGCGCTCGGCCAGCAGCGCGCCGACCTTCTTGCTCTTGGCCGACTTGTCGCCGTCCACCGCGCGCACGTCGGCCTCGATGGTCGACGCGGCGGCGATGGTCTTGCCGACCGAGTCGTCGACCAGCTGCGCGTGCAGGTGCCGCGAGGAGCGGTTGACCACCAGGCGCGGACGCTCGGTGGTGCCTTCCACCTTCTTGCGCAGGCGGAAGTGACGGCGCGTCTTCGACAGACGGCGCTGCGTCGACACGTCCTTGCCCAGGGGGATGCGCTTGGCCTTCTGGTTTTCGGTTTGCGCCATGATCACTTACCCGTCTTTCCGACCTTGCGGCGAACGACCTCGCCGGCGTAGCGGATGCCCTTGCCCTTGTACGGGTCGGGCTTGCGCAGGCCGTGGATGACCGCCGAAATCTGGCCGACCTTCTGCTTGTCGATTCCGGACACGGAGAACTTGGTGGGCGACTCCACCGCGAACGTGATGCCCTCGGGCGCCTCGATCGGCACCGGGTGGCTGTAGCCGAGGGCGAACTCGAGGTTCTGGCCCTTCAGCGCGACGCGGTAACCGACGCCGAAGATTTCCATCTTCTTCTCGTAGCCCTGGGTGACGCCGACGATCATGTTCGACACCAGAGTGCGGGTCAGGCCGTGCAGCGCGCGGCTGCGGCGCTCGTCGTCCGGACGGGCGACCTCGAGCTGGCCGTCCTCGCCCTTGGCGACGGTGATCGGCTCGGCGACGGTGAGCGACAGGGTGCCCTTGGGCCCCTTCACCGAGATGTCCTGGCCGTCGATGGTCACATCCACACCGGCCGGAAGGGCGATGGGCTTCTTACCAATACGCGACATTGTCCCTGCTCCCTTACCAGACGTAAGCGAGGACTTCGCCGCCCACGCCCTGCTTGGCCGCCTGCTTGTCGGTGAGCAGACCGGAGGACGTGGAGATGATCGCCACGCCGAGGCCGCCGAGCACCTTGGGCAGGTTGGTGGATTTCGCGTACACGCGCAGACCGGGCTTGGAGACACGGCGCACGCCGGCGAGGCTGCGCTCACGGCTCGGGCCGTACTTGAGGTCGACGATGAGCGTCTTGCCCACCTGTGCGTCCTCGGTCCGGTAGTCGGCGATGTAGCCCTCGCGCTTGAGGATCTCGGCGATGTTCGCCTTGAGCTTCGAGTGCGGAGCCTTCACCTGATCGTGGTACGCCGAGTTGGCGTTGCGCAGACGTGTCAGGAAGTCTGCGATCGGATCAGTCATGGTCATGGTTCGACCTAGACACCTTTCTCGCCGCGGTTCCCATACAGCGCTGACATGCACATCGGCATGCCCAGCGGTGGGCCTACGACAATTCGGATGGTCCGGCCGACACTTGCCGACCGGAGGAGGTTCGATCACCCGGGCGCACGCATGCGGGCATGGAGGTGCCCAGGCAACCGCCCTAGTGTAGGCAAGGGGTTCACCGGGGCAAAATCGGGGTCTGTCCGGAGCCCGCTCCACTGGACCCATGACCAGCGAAAACAGCCCTTAGCCGGGCTAACATGGGCCTATGTCGAGCCCAGGCGTCGAACGACCCGACCTTCCGGAGTCCATGACCTGGGAGGAGCTAGAGCAGCTACCCGAGGAGATCGCCGGACAGATCGAACTGCGCAACGGGCGCGTCGTCTGGCGACAGCGGGGACCTGCCGAACATCAAGCGTTCACATTCGCTCTGACCAGCGCACTCAAGCGCTGCGCACGCGATGGCATGGCCGAGCAGCCGCAAAGCTGGTGGCGCGTCGACTTCGAAACCAACGTCTTCTTCGGCAAAACCGGCAAGTCGGACTTCGCCACCCCCGACGTGCTCGTCTACCGCCGCCTCGATACCCCCTACCAGGACATCCGCGCCGATGACGTGCTGCTTGTCGGCCACATCAGTTCTCCGGCGAACATCGAAATCGATCCGCACGAGGAGCAGCGACGCTACGCCGATGGGGGCATCCCCTGGTATTGGCAGGTGACGCTCGCGCGCAAGAAGAGTGCCATCGCGACGGTCCGCGCGTACGCCCTGGAAACCGTCCCCGGCGAACTCCCACCCGGCGTACGCCCGCTCTATCCGACGAACTATCTCCTGATCGGCAAATGGTCACCGAACGATTCCGACGCCATCACCATCGACTTCCCGTTCCCCATCCACATCCCCTGGTCCGAGTTGAAACTCTGACGCGCAGGTCGGTCGGTCTCTCACACTGGTCGAATGGGCACTCCCGGCCCAGCACGCACCGCAGACATGTCGTCAACGACATATAGACTGATGACGTGGAGTCGCTCTACTCGATTGAGATCGAGCCCGAAGTACGGGCTTGGCTGGAGTCGCTTCCGGCTAAGCATTTCCTCAAAGTCGAAGCGTATGTGGCCCTACTCGCCGAACGCGCGACCACACTCGGTGAACCCTTCTCCCGCTATCTGGGCGAGGGGGTGCGTGAACTTCGCCCGACGCTGGATGGAGCCGCCACGCGGATCACCTATTGGTTCCGATCCGACCGCACGATCGTCTTGCTGACAACATTCCGTAAAACCAAGGACCGCGAGGACGCCGAGGTCAAACGCGCTATCGAGATGCGAAGAATATGCGAGGACGAACACGGCCCCGCTCACGAGGAGTTCCTCCGCACTATCGAGAAAGGAGAGCTGTGATGCCCCATAGTCGATGGAAGACGGGTAGAGACCAGGGACTGACCGAGCCCGAGGCCGTCAGCGAAGTGCGTCATGAAATCCGACTGGCCATGGAGCTCGCCGCCGCCGTGTACAACCGTCGCACGGAGCTCGGCCTCACCCAAGCCGAACTCGCCGACCGGGCGGGACTGACGCAGGCGAAGATCTCCCGGATCGAGGGATCCGACGCCGTCCCCACCCTTCCGCTACTGACAAAGCTGGCACGAGCCCTGGACGCATCCCTGAACATCGCCATCGATGCCGACGACGCACGCGTCAGCTTCACACCGCACACCAGCGCGGCGTAGCGCTCGCTGCGGCTTCGCTCGCCCGCGAGTGGCACACCACTGCGCCATCGGCCGAGTAAGCCTCTCGATGGTGCCACTCGGGGTCCCCCTCGCACGAGGGTGGTTGTGCCCGAGTCGAGGATTGGTCCGCAGCTTGGGATGCGCGCGTCTTCACGGTGGTAAGTAGAGGCGCTCGCACGGCAAACGCGGCAGCCCGGCGGCATCGCCGGGAACAACGACGAGGTCGGCAGCGGCGCGTACGGCGCACCACTCTCGGATGAATCGCATGGCTGCGGTGTGGCAAGCGGCGAAGTCCAGACTCAGACCGCAGAGCAGGACGCGCAGGTGGACATCGGGCTCCTCTGGACGCGGAGTGGTCACGTTGCCGGGTCATACGGTTCGGCGGCCGCAGCCCCAGGCTGCTGGGTGCGCGGAATCCGCAATCGCACCTGCCCGGCGGCCACGGCTTCGACCATGGCGTTGAACCCCTCCCAGTGCCGCACATGGTGGAGCACCTGGTCCTCGGTTATTCCGCCGGGTTGGCGCTCCTCTCGGCGGCAGCGCACGAAATCGGCGGTGAGCAGGCTGACCAACTCGCCGTAGGAGTAATGCATCTCCTGGGCGTCCGCGGTAGGCCGGTAGCCCTCTCGGCGCGCCGATTCGAGTATGTCTTCCACATATCGGTCGATGGCCCAGATATGCAGATCCATCAAATAGGCCAAACGCTGGCTCATCGGATGGCCGGGCTTGCGGGTCTCGTAATGCCGGACCCACACGCCGAGCAGCCCCACGGCCGACACCATCAGCGCGTCCGCCGGCTCGACGCGGGCGTTGAAGATGTCGAAGAAGGCGCGGGTGCCCGGCAGGCGCGGCGCGCGAACCTGGTTGCCGCTCAGCGGACTTCGGGAATCTGTTGTCACCGAACTTCCCTGGCCCGGGTGGAAACTCCGGAGATGCCGAGCGCGGACAGGTTGATCGCTCGCGGCGGAAGGCATCGGCTGATCGCCGCGACCACCACCATCCCCGAGGGCCGGAAACCGTCCCGAGGCGGCTCGACCCAATGCCGCACCGCAGGAGGCCGGTCAGTTGGCGACGGCAACGCGATTACCCGCCCGTGGGCGTAAACCGTGACACCAGCCCGATACAACTGGGCGAACGCGGCGGTCGAGTCCGGAAGATCGGGACGCACGAGAAAGACCCAGCAGCCCGACCTCGGGTACGACACGATCGGTCCGGTAGCGCTTCCCCGCCGCCGCAGTTCCTCGCGGACCTCGTGGCCGAGATACGCCGCAATCCCCAATCCCCATACGCTGCCAGCCGGGACCGTGATGCGTCCGGTGTGCGGGTCCACGCCTGCGGCGAGTCCGCCGATACGGCGATAGAACGCGCACCTGGTGGTTGGAGTGTCTCGAAAGGAGCCTTCCTGCATGGTGTTCCCCTGCCGTCGAATGAGTCCGAAGTGCGCCTATCGCGGATCGCTCGCCGCTTCCGAACCGACAAAGCCCTGTTCAGCGGCCCGGCGCAGGCACAGCACACCAGCCGGGCACGGCCCACTTCGACCTGATTCGCGTATTCCCGACAACTTCGCCGAAAGCCCTGGACGGCATCGAACTTCGGTGTATCAATGGATGCAGTTCAGACCGTGTGCTGGATTCATTCACCTGGGGAAAGCCGATGACCGAAGTCGAGTCGCCGACGCTGCTGCGCCGCCAGCTCGGCAGATTCCTGCGCGAGGCGCGTGAAGGCTGCGGCCTGACGATCGCCATCGCCGCGAAGGAAGTTCAACTCAGCTTCAACGGATTACAACGCCTGGAAACCGGACGAGCGGTCAAACCACGCCGCCAGGACGTGCGCGAACTGTGCATGCTCTACGAGGTGACCGCCGAGCAGACCGAACAGGCGGTGGGACTGGCGTCGCGCGCGGCGACGGCGCGAGACGAGGACGGCATCACGCCGCTCGGCGGACTGTTCTCGGATGCTTTCAACATGTACGTCGGGATGGAGCGGTCGGCCCAGCGGCTTACGTCCTACGAAGTTCAGGTACCTGGACTGCTGCAAACCGCTGACTACGCCCGTGCCTTGATCGGCGCGTTTCTGCACGATGGATCGGCCGAGGAAATCGAACAACGCGTGCGGGTTCGCCTCAACAGGCAGGTGGCTGTGACCCGGAAGACCTGCCCCGTGGACCTTCACGTGCTGCTGGATGAAGCAGCGCTGTACCGGATGGTCGGCGGGCCGAAAGTGATGGCCGCTCAACATCGCTACCTCGCTGATGTCAGCACTCGGCCGAACGTCACACTGCGCATCCACCCGTACTCGGCCGGATACACGGGTGGCATCTTGCACGGTTCGTTCGTTCTCTTGGACTTCGGCACCAACAGCAAGGGATTGCCCATCGAACCGCCAGTCGTCTACCTCGACGGCGGGATGAGCAGCGATCTCTATCTCGAAAGGCCCGAAATAGTGCGGCGTTACACTGAGATGGCCGAAGCCATCCGCCAGACGGCGTTGGACGAGAAGACCTCGCGAGACCTGCTCCGCCGGGTAGCAAGGAGTTTTGACGGTGACCGCTGACCTATCTGGAGCCCGCTGGTTCAAGAGCAGCTACAGCGCCTCCAACGGCCAATGCGTAGAGATCGCCCACCTGACCAACGGCACAGTCGGAATGCGCGACTCCAAAAATCCGACCGGCCCCACCCTGACCTTCACCCCCACCGCCTGGGACACCTTCCTGTCCGCAACCAAAAGCGGCCATTTCCCCAACAGCTGACCCCTCCGAGCCCACCCGCGCCCCGCCGGGCTCGACACTTCCCCGCCTAGCCAACTCCCCCGGCCGACGCCCGCGAGTGGCACACGGCTGCGGCAAAGCGCGAGTAGACCTCTCCGCTGGTGTGCCACTCGCGGGCAACCCACGTGACTGCGCATCACGGCTTCCCGAGAATTCTGGGGTGCGATACACCGAGCGTATCCCATTCAACTTTCGAACGACCGACAGAATCATCGGGCCAACGACACATCTTTGATCCGGACAGGGTACACCTCTACGGTTAATTCACCCGACAAATCTACTCCACTGGTCGATATCTTTATTGTGCCGCCACCTCCGACCGCAATGCGGTTCACCTGTTCCCGAAAAATATCCACCAGCACAGTCGAGTCCTGGTACCACCGCACCCGCGCGGATCGCGCTATTACATCGTACGATAGTTCCAGTTTGTTCCGGTCGTCGGAATCGATACTCACCACAAAGGAAGCAGTAGCCCCGGGGATGGCCACACGTTCGGCCCCGAACGCCTCCAAGAACTCCGACTCTTCCGGCTCTATGAACTCATAGTCGGCCATCTACGCTCCTCCACCCTTCGGAATCACAGTGGTCAAGCGTAGACCTTCCGGCGTCACCTGCCACGTTGTTTCAAACTTCAGAATACCGTTCGGACCGACGAACAGCGACTCTCGCACTTGAAAGTCCCCATAGTCATTCGAAAAGGTTCGGGCGATATTACTGTCAGTACGGACCACCTCGTCGAAATGACTGTTGAGCAAATCTCTCCCAACCTGGTTGTCGAAAACGCCGACACGGTTCAGTTGCGAGAGATTCTGCATCGATCTAGGCGAGTTGTGCGCATCTTCTGCCGCCCTACCAAAGAGATACTCGTACTTCTTCTCGTCTACAATCGCCTTCGACGGTGGTCGTGGGCCGCTTGCTACGTCACCAGCGTGCTTCCCGCGCAGTCGAGCACGTAGATCGGTAACGACTTTTCTGGCCTTGACAGCGGCGTCCTTGGCCTCCTGCCTGACTCCCGCGATCTCGAGCGCCTTTCGGGCTCGCCAGGCGACGATGCCGTCTTTGATCTTTCCGGCCCACTTCTGTACCGTGAGCAGCGCCTTTCCTGCGGTGACCGCTCCCGCTCCGAAGCTGATCAGCGACAGGCCCACGGTGATCGCGGCGTCGATGGCGAGTTCTTGGACGAGAGAATCCAAGAAGCCCTTGATCTCGTTGCGCAGTTCCGTCAGCGCGTCCTTGTATGCGAGGCAGGACTGGCTGATCTGCGTGCAGGCGGTCAGCAGTTGATCGATCGAGTTCGCAAGAGATTTGAGGTCGTCTCGGATGTGGCCCGCGTCGTCGGCGGTGACGCTGTCGAACAGGCTCGCCGCGATCGTGATCTTGTCTCGGGCGTTCGTGTTCTGGTAGATCGTGCCGAGGCGGTCCCAGGCATCGGCAGCCTTCGCGAGTTTTCCGGTGTCGCCGTCGGGAACCGGTATGCCGATGTGGCTGATGATATTGATGCCCTTGTCGATGATCCCTTGACCAGGGCCACCAGCCGAAGCCGGGACCGAGAACGGGCCGAACACAGGCATTCCCGGGTCCGTGGGCCGGTCCGGCTGCGGTGCGCCCTTCATGGTGGCGTTTGCTTGCGCGTGCGTGAAGCCGATGTCGTTGAGGGCGCTGCCGTACGCGTACAGCGTGGAGTGGACGTCCTGAAAGAATCCCACCGCCTCGTATGCGGAGGTGTTATACGAGCGCGCCCATTCCTGGCCGTTCTCGTCCACGCCCGCCATCGATCCACATTCGGACAGCTCCGCGAAGATATACAGAAAGCTGTCCCGTAACGCGGATGCGGCGTCGAAGCAGTTGGTGGCCGCTTGGTAGTAAGCCTTCGGATCGACAGCCAGAGCCGTCATACCCCGAGGATCCTCAAGCCCTCGGCAACAGCGCCGGTATAGCCATCGTGGGCGAGCTTCACGGCCTCTTCCAAAGCAGTGAGCCCTTCTCGGATATCTGTAGCGCCCCTGAGCCATTCGCCGTGCGCCTCACGGTAGGCCACCATTGCCGCACCGGCCGACGCGGCATCGACCTCCTTGACCTTCTGGTCGATCGCCGCAAGCTGATCGGAAAGCAATCCCGCGAAGCCTCGAATTCGGGCGGCCAAGTTTTCGAGCTTGTCGAGATCGACCGAAAACGCCTGTTCATCGGACATACGGTCCCCCTCAGGGCAGATCGAGCGAGCTGACGCCCGCCGCGAATGATTGATCGGCGCCGCGCACGGTGTCCGCGGTGATCCCCAGCTTCTCCGCCAACTCGAACAACGCATCCCACACCCGCACCGCACCCTGATGGAACTCTTCCCACCCGGTCGCGAAAGCGCCGGCGTTACTACCGGTCCAGCTTCCCAGCATGTCCCGGACATCGGTCTCCAGCGCCGAGTACCCGTCCCGGCATTGAGTGGCGACATCGAACGCCAAGCGCCCCAATGCCTTGACCTCAGCGGTATCGATCGACAGTGATGGCTGTTCCCCCGCCACGCCTCTGCCCCCTCTACCAGCGAATGATTCAAACGAATGTACCCGAGTCGCGCTGCGGCCGTCACTGATCGGATGTTGCATCCGCCAACACGAAGAGGGGATCTTCCGCGTCACCGAAGACACGATCGACATCGTCGCCGCCGACGGCAGCTCCATCGCGAGCGTTCCGCGCGCGCTCACGCTCGACAGCACGTGATCACGTTGGAGCCGCGTGTGGATGTCAACGGCACCACGCTGGTCGCCGATGTCTCCGCCCAGGAGGTCGGCTATTGGCGCAAGACCTCGCCACGGCAGCGCAGCATCGAGGCGGGCATCGCGATGGGCGGTCTGATCGGCGGCGTCGGCGGCACCATTGTCGGCCTCGTCATCGGCATCGCCGCGGGTGGACTGCTGCTTCCGATCAGCCTGCCGGTGAGCCTGATCGTCGGTGTGTTGGGCGGCATGGCGGTCGGCGGTGCTGCGGGCGCGTCGATCCCCAACTCCGATGTCCCCGACCAGTGGGACTACCAGGAGGAGTGCCACAACAGCGGGCCGTACCGCTACTGCTGGTAGTTTGCGGCGGCAGTCGATAGGGGCCGAAGGTCAATGTCGGTCCTCTTCGCAACACACCAGCACCACAACGGCCGATCTGATCGCAGCTATTCGCAGCAGGATTCGGCACATGTTCTTGGTAGCAGCCCGCTCACGGCCTCTGGCACCGGCTGCTTTTGGTCGACCTGGCGCCGCCGACTCGACTGATCACGCGGTCCGGCTGGAGTATCGAATTGCTGCGCGACGCCGAGACGCACAGGTAGACCGAGGACGCACTGAACGATATCAACATGTGGGCCGGGGAGCAGTGCGTCTCGACGGGGGCGAAACGAGAGCTTCCACCTGGCAGTCGCCCGAGTCGACGGCTGGGTCGGCGACAGCATCGCTTTCAGTTTGCCGAGACCTCATTTCGGATCAATTACCATGTTGCTCAATCGGTTCCACATTGTGGACAATCTCACAAGGTTTGCCTTGACGGTCGTGCAGTCGCTACCAATAGTGCGTTCACATCACACGAAACGACGTTCGATTCGTCCACGTGGGGGTGTCGGGGGTCGGGGAGGAGAATGAATTCAATGGTCTATCGCGCTGCAATTCGGGTCGGTCGGAAGGCGCTCATCGGTGCGCTGCCGCTGGCCGTGGCGACTACGTTCGCCGGTGCCGGAGCCGCATCGGCCACCAACTACGCCGAGCAGCAGGCGCAGCTGGCGCAGGCGATTTCGACGTCGGGCACGTCCGCGGACATCGGCTACCACACCACGGTCGCGCCGGACCTGCGCAGCGTGTCCGCCACGCTGGACGCGGGCACGTTCCAGCTCGGCGATGCCTCGATCAAGGTCGTGGACAAGGCCGGCGCGGCGGTCACCGAGCTTCCGCGCACGCTGGCCACGCCGTCCGGTACCACCATCGCCCTGGATGCCAAGGTGTCCGAAGACGGCCGCACGCTGTCGGTGACGACACCTGAGGTCTCAGCGGCGACGGGCGCGGAACTGAAGGACATCGCGACCAATCCGGGCGCGCAGTACCCGGATCCGGTCATGAACGGTGCGGCCGCGGGCGCGGGTGTCGGTGCGGTCGCCGCCCTTATCACCTGCATTCCGACCCTGGCGATCTTCGTGGTCGGTTACGCGCTGTGCGCCGCGGTCGGCGTGGTGACCACCGCCATCCTGGGTGCCGTGGTCGGCGCGGTCGTGGGTACGGTCGCGCCGGATGTCATTCCGCAGGTGCTGCCCTGACAATCAGCGATTGATCTGCTGAGCTGAAACGCGAAAAGCGCTGCGGCGGACACGATCCGCCGCAGCGCCTTGCTTCTGGTCGTCCATGGTTCGCTACTTGGCGCACGCTCGGTGGTCACACAGCCGCGCGGACTCCGACGCGTCCGCGATTACCGGTGACCTCAGGGCTGACATCGGTCGAGGAGGTCGCCAGATGCCTCTTCCGGCAACCTGTCGGTGTGACAGCCTCGGCGTGCCATACGCCCAGCTGCGGAGTCAACGGGAGATCACATCGGGTACACCGGATGCTTGCGCGGGTTGAACTCCGGCTTGACCGGCGGCTTGTCCCGCAACAGGCGTAGCGCGTTCCGGATCTCCAGACGGGTCCGCGACGGTTCGATGACCGCGTCGATGTAGCCGCGTTCGGCGGCGATCCACGGGGTGGCGATCGTCTCGTTGTACTGGTTGATCATGAACTCGCGCGCCGCTGCCCGATGCTCCTCGGGCACCGCCGCCAATTGCCGCTTGCCGATGAGGTCGACCGCGCTCTCGGCGCCGATCACCGCGATCCGGGCCGTCGGCCAGGCGAAACTGATATCGGCGCCCACCTGTCGGGCCGCCATCATGCCGTAGGCGCCACCGTAAGACTTGCGCACGACCAGGTTGATGATCGGGACCGTCGCCTCGATGATCGCGCGCGGTACCCGCCCGCCGCGGATGATCACACCGTTGGCTTCCTGCTCGAGGCCCGGCAGCACGCCCGGGGTGTCCGCGACGAACACCAGCGGGATATTGAACGCGTCGCAGAGCCGGATGAAGTAGGTCGACTTGTCCGAGCAGGCGGCGTCGATGGAACCGCCCAGCACCAGCGGCTGGTTGGCGATCACACCGACCGGATAGCCGTCGACCCTGGCGAACCCGGTGATCAGATTCGGGGCGAACGCGGCGCGGATCTCGTGGAATTCACCGTCGTCGAAGATCCGCAGCAGGATCTCGTGCATGTCGTAACCGGCGCGATCGGAATCCGGGATGATCGTGTCGAGCTCCCGGTCGGTAGCAGTGATCTCCGGCTCCAGGCCGGGGTTCACGATCGGCGGCTGCTCGAGACAGCTCGTCGGCATGTAGCTCAGGTAGTTGCGCGCCCACTCGTAGGCTTCCTGCTCGGTGTCGGCCACGTGATGCAGGGTGCCGCGTTTGGCCTGGACCTCGGCGCCCCCGAGCTCCTCGGCGGTGATGTCCTCACCGTTGACGGCTTTGATCACCTCCGGCCCGGTGACGAACATGTAGGAATCCTTGGTGCCGATGAGCACGTCGGTGTTGATCGGCCCGTACACCGAACCCGCCGCGCACTTGCCGAGAATGATCGACACCTGCGGCACATACCCGGACAGTTTCTCCAACACCCGCGAAATATCACCGAACGAAGCGATCGAACCCACCGCGTCCTGGATACGCGCACCGCCGGAATCATTGATCGTCACCACCGGGCATGCGTTGTCGAACGCGAGTTGCAGCGCCCGCATGAACTTTCGGGCGGACGTGATACCGACCGACCCGCCGTACACGGTCTGATCGTGGGCGATCACCACCACCGGACGGCCCCCGATCAGGCCGCGACCGGTGACCAGCCCGTCACCGTAGAGAGCATCCGGTCGGTCGGGCTGACGAGCCAACGCACCGGTCTCGATGAACGTCCCGGGGTCGAGCAGCATGTTCACACGCTGGCGAACGCTCGGAACGCCCTTCTTCTCCCGCTTGGCGACACCGGCCTCACCTGCCGGTTCCGCAGCAATCGTCAGGATCTTGACCAGTTCCTCGAGCTTCGCCTCGGTACCTGTCACGCTCGCCGCCACCTTCCGAACCAACTGTTGTGCCCCCGCGACGTTAAGCGCTATCGACACAAAACGTGTCATCGAACTGGATATCCCGGACAAATCACAGCCGAGGTCGGCCACACATCAGATCCTCGACAGTCAGAGGAACGAAGGACTGGCAAGACGCCGTTGCATGGCGATGATCGTTTCGGGCGATTCGAAGGCACGGTCGCGGCGGCCGAGCCGGCGCAGGATTCCACCTTCGGTCGAACACTCCACGGCGGCGTCAGCGGCGGGAAACCGCGTCCGATCAGTGTTGCCGCGGTGTAAGCGCCTCCATGAAAGGCGAGGGCACGGACTCTAATGAGTCCGTGCCCTCGGCGTCTTGCTATTCAAGCGCGCTCACGAGGAGCGCGAGCTCACCAGGAGCTCTTGTGCACGCCGGGCAGCTCGCCCCGGTGCGCCATTTCGCGCAGGCACACGCGGCAGAGGCCGAACTTGCGGTAGACCGCGTGCGGGCGGCCGCAGCGCTGGCAGCGGGTGTAGGCGCGGACAGCGAACTTCGGCTTGGCGTTGGCCTTGTTGACCAGTGCTTTCTTAGCCATGTGCTCAGTTCTCCTTGAACGGGAAGCCGAGGTGCTTGAGCAGGGCACGGCCTTCTTCGTTGTTGGTCGCGGTGGTCACCACGGTGATGTCCATACCACGCGGGCGGTCGATCTTGTCGACGTCGATCTCGTGGAACATCGACTGCTCGCTCAGGCCGAACGTGTAGTTGCCGTTGCCGTCGAACTGCTTCGGCGACAGGCCGCGGAAGTCGCGGATACGCGGCAGCGCGATGGAGACCAGGCGGTCGAGGAACTCCCACATCCGGTCGCCGCGCAGGGTGACCTTGGCGCCGATCGGCATGCCCTCACGCAGCTTGAACTGCGCGATGGACTTGGTCGCCTTGCGGATCTGCGGCTTCTGTCCGGTGATCAGGGCCAGGTCCTCGACGGCGCCGTTGATCAGCTTCGCGTCGCGTGCGGCGTCGCCGACACCCATGTTGACGACGACCTTCACCACGCCCGGGATCTGCATCACGTTGGCGTAGCCGAATTCCTTGTTCAGCGCGTCCTTGATCTCTTCGCGGTAGCGCTGCTTCAGCCGGGGCTGCACTTTTTCCGTCGTGGTCATGTCAGATGTCCTTCCCGTTCTTACGGGAGATCCGGACCCGCTTGCCGCTCTCCTCGTCGGTCCGGTAGCCGACGCGGGCCGGCTTGCCGTCGGAGTCGACGACCATCACGTTCGAGACGTGGATGGGGGCTTCCTGGGTCACGATGCCGCCCGAGGAGGCGCCGCGCTGGTTGGCGGAGTTCGCGACGTGCTTCTTGATCCGGTTCACGCCCTCGACGAGAACCCGGTTCTCCTTCGGGTAGGCCTGGATGACCTTGCCCTTGGCGCCCTTGTCCTTGCCCGAGATGACGAGCACGGTGTCACCCTTGTGCACCTTCATGTCAGAGCACCTCCGGGGCCAGCGAGACGATCTTCATGAACTTCTTGTCGCGCAGCTCGCGGCCGACCGGGCCGAAGATGCGGGTGCCGCGCGGGTCGTTGTCCGCCTTGATGAGCACGGCCGCGTTCTCGTCGAAACGGATGTAGGAACCGTCCGGACGGCGGCGCTCCTTGGTGGTGCGCACGACGACGGCCTTGACGACGTCACCCCGCTTCACGTTGCCGCCGGGGATGGCGTCCTTCACGGTAGCGACGATGATGTCGCCGATACCGGCATAGCGACGCGACGAACCACCGAGAACGCGGATGCAGAGGATCTCCTTCGCACCCGTGTTGTCGGCGACGCGCAGTCGCGACTCCTGCTGAATCACTTCAGCGTCCTCCTTGACCTGGACGTATGTGCACGCCGGATTGCCGACCCGACGGGCATGGTCGGTTGCCCTCCGGACGCGCGCCTGCCAGCGGTTTTCTCGGTTCGAGCAAGAAACGCGGAACCAACCACTGGGGGTTCACTGCCGGATTGCGGGCACAGCTCCCGCAGGCAACCGGTCTAGTGTAGGGGAATCCGCAGGTCGTTCCCAAATCGGGGCCACACGGCGGTGCCCGTTTCCCCAATCCCGGCCGGTCCGGCGCCGCGCCGGTAGCCTCGTGTCCTGCAAGGCTGCCTTCGTACACCAGCGGCACCGCCGCGTCGGGGAGAGGATTCTCGTGACATCTACCGGTCGGCCAGCGAAGCTGGATCGTCGTGCCTTCCTGATCGCCCTCGGGGCCGTTCCCGCCGCCGCTGCCCTGGTCGCGTGCTCGGACGACACCGAACCCGCGAGCAGGACGCTCACCGGCGTCGATCTCAGCGGAGCCGACGAGACGGTCCGGCCGCAGGACGATCTGTACCGGCACGTCAACGGGAAGTGGCTGCGCGAGTACCAGCTGCCGCCGGACAAGGTCAGCTACGGCTCGGGGAGTGAGGCGGGCGATCGCACCGAGCAGCAGCTGCGGGAGATCATCGACGGCATCCGGGACCCGAAGCCCGGCTCGGAAGAGCAGCAGATCAGGGATCTCTACGACGCCAGGGTGGACTGGGACGAGATCGAACGGCTCGGCATGACGCCGCTGGCGCCGCTGTTCGCCAAGATCGACGGCGCCGCCACCAAGGCGGACCTGGCCAAGGTGATGGCCGAGCTGCCGATCGGCGGGTTGATCGGGCTCGGCATCGGCGTCGACCGGAAGAATTCCAACGCCTACATCCCTTCGGTCGGACAGTCCGGGCTCGGCCTGGGCGAGCAGTACTACCGGAAGCCGGAGTACGGCGAAGTGCTCTCGCAGTACCGCACCTTCCTGGAGCGGATCGCCGCGGGGGCGGGGTTCGCCGACCCGGCCGGGCTGGCCCAGCGGGTGTTCGACCTGGAGAAGCGCATCGCGCCCGCCCATTGGGACAACGTGCGCAACCGCGACACCGACGCGACGTACAACCTCTACAGCTGGGCCGATTTGACCGCGCTCGCCCCGGGCTTCGACTGGGATCCGTGGCTGGCGGGGAACACCGACCGCCCGCGCGAGTTGTTCGCGACGATGGTGGTGAGTCAGCCGTCCTTCATCACGGCGGCGGGTCAGCTGTGGACCGAGGTGGACATCGCCACGTGGCGGGACTACCTGAAGCTGTCGGTGCTGCGGGAGTTCGCGCCGTATCTGCCCAAGGCTGTCAACGACGCGAATTTCGATTTCAAGGGCCGGATTCTCAACGGACAGGACCAGCGCCCCGAACGGTGGAAGTACGGCGTGGGCATCGTCGACGAAAAGCTCGGCGAGCAGCTCGGGAAACTGTATGTGGCCAAGCACTTTCCGCCCGAGGCCAAGGAGCGGGCCAAGGAAATGCTCGCCGACGTCATCGCGGCGTATCGGGAGAACTTCACCAATTCGACCTGGATGTCGCCCGCGACCAGGGCGGCGTCGCTGGCGAAACTGGACAAGATCGATCCCAAGATCGGCTACCCGGACAAGTGGATCGACTATTCGACGCTGAAGATCACCAAGGGCAAGTTGATCGAGTCGCTACTGGCCATCAACGAGTTCGAGGTCAAGCGGGCGTTCGCGCGTCTGGGCACCCCGGTCGACAAGTCCGAGTGGGGCATGTCGCCGCAAACGGTGAATGCCTACTACTCGTCGACTTCCAATCAGATCGTCTTCCCCGCCGCCTACCTCCAGCCGCCGTTCTTCGACAAGGACGCCCTGCCCGCCGTCAACTACGGCGCGGTCGGGTCCACCATCGGGCACGAGATCGGCCACGGCTTCGACGACCAGGGCTCCAAGTACGACGGCGACGGCAACCGTCGCGACTGGTGGACGCCCGAGGACCGCGCCGCGTTCGACGCCAAAGCCAAACAACTGGTGGACCAGTACAACGCGCTCGTCCCGGAGGGGCTCGAGCCGAACCAGCATGTCAACGGCGAACTGACCGTGGGCGAGAACCTCGCCGATCTGCGCGGCCTGCAGATCACGCTGGCCGCCTTCCGCATCGCCGAAAAGCGCCGTGGCATCGACGATCCCGACTATCGCACCATGTTCCTTTCCTGGGCCCGCAGCTGGCGCGAGAAGCAGACGAAGGAGCTCACCGTCCGCTACCTCAGCATCGACACGCACTCTCCCAACGAATTCCGCTGCAATCAGGTCGTGCGCAATCTCGATGAGTTCTACAAGACGTTCGATGTGAAGGAAGGCGACAAGTTGTACCTGCCGCCGGATCAGCGAGTGACCTTCTGAGCGTTCCGACCGCGCATTCGAGCCCGTCCTTCGCGGCGGGCTCGATCGCTATGCGGACCGGAGCAGGCCGTCGATGAGCGCGGCGAGGCCGAGGTCGTAGGTGTCGCGGGCGGCGAGGGAGAGGTAGTCGGAGCCGAGGGCGGCGAGGCGAGGGTAGGTCTCGGTGTCGAGGTCGGCGAAAACCTGTGCGCGGAAGGTGGGACGGTCCTCCGCGGCCCGGCGGGCGGATCGGGCGCGCACGATGAGGTCGCCCGCCGTGTAGTGCCAGATGACGCGGTACGCCTGGGCGGCGCGGTCCAGCGGCAGCCCGCCCGCGACGAATCCGTCGACGATGGATTCGCTGACCCACAGCGCCGAGACGCCCAGAAGATCGTCCGCGGCGAGGATGTCCACGATCCACGGCCGCGCGGCGAGAGCGTCGCGCATGGCGCGCGCCGCGACGCGCACGCGGTCGCGGGGTTCCTCCGGCAGGTCCGGCCAGACCACCTGGTCGGCGTACTCGTTGAGCAGTAGCCGCAGTAGGTCTTCCTTGTCCCGGACGTGGTGGTAGAG
Organism: Nocardia sp. NPDC019219; assembly: GCF_040632645.1. Lineage (NCBI taxonomy): Bacteria > Bacillati > Actinomycetota > Actinomycetes > Mycobacteriales > Nocardiaceae > Nocardia > Nocardia sp. NPDC019219. The sequence goes on along the minus strand of NZ_JBEYCG010000016.1, from coordinate 79,909 downwards.
CGCCATCGGCGTGCAGCCGAGTTCGGTGGCGAGGCGGCGCATGGTCAGTTTCGCCACGCCCTCGGCCTCGATCACCGAGTTGGCCGCCGCGAGGATCTCCGTGCGGGAGATACGCGCGGGGCGACCGGTGCGCTGTGGTTGCGACGAACTCGGCATGGGTCCATCTTCCCTCATCCGCCGAATCGGAGGTGGACACGGGGCGGCTCGCGCGGCTATTTTCTATACATGTATAAAAACTCTCCTGGGCGGCCGGCCTTCGCCCTGACGGCGGTGGCCGTCGCGCAGTTCATGGTCGCGCTGGACCTGGCGGTGGTGAATGTCGCGCTGCCTGCCATCCGCGCGGATCTGGGCTTCGCTCCGGTCGATCTGGCGTGGGTGGTGCACGTCTACGCGCTGACCTTCGGCGGGTTCCTGCTGTTGGGCGGAAAGGCGTGCGACCTGTTCGGGCGGCGCAGGTTGTTCACCACCGGGCTTGTCGTGTTCGGCATCGCCTCCCTGGCGGGCGGGTTCGCGCAGGAGCCCTGGCACCTCGTCGCCGCGCGGGCAGTCCAGGGTCTGGCCGCGGCGGCCGTGGCTCCCGCCGCGCTGGCCACATTGACCACGACGTTTCCGGAAGGTCCCGTCCGGGTGCGAGCGCTCGGCGTATGGAGCGCGGTGAACGCGGCGGGCGGCGCGATCGGCGTGCTGGTGGGCGGATCGCTGACCGAGTACGCCAACTGGCGCTGGGTGATGCTGATCAACGTTCCGATCGTGGTGATCGCGGCGGTCGCGGCGGTGGCCGGTGTGGCGGCCGATCGAGTGAGCGGCCGAGCGCGGATCGATGTGCCGGGCGCCGTCCTCGCCACCGGCGGAATCGGTTTGCTGGTCGTGGGCGTGGTGCGGACCGAACACTACGGCTGGCTCTCCGCCGCCACGGCCGTGACCCTCGCGTCCGGGGTGGTGCTGCTCGCGGCCTTTCTCGCGGTGGAGGCACGGACATCGACGCCTTTGGTTCGGCTCGGGCTGTTCGGCAACCGCTGGGTGGCGGGCGCGAATCTCTTCGTATTCTTCGCCGCCGCCGGGCAATTCAGCGCATTCTATTTCCTGTCGCTGTACCAGCAGCAGGTGCTCGCCATGAGCGCGGGCGCGACGGGTGCGGCTTTCGTGCCCTTCTCCCTCAGCGTCATCGTCGGCACTGTGGTGGCCACCCGCGTGGGCGGGCGCCGCTCCCCGAAAGCGGCGCTCGTTCTCGGCGGGGCGCTGACCACGGCCGGGATCGGCTGGTTCGCCTTCATCAGCGTCGACGGCAGCTTCGTCGCCGATGTCCTCGGCCCTTCGCTGCTCGGCGGCTTCGGTCTCGGGCTGTGCCTGGCTCCGGTGGCCGCCGCGGCGACCATGGGCGTCGTGCCGCAGGAAGCGGGAATGGCTTCCGGCGTCTTCAACAGCGCGCGGCAGCTCGGCGGGTGTGTCGGGGTAGCCGTGCTCGCCACGGTCGCGGCGGCGCGCACCGGCGACAGCACCGCGCCCGCGGCGCTGAACAGCGGTTACGCGCTCGCGTTGTGCTGTGCAGCGGGACTTTTCGCCGTGGCGAGCGTCGTTGCCGCGACTGTGCTGCCGAGGACGAGCCGTGTGAGTCCCACGGCCGGAGCAGACCTGATGCGGCCGGAAGCCGAAATGTCCGCAGCGCGCCCATGAAGAGCGAAATACCGCCTGCGAGCCGGAACGGGTCGGATCGCCACCGAGCCGCACTCGATCAACCCGAAAGTTTCACCCATCGCAACGAGAGGAACCCATCATGAACCAGGCCCCGATCGACTTGTTCGGCCGCGCCATCCGTTTCTGCCACGACGGCCGCGTAGCGGCCGGTGAACGGCGGATGAGCAGCGGCGACGGCGACTGGCAACTCGCGACGTTCCATGTCGAATCCGACGCCGACGTGCATGCCGATCATTGGGAAGTCCACCCGAGCGGCGATGAGGCGGTGTGCTGCTTGACCGGCGCGCTGCGCCTCTACCTGCGACCCGAGCGGCCCGGCGACGACGAATCGATGGTGCGCCTCACCGCGGGCACCGCTTTCGTCGTCCCCCGCAACCGCTGGCACCGCATCGAACTCGACGAACCGTCCGACATCATGTCCATCGGGCTGCGCCATGAAACCCGGCAGGAGCCCGTCGCCGCGCGGTGAGTCGCCGTTGTTCCCGCGCATGGAGCCGGTGCGCGGGAACAACCCTGCACCGCAACGTCCGATTACCGCCGGTCACGCCCCTGCCGAGCGGACAGACTGGCCGCATGACATCGACCACGACCGACTCGATGACCATCCTGACCGGAATGTACGCGGCAGAGGCCGAATACCTGGCGGCCGGCGGACCGGGCAGCGCGTCGTTCGAGCTGCTGGCTCCGTTCTTCCACACCACAGTGGTGCTCCACCAGGCCGAGAACCTGCCGTACGGCGGAACCTGGCGCGGCCACGACGGCATGGAGCGGTTCTTCCGCGCCATGCGCGACACCTGGGCGCAATTCGACCTGCTCGAGCAACGCTTCCTCGCGACCGGGGAGACCGCCGTGGTGCACACCGAGGTGCACGCCCGCGCCCGCGCGACCGGCCGGGAACTCACCTTCGCGATCCTGCAGACGATCGGCTTCACCGACGGGCGCATCGCCGAGGTGCGTCCCTTCTATTGGGATACGGCGGCGGTCGTCGGCGTCTGCACTCCGATCGACCGGTAATCCACCGCGGCAACGGCTCCCGGCCATAGCCGGGCCAGTTCCAAAAGAAACCGGAACTCCGCCGCACGATCGCGAACCTCGGCCTGCGCTGTACCCGCGACGGCGGAGTTCGAAGCCGGCGTGCTTCCGTCGCGCTTGGCTCGCACGGCCAGCGCGACCTGAAACGCATAGTGGCGCACGTCGTTGTCGATCGACTCGGGCGAGCCGGGCTCGGACGAGGCGGCCACATATGGCTTCAAGTGCAGCAACGCGTCCCAGATCTCGACGGTCATCCGGTAGAGCTGGGACGTGGCTTCCCTGGGCGCGGAGTGATCCTCGGCCAGGACCACTTCGGGCACCACGGCGGTGAGGTCTCGCCACAGCGGCCGCAGCCGACGGCAGGCACGTCCGGTCCGATCCAAGCCCGCCCACGCCATCAGCGCGGCGACCAGCGGAATCACCGCCAACAGGGTGACCGCCGAGAACGTGAGGACCGCCGCGACCGCCCACACCTTTCCCGGCTCGCTGGGCCGCGTACCGGTGAGCGAGCGACCGACCATGATCGTCATCGAGATCAACCAGTAGACCGAGAACGCGAGCAACACAGCGAAGGTGAGCTTCTCCCGCACCGCGACGCCTCTGGCGCGCAACTCGCGAACGCAGGCACGGCCGAAAAGCAAGCCACAGAACGCCCCGGGAAGCGCCGACAACGTCCAGACGACTTCGACGTAGTCGATCCGCCAGGCCCACTGCAGGACCGGTGCGACGACGATCAGCGAAACGGCGACGGCAGCCGCCGTCGCATCGTATCGCCGCTGCCGCCGGTGAACGGTTGCCACATCGGCACCGTCGACGAGCCTGGCCAACCCGTAGAAACTGGCGAGTGCCAGGAGACCACAGCCGAGGTAGAGGCGCGGCCCGAGGTCGGGACGATGCACTGCGACGGCCACCTCGTACAGCAGCAGGCCCAGGAGGTTCCAGCTGAACGTACGGTTGATCAGCCGATCGGTGGCCGTCTCGTCGACGAGCAGCCAGCGCCCTGCGGTCATGAGCGCGACGAAGACGACAACCGACAGCACCACCGGAGCCGGAACAGCGTTCATCTCTATCGACGGTATTCCGTCGCGCGGCGCGAGGCCAACTCGAGCGCCCGACCGCCGCGGCGGTCCCGATCAGCGAGCCGATACCGCGGCGCTCAGGTCCGCCGCCGGATCGGCGTCGGCCTGCTCGGCCGCCTCGTCGTAGACGCATGAATTGCATGCCGCCGCGGCCGATCGAGACCATCAGGTTCGCGAAGTTGCCGAGCCCGAATACGCGGTGGCGGAACAGCCCCAGGTGGAACATCGGATCGGGCACCCGGGTCTCCACCACGCAGAACGCCACGAGCAGCACGATGCCGCCGAGTACCGCGGACAGCACCCACGGGCTGGTCCAGCCGGTCGCGTGCCCACCGTAGGGCTGGATGCCGTAGGTGATGCCGGTGAGCAGCGCCGTGAGTCCGAGGCCGAAGGTGATGGTCCCCGCCGTCGCCCACCTCGGAGCGAGATAGGTTAGCCTTGGCTAGCTTGCTTGGAAGGAAGGTGCGACAGATGAAGTCTGTTCGGACGGGCGGCCGTTGGTCACGAGCGGCGCTGGCGGTGCTGGCGGGAGTCTTCGCTCTCGGCGTCACCGCGTGTGGCTCCGCGGAGGACGACTCGGCATCCGGCGGCGAGAAGGTGACCATCACCCACGCCCGCGGCGAGACGACCATCGAAGGCACCCCGGAGAAGATCGTCGCCCTGGGCAACCAATGGCTGGACGCCACGCTCGCGCTCGGCGTCGTCCCCGTCGGATACCTCGACAACGTCGCGATGGCGTCCAAGAGCACGCCGCCGTGGGAACCCAAGAGTCTCGAGTCGGCGAAGTCGCTCACCACCACCGGAAACCTCGCCGAACAGGTCGCGACGCTGGAGCCGGACCTGATCCTGGTCGACCCGTTCATCGCCGACCAGAAGACCTACGACGAACTCTCCCGCGTCGCCCCGACGCTGCCCGCGCTGAGCAAAGAGGCGGTCGCGCCGTGGCAGGACCAGGTCACCACGCTCGGCAAGGTGCTGCGTAAGCCGGACGAGGCGAACAAGGCGATCGCGAAGGTGGACGACAAGATCGCCGCCATCGCCGCGGCGAACCCCGGACTGAAGGGCAAGACGTTCGCCAGTACCTGGCTGGCCGGTCCGGCGCAGCTCATGGTGCTGACCGACCCGAACGACGGGTCGTCGAAGGTGTTCGCCCAACTCGGGCTCGGCATTCCGAAGAATCTCACCGACTCCGCCGCCGATCAGGGCAGGCTCGCGCTGTCCCCCGAGCGAGTCGACGAACTGACCGCCGATCTGTTGCTGGCCGGCTACGCCCCCGGTCTGGACGAGAGGTACCGGCAATTGCCGGGATACGCCGACCTGCCCGCGGTCAAGAAGGGCTCGGTCGTATTCCTCACCACCCAGGAGATCAGCGCGGTGAACACGCCGACGGCGCTCTCGGTGCCCTACATCCTGGAAAAGCTGGAGCCCGCCTTCGCCGCCGCGGCGAAGTAGGCGGGCGCGCCCGTCAGTTCGCCCCGACAAGCGGAGGTATGCGTTCTTTGCCCGCCGCCACGTATCCCCAGCAGACCAGATTCGCGTTGCGGCACGGCGTCACATGCCTGACCACCACGGCCGGTGCGGTGCTGATCGGTCCGCGGTGCGAGGAGAAACTGACCGATCTGAGCTCGGGTCGGCTCCTCGCGCTCGAAGCACTGACCCGAGGACCCGCGACGTTGCCGGAGCTGTCGGCGGCGAGCGGCGACGACGTCGGCCAACTGATCGGCAGGCTCACCGACGGCGGCTGGCTGTCGGTCACCGTGCGCGACGGCGGGCGCGATCTCTACACCATCCGCCCGTTCGGACGACCCGCGCCGCGACCGGACACTCCGCTCCCCTGGTCGGCGACGCTGTCGAAATTCGCGGTGCTGCATCGCGATTCGGAAGGCTTCGTGCTCGAGCACCCGCGAACCCGGTGTGATCTGCGCATCCACGATCCGCGCCTGCTGGCGTTGCTCGACGGGCTCGGCGCGGCCGATGCCGCCGTGCCGATCGCCGTCAAAACACAGTTCGCCGACGACCTGTACCGGTGCGGATTCCTGGTGCCGGACGCGGATGCCGAGGACGACGAATTCGCCACACACGGGTGGAGTTTGCCCGATCTGTGGTTCCACCGCCGCAGCATGCCGGGCGAGCGCGCCGACTCCGTGGCGCGATTCGGTCCGACCGCGTGGGCGAAGGGCCGACTCCCGCAGCCGCCCGCGCGGAAGCCCGAGTACCCCGGGGACGCGATCGACCTGCCCGTCCCGGACCTGGCGGCCCGGCGAGCCGAGGACCCCACCCTCACCGCCGTTCTGGAGGATCGGGTGTCGACCCGGACCTTCGACGCCGCGCATCCGATCACCCTCGCCCAAGTGGCCGAATTGCTCTACCGCACCGCGCGGACTCGTGGCACCCCACCGGAGGGCGAGGAACCCGTCTCGCGCCCGTACCCCTCAGGCGGCGATGTGTACGAACTCGAGCTCTACCCGGTGGTGCGCGATGTCGCGGGACTGGCGCGCGGCATGTACCACTACGACTCGTTCGAGCACGCGCTGCGCCCCGTCGCCGCAGCGGATTCGCCCGCGGTGACACGACTGCTGGAGCCGAGGCCGACCGTAGCCGCCCAGCCCCAGGTCCTGCTGCTCATGGCGGCCCGGGCGGGCCGGGTGACGTGGACCTACGAGCGGGGCGCCTACGCCGCCGTCCTTCAGCACGTCGGCATCCTGACGCAGACGATCTACCTGGCGGCGACCGCGATGGGGCTGGGCGCCTGCGCGGTGGGCGCGCCGGATACCGAGGCTTTCGCCGCGGCGACGGGCCTCGACGAACTCGAGGAATGCGCCGTCGGGAGCATGATCCTGGGGTCTGCCTTGTCCTCCTGAGCGCGCCGCAGTCGCCTTCGGGGCGCGGCTGGTGCCGGCCACACCGCAACCGTCGCGCCCCGGCGAGCCGCGAACGGTTGCGTCGTGAACGACCGCTACCCGCCTCACGTCTGCGCGAGGATCTCCTCGTCCGTCATCGATGCCACCTCGAGGTAGAGCCGGGCGACCGCGGGCAGCCTGCCGTCCAGGCCCTGCTGGGCTTCACGTTCCCGCAGCCGCTCCGCCAGCCGCGCGACGGTTCGGGTGGCGAACAGGTCCGCGACCAGCGCGTGATCGGCTTGCAGCCACTCGCGGACGCGGGCGATCACGGTCGTGGCGAGAACGGAATCGCCGCCACGGCCGAAGAAGTCGTCGTGCACGCCGATCGCGTCGATGCCGAGGACGGCCGCGACGATATCGGCCAGCGCGGCCTCCACGTCATCGCGAGGAGCGGTGCCCTGGTCGTCCTCGCTTCCTGGTTCCAGGAGGGCGACCACGGCACGGCGGTCCAATTTGCCGTTGGCGGTCAAGGGCATCTGCTCGAGGAACTCGACCCGGGTGGGCACCATGTAGGCGGGCAACAGATCCGAGACCGCCGCGGTGATGTCGCCGATCTCGCCCACGTCACCCGCGACGGCGGCGACCAGCTTGGGCGCGCCCGCACCGACGACCGCGGCGACGGCATGCCGGACGCCGGGCACCGTGCGCAACGCGCTCTCCACCTCGCCCAGTTCCACGCGGTACCCGCGGATCTGGACCTGATGATCGGCGCGGCCGAGGAATTCGATCGTGCCGTCGGGCCAGTACCTGGCCATGTCGCCGGTCTTGTACCAGCGGAGGCCGTCGTGTTCGACGAAACGCTCGGCGGTCCGCTCCGGGTCGTTGCGGTAGCCCGCAGCGACGCAGACGCCGCCGACCCATAGTTCGCCGGGCACCCAGTCCGGGCAGTCGCGGCCCGCGGGACCGACGACCCGGCATCGGACGTTGCGCAGCGGAACGCCGAACGGCACGGTCGCCCACTGCGCGGGCGGCTCGCCGTCGACCTCGCAGATGGTGGTGTGGATGGAGGTCTCGGTCGCGCCGCCGAGACCGGCGAACCGGCAACCCGGCACCTGGGCCGACAGCCGGCGGGCCAGGTCCGCACCGACCCAGTCCCCGCCGAGGATGACGGCACGCAGCGAATCACCCAGTCGGTCACCGCCGATCTGCAGGATCATGTCCAGCATGCTGGGCACGCAGTTGAGGATCGAAACACGGTGGGTACGCAGCAGTTCCACCCACGCGGACGGATCGGCGCGTTGCTCCGGATCGACCGCAACGACGGTGCCGCCGACCGAGAACAGACCGAAGATGTCGTAGACCGAAAGGTCGAACTCCAGAGCGGACAACCCCAGCGCGCGATCGCCGCCGCCGACCCCGAACCATTCGTTCAGCGCATCGATGGTGTTCATCGCGCCGCGGTGCGGGATCTCGACGCCCTTCGGCACGCCGGTCGACCCGGAGGTGAAGAGCACGTAGGCGATGTCGCCGGTGTCCGGATAGACGGGCGCCGCGAGCGGCTGCGGGTGGTCACGGGCCGCATCGATGGACACACACGTGATCGGTGCGTCCATCCGAGCGCCATCGATGGTCAATGCCGTGTCGACAGCTCCGGTGCGGAGGATCTCCGCGCGACGTCCCGTCGGTTGATCGAATCCGATCGGCACGTAAGTCGCTCCGGCCGCGAGCACGCCGAGCACCGCCACCACCTGGTCCGGTCCTTTCGGCAACTGGACGGCGACCGACTCGCCGGGCCGCACACCTTCGGCGCGCAGGGCGCCCGCCACAGCCAGCGCGCGGGCGGCCAGTTCCCCGTAACTCCATTCCCCTCGCTCGTCGCCCAGACCCCACACCACCGCGGGCGCCTCGGGCTGTGCCGCGGCGTGTTCGAAGAAGCCCTGGTGCAGGCAACGCCCGCTGACCGGGCCGTCGGTGGCGTTGACCGCGGCCCGCACCTCGGCCTGGGCCACCGGCAGCCGCACGGCGGCCTCCGCGTTCCACCCTGCCGCGCCCTCGCCGAGCCGTCCGATCGCCGCGCAGTAGCGGGCGAACATGGCGTCGATCATGCCCTCGGGGAAGGCCGACGCGCGCACATCCCAGTTCAGCAGCAGTCCGCCGCGAACTTCGGTGACCTGCGCGTCGAGCAGCACCTGCGGTCCCTGCGAGATGATCCACACGGGTTCGCCGAAGGTCTCGGTGACCTTGCCGGCGAACAGTTCGCCGAGGTTCAGCGCGCTGGTGTAGACGACCGGGGCGAGCACGGGCTCCCCGCGATGCCTGCCCAGGTCGCGCAGCACCTCGAGCCCGGAATAGGCCGTATGCGCGCCGCTTTCGTGCATGCTGCGTTGCAGCGCGCGGGCACGGTCGGTGACCGACATGCTCTCGGTGACGTCGACCTCGAGCATGATCGATGATGTGAAGTCGCCGATCACCCGATCGATGTCCGGGTGCACGGGATCGCGGTGGAACAGCGGCACGTTCAGCAAGAAGCGGCTCTGCGCCGACCAACCGCCGATGGTCTCGGCGAACACCGCAGCGAGCGCCATCGCGGGAGTGATGCCGCGTTCGTGCGCGGCGGCGAGCAACCGCTGCTTGGCTTCCGGCACCAGCCAGTGGTCGTAGCGCACGGTGCGATTCGGGTCGGCGCGCTCGCTGACCGCCACGGTGGGCAGTTCCGGTGCGCCGGGCAATTCGGGCAGCCGCTGTTGCCACCACTGCCGGTCGCGCTCGCGGGCGGCGACGTCCTCGCGGTGCTCGGTGCGGTGCCGGCGGTAGGTGTAAGCGGGGACCGGCAAGGTCGTCCCGTGGTAGAGCTCGGCCAGGTCGGAGATCAGGATCCGGTAGCTCATGGCGTCGCCCGCGAGCATGTCGACATCCAGATGCAGCCTGCTGCGGTCTCCGTCGCGCAGGGTGAGTGTGACGTCGATGGCCTGGCCGTCTTCGATGGCGAGGCGCTGGTGAGTCTTGCGATCGCGCAGTTCGGTGAGCGCGGCCTCGGCCTCCTCGGGCGACCGGTCGCGCAGGTCGACGACACTGAACACCGGCTTGCCCGGGGCCGTCATGGTCTGCTGCGTGCCGTCCGGCAGGAACCTGGTGCGCAGCATGGGATGCATGGCGACCAAGTCGGCCACTGCGCGCTCTAGACGCGCGGGATCGATGCGGCCGCCGTCGAATTCGACGTACAGGTGCGCCGCGACTCCGCCGAGTTCTTGCTCGTCGGAGCGGCCGATCCAGTACGCGTGCTGCATAGTGGCCAAGGGGAAGGGCGCGGCCGGATCGTCGTCCGCCGCCTCGGCGGGGATCTCAGCCGACGCCGGCCCGGACACCTGGTCGCCCGCCGCGTCTTTCGCGCCGAGCAGGCCGTGCCAGGCAGCCACCGTGGGATCGGCGGCCAGCTGGGCGAAATTGATGTCGGCGCCGCGTTTACGCCAGCCGCCCGCGAGCTTCATGGTGCGGATCGAGTCCAGCCCCAGCTGGATGAGGTCGTCGTGATCGGCGATCTCCGTGGCGGCGAGCCCCAGTTGACCGGCCACCGCCGCCCGGATCTCCTCCAGGCCGATGTCCACCATTCCCTTTGCCCGACGCTGTGTCGACTCCATCGCGCTGCCACTCCTTGCCTGCCACCGGAACCGGTGGACCGAGACTGCCGGGGCATAGCTTAGCCGACCCTAAATAGGTTTGCCTAACCTACATCGGCGCGAGCTTTCGGCCATTCGAGCGCCAAGTCGAGCAATTGCCGCAGGCCATTGGCACGATCGTGGCCGCCGGTCGGCATGGCGGCGAGCGGGGCGGTCTGCGCCACGGGACGCAGTCCGGCGGCTCTGCCTCGGACGGCATAGGCGACCTGACGCGCATAGTCGCGGACGCTTTGCCCGGCGGCCGCAGATCCCAACGCCTGCGCCGGGGGCGGCATGTAAGGCCGCAGATGCAACAGGGCGTCTTGAATTTCCACCGTCATCCGATACAGCCGAGACGCCGCACCGCTGTCCCCGTCGCCGGTTCGGGTCAAGACGACTTCCGGGACCGCGGCGGTCAGGTCACGCCACAGCGGACGGAGACGACGGCAGCGCCGACCGGCTCGGTCCAGCCCAGCTCGGGCCAGCAAAGCGGTCACAAGCGGCATCGCCGTCAGTGTGGCGATGACGAGCATGCAGACGAACGACGAGACCGCCATTGCGTTGCCCGGATGACTCGGCGGGACACCGCAGAGCGCGCGGACGATAGTCAGCAGTGCCGCCACCGCCCAGTACACCGCGAGGGCCAAAAGGACCGAATACGTCAGCTTCTCTTTCACCATACGAGCAGCGGTACGCAGTTCACGGAAACTGGCCCGCGCGACGAGGTATCCGCTGACCGCCATAGGAATCTCGGAGAGCGTCCACACGATCTCGTCGAGACCGACATGCAACACATCCCGTGCGGCGGGTGCGAACATCAGCAGCACCGCCGAAGTCACGGCGGCGACGACGCTGTAGACCTTCTGCCTGCGCAGCATCACCTCCGGCTCCGCGCCCGCGGCCAGTTGCGCCAGCACCAGGACCATGGCGGTGGTCATCAGTCCGCAGCACAGGAACAGCCGCTGACCGAGCCCGGCAAACCCCGCCGCCGCGGCGAAGACGTACAGCGCCAGGCCACCGAGATTCCACGTCCACGCATGGTTGATCATGCGATCGGTGAAGGTGTCCGCGACCAGAAGCCACCGTCCCGCCGCGATCGCCGCGACCACCAGAATCACCGGGAACATGATCCAAACAGGCACCGAATCCATCGGCATCAGACCCTAATCGCCGCCGCCCGCCGCGCCAATCGCGGTGAGCCGGTGCGGGTGCGCGACCGGCTCACCACGCGTCACCGCTGCGCGGACCAGGATTCGCGCAGCATGGCCAGCGCGTCACCGGACAGACCCGACGCCGACATCGGCTCGTACCGATGCTCCTGCGCCGGCCGCTCCGACACGCTCGCGCCCTGAGCCGTGGCCGCGTCCACCGCCGCCGCCAACTCGTAGAGCGTGAAGTGCTCGAAGATCAGCTGTGGGGTCAGCGCAAGGCCCGCCTCGCCGGCGCGCGCCGCCCATTGGATGGCGATGACGCTGTCGCCGCCGAGAGCGAAGAATCCGTCCGTGCGGCTCACGTCGGTGATCTCGAGCAATTCCTCGAGCAGCGCGGCGAGGGCGCGCTCGGTGTCGGTCCGAGGCGGGCCCGCCTCGGCTTCGCCGGTCGCGACCTCGGACGCCGAATGGCGTACCACGGTGCGCGCGGTGTCCCACCCCTCCGGCACGACATTCGAGTCAGCAAGCGCCACATCGGGTTTCGTGGCGAACACGGTCAGGATTCGCACCAGCGTGTCGGCGAAGATCTCGCCGGTGGCCGGCTCGTAGAGCTCGGAGTTGACCACGACCCGGGTCAGCAGCTCGCCGCCGGGCTGCACCAGGAAGTCCAGATGGAAGTCCATGAACGCGGCGTCGTACTGCGGCGTGAGCGGAGTCAGGGTGGTCTCGCCGCGCGCGGTGAACTCGATGGTCGGCGCGGTGTGCCCGAACTGCATGATCACCTGGAACAGGGGATTGCGGCCCAGTACCCGGGGCGGGTTGAGCGTTTCGACAATCCGCTCGAAGGGCACGTCCTGGTGACCGAGGGCGCTGAGCGCGGACTCGCGCACCCGCTCCAGCACGGTCCGCGGTGTCGGGTCGCCCGACAGATCGTTGCGCAGCACCATCATGTCGGCGAACAGCCCGATCAGCCGGTCCACCGACCGCCCGGGCCGGTTGGCGACCGTGGCCCCGATCGGCACGTCGTCACCGCCGCCGAGCGCGTGCACCAGCATCGCGGCCGCCGCCTGGCACAGCATGAATTCCGTCGCGCCCGTCGTCTCGGCGAGCGATCGCAATGCCTGCCATGTCTCGGCCGGGAGCACCCGCGTCGCGCTCACCCCGGCGTAGCCGAGTCGCGTGGGACGTGGGCGATCGTGCCCGACCGCGATCTCCACCGGCAGCCCCGCCAGTGCGCCGCGCCAGTAGTCGAGCCGGCTCCTGCCGTGATCGCTGAGGTCGTCGCGGCCCGGCGCGTGGTCGAAGGTGTTTCGTTGCCACACCGCGAAGTCGGCGAATTGCACCGTCAGCTCCGGCCAGGACGGAACCGTGCCGCTCACCCGCGCCCGGTAGGCGGCGGTGAGGTCCTCGATGAACACCCGGCACGATTCCCGGTCGGTGACCATGTGATGGGCCAGCACCGACAGCACATGGGTGCGCTCGTCCAGGACGAACAGCCGCAAGCGGACCAGCGACTCCCCAGCCAAGTCGAAGACATGGTTCGCCTCGGCTTCCAGCGCCTCCGCCAGACGGACCGAGACCGCGTCCGCCGCGCCCTCGAGCACGGTGCGGGGCAGCTCGACCGGGCCGACCGGAGCCACCCGCTGATACGGCGTCCCGTCGTGCTCCGGGAAGCTGGTGCGCAACGACTCGTGGCGGGCGACGACGTCGGCGACCGCGTCGGCGAGCGCCGCGACGTCGAGTTCGCCGTCGAAGCGGATGGCGAACCGGAAGTTCTCCCATCCGAACGGGCCTTCCAGCTTGCGGCGCAGCCACAATGCCCGCTGGGAGTACGACAACGGGACCCGCTCGGGACGCGCCTGTTTCGACGGCGTCGTGACGTCCCCGCCGACGGGTCGTCCAGTGGGAGCGACTTCGTCGAGATTCTCCCCGAATTGATCGTGATACCGGGCGACCAGATGCGCCGCGAGACCCGCGACCGTCGGGGTGTCGAACGGCGCGCGGACGTCGACGTCGACACCGAAGGCATCGCGGATCAGGGCGACCAGCCGGGCCGCGAGCAGGGAATGGCCGCCGAGCTCGAAGAACGAGTCGTCGGCGCCTACCCGGTCGGTGTCGAACAGCTCGCCGTACAGCGCGGCGACCCGGATCTCGGTGGGCGACTCGGGTTCCCGGTAGGTGCGGGTCTTCGCCAGCATCGGCTCCGGTAGCGCGCGGCGATCGAGCTTGCCGTGCGCGCTCAGCGGCACCTCGTCGATCACGGCGAAGGCCGCCGGGACCATGTGCTCGGGCAGTGTCGCCGCGACCGTCGCGCGCACCTGCTGCACATCGATCTCGTGTCCCGGCGCGGGTACCAGGTACGCGGCCAGAATCGGGCCGAGCCGCTCGTGCTCGGTGACGATCGCGACGCACTGCGCGACACCGGGATGGTCGGCCACCGCCGCCTCCACCTCGCCGAGCTCGATGCGGAAACCGCGCACCTTCACCTGTTCGTCGGCGCGGCCGACGAATTCGATCTCGCCCTCGGCGGTGCGCCGGGCCAGGTCACCGGTCCGGTACAACCTGCCCCCGGGCAGGAAGGGGTCGGCGACGAACCGCTCGGCGGTCAGGGCGGGCCGGTCCAGGTAGCCGCGGGCGAGCTGGCGTCCACCGAGGTAGATCTCGCCGATCACGCCCGGCGGCACCAGCCGCATCGACTCGTCGAGCAGATACACGTAGACGTTGCGGTTCGGGTACCCGATAGGCACGATCCTGGTTCCCTGCGGCCCCTCGACCGGCATGGAGGTGGAGCAGACCACCGCTTCGGTCGGGCCGTAGTGGTTACGCAGGTCGGCGTCGAATTGCGCCGCGAAGCGGTCGGCGATCTCGCCGGGCAACGCCTCGCCGCCGACCGGCACGTGCCGCAACGCCCGCCAGTCGTTGGCCTCCGGGAGCATGAGGAACGTCGCCAGCAGCGAGGGCACCATGTGCAACACGGTGATCCCGTGCTCGGCGATCAGCTCGGCGACATACGGAATGTCGCGGTAGGCGTTCGGTTTCGGAACGACGATGCTCGCACCCGCGATCAATGGGAGGAAGATGTCGGCCAGCGACGCGTCGAAGCTCACCGAGGTCGCCTGCAGGACCCGCTCCGGGATGCTCGCGTCCCAGTCAGCCGCGAAGTTCACCAGGTGATCGGCGATCGCTTCGTGCGGGACGGGCACGCCCTTGGGCTGGCCGGTGGAGCCCGAGGTGTAGATGACGTAAGCGATGTTCGACGGCCGTAGCGGCGACTCGCGGTCGGCGTCGGTCGGATCGGTGTGCGGCAACCCGGCGGCCTCGGTGATCGCCGCGGCGATCGCCTCGGCGTCGAACGACAGCGCAGGCCGCGCGTCGGACAGCAGGTACTCGATGCGGTCTGGTGGATAGGCCGGATCGATCGGCAGGTACGCTCCGCCCGACTTGAGCACCGCGAGGGCCGCGACGATGAACTCCACGGAGTTCGCCATGCGCAACGCGACGAGCCTCTCGGCGCCGACACCGCGTCGAATCAGCCAGTGCGCCAGACGATTGGCCCGCCGGTTCAACTCGGCGTAGGTGTACTCGGCTTTCTCGGACACCACCGCGACCCGATCCGGGGTCGCCGCGGCCTGCCACTGCACCAGTTCCACCAAGGTGGTCGCGGGAGCGTCGACGAGCGGACCGTGCGACGCGGCGAGGATCTCTGCGCGGTCAGCGGCGCCGAGCATATCGATCGCGCGGACCGGCTGCCGGGGATCGCCCACCGCACCGGCGAGCAAAGCCAGGTAGTGGCGCAGCAATTGGGCCACCACCGAGCGGTCCAGCTCGTCGACCAGATAGGTGGCTTCCACCCGCGCGCCCGCGTCGTCGAGCACGACCATCAGCCCCAAGGGCTCCTGGGCGACCGCGCTGCCCCAGGGCAGCTCGGTGGAGCGGACGTCGGCGAGATCGAAGCCGTTGGCCCCGCCGCGCACACTGAAGCTCAACTGCACGAGCTGGGCCAGCCCGTCGCTGCCGGCGATCCGGTCGGCGCTCACCTCGCGAACGACCCGTTCGACGCCGACACCCTGGTGCGCGAACGCGTCGCGGGCGGCGTCGCGCGTCGCGTCGACCAGCGCGCCGAAGGTCTGCGCCGGATCGATACGGGCGCGCAAGAGCAGCGTGTTGCCGAAATAGCCGATCAGCGCCTCGGCGTCGCGGCCGCGGCGGTCGGTCACCGGCACCGCGACGAGAAAGTCCGTCGCCGCGGTGTACCGCTGCACCAGCGCCTGGAACGCCGCCAGCAGCACCATGAACGGCGTCGCGGAGCGATCACGCGCCACCTCGGTGACCCGATCGAGCATTTCCGGCGGCAACGGCAGCACGCACTTGTCGGCGTTGCGCGTGGCCCCGTTCCCGCCGAGCGCTCCGGGCAGCTCGAGCCGGTCCGGCAGCGGCGTCAACCGCTCGCGCCAGTACGCCAGGTCGGCGTCGTCGTCGGCGGGTCGCTCGGCCGACGACACGTCGACGTACTGCGATCGGATCTCCGCGAGCGAGTCACCGCGGTAGGCGGCATTGAGCTCGGCGAAGAAAACCGACCAGGAATCGTCGTCCCAGCCGATGTGGTGGATCGTCAGCACCAGAACGTGTTCGGCCGGACCGGTGCGCGCGAGCGTCACCCGCAACGGCGACTCAGAGGTCAGGTCGAACGGACGGGTGAACTCCCGCCTCGCCAATACTTCGAGCCGCCTGCCGCGGCCTTCCTCGGTGAGATCGGTGAGGTCGTGCTGCTGCCAGCCCGGTCCCAGGTCGGTGTGCGCGACCTGGTAGGGGTTCCCGTCGGCGCCGACGTGGTAAGTGGTGCGCAGGATCTCGTGCCGCGCGACGACGGTGTCGAAGGCGGCGCGCAGGCGCGTGGCGTCCAGCGGGCCGTCGAGACGATAACCGACGCAGACGTTGAGCGTGGTGTCCTCCGGCGCCACCGTCTGCAGGAACCACATCCGCTGTTGCGCGGAGGACAGTGCGGCCGGTTCCCCGGGGCGCCTGCTCGGCTCCGCTTTCGCCGCCGGCGCGAGTTGCTGATCGCGCAGTCGCTGCTGGAGCAGCCGCTTGCGCCGCTCGAGGATCTCGTCTGACATGGTGGGTCCTCCAGGCTGGAAGTTCGAAGAAGGCTGAGTGGCTCTGGAATCGCGGTCAGTCGGCGCCGACGGTCACCGCGGAGACCGCGCGCTCGAGTGCCGCGACGGCGTCGTGCCACAGTGCGGCGAGCCGGTCGACGTCCGCGGCGGTGAACACCGCTTCGCTCCAGCGGAGCATGGTGACCAGCTGCGGCCCCTCCCCGGTGGTGCGCACCGCCGACACCACGTCGAGCGCATAGCGCAGCGGGAAGTCGGGCTCCGCCACGAGCGGCAGGCATTCGTGCAACGCCAGATCCGGGATCGGAGCCCAGGGCCGGCCCGCACCGGCCAGGTCGAACCGGCCCAGATAGTCGAACAGCACCTGCGGCTGCGGCGCGTCCGCCAGTTCGGGAGCTTCGCCGAGATAACGGAGCACGCCGTAATCGATGCCGCCGTTCGGCAGGTCCGCCAGGTGTGCCGTGACGTGCTCGAGCAGCGCGGCGGCACGAGCCGGAGCCGCCAGCGCCGTAGCCACATCCACGCTTGCCGCGCCCACCCCGAGCCTGGCCGGCACGATGCTGGTGAACCAGCCCACCGTGTGCGCGCTGTCCACATCGGCGCCGAGCACCGCGTCCTCCCGGCCGTGGCCCTCCATCGCGACGTACGCGCCCGCCGCCGCGTCCTGCCCGCGTTCCAGGCGCCAGCTCGCCAGCGTCATCGTCAGCGCGGCGAGCAAGAACTCGCGTACTCCCGCGCCGCCGCCACCGAGGTTGTCCAGAATCGCCGCGCTGGTCGCCGCCGGAGTGGGCACGGGGTGGACGCGGTAGGAAGCCCAGGTGTCCACTCCCGGGTCGGGGCGCCGGTTCCCGAGCACCGGGTCCGGCGGGGCGACTTGGCGGATCCAGTACTCGCGTTGCGCCGCAACCGCTTCCGTGCCGACGCGGGCGTTCAGCAGCCGGGCCCATCGCCGGTAGCCGGTGTGCTCGACCGCCGGGGTCGGCGTGCACCCCGACGCGACCTCTGCCCAGCAGGCGGCGAGGTCGGCACAGATGATGTACCAGGAGACCGGGTCGACGGCCAGGTGATGGATGGTCAGCAGCAGCACGTCCGGAGCGCCGGACCGGCCGAACCGGACGGCGCGCACCAGATCGCCGGTGAACGGATCGATCTCATCGGCGACCGCACGGCCGTGAGCCGCCAGTGTCGCCTCGAAGTGTTCGCCTTCCTCCACCCGGGACAGGATGTCCTGCGCGCGCACGCTGCCCGGTGCGCGCGTCTGGAGTTCGTATCCCGACGGTGCGGTGACGAATCGGGCACGCAGCATGTCGTGTCCGTCGAGCAGCGCCTGCAGCACGGCGGTCAGCCCGTCCTGATCGATGCCGTCGGGCAGCTCGAGCAGATTGCTGAGGGCCAGCCTGCGGTAGCCGCCGTACTCGTGCATCCACGACACGATCGGGGTCGGATCGACCGGACCGTAACCCTCCGAGGCCGTGGTGCGTTCCTGGTCGGTTCCCGCGTCGATCCGCGCGGCGAGCTCGCGAATCGTCGATACGCTCAGCACCGTCTTCGGGCTGATCGAAAGACCGTCCCGCCGTAGCCGGTTCACCAGCGAGATGGCCACGATGCTGTCCAAGCCGATGCCGATCAGGTCGTCGTCGATGCCGGGAACGGGACCGCCGGACAACTCGGCCACCGCGGCGCACAGGCGGTGTTCGGTACCGGTGCGCGCGGGCGCGGCCCCGGTCCCCGTACCGGCGGTACGGTCTTCCGCCAGCGCGGCGAGCCGCTGAGCGTCGAGTTTTCCGTTGCTGGTCACCGGCAGCCGCTCGACGACCAGGATCCGGTTCGGCACCATATACCCGGGCAGCCGCTCGGCCAGCGCCGC
The DNA here is from genome assembly GCF_040632645.1 of Nocardia sp. NPDC019219. Taxonomy (NCBI): domain Bacteria; kingdom Bacillati; phylum Actinomycetota; class Actinomycetes; order Mycobacteriales; family Nocardiaceae; genus Nocardia; species Nocardia sp. NPDC019219. The sequence continues at coordinate 61,475 of NZ_JBEYCG010000016.1, read as the reverse complement.
GCGCAACCGCACCGCGTCGAGACCGTCACCCACCGCGAACGCGGCCAGGCTGGGCCCGCCGGCGCGCCGTACCACGATCACCGCGGCGGCCCGCACGCCCGGCAGGGCCAGCAGCGCCGTCTCGATATCACCGATCTCGATCCGGTAGCCGCGAATCTTCACCTGGTCGTCCGCGCGGCCGACATAGGCGAGATCGCCCGAGGGCAAGCGGCGCACCAAGTCCCCGGTGCGATACATCCGTTCGCCCGTGCGGTGCGGATCGGCGACGAATCGCCCTGCGGTGCTCTTCGGCATGCCGATGTAGCCGCGGGCGACCTGCGCGCCGGAGAGATACAACTCGCCCACCACGCCGACCGGCGCCTGCCGCAGGCGCGAATCCAGGACATAACCGGTCATTCCGGTGACCGGCGCCCCGATGGACGGCTCGGCCTCGCCGTCGGCCACCGCGGCGACTACCGCCTCCACCGTGGTCTCGGTGGGGCCGTAGCAGTTGTGCACGGCGGTGCCGGGCAGCGCGCACAGCTGCTTCCACAGCGGCGCCCCGATGGCCTCGCCGCCGAGCGCGAGCACGGACAGCGGCGTCGTGCCCGCGTCGACCAGTCCGGCCGCGGCGAGCTGGGCGAACATCGACGGTGTCGTGTCGATCATGTCCAGGCCGTGCCGCACGATGCCGTCGACGAGGCGGTGGGCGTCGCGCATTTCCTCGGCGTCGAACAGGTGGACGGCGTGTCCGTCGAGCAATCCGATCAGCGGCTGCCAGGACGCGTCGAAGCTGAGCGACCAGGCGTGCGCGATCCGCAGCGGCCGCCCGAGCCGCGTCACGGCGGGCCGGTACACCCGGTCGCGGTGGTCGGCGAAGTACGCGGCCAGCGCGGCGTGGGTGCCCACGACGCCTTTGGGTTCCCCGGTGGAACCGGAGGTGAAGATCAGGTAGGCGGACTGGTCCGCTCGGCCGGGCGCGGGCGCGAACATCACTGCGCTATCGGGGGTCTCGTCCATCCGCAGTATCCGCGAGCCGTCCACGATCGCACCGAGCACCGGCGGGGTGGAACCCTCGACCAGGATCAGGCGCGGACGGGACCGGCGCAGGATCGATTCGACGCGGGCGGCGGGCAGCGCGGTATCGACCGGCACATAGGCCGCGCCGGTGGCCAAGACGGCGAGGATCGCGACGATCGACCGCGCCGAACGCGGCAACGCCACCGCGACGACCTCTTCCGGTCCGGCGCCATGTGCTGCGAGCGCTCCCGCGAATCCAACTGCGGCATCGGCCAATTCGCGGTAGGTGTAGCGGTCGTGCTCGGTGCTGAGCGCGAGCGCGTCCGGCGTGGCGGCCGCTTGGCGCGCGAACAACTCCCACACGGTGACGCCACGCACGTCCGCCGCGATCTCGGCCGGTGGCCGCGCGCTCTCGCCCGGCAGCAACACGTCCAGTGCGTCGGGCCCGCGCTCGCCGATCACGGGCAGCTGCCGCAGCACCGAGATCAACCGCGCCCCGATGTCGGGACCGGACAGGGTGCGCAGCGCCGCCTCAACCGCCTCGATCGTCACCACCAGCTGCCCCTCGTACACGAACGAGGTCACCGCCAGTGGATAGTGCGTCAGGCTCTCCGACGTGATCGGCTCGACCCGGACCCCGTCGGCCAGGTCGATGGGGCGCAGGATGTCGGACATGGGCGCGTTCTCGAACACGAACAGCGTGTCGAACAAAGTGCCGGAACCCACCGATCGCTGGATCGCCGACAGGCTCACGTAGGCGAGATCACGCATCGGTGCCGACTTGCGTTGTAGCCGCGCGCAATCGCGCACCACGTTCTCGGCGCCGACGGCCACACGGACGGGGACGGTGTTGATGAACAACCCGATCATGGTCTCAACACCGGACAACTCGTCCGGCCGGCCCGAGACGGTGGTGCCGAAGACCACGTCGCGGCGGTCGGTCAGCCTGCCGAGCAGGACGGCCCATGCGTACTGCACGACGGTGTTCATAGTCAGGCCGTTCGACCGCGCCCATGCCGTCAACCTGCTGGTGTCGGCCGCGTCCAGGGTGACGGTGTCGATGCTGGGCACAATGGTGTTCACCGCCGCGTCGCCCCGGTCGGCGAGGATGAGCGGATCGAGATCATCGAGATAGTCGCGCCAGGCACGCAACGCGGCGTCGTTGTCGCGGGCGGACAGCCAGCCGATGTAATCCCGGTAGGGCCGGGGCAGGGGCAGCGCGTCGGCCGCGGCGCCCGCCTGGTACAGGGCGAACAGCTCCCGGAAGAACACGCCGAGCGACCACCCGTCGAGCAGGATGTGGTGCGCGGTGAGCACCAGTCGCCGGGTGTCGTCGGGCAATCGCAGCAGCAGCACGCGCAACAGCGGGCCGCGGGTCAGGTCGAACGGCGCCCGCGTCTCCGCGGCGATGACGGCGTCGAGCTCGGCCGGGTCGATCGCGCGTTCGGCCCACGGCAGCTCCGCGCTGGTGGGCACGATCTGCACCGGCCGTGGAAGGTCGCGATCCCAGAACGAGGCGCGCAGGTTGGGGTGCCGCCGCAGGATCACCTCGACGCTGCGGCGCAGCAGCGTCACATCGACCGGGCCGGTGATCTGGTAGACGAACTGCAGGGCGTACAGATCACCTTCGCCGGCCAGCCTGGCCAGCGAGAACAAACCCTCCTGCAACGGGCTCAACGCGAGCACGTCCTCGATCTCGGGCATGGGCGCCTGCGTGTTCTCCGACATTGAGCGGCCTCCTGAGCCAGTGTTCTCGGGCACCATCAGCCTCGGTTCTCGGACATGAGCGCGACGACGTCGTCGAGGGACGCGCCGCCCATGATGGCCGCGACCGGCAGTTCGCGGTTCAACGTCGTCTTGATCCGCGCGCGCAGGTCGACCGCTTGCAGCGAGTCGACGCCGAGCGCGACCAGCGGGACCGAGCCGTCGATGTGATCGGGGCCGTCGACGAGCATCACCTGCCCGAGCTCGCGCCGGAGGATCTCCGCGAACGTCTCCGTCACGTCGGCTTCCGGCGGGGCGGCGGGCGTCTGTGGCGGAGGCGTCGGCGTGACCGTCGGCGCCGAGGGCTCATGCGCTGCCAGCGTGGGCGCGAAGATCGGTGTCAGACCGACGATCTCGACCGTCTCACGCAGCCGCTCCCAGTCCGCGGACAGCACCATGCTGTTGTCTGCGCGGTCGGCGAACCCCGCCTCGATGGCGGGCGCGGCGGGCATGGACTGGAGACCGGCGCCGAGAATCCTGGCTTCTACAGCGGCGTGCTCCGCGCCGGGCAGACCCCACAGTCCCCATTGCACCGACACGCAATCCCTGCCCTGCGCGCGTAGCCGCACGGCGAGACTGTCGAGCATGCGATTCGTGGCCGCGTACAGCGCTTGGTCGCGTCCACCGAGCGTGGCCACGAACGAGGAGCACAACAGCACGGTGCAGGCGGCGGTCTGCGGCACCGCGCGCAACACTTCTCCGAGCCCGAGGACCTTCGCGGCGACTGCCTCCGCGACCGCCGCCGGTTCGAGCCGCGCCCACGCGTACTGGACGGCGGCGTGCACGACCACGCTCACGGGGCGCTCGGCGAAACGCCGCGCCAGCTCGGCGACCGCGGCGGCGTCGGTGATATCGCAGGCCACGACGTCGATTTCGGTAGGACCGAGCTTGCGCAGCTCGCGCAACCGCTCGGCCACGGCGCTCGTGTCCCCGCGACGGTTCACCAGCGTGATTCGGCCCGCTCGGCCCCGGACGAGCTGCTCGCAGAATTCGAGACCGACGTATCCGGTTCCGCCGAGGATCAAGACCTCGCCGAGATCGGGCGGCGTCGACGCGTCGGACGGCTCGGCTGGGACGATGCGCTTGGCGTGCAACTTCCCGTCCCGCAGTGCGAGTTCGGGCTCGTCGAGCACATGGATGGCTTCGAGGATCTTGTCGGCCAGCGCGGCCGGATCCTGTGTCGCGGCATCCGGCGGCAAGTCCAGGTGCCGGAAGGCGATGCCGAGATGATCCGGAGCAAGACTGCGGTACGCGGCGCTCACCGCCGAGTGACCGAGCGACGGGACATCGTCCGGTCCGACGGCTTCCGCGCCGGTGGTCACCAGCCAGCAGGCGCCGACGCCCGGACCGAGCGCGGCCAGTCCTCCGGCGGCCGCGGCGAAGTCGGCGAGTTCCGCTACCGCGCCTGCTTCGTCCGTGGCCGCGATCGGCGGGAGCAGCAGCACCACTGTGTCGGCCTCGGCGTCGGAGAAGGCTGCGCCGTGGCGCGGGGCCCGCGCGCGAAGCGCCGCCGCCAGTTCGTCGGCGCGGCCGTCGTGTTCGGCGAGCCGCACGGTCCGCGGCGTGCTCAGCCCGAGCCGGGACAGCTTCCTCCATTCTTCGCGCAGCCGTGCGGGAGGCGCGGTGATCGGGACCGGCGCTTCCACACCCGACTGATACGGCGCCCACAGCCTTTTCGGGTTCATCACGGTGGACGGGAAGTCACGCAGCGGCAGCACCGGCGTCGGATCGCCCGATCCGGTGCGCAGGGCCTGCCAGCCGTAGTGCAGATCGTGTACCGCTACCTCGGCCAGATTGCGGGTGAATTCGCCCAACCCGCTCGCGGTGCGCAGTGACGTCCCGACGATGCGGAAGTCGCGGGCGGCCGCCGCCCCGTCCGCGATCTGTGACAGGTTCTCCCGCAGCGCGGGCTGCAACGTCGGATGCTCGGCGATCTCGATGAAGGTGTCCACCTCGGCGGTGGCCGCCACGACCGCGCGATCGAAGCGAACCCGGTTGCGCAGATTCCAGTACCAGTAGTCGTGGTGGGTCAGCTCGGCGGTGATCGGGGCACCGAGCGTTCCCCCGTAGCAGGGGATCTCGCCGATCGTGAACGTTTTGCTGCCCAGTTCTGTCAGCGCCGATTGGAATTCACCGCGCAACCGCGTCATGGCGGAGGTATGCGAGGGGAAGGACATCTGAATCTGCTTGGCGAACAGTCCTTGCGCGGTCGCGGTCGCCACGAGTTCCGCGATCGCCGCTTCGTCGCCGGAGACACCGGTCAGGTTCGGTGAGTTGACGAGGGAGACCTCCGCCCACCCCGAATTCCGCGCCAGCAGCGCTTCACACTCGTCGCGGCCCGCGCCGAGCACAGCCACTGCGTAGCCGTCCGACAGGTCCCGCTCCAAGAGCTGGGCCCGGTGGGTGACGATCAGCACGGCATCGCGCAACGTCAGCGCTCCGGCGACGACGCAGGCGGCGAGTTCTCCCTGACTGTGCCCGATGGTCGCGGCGGGAAGCACGCCCGCCGCCCGCCACATGGCGGCCAAGCCGATCAGGTGGAACATGCGGGCAGGCTGTAGCTCCCAGAGTGTTTCGCCGTACTCCTCACCGCTTCCGAGCAGATAGTGCACCGGCCGCGCATGGCCGTAGTGCTCCTCGTGCACCGCCGCGCACTCGTCCACGACGGCGCGGTACGCCGGCGAGGAGTCGTAGTACGGCTTGCCCATGCCGGGGCGCTGGCTGCCCTGGCCGGGGAAGACGAATCCGGCGCGGCGCGCCGTGACAGCGCCGCCGGAGGTCACAACCGCGGGATGCGCGGTACTCTCCGCGACCGACCGCAGCGCGTCGAGCAGTTCGTCGCGCGTGCCGACCATGGCCAGCGCGCGATACCGGCGGGCGATCCTGGTGCGGAACAGGTGCTGTGCCAACCGATCCGGATCCACCCGGGGATGGGCCGCGCAGTAGGCCGATATCGCGGCGGCCTCCGCGCGCAATCCCTCCGCGCTGTCCGAGGAGAGCAGGACGGGAATGGTGCCGTCCGGCAGCCGGTATTCAGGCATCGCCGTTCTCCTCCAGGACGGGCATTCCCACGATCGCGTGCGCGTTGGTCCCCGCCACCCCGAATGCCGATACCGCGCCGTAGCGGACACCGTCGATCGGCTCCCACGGCGCGTACTTCGTGGCCAGCCGCAGGCTGGTGGCCTCCCAGTCGACGGCGTCGGTCGGGTTCTCGGCCCAGAGACTCGGCACGACGTGACCGTTCGCGCCGCACAGCAGCATCTTGATCAGGCCGAGCATGCCCGCCGCCGCCTGGGTGTGACCGATGTTCGACTTGACCGAGCCCAGCAGCGCGCCGTGCGCTCGCTCGGGTGCGCCGTACATCCGGATCAGCGCGGCGAGTTCGATCGGGTCACCCACCGAAGTACCGGTGCCGTGCCCCTCGACGAGTCCGATCTGTTCCGGGGACACGCGGGCCGCGGTGAGCGCGGCCCGGATCAGCCGTTCCTGCGCGTCGGCGCTGGGCACCGCCAGCGGAGCGCCTTTGCCGTTGTGGTTGACCCGAGAACCGAGCAGCCGCGCGTAGATCCGATGACCGAGCCGCCGTGCCCGCGACTCCGGTTCCAGCACCACCACTCCCGAGCCCTCACCCCACAGCGTTCCGGTGGTGCCCGCGGAGTACGCGCGGCAGTGGCCGTCGGTCGACAGCGCGTTGTTCTTCGCGAACTCGACGAACATGCCGGGCGAACCCATGACGCACACGCCACCCGCCAGCGCCCAGTCGCATTCGCCCGCGCGGATCGCCGCCGCCGCCTGATGCAGTGCGGTCAGTCCCGCCGCGCACGAGGTGTCGACGCTGATCGAAGGACCGATCAGTCCCAGGCTGTGCGAGATCCGTCCGGCCACCGCGCCGAGCGTCGTGCCGGTCATCCGGTAGCCGCTGTGCTCGCTGACGCTCGCCATGCGCGGGCCGTACTCCAGCGGTGTGACGCCCATCCAGCATCCCGCCTCGGCGCCGTCGACGTCGCCGGGATTCAGCCCGGCATCCTCGACCGCCCGCCACGCGACACGCATCCCCACGCGCTGCTGCGGATCCATCGCGACGGCTTCGCGCGGCGTGATCCCGAAAAATGCCGCGTCGAATTGCGTTGCTTCGGACAGAAATCCACCCGCGTCACGCACATCGCTCCACCCGGCGTTCCGGCCGAGAGTGCGCAATTGTTCGATCGGCCATTCCCGGTCCCGGGGCAGGGGGCCGATGAGTTCCCTGGATTCGGTGAGCGCCGACCAGAATTCCTGTGGACTGTTTATTCCGCCGGGGGCCTCGACCCCGATTCCGACGATGACGATATGGTCTTCGTCCCCCGAAGCCGATCCTGACATGGTGAACCTAACTGGAAAGAGCGGACTGTCCGGCGTCGGCGGCTGCGGCGGAAAGCAATTCCGCGACGCCGTCGATGTGGTCGTACAAATAGAAGTGCCCGCCGTCGAAGAGCGTGACCGAGCCGCCCCGGCTGCTGTGCGCCAGCCACGGCCGCAGATCGGCGACGGTGACGAAATCGTCGTCGGCTCCGCCGATGACCTCGATCCGCGCGCCGATCCGCGCGTCCGGACCACAGGTGTAGGCGTCGAACGCGCGATAGTCGGCCTTGAGGACGGGCAGCGTCATCCGCATGATGTCGCGATCGGCCAGCACGTCCGCGCCGGTGCCGTTCAGGGCGATGAGCCGGTCGAGCAGTGCCTCGTCCTCGGTGGGCAGCGGCTCGCTGTCGGCCACCAGCGCCGGCGCCACCGCGCTCGACGCGCCGAGCAGCGCCACCGGCACACCGGCCGCCTCCGCTTGCCGGACGAACTCGAAGGCCACCATCGCTCCGACGCTGTGCCCGAATACCGTAAGGGGAACGCCGCGGTGATACGGCGATTCGAGGAATTCCGCGAGGGCGCCCGCCGCGAGTTCGGCGAGATCGGCCGCCATCGGTTCGGCAGCCCGATCCTGACGTCCCGGATATTGCACGAGAACGACGTCGAAATCAGCACTGAGCCGCTTGGACATGGTGCGGTAGGTGGAAGCGCCACTGCCCGCGTGGGGAAACAACACCAGTGGCGGCAGGGTTTCCGCGGCGGGCTTGTGAAACTTCCGAAGCCACCCAGGTTTTCTCGACATCCAACAGCTCCTACACATGACGCGGTGTCAGCGAAAAGTTCCCACGACCAGTCGAATTCGACCGCGGGCCGCTGCGGCCGAAAGCCGCCCTTCCGGAACGGCCGGGCCTCGCCGACCACGTGAGGTTATCATAGGCTAACCTTACATTCATCCAGCAGGGCCACTACCGAACGGAGCTCGACAACCGATGAACCCGACCGAAACGCCTTATGTCATCGCGCGCGAGCTGACCGACATCTCCGATGAGCTGCGGGCCGTGCCCGCTCCGCCGACGCCCGCCCTTCCCGCACCGTTCGACATCCGCACGGCCGACGCGGACGGCGCCGACGCGGAGCTGCTCACCGAATGGATGAGCCGGCCACACCTGGTGGAGACGTGGGAACAACCGTGGCCCCTCGAACTGCGCAGGCAGAATCTGCGCGCGCAGCTGCTCGGATCCTATTCCCGCCCATACATCGTCGGCTACGACTTCACCGCGGCCGGTCGGCCGGAGCTGGGCCGCCGCGACATCGCCTACTTGGAGCTCTACCGCCCGGCCAAGGACGAGATCGCCCGCATCTATCACGCCGACCCCTACGACGTGGCCTTCCACCTGGCCACCGCCGATCCGGAGGTGATCGGGCGGGGCATCATGTTCTCCTTCGTCAGCGGCCTGCTGGCCGGCGTCTTCGAAGCGGAACCGCGGTGCCGCCGCATCGTGATCGAGCCCGACCACCGCAATGTCGCGGTCCGGCGCATGACCGAACGGTTCGGCGTTCCCAATCTCGGCGACTTCGACATCCGGCCGGATCGCCGGATCACGCTCTACTATCTCCCGCGCACCCCGGCGGACATCCCGGTCGCGCGGTAGTGCGCCGCGGCGCGCGGCCGCGGCGCCGCGAGCGTGGGTGCTCACCCGAGCGCCCACGCGCCGGCCACCTGCGGATAGGGACCGTATCGCCGCGTGACCGGTTGCAGGACGCGATCGGAAAGTTCGCCCAGGCAGCTGAGATTCGGGAATCCCGGCCCCTGCGCCACCCCGGCCAGATTGGGCAGATACAGCTTCGTGTCCATCGCCGACACCGCGAGGTCGTAGCCGATCGATACCTCGATCCGCTCCTGAGTCGGCCTGCCGCCGACCGCGAGCTCCAGCAGATCCGCCGCGTCCTGATCGAAGAGGTCCAAGAACCAGAGCGGCTGTCCGCCAGTGGCATCGATGACCAGATCGAAAGTATGCGTTTGATCCGGACGCCGCTCGTTGCGCAGCGTCAGGGCCACCCCGTCGCCCTGCTCGGCGACCCGGACGGCACGGCCTTGCAGGTGATGCACGCGGCTGTCGCCGAGCAGGCTCTCCTGCACCCGTACCGAGAAGACGCCGCGATCGGTGCGGCGGATGACGTCCCGCCGCTCCTGAACGGTCAGTCCCGCCCATTTGACCGGATCGCTGAACAGCGAGTTCTCGAAGTAGCTTTCGCCACGGGTGTAGATGGTGGCCATCGGTGAGATCACCGAGATCGACAGCATCCCGTGGCGCACCAGCTCGTCCAACGCGGAGCCCGCGGTCTCGCCGCCGCCGATCACCGCGACCCGGGAGGACACCGGCAGGCTGCGCCGCCCGGCCAGATCCCAGAATTGCGCGATGCTCAGCACGCGCGGATGGTCGGCGAGGGCTTTGGTGCTGGCGCCCGGGCCGGTGATCATCAGTCCGGCCGCGTCCAACCGGACCGCGCTGCCGTCGGGATCGGTCGCGGTGACCAGCCACCCGTCGGCGGTCGCGCCGATGGATCGCACTCTGCCCGAGATCAGTTCGAGATCGATCCGGTGCGCCACCCACTGCAGGTACTTGGCCCAGACGTGGTGGGCCGGATTCGGGCGGCCTCGATCGATCCACTCGGCATAGGTGCCCTGCTCGATGAGGAACGACGTCCAGCTGTAGGACATCATGGCCGCGTTGATCTCCTGGTTGCGTCCACGCGCCCAGGTCGAGTGGTACGGGAAGCCGATGTCCTTCTCCGGGCTCGTGCCCAGCCGGTGCCTGCCGTCGGTCCAGCCGCCGCTCGGCAGCCAGTTGCCGCCGACCGCGTGTGCCTCGACGACCACGACCCGAGGAGCGGGCAGGCCGAGCGTGCGCAACACATGCGCTTTCGCCGCCACCGCAAGGGCTTTCGGACCAGCTCCGATGACCAGAAGCGTTTCCACCGGTTCTCCACTCTCTCCGACGTCCCGCGGTTTCCCGCTGAGTGCGCGGGGTCTGCTCCGCGCCGACAACCAGAATCCGTCTGGATCATGTTTGCATAGGCTTACCTTATATTGCACACTCGTACCCGACCAGAGCGGTGACACTCACACCCGCGAACGATTGGATGAACAAATGACCACTCCGAACAAGGCACTCGCCCGGCTGGCCGCGACGGCGGTCGCGCTCACCGCCGCACTCGTCGGCGCGGCGGGTACCGTTGCGCCCGCGGTCGCGGCACCCTTGGTCGCACCCCTGCACGCTCGAGCCCCCGGCGCCGGTGAGCTGACCGCCAAACTGCGCGTTGCCATCAACACCGGCGCCGCGCGCAGCACGCGAGCGGCGGAACTGGAATCCGGCGACGCCGGCGTCGCCACGATGGACAAGATCGCGGGCCTGCTCGCGATCTCCCCGCCGAGCCTGCGCTACAACGTGATCAACCCGTCGACCTCCGGCGACCGGATCGACGCGCAACTCCTGATCACCACCGAGGGCTACCCGGACTTCACCTACGACGTCTCGTGGAAGCAGATCGACGGCTATTGGAAGTTGACCCGCCAGGCGGAATGCAGCCTCGCCTCGGCGCTCGCGCTGTCCTGCTGAACCAGAACCCTTCTCCTCCGCGGTTTTCCGCGGGAGCCGACGGTCGAGTGTCGCGCGACTGCACCTACAGCGCGCGACATTCAACTTTCGTTAGGCTAACCTTAGTGCCATGGGTAAAGGCTTGAACGGTCTGATGGTCAAGGCGTGGGGTGGCAACGACTACCGGCTCACCGTCACCTCGACCGAATACGTCACGGACAAATACGTGCGACTCGGCTTCACCGCGGGCGGGCTGCTCGCCGATCACCCGGTGCACCCCACCCAGTGGATCCGCGGCTGGTTCCCGGACGGCGACAGCGGCAAGTTGCAGCAGCGCGGCTACACGCTGGTCGACCCCGATCCGGACGGCGACCGCTTCTCGATCGAGTTCGCGCTGCACGACGGGCCTGCCGCCCGCTGGGCCCAGAACGCCTCCGTCGGTGACGAACTCGACGCGTCCGTGCTCGGCTCGAATTTCCAGCTGCCGGAGTCCACTCCCGGCGAATACCTCATCTTCGGCGACACCGCCTCACTGCCCGCGATCAACTCGCTGCTGGACGCCATTGGAGACACCCCGGCGCGGGTCTGGCTGGAGTGGCAGTACGAATCCGACACCACGATCCCGCTGCGCAACAAACCGCATCACCAAGTGACGTGGGTGCAGCGGATCGATGACGGCAGGTTGCTGCGGGAAGCGGCACAGGAACTCACCTGCCCGGCGAACGCGTTCGCCTGGGTCGCCTGCGACGGGCACACCACCCGCTCGATCGTGAAGAGCTTCAAGACGATGCACAATCTGCCCAAGACGGCGATCAAATCCCAGGCCTACTGGAAATGAGGTCCGCGACGCCGCACCGCCTTCGCGCGGTGCGGCGTTTTCGATCCGCGACGCCGGCACACCGCCCAGAGGTCGTCTCGTTCGCCGTCGGAGCGCCTGATCCCGCCCTGCTCCCGAGCGGCTTGCCGATCGACCCGTAACGAGGCGAGTAGCCGATTCACCAGCGGCAGCGGCGAACCCGCAGACCACCCGGCGAGCATCTCGGCGCAGCTGCTCGCGCACGATGCGAGCCGGTCGGCGGACGTGCCCGTCACGGCCACCGGGTGTCTCGGCGTCCACGGCGACTTCGTCCGCCGACCGGCTGTTCGCGCTAGCTCGCGACCGGTTCCAGATGCCAGCCCGCCGCGCGGGATCGCTCGTTCCAGAACGCGGCGTACCGGCCGTTCAAGGCGAGCAGTTCCGCGTGGGTACCGCGCTCGATGATCCGGCCGCCGTCCACGAACAGGATCTGGTCGGCGTGGGCGATGGTGGCCAGCCGGTGCGCGACCACGATCACCGTTTTGTCCTTGGTGATCTCGTGCATCCCGCGCACCACGAGCGCTTCGCTGTGCGGATCCAACGCACTGGTCACCTCGTCCAGCAGCACGATAGGCGCGTCCTTCAACAAGGCCCTGGCGATCGAGACCCGCTGGCGCTCACCGCCGGACAGCGCCGCGCCGCCCTCCCCGACCCGGGTGTCGAAGCCGTCGGGCAGACGGTCGACGATCTCGTCGACTCGCGCCGCCTCCGCCGCGCGACGCACCTCGTCGTCACCGGCCTCCGGCCGGCCGATCCGAATGTTGTCCGCCACCGACTGATCGAACAGGTAGACGTTCTGGAAGACCAGCGACAGCTGGCTCAGCAGAGTCGCCGACGGCTGGTCGCGCACATCGTGCCCGCCCACCGACACCCGTCCCGCATCCACGTCGTAGAACCGGGCGGCCAATCGCAGCACAGTCGTCTTGCCCGCGCCGCTCGGCCCGACGATGGCCGTGGTGGTGCCCGCGGGGACGCTGAACGTCACATTCGACAGCACCGGCTCACCGGGACGGTATCCGAAACTCACGTCGTCGAACACCACCGACGGCGCCCCCGGCGTAACGGCCGACTCCGCCTCCGGCAACACCGGTTCGTCCAGCAGTTCGGTGATCCGGCCCGCGGCCGTGCCCGCCGAGCGCAACGCGGTGCCCAATTGCGCGGCCTGGTTGAGCGGTTCGATGAACCGGGAGCTCACCGCGATCAGCGCGATCGCGGCGGCGGCGGAGACGGCGCCGTCGGTCACCCGCGCCACCGCGACGTACACCAGCACCAGGAACACGGCCTGCACGAAGAGCGCGAACAAGATCAGGCCGGGCACGCTGGCGAACACCATGCGCGACCCCGCCGAGCGCTGTCCGGCCAGCGCGGCGTCGAGCGCGCGGTTGCCCGACCCCACCGCGCCGAACGCGCGCAACACCGGCTGGGCCTGGGCGAATTCGATGACGCGCGAATCGGCCTCGGCCGCCGCCGCGTGCATCCGCTGATCCGCGCCTAGGTAGGCGCGGTTGGCCAGACCGTTCACCAGGTACAGCACCGGCGCGGCGAGCAGCATGGCCACCGCGATGCGCCAGTCGACCAGCAGCATGCCGACCGCGACCGCGAGCGGGACGATGACACCGGTGAGAATCTTGGCCAGCAAGTAGGCGACCAGACCTTGCAGCTCCCGCACGTTGTCGACCATCAGCCGCCCCAGCGGCCCGGCGTCATGGGTCTCGAACCAGCCGAGGGGCAGCGCGTTGAGGTGGTCGCCGAGCCGGGTCTGCAATCCGCGCTGCATGCCGATGCCGACGCGCAGGCCGATCGCCGCTTGCAGATAGCCGAACACCACCACGCCCGCGACGGCGGCGAGCATCCCGAGCGCCCAGAGCCAGGCGCGGCCGAGGTCGTCGTCGAACAGCGCCGTCAGGACCGGGACCAGCAGCAGATACGCCGCGGCCTGACTGAGGGCCTGCGCCACGATGGCGGCGAACAACCTCGGTGTCAGCCGGGCGAATTCGGCCGGAACCAGGTCCAGCACCTTGCGGATCATCGGGCACCCTCCACACTGTCGACGAGGGCGATCTCGCCCAGCGCCGCTTCGTTGATCTCCCACAGCCGCTGGTAGGCGCCGCCCGCGGTGACGAGACTCGCGTGGTCGCCCTGCTCGACCAGCCGTCCCCGCTCGAGCACCAGGATCCCGTCCACCCCCGTGATGGTGTGCAACCGGTGCGCGATGACCAGCACCGTGCGGCCCGCGACCAGGACCGCCAGCGCGTCCTGCACCGCCGCTTCCGATTCCGGGTCGGCGAACGCGGTCGCTTCGTCCAGCACGAGGACGGGAGTGTCCGCGAGCAGGGCGCGTGCGATCGAGAGCCGTTGCGCCTCGCCACCGGACAAGGTGGCGTCGACGCCGAGCTCGGAGTCGTAACCACGCGGCAGCGCCACGATGCGGTCGTGGATCTGCGCGGCGCGGGCGGCCTGCTCCACGGCGGCGTCGTCGGCGTCGGGCTGGGCCAAGCGCAGGTTCTCCCGGATGCTGCCCCGGATCAGACGCACGTCCTGGAAGACGAATCCCACCGTCCGGTAGAGCTCCTCGCTCGGAATGTCGCGGATGTCGCGGCCTCCGATCGTGATCCGGCCCGACCCCACGTCATAGAACCGGGGGAGCAGTTTGGCCAGTGTCGACTTGCCCGATCCGCTCGGTCCGACCAGAGCGGTGATGGTGCCGGGGACGAGCTCGAGGTCGATGTCGTGCAGCACGTCATGGCCGGAGCGATAGCCGAAGCCGACCCCTTCGAACCGGACCAGACCGGACGCGGATTCTGGCTCGGCGGGAGTCGGCGCCCCGGTGCTCAATTCGGGTGTCTGTTGCAGCTCATGCAGGCGCTGCGCGGCCACCGCGGCAGCGCGGAGCGCCTGCGCGCCGTAGCCGAGACTGAGCAAGGAGCTGCCCAGGCCGAGGCCGACCAGCAGGAACGGCAGCACATCCAGCGGCTCGATCCAGTCCAGACCGACGGCGCCCAGACCGGCGACGACCACGACCAGCATCACGAACACCGGGGTGACGACGATGTCGGAGGCGGCCTGCACCTTGATGATCGGCGTCTTCAGCCGGTCGACGCTGCGCGCCTGGTGCTCGACGGCGTCTTGGAAGACGCTGTGCGCCTTGCCCGCCTGACCGAAGGCACGCACCACCTGGATGCCGTCGACGAATTCGATGGTCGCTTGCTTGGTGGCCTGCTCGGCGCGCGTGTAGACCACGTAACGGTCCTGGCCGTCGCGGTCCATCATCCGGCTGTAGAGCACCGCGTAGGCCAGGATCGGCAGCAGCAGCACCACGGCCAGCCGCCATTCGACGGTGACCAGGTATCCGAGGGTGATCAGCGGAATCGTCACCGCGCCGACGAACTCCAGGCGGGCGTGGGCCACCAGGTAGTGCAAAGCCTCCACGTCATCCTGGAGGTACTTCTTCACCTCGCCCGAGGTCCGTTCGCCGAACCAACCCAGCGGCACCCGCGTCAGCTTGGCCGCCAGCGCCCGGCGCACGGCGAGCTGATAGCCGGCGTCGACCAGGTGCGTCCAGGTCAGCGCCGCGGCTTGCAACAGGGCCCGCGCCACCAGCACCAGCACCGCGATCGTCAGCAGGCGCCACACCCGGCCGGTGTCCACCTGGTCCCGCAGCAATTCGCGGCAGGCTTCCACGATCAGCACGAAAGGCACGACCGCGCACGCCGACGCGACGACCATGATGAGGCTCGCGACGGTCAACGAGCCGCGCACGGGCGCGAGGATTTCCTTGCGCGCCTGCGCCTCCTGCTGCTTGCGTTCCTTCAGCACCGACTTCGGCGGCCGGTTCCCCGCCTGCTCCGCCGGCAGCGGCGCGACCTCTACCGTCATCTGACCTCGTCTCTCGCGGCATCCGTCTCTGGGATCGTCCTATCCTCACACAGCGACGCCCAGTAAGAAAGGTTAGCCTAAGTTATCTTGCCCCGAGCGGTCGTCGGGGTGACCACGCACTCAGCGCGGCGCGCTGCGACAGATCCGGCCGCGCGCCTCCCGACTCGCCGGACTCGAAGGCGTTGCGCTCCGGCGGAGCCCGCCCACCCCACCGGTCGTTGTCCTTCGGGACTTATTTCGTCCATGTGCGAGAACCCCTGCGAACCCATGGTTTTCGAGCGTCCGACGCGCCGGGGAAACCTCCGGAACGGGGCTGTATGCTGGCCCGATAGCCCGTGCGCATCGCTAACTTCGAGTGAAAGCGAAACAATGGGACGCACAGGAGTACCGATATGTATGGCACGGAGTTGTTTTCGGTTCTGTCGAATTGCACGAGAGATCCCGGCGAACTCACCGCGGGTCAAGCGCACCGCGCCATGCAGGTGCACTTGGATTGCAGCGTCGAGATGTGCCGGGTCCGGCGGCGCGCACGCAGGACGCTGGTGGAGGCTCGGTTGATGGTGCTCGACGAGCGGGCGACGCCGTAATGACGTCCGCGATGGGCGCACCGCGCTCATGCCTCCGGTCGCAGGCGCGGACCGCCATGAACTCGCACGCACCCGCATGGCTCATCCGCGTCGAGCGGAATCGTCCCGGCCGGAGAAGCGTTGTCTCGGTCATGACCGCAACGGCATCCGATCGATCCGCCACCCCCGTCGTCGACACCGAGACCGAATTCGGCGCGAGAGTCGCCGAACGCCTGGCGCGCGAATCCGTCCTCTGGCTGACCACCGTCGGCCCCACCGGCACACCGCAGCCCAACCCCGTCTGGTTCCAGTGGCGCGACGGCGAATTCCTCGTCTTCAGCAAGCCCGCCCAGCCGAAGATTCGCAACATCCAGCGCAACCCCCGGGTCTCGCTGAATCTCAACAGCACCGAGACCGGCGGCGACGTCGTCGTACTCACCGGCACGGCCCGCGTGGTCGACCAGCGGCCCGGCGCGGACGAGATCGACGCGTTCACGAAGAAATACGCCGACGGCCTGCGCTCGATCGGCATGACCGACGAGCAGTTCTACGCCGAATACTCCGTCGTCCTGCGCGTCACCCCCGATCGGTTGCGCGGGTTCTGACCCCGATGACCTTCGCGCCGCCGCCGCCCACCGCCGCGTGGCGGCACCGGTCCGCCCGCGACGGATTCGAGGTGGCGTATTTCCGCGTCACCGAGCAGGGCGTGCTGATCGACGGCTGCACCACGGCCGTCGAGGGCGGCGCGGCGTGGGTGGTGGACTACCGGATCGCGCTGGACACCGAATGGCGCACGCGCCGGGCCCAGGTCGCGATGCGCAAACCCGGTGGCTGGAACACGCTGGTGCTGGAGTGCGACGGCGCGGGGTCCTGGCTGCTGGACGGCATGCCCGCGCCATTGCTCGACGGCTGCCTGGACGTGGACCTGGAGTCTTCTGCGCTGACCAACGCCCTGCCGGTGCACCGGGCCGCGCGGGACGTAGGCGACGGCATGGACGCGCCCGCGGCGTACGTCTACGCCTCCGGCGCCGCGGTCGGCCGGTTGGAACAGCGCTACCTCCGCACAGCCGACGGCGAGCACGGACCGCGGTTCGACTACGCGGCCCCCGAATTCGACTTCCACTGCACCCTGGACTACGACAAATCGGGCTTGGTGCTCGAGTACCCGGGCATCGCGGCCCGTGTCCACTGATCCCCCGGCCTCGGACAACGCCGCTCCCGCCTGCAGTTAGGGTCTATACCGATGAGAAGGCGGCAACAACCGCCGTTGCCGAAACGGCACGGCTTGGACCCGGCCCGGCTACGACTACCGGAGCAGGGCGACTGGGCGACCATCCGGGACCATCTGGTGGAGCGCCTCCCCCGGGTGCCCGCGACGCGGATCGACGAACTGCTGCACGCGGGCGGCATCGTCGACCTGAGCGGGCCGATCGCCCCCGACGCACCGTACGTGCCCGGCGGCGCGGTCTGGTTCCATCGCGATCTGCCCGAGGAGACGGTGGTCCCGTTCGACATCCCCGTCGTGCATCGCGACGACGACCTCCTGGTGGTGGACAAACCGCATTTCCTGGCCACGATTCCGCGCGGTCAGCACATCCTCCAGACCGCGCTGGTGCGACTGCGCCGAGAACTGGACCTCCCCGACCTGGTCCCGGCGCATCGGCTCGACCGCGTCACGGCGGGCCTGGTGCTGTTCGTGATCAACCCCGCCCGCCGCGGCGCGTACCAGACCATGTTCCACAAGCGCACCGTGCGCAAGGAGTACGAGGCGATCGCCCGGTTCGATCCCGATCTCGCGCTGCCCCGGGTGGTGCGCAGCCGGATCATCAAGGAGAAGCAGGTGCTCGCGGCCCAGGAGGTCCCGGGCGAACCGAACGCGGAGACCGAGGTCGAATTGCTCGAGCATCGCGACGGCCTCGGCCGCTACCGGCTGCGACCGCACACCGGCCGGACCCACCAGTTGCGACTGCACATGAACAGCCTCGGCATCCCGATCCTCGGCGACGACTTCTACCCGGCGCTCACCGACAAGCCCGTCGACGACTTCACCAGGCCGCTCCAGTTGCTGGCCGCCTCGCTCGAGTTCACCGATCCGGTCACCCGCGAGCCGCGCCGTTTCGAGACCACTCGCACGTTGCAGGCCTGGACCGACCCACACGGGTGGGCCGGCTGACGGCAGGGCATCAGCGCCCGTCCGTTGTCTCGGGTAGCGCCGTCGGGCCTTCTGCGAGCAGACTCCGGCGGACCCCGACGGCGGCGGAAAAGTGATCGATCCGGCAATAAGACCGGGATCCCTGGTGAAGGTGCTCCTTTTCCGTAGACTCGGCCGGGATGTCTGAGCCGGACCTAGCAGCCCCGACCCATCCGCGCCACAAAGTGCACGCCTACGTCGACGTCGCCGTCGTCGTGATCGTCCTGGCGGGCACCAATCTGATCGCGCATTTCACCACCGCGTGGGCGAACATCGTGACGGTGCCGGTCGCGGCGATCGTCCTCCTCGCGCTGATGCGCAGGCGCGGCCTCGGCTGGTCGGAACTGGGGCTTTCACCCCGCCACTGGCGGCGCGGTTCGCGCTACGCGCTCGCGGCGGTGGCGGTGGTCCTCGCGGTCGTCGCGATCGGCGCGGCGCTGCCCCTGACCCGCCCGTTCTTCCTGGCCGATCGCTACGCGACCATCTCGGGCGCGCTGATCGCCTCGATGATCGTCATCCCGCTGCAAACCGTGATCCCCGAAGAGCTGGCCTTCCGCGGCGTGCTGCACGGCACGCTGCACCGCGCCTACGGTGCGCGCGGCGTCTTCGCGGCGGGCTCCCTGCTGTTCGGGCTCTGGCACATCGCGTCCTCCCTCGGCCTCACCTCCGGCAACCGCGGCCTGAGCGGCTTCATCGGGGGCGGCGTGGCCGGACAGATCATCGGAATCCTGCTCGCCGTCGTCGCGACAGCCGCGGCGGGCATGGTGTTCACCTGGCTACGCCACCGCAGCGGCAGCCTGCTCGCCCCCATCGCCCTGCATTGGTCGGTCAACGGCGCGGGAGCCCTGGCGGCCGCCGTCGTCTGGCACACCACGCTCGGTTGATTGGCCGCGACTGCAGCGTTGGTTTTCCAGCGCCTGCGGCGCTGGGTGTTCGCGGCCCCCTTATGGCTCGCGAACGGCGGATGCTCGGTCTCGCTTCGCTCGAAAGACGTGGTTCAGGTGAGCCGGGCGCGTCAGCGGGGAACTCCGGCCCCATCGCTCACAGGGTCGGTCGATCATTTCCGTCCAGGCTCGGCGGGTCCGTTCTCACAGAGTCAGTGCCGTCCGGCGGGCATCCGGGCCGGGCGCTAGACCGCGAGGGCATGCTCGATCTCGCTCGAAAGGCGTCGTTCAGGTGAGCCAGGCGCGTCAGCGGACGAACTCCGGGTACATGGCTTGCGCGAGGTCGGTTGATCTGTCCTGGAGGGTTCGGTGCGGACGGTGACCATCCCGTCCGTGAGCCGTGCCCGCGAACAACGCACGTTGATTCCGTTTCGCCCGCAAGACGTGATTGAGGCGAGCGGACGTGTTGCGGTTCGACCAAGAGCCCGTGGGATGCAGGGCGGAACCCGTAGCGGGGAATTCACGCGATTGCTATGCGCAGATTCGAACTCAGTTTCGACACGCGGAGGGCGCCGATAAAAGCGCCGCTCATCCGGATATTCGAGCCAGCCATGAATTTCCCCTGCTCGGCGTGTCGCCTTCGACCGGGAGAGCGCCACGTTGACCACGGGAAGAGCTCGGTTTAGTCTCACTCCGATCACACATATGTTCGAGCAATCATGTCTCCACCACCCGACATGACACCTGCTCTTGGGAAGGCTCGCGATGCCCGACGAACCCTCGAACGGTAGTTCCGAGATTGCCGCGCTGGCAGAGCAGGTCGAGACCGCGCGGGGCAAGTTGCCCCTGCAGCTCGATCCGGCCCTGCTGGAGGTGCTGTCCGAACGCGAGATCGCCGCCGAGCGCGAACTCGCGGAGTGGATTCGCGCGCAGCGGCGCACCCAGCGGCGCCGGGAGATCGAGGCGGAATTGGCCGCCGAGCAGCGTGATCGCAAGTCGGCCGCGGCGTTGCGCCGCTCCGAGGAGGCCGACGCCCGCTGGCACCGGCGGGCGCTGGCCGCGCGGCGGCGGGCGTCCAGCGAGGACGCGCGACTGGCCCAGCTCTACCGGCGGGCGGAGTGGTCCTCCCGCGCCTTGATCGCCGTCGTGGTGCTCGGCATGGTGTGGGCCGGTGTCAACGTGCAGCACAACCTGGTGCCCAGCGGCGACATGTCCGATCCGCTGTACTGGTTGAGCTACGGCATCGAAGCGATGATCTCCATCCCGATCATCACCATCATGGTCGCGGCGACCACGGCCGCCAAGTGGGGCCGGGAGCTGGCGCGCGGCAAGGTGATCTTCTTCGAGGCGGCCCTGCTCGGCACGACCGTCGCACTCAACACCGGCCCGCATCTCGCCGCAGGCGACCTCGGCCGCGCCGCCGAATACGCGATCGCCCCGGTGATGGTCGGCGTCGTGATCTGGTTGCACGCCTGGGTTTCCGCGCGGTACGCGGTGCTGATCGACGGTGCGCCGGTGATCGAGCGCGACCGGCGGATGATCCGTGTCGATGCGCAACCGGACATGCCGGAAGCCGAGGGATATCACTCCCTCGACGCAGCGGCGACCAACCGACGTAGTCCCTGGGAAGGCGATATCTACACCGCGCCGGTGAGCGATAGCCGCGCGGCACACCACCATGCGGACTCCGGAACGGAAGTCGGTCATCGAGGTGGCGTCCACCATCCTGGGCGGGAGACCTCCGTCCACCGCACGATCGCGGGCGCCGGATCCGCACCTCACGACCGAAGGACATCCGAAACGCCTTTCACGCACCGCGCTACGCAGGCAGAGTCCGCGAACTCGAGCGCAGCCACCTCCCACGTCGACCACGGAAGGTTGCCGACCCACGGTCACGCAGTCGACTCGCCGATCAACGGCCGCCCACACACCGCCGACCGCGCCTTCCTCGCTGCCGCGAGCCATGGAGATGGCGAGGACGGGGGCGACTCGAATTCGACTGATATCCGCTCCGCCAACGGTCACGCCGTCGAGTCGCTGATCAGCGGCCACTCCCTCGACGTCGACCGCGCCCCGCTCACGCCGGTGGATGACAGGGCCGGCGAAGCTCCAGCGCCGTCCCCTGCTTCGGACCGGACCGATGCTCGCCCGACCAACGGGCACGCGGTCGAGCCCGGTGCCGCAATCCACCGCGCCCCGAACGGCCACCCCGTCCAAACCACCGTCAACGGGCACCCCCAGGACCTGTCCACGAACGGCCACACCCTCCCGCCGATCGAGCGCAACACCGACCAGCCGCCTGTCAACGGAAACGCGCACCCGCGCATCAACGGACACGCGGTGCGCCCAGCCACCAACGGCCACATCACCGCGTCCCCCACGAACGGCGATGCACACACGAACGGCGATGCACAAGCGGCCAGCGGTCACGCCGCCGAGACGCCCGCCGACATTGCTGCGCAAGCCATTCCGCTCGACGAGCACACCGCTCCCGCCGCCGAAGACCACCCGATCGCTCCCAACGGATACCGTGGTCAGTCGGTTGTCAGTAGCGAAGTGACGATTCCTTCCCCGCACGCCGTTCCGCCTGTAACGCAGCATGTCCCGGAGGCCCGTGTCGACGGACACCCGACTCGATCCGCCGAATCTGAAACTGCACAGATCTCTCCTGCCACCTTCGAGGAGGGAGTCTCGAACCGAGCGGAAGCGCCTGAGTTCGAGAGCCCGCTGCCGCGTTTCGAATCCACGCGATCTGCGGCACAGCAGATCTCGCTTGCCGACCTGCACGACGGCCTGGAATTCGGTGCGCACTCCCGTACGCAGGCGAACGGTGCGGCATCGACGCACGCTGCTGCCAACCGAGGCGAACGCTCGATCGATCGCGCGCATCGCGGAGACGACGCACGGCGTCTTGGCCCCACCGAACCCATGCCCGCGCCGTCCCCCGCATCCGCCGACACCGCCGCACAGGTGCACCCGAACGCCACCGCCCCGCGCGCGGCGAAACGCGGAAAATCGGCGACCGCCGAGCAGAACGACCGCTCCGCCGACGCGGAGAGCGAACAACTGGCCCTCGAGGAAACACCTGAGCTTTCGCACCCGCGCGTCGAACCGATGCCGATCCTCGAGGACGACGACGAAGACGACGAATTCCCCACCGAACCAGAGGAAGCCGACACCGACGACGACGAAATCTCCGCACTCGCCCGGGCAATCACCGACCGCCACCTGTCCAACCTCCCGATCGAGGAGGTCAGAGAAATCCTTACCCTCGCCGACCAGGGCGGCACCACCCCCGCCATCGCCAACGAACTCGGCGTCCCCCGCTCAGCAGTCACCCGCGTCCTGGACTCGGCCCTCAAAGTCCACCGCCCCTACGCAACCATCGGCTGATCACTGCCAGTACAGAACCTGAGCCGACCTTCCTGATTGTGCTGCATCACCATGCTCACGGCCCCCGATGATCGCGAGGTGGCAGCCCACCCCCGTGCTGCCGAGCGGGCGGCCTATCGGCAGACTGAAGTCACGGTCATCACTGTGGACCCTCTGGCTGCGATGACTGGCAGGACAGGCCCTAGTCGCTCGCTTGACTGTCCGGCGTGCTGCCCTCGCCGCGTGCGCGTAGGTAGCGCTCAGCGGACACCTTGCGCGGGCACGGCGGTTCGCAGCTCTGGTGAAGCTTCGACAGTCCGCGCGCGTGCTCCTCGTCCTCGGGCATGTTGCCGTCGTCGCAGTAGTCCTGCACCCAGGAACCCCGAGTCGTCATCCCTGCTCGTCCTCCAGCCGCGCGAAGATCTCACGTGCCGGTACGGATTCGTCCGGGTCGTCGCCGAGGTCGAGTAGCAAGGGCAGCACCCAGAACACGAGTATCAGCAGTCCGCCGACGGCGGCCATGACGATGAGGACGGTTGCGAGCTCTACGGTCATTCGATGACCTTTCGGCGTGTCGTGTCGTGGTTGCCGGGCACCCGACGCCGGGGGCTCGGGACTCAACCCGACGCCGGGGCCTGCGGATACTTTGGCCTGGGTGAAGCCCTGCGAAGCGGCACATCCTGTGTCACCGTGGAGGCATGGACGATGCCGGGATCGGAGAACGTACCGCCAGAGCTCGCAAACTCACCCGGCTCACACAGCAACAGCTCGCGCAGAAGGCGAACGTCTCGGTGTCGCTGCTCCGCAAGGTCGAACGGGGCGCCCGCCCGGCCTCGCCCGCGTTCATCGCAGCCGTGGCCGGAGCACTCGGGGTCGACATCGAGAATCTGACCGGTCAGCCCTACACCCCGGCGCGCGACGATGCCGGAGCTCACGCCACCATTCGCGAGTTGCGCCGGAAGATACTGGCATTCAACGACGAACCATTGAGCGCGCCGATCACCTTGAAAGAGCTGACCACAGCACTGCATCGGGTGCAGGAGAGCAGGCGGCGCGGCCGGTACGGCGACCACATCGCCGAACTGCCGGACGTGATCCACGGGTTGCACGCCCTCGCGGCCGAGGAGCCTTCCGAGCGTCGTCTGGAGAGGATCTATGCGACGCTCGCCTACGCCTACAACAGCGCGTCTTCGGTGGCCTACCGGTACGGCTACCTGGACCTCGCCGCGTTGGCCGCTGAGCGCTGTGTGTGGGCGGCTGAACGCAGCGGCGACCCGGTTTGGCCGATCGCGGCGGAATACCATCGCGCGCTGATCCTGCTGTACTCCGGCTCGTACGCCGGTGGTCTGCGGATCATCGCGCGCGCACAGACCGTCGGCGAGCAGCTGCCCACGACACCGGAAGTCCTCGCGGTGCGGGGCGCATTACATCTGCGGGGGTCGATACTGTCGGCCCGTGCTCTCGACGCCGACGCCGCCGACACGCATCTGCGGGAGGCCCGCCGGATCGCCGAGACCATCGGTTCCGCGCAATACCAGGAGTACGGAACCGGGTTCCACTTGGCGAACGTCGATATCCACTCCGTTTCTGTGCCCGTCGAGTTGTCCGATGGCACGACAGCGGTTGCGCGTGCCGAGCGGATTCGTCTACCGGCATCGGTCACGCCCTCTCGCGCCGGGCATCACTGGATCGATGTGTCCCGCGCGTGGTTGCTCCACGGGGACAAACAGCGCGCTCTCGCCAGTCTCGACCGAGCACGCCGGATCGCACCAGGGCTCACACGCAACCACCCGCAGGTCCACGAGACCGTCCGCGTGCTGGCTCACGCCCGGCGCGGAACCGACTCCCTGGCCCGGTTCGCGAAATGGGCAAACGTCAAGATTTGAAGTAGGAAAGAGCTGTGCACCCGATGAATTCGGGTGCACAGCTCTAATCCGGCTTACTCATCCGCGAGCGCCGAGTGTCGAACGCTCGGGCCCGCTCACCTCTCGCCGACCGAAGTCCCGACGACCTCCTGCGCCTCCGGTCGCGCCCCACCGGGCTTCTCGTCCCCATGCCCCGGCCACCACGCCTTGTGCCCGATGAGCGCCGTGAGCGCGGGCGTGAAGAACATCGCCATGACGAAGGCCGCGATCGCGATGCCCACCGAGATGGCGAAGCCCATCTGTGCGAGGACGTTGTTGCCGGCCAGCATCATCGACGCGAACGTGCCCGCCAGGATCACTCCGGCCGCCGCGATGGTGGGGCCGGTGTGCCGCACGGCCAGCGCCGCGGCCTGTTTCGGCTCGTTGCCCTCGCGCGCCTCTTCCCGCAGCCGGGCGACCATGAGGATGTTGTAGTCGGTGCCCAGCGCGACCACGAACAGATACATGATCACCGGAAGCGTGAAGATCAGGCCGGTCTCACCGCGGAAGTGCTGGAACACCAGCACCGCGGCGCCGAGCGTGGCGGCGAAGCCGAGGAACACCGAGGCCATCAGGTACCACGGCGCGACCAGACTGCGCAGCAGCAGTCCCAGCACGATCATGATGAGGATCGCCGCCACCGGGAACACGATCGAGTAGTCCCGCGCCATCGCCTCCTGGAAGTCGACGAACACCGAGGTCAGACCACCGACGGCGGCGGTCGTACCGGCGGGCGCCGCCGCGTGCGCGGTATCGCGCAGCGGGCCCTTGACGGTGTCCAGCGCTGCATCCGACTCCGGCGCGGCATCGAGCGTCACCGCGAAGTCGGCGATCGTCTTATCCGCGGACAATTTCGGCTCGGCCACCTGTCCCACACCGGGTACCCCGGCCAGCGCGTTGCGGTAGGCGGTGAGCTGCTCGGCGGTCAACGCGCCGTCGGACTGCAACAGGACGTCCGAAGGTTGGGTGGTCCCGGCGGGCAGGCCCTTGACCAGCTCCTTGCTGTAGACGACGGATTCCGAAGCCTCCGAGGTGGACCCGGAGCTGAGATCGAACGTCGGGTGGAAACCGAACGCGAAGACGCCGAGCACGATCAGCGCACCGCCGGAGACTACGGCGAACACACCGGGCCGCCGGCCGAGCGCATTGCCGATCGCGGTGAACCGCGCGCCCTTCGGTTCGGTGCGCCAGGCCTTGGACGGCCAGAACACTTTGGTGCCCAGCAGCGACACGACGGCGGGAACGAGTGTCAGCCCCGCCAGCAGCGCGACCGCCACCGCGATCGCCAGCGCCGGCCCCATGGCGCGGAACATGCCCAGCGTGGAGAG
This sequence comes from Nocardia sp. NPDC019219, assembly GCF_040632645.1. Lineage (NCBI taxonomy): Bacteria > Bacillati > Actinomycetota > Actinomycetes > Mycobacteriales > Nocardiaceae > Nocardia > Nocardia sp. NPDC019219. The sequence continues at coordinate 35,795 of NZ_JBEYCG010000016.1, read as the reverse complement.
CACCAGCGCCATGAACGCGATGATCACCGCGCCCGCCGCGGACGTGATCGCCTCACCCACCCGGGTGACGGCGCTGACCATGGCGGTCTTCGAATCCTCGCCTGCGCGCAGGCGTTCGCGGTAGCGGAACATCAGGAACAGGATGTAGTCGGTGCCGACACCGAACAGCACGACCACGAGGATGGCATTGATCGAGGCGTCGATCTGCAGGTCGAACGCTTTGGCCACCATGGCGATCAATCCGCCGACCATGCTGGAGACCGCGCCGATCACGATGATCGGCAGCAACGCGATCACCGGGCTGCGGAAGATGACCAGCAACAGCACCAGGATCAGCACGACGGTGGCGACTCCGACGATGGCCAGACCCTTGTCGCCCGATTCCTGCTGATCCAGCACCTGCGCCGCCTGGCCGGTGATGCCCGCCTTCAGCTCGGTGCCCTCGATGCGCTCCTTCAACTCCTTGCGCAGCGCCTTGACCGCGTCACCCTGCGTGGTGTCGTTCGGGTTCGTCACCTTCGTCATCTGCACCGCGATGATCTGCACCAGGCGGTTCTCCGACGGCGGCGTCGGTTGCATTCCGATGACGTCCTTGATCTGCGCGTCGCGCAGGTTGCCGCCGATCGACACGACCGAGGCCGCGTCCGCGTCGGTCAACGGCGTGCCGTCCTTCCGGGCGAACACGATGATCGCCGCGGGAGCGGAGCTGTCGGGGAAAGCCTTCTGCTGCAACTCCAATGCCTGAATAGATTCGTAGTGGGAAGGCAGGAAGGCTGATTGGTCTGTCGTCGATTTCAGTTCCGGCGCCGAGGCCACCACCGCGATGGCGAGCAGCACCCACAGGCCGATCACCTTCCACGGATTGTGGACGACCACGGCCCCCAGTCGTGCGAACATCTGCGAAGAAATCCTTTCCGGATTCGGCGAAAGCGGCGGGTATCTCAGATCTGCAGGTCCTGCGAGGTCGGGTTCTCGGCCACATCGACAACGGTTCGGTAGATGTGCTCCGGGATTCGGCCTCGCAGCTCAGCGGGCGAGTCCACGATCTCCACCGTGTAATCACCCCACTCGCGCTCGCCGCTGCCGGGCCGCAGCAGCTCGCGCCAATTCTTCCATTCGGTCCAGTCGATGGCGACGGACATTTCGCGCCAGTCCGATTCCCGCCGGTGCACCACGAACTTGCCTTTGCGGCTCACGTAGACCCGCACCACGGTGATCCCGACCTTGGTGTATTCGCGGGATTCACCGAGCAATCTGCCGAAGAACCGCTGCTGACGCCCGCCGCCCGGGCCCACCCGCAACACGACCTGGCGCAGGTCGTCCGCGTCGACCGGCTCGGCGGATTCCTTGACGATGGTGACGCCGCAAGCCTGCTCCTCGACAGTGCCCGCACCGTCCAGCTCGTTCGGATCGGTGGTCATGATTTCCCCGTTTCATAGATCAGTGCGCATGCAGGCATGCGTCTATGCCAGTTCGGCCCCCTCCGAATCCGCTTCTCCAGGTGCGCATTCGATGTTCTCAGATCATTCGGGCCGCTGTCTCACTATAAGTAGATGTATACGTATAACGCAAGACATGACACGCCACCGACCCCGCACGGGCCGTTGAACCTAGTCGCCGCGCCCGACCGGACGCCCGTGTTCGAGATACCTGGGGCAGCCGTCGAGGTATGCCAGGTGCGCTCGCCGCACCCGCCGAGCCAACCTCGGTATCACGTAGTCATCGAGGTCGTCGATCGAAACCCACTGCCACGCATCGAGTTCCGATTCCTGCAAGCGGATGGCACACTCGTCGGCACCGAGCACACCGCAATCGAATACGTACAGGACCTTGTCGCCTTCTCCTGGCCTCGGCGCCCAGTCGTGCACGAGCAGCCGACGGACGGAACGATCGATCCCCAGTTCCTCCCGAACCTCGCGCCGACAAGCGGCAGCGGGCGCCTCCCCTGGCTCCACGTATCCGCCCGGCAGATCCCACCCATTGCCGTACGTCTTGTGCACAAGCAACACATGGTCACCGCGCACGAACAACGCCCCCGCAGCCATCCGCGCTCGCCCGAGTTCCACCACCCCAGCCAACCACGGAAGACATTGGCCGCGGTTCGTTCAGCGCACGGTTCCACACTGCCGCGCCAGGCGGTACACGACTCGCCCAGACCCCCGTCTGTGCGTTATCGCAGAAAAGAAGGCGTTCCCGGTGATGGCGCTGCCATGCCAGGCGGTACACGACTCATCCAGCCCCCGTCTGCGCGTCGTCGCAGCCAGAAGGCGATCCCGGCGATGACACTGCCGTGCCAGGCGGCGCACGGCTCGTGCAGGCACCCGTCTGCGCGTCGTCGCAGTCAGAAGAAGAGATCCCGGAGACGGCACTGCCATGCCAGGCGGTACACGACTCATCCAGCCCCCGTCTGCGCATTGTCGCAGCCAGAGGACGGTCCCGGCGATGGTGGCGTTCTGACCGGCAGCAGGCGGTGCGTTCGACGTAGCGGGGTAGCCAGATAGCACCGCCCGCCGTCATACGCCGAGGCGGCCCACCGGTGCGGGACAGGTGGGCCGCCGTGCGTCGATCTCAGGAGTCGAAGCCGGTGTTCGTTCCCAGCTCGGCGGTGGCGTCGAGGTCGGCGGCGACCTGGGCGAGCTTGTCCCTGATGCCCTGTATGGCATCGGGGCCCAGCGCCAGGCGCAGCGGCGCGCCGGGGCGGCCGACCGTCGCCAGGACCGCGGCGGCGGCTTTGTCGGGGTCGCCTTCCTGTTGCTGATCGGACTCCGGCAGGCCGTCGCGGACCGCGCCGGCGGTCGCGGCGTAGTCGGAGATCGCGGAGCTGATAGCCAACGCGGCGGGTTTCGCGAAACCGGTGCGGAACGCGCCGGGCTCGACGATGAGCACCTGGATGCCCAGCGGGTTCACCTCCTGGGCGAGCGCTTCGCTGGCCAGCTCCAGCGCACCCTTGGCGGCACTGTAGATGCCGACGCCCGCGAAAGACATGAATCCGCCCATGCTCGTCACCTGCACGATCGCCCCGGCACGGCGTTCCCGCATCTGCGGCAGCACCAACTGCGTCAACCGGAGCGGGGCGTGGAACATGACCTCCATCGCATCACGCACGTCGGCCGGACTGGTCTCCTCGATCGCGCCGACGACGCCGTAGCCGGCGTTGTTGACCAGCACGTCGACGTGTCCGGCCTCCTTCACCGCACGCTCGGCGGCGGCGGGATCCCGCATGTCGAGTGTCACCACCTGCACCCGGTCCGGATGTGCGGCAACGACCTCCGCCATGGTCTCGGGCCGGCGCACCGCCGCGACGACTTCGTCACCCGCGGCGAGCACGGCACGGGTGAACGCCGCACCGAAGCCGCTGTTCGCGCCGGTGATCAGCCAGCGGCGCGCAGTGGTTTCCGTAGTCATGATCGATCCTTCTCACTTCCCGGGTCCGATGCGCCCGGTCGTCGCCACAATCCAGAATGCCGATGCCGCTGCGAGATTCGGCCATCCGAACCACAGGCCGGGCGGACCCCGGCATGCGTGCATGAATATACGACATAACGTATCTTCTTGCACAGATGGGGTGTGGCAGCTATTGCGATACGTTACGAAAATTCTTCCGAAATAAGTTCTGGTCGCGGCCCAATGCAGGTTCCTGCACCAAGCGCTGCACAAAGCTGCATCAGCCCGGATCCACCACACCTCGACAGCGGTTCGGGGCGAACAATTCTCGTCTCAGCACAAGATTTCCGCTGGTAGAAGCGCCGTGAAGAATGGCCGATGCACGATATCCGTCGGCGCCGGCAGGTGCGGCAGCGCATTGCGTGCGCCATAAACCAAGCGGCGCGGCCGCTTCCCTTCTGCTAATTGTGGCAGTACGAATAGCACTCCCCGTGGCGCGAGAGCCCTCGACGCGGCAGATACCGCACCCTGAGCCACTCTCGCACCGCAAATCAGCAAAGGATTCATCAATGTCGTTCACCAAGCTGCTCGGCGCAGGCATCACCGCGCTGGCTTTCGGAGCAGTCCTCAGCGCAGGTAACGCAGTCGCCGAACCGCTGGCACCCGCACCCTCGGCTCCCGCACCGGTGGTCGCGCCCGGCGAACCCGCACCCGGCGGAGTATCGACCGGTAGCTCGCTCATCGACCTGAGTTCGCTGCTGCGCCTGCTGCAATGCGGCTCCGCCGCGCAGTGCCCACTGCCCGCGGCATAGCGGATATCCGCCCGGGTGGACTGGTTCCGGCCGCTGGCCACCTGCGCCAGACCTCCCGGGCGATCGCTCGACCCGCGAGGTTGTGCAGCCCGTGCCCGCGAGCGCGGACCGCTTCCGGCACCAACGGAAAGACGTGTGCTGATCAGACGTCCGCCCCGAGCAACAGCGACTCCTGTTCGGTGACAAGATCGTATGGTGCGCGTTCTCGTCACCGGAGCGAACGGCTATATCGGCAGCGCGGTTGTCGATCTGCTGGGCAGCGCGGGGCACGAACCGATCGCGATGGTTCGTGAGAGCGGTCCGGCCGTGCGAGTGACGACTCGGATCGCCGACCTGCTGGACGAGGCCGGGTTGTGGGAGGCGCTGGACGGCGTGGACGCGGTGTGCCATCTCGGCGGGCTGACTCGGGCGCGTGAATCGACGGCCGATCCGCTGCGGTACTTCCGCGTCAACACCGGCGGGACCGTCGCCTTGCTGGACGCCATGGCCGCGACCGGCGTCTCGCGGATAATCTTCGCCTCGACCGGATCGATATACGGAACTCCGGAGCGCCAGCCGATGACGGAATCCCTACCCGACGCGCCCCCGCACCCGTACGCCGCGAGCAAGCTGGCGGCGGAGTGGGCCATCCGCTCGCAGACGGGCACCGGCCGCTTGTCCGCCACCGTACTGCGCTTGATGAACGTGGCCGGTGGCGCGGACCCCGATCCGACGCGTTTGATCCCCCGAGCGTTCGCCGCCGCGCGGAACGGCTCGGTATTGGAAGTCAACGGCGACGGCAGCGCGGTGCGCGACTATCTGCACCTCGACGACGCCGCAGCGGCTTTCGTGGCGTGCCTCGCGAACATGCCGCCGAAAGGCGAGTTCGCGCGCTACCTCGTCGGCAGCGGTCAGGGCAGCAGCATCCTCGACGTCGTCGCCGCGGTCGAGCGGCGGACCGGCCGCCGGATCCGGCTGACCCATCGGCCTGCCGCGCCCGAACCGGCCGTCCTGATCAGCGATCCCGCCAAGGCGATGACCGAATTGCATTGGCGCCCTGATCGTTCCGATCTCGAAACGATCGTGCGCGACACCCGGCTCATCCTGTGAGCCCCGCCCGATCCAGCAGATAGGCGATCAGCGGCCGGTAGTGGTCGGGATGGATTCCATCGTCGAGCGGCACCGTAACCGCGATCTTGCCTTCGGCCTGCCCGGCGAACAGCGCCGGATCGTTGCTGTCGGCGAATCCGACGGTCTCGATTCCGGCCTCCCCCGCCGCTCCGGCCCAGCCGTGATCGGCGACGACCAAGTCGGGCCAGTGGCCGGTCGCGGCGTCGCGCAGTTCCCGCAGCACCGCCCGCATCGGGTGCGGATCATGGGTGTGCCGCAGCGTCCCGTCGGTGCCGAGCGCGGCGACGCCCGAGGTGTAGACGATTTCGCGAATCTGCGGACCGAAGGGTGTGGTGACCGGATAGGACCAGCCGGCGGCAGGCGCGAGCACCACGCACCCTGCCGCCCGCAGCGCGTCCTCGACGGCGCGATAGACGCCCATGAGCGTGTCCGGATGCCCGGTCGCCAGGAGCACGGTCTCCCGGCGACGAGCAGCGATCCCGATCCGCGCCCCCATCGCATCGAGCGCGTCGAGCGTCAGGTCGACGTCGATGGTGTCCGCGCCCCGCAGGTGACGAGGATCGGGGCTGACCCCGCAGAGCCGAGCCATCATCTCCAGCGTCTCGGCGAACGTCCAATCCTTCAGCGTCAGCCCGAACTGGTACCCCGGGTCCTTCTGCACCATCTTGCGGTAGTTCGCGAGATTCCCCTCCCGAGGCGTCGCGACGTCCCCCGCGATCCGCGTCTTCAGCAGATGTTCGCGCAACAGCGCCCGGTCATCGGGCTGATCAGGTCGAGTCACATTCCCCACCGCTCATACCTCCGCATCGGCCGTCGGCGCGATCGATCACCGGTCAGGCCAGGACTCGATCGCCACCCGCACGACCAGACAGTACCGATCCAGGGTGCACAGCGCGGGAATTCCTCAGCCGTACCCGGATACGGCGAAGGCCCGCCTCCCGGGACGGGAAGCGGGCCTTCGGGTTTCACGCCGTGGAGCAGGCTTACTTGGCCTTCTCCAGGACCTCGACCAGACGCCAGCGCTTGGTGGCCGACAGCGGACGGGTCTCCATCAGCTGCACGCGGTCGCCGATACCGGCGATCTCGTTCTCGTCGTGCGCCTTCACCTTCGAGGTGGTGCGAATGATCTTGCCGTAGAGCGGGTGCCGGTTACGGTCTTCCAGCTCGACGACGATCGTCTTGTTCATCTTGTCCGAGACAACGTAACCGACACGCACCTTGCGGGTGCCGCGCTGCCCTTCTACTTTGTCGCTCATGCGGCATCTCCCTTGCCAGCGGGTCCGGTGGCCAGACCGAGCTCACGCTCACGCATGACCGTGTAGATGCGCGCGATCTCGTGACGGACGACGCGCAGACGACGGTTGTTGTCCAGCTGACCCGTCGCCATCTGGAAGCGCAGGTTGAACAGCTCTTCCTTGGAGTCGCGCAGCTTGGCCACCAACTCCTCTTCGGTGAGCTCGCGGAGCTCTGCGGCCGGTGTTCCGGTAGCCATCAGAACTGCTCCTCCCTGGTCACGATCCTGCACTTCATCGGGAGCTTGTGCATCGCGCGGCGCAGGGCCTCACGAGCGATCTCCTCGTTGGGGTAGCTCATCTCGAACATCACGCGACCGGGCTTGACGTTCGCGACCCACCACTCCGGCGAACCCTTACCCGAACCCATGCGGGTTTCGGCGGGCTTCTTGGTCAGCGGGCGATCCGGGTAGATGTTGATCCAGATCTTGCCGCCACGGCGGATGTGGCGAGTCATCGCGATACGCGCCGACTCGATCTGCCGGTTGGTGACGTACGCCGGCTCCAGCGCCTGGATGCCGAAATCGCCGAACGCCACCGAGGTGCCGCCCTTGGCCGTTCCGGAACGGCTCGGGTGATGCTGCTTGCGGTGCTTCACCTTGCGAGGCATCAGCATGCGTCAGCCCTCCTGTGTCTCTGCCGGAGCGTCGGCCACCGCGGTGGCGGCCCGCCCGGCCTCCGTGCTGGTCGCGGTGGTGCCGGTGGAACCGGACCGACGCGGGCGGCTCGGCCGCTCCCGGCGCGGACGCTCGGGCGCGGCGGCAGCGGCGGCGAGCTCACGCTTGCCACCGACGATGTCGCCCTTGTAGATCCAGACCTTCACGCCGATGCGACCGAAGGTGGTCTTGGCCTCGTAGAGGCCGTAGTCGATGTCGGCGCGCAGCGTGTGCAGCGGCACCCGACCCTCGCGGTAGAACTCCGAGCGCGACATTTCGGCGCCGCCGAGGCGGCCCGAGCACTGCACACGGATGCCCTTGACGTTCGGCGAACGCATGGCCGACTGGATGGCCTTGCGCATCGCGCGACGGAACGCCACACGGTTGGACAGCTGCTCGGCGACGGCCTGGGCCACCAGCTGCGCGTCCGACTCGGGGTTCTTCACCTCGAGGATGTTCAGCTGCACCTGCTTGCCGGTGAGCTTCTCCAGCTCGGCGCGGATGCGGTCGGCCTCGGCGCCGCGGCGGCCGATCACGATGCCGGGACGCGCGGTGTGGATGTCCACCCGCACGCGGTCACGGGTGCGCTCGATCTCGACCTTGGCGATGCCCGCCCGCTCCATGCCGGTGGCCAGCAGCTTGCGGATCGCGACGTCTTCCTTCACGTAGTCCGCGTACTGCTTGTCCGCGTACCAGCGCGACTTCCAGTCGGTGGTGATACCGAGGCGGAAGCCGTGGGGATTGATCTTCTGTCCCATTTACTTTGCCCCTCCCTTCCGGCGGTTACGAGTGGCTCCACCGGCGGTGGGGATGCTCTCGACCTCGATGGTGATGTGGCTGGTGCGCTTGCGGATGCGGAACGCACGGCCCTGGGCACGCGGCTGGAACCGCTTCAGGGTGGTGCCCTCGTCGACGTAAGCCGTCGAGATGACCAGCGTGGCCGGGTTCAGGCCGAGGTTGTTCTCGGCGTTGGCCGCGGCGCTGGCGACGACCTTGGCGACCGGCTCGCTCGCGGCCTGGGGCGCGAACTTCAGCAGGGCGAGGGCGTCCTCGACGCGCTTGCCGCGGACCAGGTCCACGACACGGCGTGCCTTCATCGGGGTGACGCGAACGTGCTTGGCGGTCGCGCGCGCAGTCGGGTTCTGAGTCTCGGTCGTCGTCATCGCCGCTTGCTCTTCCGGTCTTCCTTGACGTGGCTCTTGAACGTCCTGGTCGGCGCGAACTCACCGAGCTTGTGCCCGACCATGTTGTCCGAGACGAACACCGGCACGTGCTTGCGGCCGTCGTGCACCGCGAACGTGTGGCCGATGAAATCGGGGATGATGGTCGAACGACGCGACCAGGTCTTGATGACCTGCTTGGTGCCCTTCTCGTTCTGCACGTCCACCTTCTTCAGGAGGTGGTCGTCGACGAACGGGCCTTTCTTGAGGCTGCGTGGCATTTCTTACCTCCTCCTTCAGCGCTTCTTGCCGGTCTTGCGACGGCGGACGATGAGCTTGTCGCTCGGACGGTTGGGCTTGCGGGTGCGGCCTTCCGGCTGACCCCACGGCGAGACCGGGTGGCGACCACCGGAGGTCTTGCCCTCACCACCACCATGCGGGTGGTCGACCGGGTTCATGACGACACCACGGACCGTGGGGCGGCGGCCCTTCCAGCGCATGCGGCCGGCCTTGCCCCAGTTGATGTTCGACTGCTCGGCGTTGCCGACCTCGCCGACGGTGGCGCGGCAGCGCACGTCGACGCGGCGGATCTCACCGGAGGGCATACGCAGCGTGGCGTAGGGGCCTTCCTTGCCCAGCAGCTGGATGCTCATGCCGGCCGAACGGGCCAGCTTGGCGCCGCCGCCCGGACGCAGCTCCACCGCGTGGATGGTGGTACCGGTCGGGATGTTGCGCAGCGGCAGGTTGTTGCCCGGCTTGATGTCGGCGGTCGGGCCGGACTCGATGCGGGTGCCCTGCGTCACGCCCTTGGGGGCGATGATGTAGCGCTTCTCGCCGTCCACGAAGTGCAGCAGCGCGATGTTCGCGGTGCGGTTCGGGTCGTATTCGATGTGCGCGACCTTGGCCGGAATGCCGTCCTTGTCCAGTCGACGGAAGTCGATCAGACGGTAGGCGCGCTTGTGCCCGCCACCGCGGTGCCGGGTGGTGATCCGGCCGTGGGCGTTGCGGCCGCCGGACTTGGTCAGCGGGCGCAGCAGCGACTTCTCCGGGGTCGACCGGGTGATCTCGGCGAAGTCCGAGACGCTGGAGCCGCGGCGGCCCGGCGTAGTCGGCTTGTACTTACGGATTGCCATGAGTTCTTCTCTGCTTTCTGGATTCCCAGGCGCTTACGCGACCGGGCCTCCGAAGATCTCGATGGGCTTGCTGTCGGCCGAGATGGTCACGAGCGCGCGCTTGGTGTCTTTGCGCTTGCCGTAACCGAAGCGGGTCCGCTTGCGCTTGCCCTGACGGTTGGCGGTGTTGACGCTGGTCACCTTCACACCGAAGACCTTCTCCACGGCGATCTTGATCTGCGTCTTGTTGGAGTCCGGGTGCACCAGGAAGGTGTAGGTGCCTTCCTCGATCAGTCCGTAGGACTTCTCGGAGATGACCGGCGCCAGCAGAATGTCGCGGGGGTCGGCGATGGTGGTCACTTGCTCTCCTCCTGTGCAATCGCCGCAGTGTCTTGCGGAGACTCCGCGGGGCCGTGCACGAACGCGTTGAGCGCCTCGACGCTGAACACCACGTCGTCGCTGTTGAGCACGTCGTAGGTGTTGAGCTGATCGGGTGCGATCGGGTGCACGTTCTGCAGGTTCGCCACGCTCTTCCACGCGGCGACGTCCTCGCGGCCCACCACGACCAGGAACTTCTTGCGGTCCGACAGCTCGGCCAGGAAGGTCTTGGCGGTCTTGGTGGACGGCGCCTGGCCCGCCACCAGTTCGGTGATCACGTGGATGCGCTCGTTGCGCGCCCGGTCCGACAGCGCGCCACGCAGGGCGGCGGCCTTCATCTTCTTGGGCAGGCGCTGGCTGTAGTCGCGCGGCTGCGGGCCGTGCACGGTGCCACCGCCGGTGAACTGCGGCGCGCGGGTCGAACCCTGACGGGCGCGACCGGTGCCCTTCTGCCGGTACGGCTTCTTGCCGCCGCCGGAGACCTGGCCCCGGGTCTTGGTCGCGTGCGTGCCCTGGCGCGCGGCGGCCTGCTGGGCCACGACGACCTGGTGCATCAGCGCGATGTTGGCGGTCACGTCGAAGATCTCCGCGGGGAGGTCGACGGTGCCGTTGGTCTTGCCACCGATCTCCTTGACCGGCAGCGTGAGATTCGCGGACTTCTTCTCAGTGTTCACAGCTGAGCTGGTCATGCGTGCGCACCACCCTTCACGGCGCTCTTGACGATCACGACGCCGCCCTTGCGACCCGGGATCGCTCCCTTGATCAGCAGCAGGCCGTTCTCGGTGTCGACCTTGTGCACCGACAGGTTCTGCGTGGTGACGCGGTCGTTACCCATCCGGCCCGACATGCGCATGCCCTTGAACACGCGGCCGGGGGTGGCGCAGCCACCGATCGAACCCGGACGGCGGTGCACGGCCTGCGCACCGTGCGAGGCGCCCTGGCCACGGAAGCCGTGGCGCTTCATGGTGCCCGCGAAGCCCTTGCCCTTGCTGGTGCCGGTGACGTCGACGTAGCTGCCCTCTTCGAACACGTCGGCGTTGATCTCCTGGCCGACCTCGAAGGTGGAGGCGTCCGCGACGCGGATCTCGGCGACGTGGCGGCGCGGGGTGACGCCCGCCTTGGCGAACTGGCCTGCGACCGGCTTGTTCACCTTGCGCGGGTCGATGGCGCCGAAGGCGACCTGGACGGCGCTGTAGCCGTCGCGCTCCTCGGTGCGGATCTGGGTGACGACGTTCGGCCCGGCCTTGATGACGGTCACGGGAACGACGCGGTTCTTGTCGTCGAAGACCTGGGTCATGCCGAGCTTGGTGCCCAGGATGCCGGCGGCCGGCCTGTTCTTGTTGTCAGTCATGTCTCGAGTCCCCGTCACTGAATGTTGACGTCGACGCTGGCCGGCAGGTCGATGCGCATGAGCGCGTCCACCGTCTTCGGCGTCGGGTCGAGGATGTCGATAAGGCGCTTGTGCGTACGCATCTCGAAGTGCTCGCGCGAGTCCTTGTACTTGTGCGGCGAACGGATGACGCAGTACACGTTCTTCTCGGTCGGCAACGGCACCGGGCCGACGACGCGTGCCCCGGTGCGGGTCACCGTCTCCACGATCTTGCGCGCCGATGCGTCGATCGCCTCGTGGTCATAGGCCTTGAGCCTGATGCGGATCTTTTGTCCCGCCACGCTAAGTGTCCTTTTCTCCGCTTTCCTTCGTGGTCCGAAGCCCGGCTACACCAGTCCTCTGGACCACCCTCATTTGCACAGCCCGAACACACGAAGACGTCCCACACGGTGGAGACCCCGACCGGGCGTGCCCGATCCTCGCCGCTGTTCATCTGTCATGGTTCTCCGGTCCACGCGGTCGGGCGTGTCGCCCGTCCGCTCATTCCTCGGCCTCGGATCGCGAACGCATCTCAGGCCTGGAACACTGTCCCGGACGTACCCACGCCAGAAACCCGGCGAGGTACACGATGGGGTACTGCTCGCCCCGCCCAGCCACCCGTTTCGCAGGGAAACGGACATGACCCGGTGCAGGGCAACCCGAACAGTATGCACGACCCCTGCGAGTCACTTCAAATCGGTGGGGTGTTCGGAAACTTACTTCTGAGTAAGATACGCGTATGGCGAAAGAGACCGCGACCTACCGCGGCTGGAAGAAGCTGCCGGACAACCGGCTGGGGCATGCGCTGTTCTCGCTCGGGATGGTGGCCCGGGTGCCGTATTTCGGCACCGTGCTGCCGAACGTGGTCCGGCTCGAACCCGGGTTGTGCGAGGTGACCTCGCCCAAGTGGTTCGGCATCCACAACCATCTGGGCACCTTCCACGCCATCGCGGCGTGCAACCTGGCCGAGGTCGCGATGGGCATGCTGAGCGAGGCGACGGTCCCGGCGACGCACCGGTGGATTCCCAAGGCGATGAACGTGCAGTATCTGGCCAAGGCCGAGACCGGCCTGCGGGCCGTGGCGAAGCTGGCCGAACTCCCCGATTTCCCGAGCATCACCGAAGGACGCGAGGTCGTGGTGCCGGTCTCGATCTACGACAAGCACGGCCTCGAGGTGGTGCACGCCGACATCACCACCTGGGTGACGCCGCGGTAGTCGGCCTCCGTGAGCCGCGTGCGTCCGGTCCCGCGCAGGCCGTCCGACCTGGATCGACCGGGGCCGGAGGCGATGCGTCCCCGGCGACGAGTCGCCCGTGATCGAGGTGCAGGACGCTCTCCGCGCATCCGGCGAGATCGTCGGCGAGACAAGCCGAAACGACGATCGTCATGTCTTGGTGCGCGAGCGCTCGCAGCATTCCGGCCAGATAGCGACGACCGTCGTGGTCCAAGTCGGCCATCGGGTTGTCCAGGACGAGTGCCGTCGTACCCGCGGCGAGCGCTCTGGCCAGGCTCAGCCACTTCTTCGCACTCCGGGAGAGACGGAGAACCGGCGTGGCAGCGGAGTCGGCCAAACGCGCGAGATGCAATGCCCGGTCGACGAGTTCTTCGGCCGTGTCTCCGCTGTGGCCCGCGATCTTCGCGGAGAACCGCACGACCTCCGCGATCGACCAGGTCTCACTGCCCTCGTACACGTCGGGGACCCAGCCGACCCGGGAGCGGACCACCCATGGTTCGACGCTCGGATCCGCGTCCTCCACGCGGAGCCACCCTCGGTGCGGCCGCAACTGACCGGCGAGCATCGACAACAGCGTCGTCTTCCCCGCGCCGTTCGGTCCGACCACCGCGGTGACCCGGCCCGCAGGCGCGCGGAAGGTCACGCCGTCGATCACCGCGACTCCGGCGAATTCGCGGCAGAGCCCGCTACAAGTAATGCCGAAACTCACCGAGGTTCTCCATCTTCGTGCGTTCTGTCCGGCCGGGGCCCGCTCAGCAGGGCAACGCTCGTCGATCTCCGGCGAGCGCGGAGAGGACGGCGGCGGCCGCGCGCGGGTCTTCGAGCATGCCGCTGTGATCGGCCGTGTTGCCGGGGCAGCCCTCCTGCAGCCAGACGTTGCGGTCGGCGGGGGCGGGGGCGGCGAGCAGAGCGGTGTCCTGCGGCGTGATCACTTGGTCGGCGCGGGAGGCGATGGCCGTGTACCGGGGACCGGTGACGGTCTCGCCTCCCGCGTTCAACCGGTTGAGCAGCGGTGACCCGACCACTTGCTGCTGTCCCGGAGCTCCGAACACCTGAGCCGCGATCTGCGCGTCCCCGAGGCCGAGGGCGGCCAGATCCGGATAGGCGCCGCGCAATCCGGCCCAGGTCGAGCCGCGATACGGCGTTCCGAGGGTCACCACCTGGGACACCGCCTCGCCGCCGCGAGCGCGGAGGTATTGCCGGACCACGGTGCCGCCGGTCGAGTGACCGACCAACGCCACCCGGCTCGCTCCCGTCGTTTCACGCACCGACCGCACGACTTCGGCGAGCTCGCCCGCCATCCGGTCGATGTCGGCCACGCCGTAGACCACGCGTCCCAGCAACGCGGCGCCGATCGGGCCGATGCCGGTGGAACTGGAGCCGCTCTGGCCGCTGACCGCGTCGACGACGCCGGGCGCGGCGCCGAGATTCGCGGCGAACACGCAATGTCCCTCGGCCCGGATGGCGCGCGCGAGCAGGGGGAAGCTGCGGCCGACGTCGGTACCCGAGCCGTGCACGAGCACCACCGGCTCCGGCCGTTCCGGGGTGGGACGGCAGGACCAGTCGTTGGCGCCGTCCAGCACCGGCGTCTCGGGAGCGGCGGCCGCGCTCGGCGCGTGCGGCAACGCCGCGGCGGCCGCGACCAGCATGAGGCCGGCGACACGCGCGGCCCGGAGGCGAATAGACATCTCGAATTCCCGACGGTTCAGATTCCCAATGGAGCGGCGAGCGTCGGCCACGAATCCTTCAGCGCGTCCTCCCAATAGCCCCAGGAGTGGGTGCCTTCGGGGCGGAAGTTGTATCGCGCGGGGATGCCGAGGTCGTCCAGCCGGGTTTTCATGTTGTGCGAGCAATAATTGGTGGCCGCTTCGATCACGCCGCCGACCACGAGCTGATTCGCGAAACCCCACGGGCCGTTCAGCGAGTATTTTCCGCCGTACTGGTCGTAGACGCCGGGCATGCCATTTCCACTGGCGATGTAAATGGATTTCCCGCGCAGTCCCTCCGCCTGCACGTAGGGATCATTGGCCACCCATTGCGGATCGCCCGCTGGCCCCCACATGTTGTCCAGCTCCGCCAGACCCCATTCCTCCACGGTCAGCCGGACGAACTCGCGGCCGACCGGATCGCTGGTCTGCGCGCAACCGCTGTAGGCGGCCACGCTGGAGAACAGGTCACCCGTGGTCGCGGCGAGCGCGAGGGTCGTGGTCCCCGACATCGAGAAGCCCGCGAGGGCATTGCGCCCGCTGGTCCCGAGATACGCGTCGATCAACGGGGGCAGTTCGCTGCTCAGGAAGGTCCGCCACTTCTGACGGCCCAGCCTGGCGTCATCCTTCTGCCAGTCCGCGTAATAACTGAACATGCCGCCGATCGGCGTGACCGCGTGCACGTTCTTGTCCGCGAGGAACTGCATCGCATCGGTCTTGGTGGCCCAGGTGGAGCCGTCGATGCCACCGGCCGCGCCGAGCAGCAGATACAGCACCGGACGCGGCACGCTGGTGTCCGCGGCGCGCTGCACTTCCACCGGAATATCGAGGTCCATGGCGGCGGAATGCACCGTCAATGTCAGGCTCCGCGCATCGTGCTCCCGCACGGAGACGATCGAAGACTCCGCGGGCGCCGCTTCCGCCTGCACCGAAACCATTGCCGATGCGACGGCACCGGCGACGACCGCCGACAGCACCAGTCGGCGGAGGTGGCTTCCTCTCATGACTCCCCTTATCCCGAATCCCGGAACGCCTCGCGATCCGAGCCCAGGCTATGGTGCGTCTCGAGCCGATTCACGACTGAAATTGCTGGGCCACCGATTCTGGGGGCATGCGCGCCAACGGGATTCCACCGATTCGGTCGATTTGATTCGGAAAAAGCGAGACCCCAATTCCTGGGGCTCGCTCGCTTCGAATAGTTGCGCCCGCGTCGGCCGACCGGATTGAATGCCCCTATGGGTGTCAGCGCGGACCGGGAAGTCGATGTGTGCGTGGTCGGGCTCGGTCCCACCGGGCGGGCGCTCGCGCACCGCGCCATGCGCGCCGGACTGTCGGTGACCGCGATCGATCCGCGCCCGGACCGGCTGTGGCCGCCCACCTTCTCCTGCTGGGTGGACGAGCTGCCGCGATGGCTGCCGCCCACGGCCATCGCGACCACCATCCCGGCGCCCACGGTCTGGACGAAGACCGAACATCGCATCGATCGGCCCTACTGCGTGCTGTCCAAGCCCGGTCTGCGCGCGGCGCTGCCGCTCGACGACGCCACCGTCGTCGCGGGCCGCGCCACCCGGGTGGACGCGCACGAGGTCGAACTCGCCGACGGCACGGTGCACCGGGGGGCCGCGGTGTTCGACACCCGGGGCCTGCCCCCGCTCGGACGCCGCAGGGCGGCCAGCGCGCACGGCATCTTCGTCGACGCCGAGACGGCCGCGCCGATGGTCGCCGAAGGCTCGGGCCTGCTGCTGGACTGGCGACCGGAGAACGGCGCCGGCCCGGACGAGCCGCCGTCGTTCCTCTACGCGGTGCCGCTCGGCGAGGGCACGGTGATCTTCGAGGAGACCAGTCTCGGACTCCGGGGCGGCATGCCACAGCGCGAATTGCGCAGACGCACGCTCGCGCGCCTCGCCGCGCACGGCATCCGCCTCACCGGCGCCGAACCGAGCGAGGCGGCGCACTATCCGCTCGACCAGCCGCCGCCGCGAAAGGGCGAGGCGCGCGCGATCCCGTTCGGTTCGCGCGGCGGCATGATGCATCCGTGCACGGGGTACAGCGTCGCCGACTCACTGGCGCTGGTGGACACCGCGATCACCGCGCTGCGGCAGGGCCGCGACCCGATCGCCGCGCTGTGGCCGCCGCGGGCGCGACTGGTGTATTGGATGCGGATGCGGGGGCTCTACGGCCTCGGCAGACTCACCACCGAGCAATCCATCGCGATGTTCGACGCGTTCTTCAGCGCCTCCCCGCGCGGTCAGCGCGCCCTGCTGTCCGCACACGACGACTACATCGCTCTGGGCGCGGTGCTGTTCAACACGGTCGCGCACACCTGGCCGTTCCACTGGCGTTACGACCTCGTCGGATGGACCAATCGGAACCGCTGGCTGGACTACGACTTCGCCGAACCGCGCGAAGCGGCCGAACGCCGGGTCCGGTAACCCGGCGAACGACCACGACGCCGGACTAGGGCCCCGTCTCCGCGGCGCGCCGGTATCCCCGCACCGCGGGGTAGGCGAAGACGACGATGATGCCGAGCGTCCAGGCGAGCGTCTCGAGCAGCGGGTCGGCGACCGCACCGCCGTAGGACAACCCGCGCATCGCATCGATCGCGCAGCTCATCGGCTGATGCGCCACCACGTCCTGCAACCAGACCGGGTAGGCGAAGACCGGGACGAAACCGGAGTTGAAGAACATCAGCAGCGTGCTGACCATGCCGATGATGTTCACCAGCATCACGCCCTCCGACACGGTGGCCAGCGCGGTGACCAGAACGGCGAACGCGACGCCGAACAGCACCGGGATGCCGATCAGCGCCACCGCCGCGAGGGGCCCCTGGCCGAACCGGAATCCCAGCAGCAGGCCCACCGCGACGACGAACACCGTCGTCACCAGGACGCGGATCGCTTCGGCCAGCAGCCTGCCGGTGAATCCGGCCGCGCGGTGCACCGGCATCGTCCAGAACCGGCCGAGCAACCCGGTCATCTTCTCGGTCTTGAAGCCGAGGGCGCTGACCACCGCGCCGGACATCGCCGCGACCAACGTCAGCAACGGGACCGTGCCGTACACCGCGGGCATGCCGGTGGCCCCGGACACGGGCTTGTTCAGCACGATGTAGAACATCAGCAGGGTCAGCGCCGGATAGACCAGGGTCTGGATGGTCGTCGCCGGATCACGCGCCCAGATCAGCAGCAGCCGCTTGCACTGGATCAGGCTCTGCACCACCCAGGTGACCAGCGAGCCCTCCGGCCGCGTCCGGACGACGGGCAGGGGCTCGGCCGCGCGGACCTCGGCCTGCTCGGCCCCCTGGTCGACGCGTTCCACGGTCGATTCCACCGAACTCATGACCGCCTCACACTCGCCCAGATCGCCAACGGGAGGAACACCGCCGCCAGCCCGATCAACCACACCAGCGGAACCCACAGCACGTGCCAGGTCACCCCGTCGGCCGCCATGTCGCGCAAGGCGAAGGAGAACTGCGAGATCGGCTGATTGCGCACGAACGGGCGAATCCACTCCGGGAAGTTGCGTTCCGGCACGAACCCGCAGGAGAGCATGCCGAAGATCAGTGTCGGCAAGGTCAGCGCCTGGCTCAGCGACTCCGGGCTCTTGGTCAGGCTGCCGAGCCCGTCGGCGCCGATCGCGAGCACCGTGCCGACCGCGAGGGAGAACGCGCAGAACAGCACGGCCTGGCCGACGCCAGCGACGAAACGGAAGCCGATCAGATACCCGAACAGCACCGCCGCGGTGAGCGAGGTGACCGAACGGACCAGACCGGCGCAGATGCGCGAGGTGAACGGCACCAGCATGCCGATGGGCATGGTCTGCAGACGGGTGCTCAGGCCGGTCATCGCCTCGAACGCGGCCAGCTGCGCGTTGGACATCATGGTGAAGGCCATCGTCTGCAGCACGATGATCGGCATGACGTACTGGGCGTAGTCGACGCCCTGGATCTTCATCACATAGCGCAGCGGCAGGTAGAAGCCGAGGGTGAAGATCAGCGGCGTGATCGCCGCGACGATCAGCTCGCCCTTGGTCGCCATGGTGCGCACGATGCGGCCGGTCAGCGCGCGCCACTGCGCGAACGACGACAGCCGCGGCGCGGGAAGTTCGGCGAACAACGTCGCCTCGGCCGGAGTCTGCTCCGGGGCTGTCGCAGCGGTCACGCGCGCCCGCCCGAGTGGCCGGTGATGGAGAGGAATACGTCGTCGAGCGAAGGGCGGCGCAGCGCGATGTCGGCCAGCTCGACGCCGGCGCTGTCGAGCCTGCGCAGCGCCTCGGTCAGCGTCGCCGCGCCCTCCGGCGCGGGGATGGACAGCCGGTCGCCGCCGTCGATGTCGGCCAGCACTGCGGGCGGCACCAGGTCGCCCAGGGCGTACGCGGCGGTGCGCAGCTTCTTCTGATCCAGCGGGACGACTTCGCAGTAGCTGCCGCCGGTCTTCTCCTTGAGTTCGTCGGCGGTGCCCTCGGCGATCACCGTGCCCTTGTCGATCACGATGATGTTGTCGCTGAGCACGTCGGCTTCCTCCAGGTACTGCGTGGTCAGCAGCACCGTGATCCCCTGCGTCTTCAGCGCGGTGACCAGGTCCCAGACGCCCTGCCTGCTGCGTGGGTCGAGGCCGGTGGTCGGCTCGTCCAGGAACACCACCTCGGGCCGCACCACCAGGCCGCAGGCGATGTCGACGCGGCGGCGCATGCCGCCCGAGTAGTTGCGCACGGCGCGGCGGCCCGCGCTCACCAGATCGAATTCCTCCAGCAAGGTGTCCGCGCGCTTGCGGGCCGCGGACTTGCCCAGACCCATCAGCCTGCCGAACAGCTCGAGGTTTTCCCGGCCGGAGAGGTTCTCGTCCAGCGCCGCGTACTGACCGGTCATCATGATCGAGCGGCGCACGCCCGCCGGGTCCCGCAGCACGTCGTATCCGGCGACGACGGCGGTGCCGGAGTCGGGCCGCAGCAAAGTGGAGAGCACCTTCACCATGGTCGTCTTGCCCGCGCCGTTGGGCCCGAGGATGCCGAGGACGGAGGCGCGTTCGGCGACGAAGCTGACGCCCTGCAGTGCATGCACATCGCCGAACGACTTGCGAACGTCCGCTACCCGGACCGCAGGCTCACTGGCATGCGAATCTGCTTGGTTGGAACTCGGCATCAACTCTCCACTATCGACCGGTGCGGCGACCAGGTCGCCCGAGCGCAATCGCACGCCCGGATTGGTGATCCGTCGCGCTCGGCGTGATGTTACCGGCCCGATGCGCGGGCTTTCGCGTCGCGCGCGGTACCCGCACCAGCGTGCGCTCAGTGTGTCCTTACTCACATTTCTCGCCGCCCGTCCACCGCGCAAGGGATCGACGCTGGTGAGCGCGATCCGATGCGGCCGGGCGCCGGCGGCCGAGCCTTGTCGGCCCGCTGCGCCAGACCATAGTCTGCTTTGCGGGGGAAAACACTCACTCGTCCACGGCTGTGGGCCCGCTGAACGGTCCGCACGTTGGTTTCGACACTGCGAGAGGTGATCATGGCCGAGTCCGCGCAGCCACGGTTGGCGGCGCGTCCGGGAGGAACGGGCCGAACGAACGTGCTGACGTCCTACGATCCGCGCACCGGTGAGGTCGTGGGCAACTACGCCGTGATGAGTTCCGGTGAGCTGAACCGTGCGGTGCGCGCGGCCCGCTCCGCCGAAAAGTGGTGGGCGGAACTGGGATTCGCCGGCCGGAAGCGGTGGCTGCTGGACTGGAAGCGCGAGATCGCCCGTCGCTCGGGGGAATTGGTCGCGCTACTGTGCGAGGAGACCGGGAAGCCGGAAGCCGACGCCGCCATCGAGGTGATGCTCGCGGTGGAGAACCTGGACTGGGCCGCGCGCAACGCGAGCCGCGCGCTGGACCGGCGGCGCATCGGTTCCAGCTGGCTCACCCGCAATCAGCGGGCCTCGGTCGGTTACCTGCCGCTCGGCGTCGTCGGAGTGCTCGGCCCGTGGAACAACCCGGTGTTCACTCCGATGGGCTCGATCGCCTACGCGATGGCGGCGGGCAACGCCGTGGTGTTCAAGCCGCACGAGCTGACCACCGGCGTGGGAGTGTGGCTGGCCGACAGCTGGTCCCGGCTCGCGCCCAACCAGCCGGTGCTGCAAGTCGTCACAGGGGACCAGGCCACCGGCACCGCGCTGTGCCGGGCGAAGATCGACAAGATCGCGTACGCCGGTTCGGAGGCGGGCGCGCGCGAGGTGATCTCGGTATGCGCGCAGACCATGACGCCGGTCGTCGTCGAGCGCAGCGGCAAGGGCAGCATGGTCGTGCACGTCGACGCGAAGCTGGACGACGCCGCCGAGGCCGCCGTGTTCGGCGCGATGGCCAACGCCGGACAGAACGCCACCGGAATACAGCGGGCCTACGTCGCCCAGTCCGTCTACGACCGCTTCCTCGACCTCGTCGTGGACCAGGCCCGCAAGCTGCGGCCAGGCGCGGACCGGAAGGCGTCCTACGGCCCGATGATCATGGAGTCACAGGTCGACGTGGTGCGCAGGCAGGTGCGCGACGCGGTGGCCCGCGGCGGCCGCGCGGTGGTCGGCGGACTCGACTCCATCCGCGATCCCTACATCGAGCCGATCGTGCTGGCCGAGGTGCCGGAGGAGAGCATCGCGATCACGGGTGAGGGCATCGGCCCGGTGCTCATCGTGAACAAGGTGGCGAGCATGGACGATGCCGCCGAGCGGATCAACGCGGTGGGCACCGATGTCGCGGTGTCGGTGTTCACCAGGGATGTGCACGAGATCGAGGCGTTCGCCGAGCAACTGCGCGTGGGCGTGGTGACCATCAACTCCTCGACCGCCTACGCGGGCATTCCCGCGCTGCCCTTCGGCGGTGTCGGCGAGTACGGCCAGGGCCACAGCCACGGCGACCAGGGCCTGCGGGAGTTCAGCCGGACCCTGGCCATCACCCGCAAGCGGTACCAGGCGCCGGTGAACCTTTCCACGTTCGATCGGCACCCGCGTCACCTGCGGCTGGCCAAGACGATCTTCCGGATCCGGCACGGCCGCAGGCCCTGAGACGGCTAGTCGAGCAGCACCGCGTCCATCAGCGCGGTGACTCGCGCGACTTGCGCGGGCCGGGAGTCGAATCGGATCAGCCTGCCCACATCGATCACCTGGCTGATGGCGGCGTGCACCCGGAAGCGCGCCTCCACCGGGTCCCCGTCCAGCAGGTTGGCCCACTCCAGCACGTTCTGCCGCTGAATGGCGCGCAGCTTGTGCTGCTCGGCCTGCGGCAGATTGCCGAACTCGGCGTAGTACACCGCCATGATCTCCGGCATGGCGAAACTCAGTTTGGCGTAGCGGTCGGCCACGCGCCGCGCGGCGTCGGCACGGCTGGTCGCCTCGGCCAGCGCCTCGGTGATCGCGATGGCCAGCCGGTCGCCGGTGCGGTGGAACGCGGCGGCGAGCAGGTCGGCCTTGCTCGCGAAGTATCGGTACACGCTGGAGGCGTTGATGCCGACGGCGGCGCCGATCTCCTCGATGCTCGCCTCGTGATAGCCCTGCCTGCCGAAGATCCGGATGGCCTCGGTGAGCAGCTGTTCACGCTTGGAGGTCACCGGGATGCCGCGCACGGGCGCGCCGGGATCCGGTTCCGCCGGCGCCGGCGGCAGGTCGGTTCGCAGGATGGCCCAGGACATCCGATGCAGCAGGGGGAGCAGCCGAGCGCTGGACAGTGCGGTGCGGTGCGCGGCGATGCTGGCGATCGCGCTCAGCACGCCCGCGGCGAGCATCGCCACGTCCGCGGGCGGCGTTTCGGGGCGCAGCAGCGCGATCGGCGCGGCGAGGGTGCTGTTCAGGTCGTCGTAGATCTTCTTGATCCGGACCCGGTCGTCACGCTCGAGATAGCGCCGCTCCCAGCGGTAGAGCCCGGCCTCGCGGCGGATCTCGACGGTGTGCTCGCTGATCGCGCGGATCAGCGCGTCCGCGCGCCGCGCCGGGTCCAGCCGGGCGTCGTCGGCGGCCTCGGCGACGGTCAGCAGGTGCTGCGCGCCTTCTTCGGCGGCCGCCACCAGCAGCGCGTACTTGTTCGTGAAATGCCGGTAGAGGGCCGGACCGGAGATGCCGACCTCGGCGGCGATCTCGTCCACGCCGACCGGGTAGTACCCGCGTTCGCTGAACGCGCGCGCGGCCGCCCGGATGATCTGGACCTTGCGGTCCTTCGGACGGCGGCGCACCGATGGCGCGCCCTCGGCCCCCACCTTTCTACCCGGTTCGGGCCGCGCGGGAGCGAGGTCGACCTCGCTGCGATCCGCGACCATGCACCTCTCCGTTCTCCGGCGACGCTGGTTGACAGCGCCCGATATTGGAACCTAAGTTAACCACAATTCGCAATGTTAACCACTATTCACGGCCTGGCGTCCGCCGAATTGCAGCTTAGGAGCAAACATGAGCAACAACGATTCCGCGGCCCCGGCCGCACCCGCCGCCGCGAAGTTCACCGCAGTCCAGGACGGCAAGGTGCTCCGGATCACGATCACCAACCCCAAGCGGAAGAACGCCATCGATTACGACACCATGGTCGCGCTCGGGGACGCCTTCCGCACGGCGGCCGAGGATCGCGCGGTGCGGGCGATCGTACTCACCGGCGAGGGCGGCGATTTCTGCACCGGCGCGGATCTCTCCGCGAGCGCGGGCGAGGCGCAGCGGGGCATCACCTCGGACATGGTCATGGACGCGGCGAACCGGCTGGTGCGCGCCATCGTCGACGCGCCGGTCCCGGTGATCGTGCGCATCCGGGGCGCCGCGGCGGGCGTCGGCGTCGGCATCGCGCTGGCCGCCGACCTGGTCTACGCGAGCGAGGACTCCTACCTGCTGCTGGCCTTCATCAACATCGGCCTGATGCCCGACGGCGGGGCGGCCGCGCTGGTCGCCGCCGCGGCGGGCCGCCCGCTGGCGGCGCGGATGGCACTGCTCGGCGAGCGGCTGCCCGCCCGGGAGGCGGCGGCCGCCGGGCTGTTCACCGCGGTCGTGCCGGACGACGAGCTCGATGCCGCGGTCGAGGCGGGCGTCCAGAAGATCGCCACCGGTCCGCGCCGCGCGCTGGAGCTCACCAAGCAGGCGCTGAACCAGGCCACGCTGGCCTCGCTCGACGCGGCCCTGGCCGCCGAGAAGGCGGGGCAGACCGAGCTGCTGCGCTCGCCCGATTTCGTCGAGGGCGCCACCGCGATGCTCACCAAGCGCAAGCCCGTCTTCGCCGACTGATCGGCCCGCCGCAACCCAGCAACCGGCAGGCGACTATGTTCATCGGCTATGACTTACCTGGTTACCGGGGCAACTGGGTTCATCGGTCGGTTCCTCATCCCCGAGCTGCTGAAACGCGAGGGTGACATCCATGTGCTGGTCCGGCCGGGCGACGCCTCGGCCGACCGGTTCGCCTGCTGCGCGCAGGAATGGGCGGGCGGCGACCGCGTCCGTCCGGTGCGCGGCGATCTGGGCGCCCCGGGACTGGGCATCGACCCGACCTGGCTGGCCCGCCATCGCGGCGCCATCGAGCACGTCTTCCATCTGGCCGCGGGCTACGACCTGACCGAGCGCGGCGGCGGCACCAGGCACCTGGTCGACGTCGCCGAGGAGCTGGGGGTCGATCTGCTGCACCACCTCTCGACCGTCGAGGTGGCCGGGACCAGCACCGGCCTGTTCACCGAGGACATGTTCGATCACGGCCAGACACTGACCACGCCGGCGCAGCGGGCCAGGTTCGAGGCCGAGCGCATCGTGCGGGAGTCGTCGATGCGCTGGCGGATCTACCGGCCGTCGATCGTGATCGGGCATTCCCGCACCGGCGAGATCGATCGGATCGACGGTCCGTACTACTTCTTCCGCCTGCTGCGCATGGGCGCGCAGCTGCCCAGGCTGCTGCCGGTGCTGGTGCCCAGACTGGGCGAGACCAACATGGTGCCGGTGGATTTCGTCGCCCGCGCCCTCGACCACATCGCACACCGCCCCGGTTCGGACAAGACGACCTATCACCTGGTGGATCCGCGCAGGCAGAGCGCGGTCGACGCGCTGAACCTGTTCGCCGACGAGGCGGGCGCGCCGCACTTGGTGGAGGTGATGCCCAAGCGCACCCTGGACATGATGTTGCGCGTCCCCGGCGTGAACTGGCTGCTGCCCCGGGTCGGCGTACCACTGGACGTGCTGGAGCACAGCGAGTTCGCCTGCTGGTTCGACTGCAGGCACACCAGCGCGGCGCTGGCGGGCACCGACATCAGGGTTCCGCCGTTGGACGCCTACGCACCGCGGATCTGGAAGTACTGGATCGAGAACTGGGTCTGACCGGCGCGCGTCACCGGCTACCGGCCGGTGACGGTGAGATAGATCAGCGCCGCGTTGAGCACGGAGATGATCGCGGCGACCGTCCAGGCCAGCGCGGTGGTCACGCGGTGGTTGACGTCCGCGCCCATCAGCGCGCGGTCACTCGTGAAGCGCACCAAGGGAATCAGCGCGAAGGGAATGCCGAACGACAGCACCACCTGAGAGATGATCAGCGCGCGCGTCGGGTCGATGCCGAGCGCCAGGACCGCGATGGCCGGGATCAACGTGATCAGCCTGCGCGTGAGCAGCGGGATCCGCTTGTGCAACAAGCCCTGCATGATCATCGCGCCCGCGTAGGCGCCGACCGACGTCGAGGCCAGGCCGGAGGCGAGCAGGCCGATCGCGAGCAGCAGCGCGGCGGCGGGGCCGAGGGCGTCGCCGACCGCGGCGTGCGCGTCTTCGATGGTCTCCACATTCCTGCCGCGCAAGGTGTTGGCCGCCATCAGCAGCATGGCCAGGTTCACCGTGCCCGCCAGCACCATAGCCAGGCCGACGTCGACCTTGGTGATCCGCAGGAGCCTGGTGCGCAGCGGCCCTGCCGCCGGATGCCCGTGCCGGTCGCGGGCGAGGCCGGAATGCAGATAGACCGCGTGCGGCATGACCGTCGCGCCGATCATCGCCGCGGCCAGCAACACGCTCTCGGTGCCTTGGAAACGCGGCACCAGACCGCCTGCCGTGCCCCCGGGCGATGGCGGCGCGATCACCACGCTCGCCAGGAATCCGATCGCGATGATCGCGAGCATCCCGGTGATCACCCGCTCGAACGGTTGCTGCCCGCGGCGGTCCTGCACCAGCAGCAGACCCATCGACACCGCGCCGGTGATCGCGCCGCCGAGCAGCAGCGGCAGCCCGAACAGCAGATGCAGCGCGATCGCGCCGCCCACCACCTCGGCCAGGTCGGTGGCCATCGCCACCGTCTCGGCCTGACCCCAGTACGCCAGCCGGACCGGGCCGCTCGCCTTCGCCCGCACCGCCTCCGGCAGCGACCACCCGGTCACCAGCCCGAGCTTGGCCGAGAGGAACTGCACCAGCCCAGCCATCACGTTGGCCAGGACGATGACCCAGACGAGGAGGTAGCCGAATTGCGCCCCCGCACTGATATTGGACGCGACGTTGCCGGGATCGACGTACGCGATGGCCGCGACGAACGCCGGGCCGAGCAGCACCGTCGCGGCACGCGCTCGCCCGGTGACGGACTTGGTCGACTCGGCCAGCGTGATACCCACGAACAGAATTTTACGGGTTCCCGAACTTTTCGTTGACGGCTGACTCAAAAAGCAGACCGCCTGGTCGCATCAATGTGCGACCAGGCGGTCGAGGGAACTCGGCCGGGGCGTCCGACGCTATGCGGCGGCGCTCAGATACCGAGACCCTTGGCCAGCACGGGCCACGACAGCTGGAACTCGTCGCGCCAGTAGCCCCACGAGTGCGTGCCCGAGTTGCGGAAGTTGTAGGTGGCCGGGATGCCCAGTTCGTTCAGCCGGTTCTGCAGGTTGTGCGTGCAGTAGTTGGTGCCCGCCTCGATCACGCCGCCGATGATGATCTGGTTGGCCAGGCCGTACGCGCCGGGGAGGGCGTACTGACCGTTGAGCGTGTCGTACTGGCCGGGCAGGCCGTTGCCGGTGGAGATGTAGAGGTCGAGCCCACGCAACCCCTCGGCGTTCACGTACGGGTCGTTGGCCACCCACTCCGGGCCGCCTTCGGGGCCCCACATGTTGTCGGTGTTGCCGCCGCCCCAGGTCTCGACGGTCAGCTTGACGAACTCGGAGCCGACCGGGTCACTGGTCTGCGCGCAACCGCTGTAGGCCGCGGCCGCCTTGTAGAGGCCCGGCTTGGCGATCGGCAGCGCCAGCACCGTGGTGCCCGACGTGGACAGGCCGGCGATCGCGTTCACGCCGTTGGTGCCCAGCGCGCCGTCGACCAGCGGAGGCAGCTCCTCGGTGAAGAAGGTCTTCCACTTGTTGCGGCCGAGTACCGGGTCGTCCTTGATCCAGTCGGTGTAGTAGCTCCACTTGCCGCCGATCGGCTGGATCACGTTGACGTTCTTGTCCGACAGGAACTGCAGCGCGTCGGTCTTCGCCTGCCACGAGGCCTCGTCCTCGCCACCGCCCGCGCCGTTGAGCAGGTACAGCGTGGGGCGCGGCACCGAGGCGTCGGCCGGCCGCTGGACGTCGATGATGATCTTCTCGTCCATCGCCGCCGAGTACACGTACAGGCGGATGCTGCGCGCGTCCTTGTATTCGGCCTTGGTGATACGCGAACCGTCCGGGGCGACCGGGTCGGCCAGCAGACTCTTGGAATCGATGATCGGGTCAGCTGTCGCGCTGGACGCGCCGAGACCGGTCATCATTCCCGCGAGCACCGCGGTTGCCGCGATCGCGGCCGCGGCCCGCAGGCCACCGCGCCGGCTCTGTCGACGTATCAATTTCGCACCTTCGCTTCGTCTCGAGATTCGCTCTGCATGCCCCACGCGCCGGGTGGATGCCCAGCATCACGCCCGACCATACGGCCTATGTAGTCGTCACGACAGGGGACTTCGTTACCGCACCGTTGCCCATCATGCCGGAACGGTGTCGGTCCGATCATGACCGCCCCATGTTCCGTGTCGCTTCCCATCCCGGGGGATCCAGCAACTCGGACAATCTGGGGCCGATCTGCGCCAGCGCTTCCGGTGACGTCATCTGGTCGTGTGAGACGCCGACGGGATGATCGTCGACCCGGCCGTCGACGTAAGGTTGCCAGCCGTCCGCCGCGGTGTCGTGACCGGCCGCGCTGAAGTAGTCCAAGCGGCCGCGGAAGACGTCGGGCCGGTGCTCGGCGATCAGCTCGGCCGAGCGCACGGCGCTGCGGTAGATCCGGCGCACCCGCTCGGGGGTGAGCACCGCCATGTCCGGCGGGATGGTGGCGTGCAGCGCGGCCAGCGCCTCGTCGCTCAGATCGCGCACGTCGCCGTCGCCGGGCAGCAGAGCGTCCGCGCCGATGCCGAGTTCGGCCAGCGCCTCGCGGATCGCCGCCCGGAAGTCGGTGACGTCGATGTCCGGGTGGCTGTCGAGCATGGTGAGCAGCCCGATCTCCTCCCCCGCCGCCTGCAACTGGGTGGCCACCGCGTGCGCCAGCACACCGCCGAGCGACCAGCCGAGCAGCCGGTAGGGGCCGTGCGGCTGCACCGCGCGGATTTCGGCCACATAGCGGTGCGCCATCTCCGCCAGCGACGCAGGCAGGTAGCCCTCCTCGGTGAGCGCGGGCGACTGCAGGCCGAAGATCGGCGTGCTCGCGGCCACGTAGCGCGCCAGACCCGCGTAGCACCAGGACAAGCCGTACATCGGATGCAGGCAGAACAGCGGCTGGGCGGCGGCCACGTCGTGCGGCACCATGGTCCGGATCGGCAGCAGCACGCCGAGCGCCGCGTTCGAGTCCTGGTCGTAGTCGTGGTCGTCGGCCAGCGCGGCCAGGATGCGGGCCGCCAGCGCCGCCGGGGTGGGATCGGTGAAGAACCACTGCACCCGCACCTCGGCGCCGGTGAGCGCGCGCAGCCTGCTGACCGCGCGCGTGGCGACCAGCGAGGTGCCGCCCAGGTCGAAGAAGTCGTCGTCCATGCCGACCCGCTGTCCGGCGCCGGGCTCGAGCACCGCGTCGAACACCTCGACCACGGTCCGCTCCAGCGGCGTGCCGGGCGCGCGGTACGGACGCGTCACCAACCGCGGCTCGGGCAGCGCCTTGCGGTCGAGTTTGCCACTCGCGTTGAGTGGCAGTTCGGCGAGCTCGACGACCGCCGAGGGCACCATGTACGACGGCAGCGCGGCGCGGGCGTGCCGGAGCAGCGCGGCCTCGTCGACGCTCTCCGCGGGCGCGGCGACCACGTAGGCGACCAGCCGGTCACCCGTGGCGCCACGCACCACCGAGACCGCGGCATGCCGCACCTGGGGGTGACCGGTCAGCACGGCCTCGATCTCCCCGAGTTCCACGCGCTGGCCGCGCAGCTTGACCTGGAAGTCGCCGCGCCCGAGGTATTCCAGCGATCCGTCGCGCCAGCGCACGATGTCGCCGGTGCGATACAGGCGCGTGCCGCCGGCGTGCGCGACGAATCGCTCGGCGGTGAGAGCCGGCGCGCCGAGATAGCCGCGCGCCAATTGCACACCCTCGACGTACAACTCGCCCGCCGCGCCCGGCGGCACCGGCCGCAGCCGCCGGTCGAGCACGTGCACGCGGGTATTGGCCACCGGGAGACCGATCGGGACCGTCACCGCGGCGGTGTCACCGACCGGGTGGTCGGTGACCACGGTGGCTTCGGCGGGGCCGTACCAGTTGACCAGCGCGGCGGCGGGCGCCATCGCGGCGAAACGCGCCGCCGTCTCCCCCGGCAACGCCTCGCCGGCGGCGAACACCCGCCGCAGCGACGGGTATGCAGCGATCGGGTTGGCCACCGGGTCCAGGAACGCGTCCAGCATCGACGGCACGAAGTGCACCGTGGTGACGGCGTTCTCGACGATGAGGCGGGCCAGATAGGCCGGGTCGCGATGGCCGTCGGGCGCGGCGACCACGATCGACGCCCCGGTCTGCAACGGCCAGAACAACTCCCATGCGGAGATGTCGAAGGTGATC
Organism: Nocardia sp. NPDC019219; assembly: GCF_040632645.1. Lineage (NCBI taxonomy): Bacteria > Bacillati > Actinomycetota > Actinomycetes > Mycobacteriales > Nocardiaceae > Nocardia > Nocardia sp. NPDC019219. Next base: position 6,653 of record NZ_JBEYCG010000016.1, on the reverse strand, counting down.
GGCGTTTTGTGCAGCACCACGTCACCGCCGTCGTGCGGGTAGACCGACTGCGCCCAGCGGAACTGGTTGACCATCTGCCGGTGGGTGATCATCACGCCCTTGGGGCGACCGGTCGAGCCCGAGGTGTAGATGACGTAGGCGACGGTGTCCGGGCGGACGTATTCCTGCGGCCACGGGCCCTCGTACGGCAGCAGATACAGCGTGTCCACCGCGACCACCGGCACGCCGGTCGCGGTGTCGAACGCGTCCGCGGTGGTGGTCAGGACGCAGATCGGAGCGGCGCTGTCGAGGACGTACTCGCTGCGCTCGGCCGGGTGATCCGGATCGATCGGAACGTAGCCGCCGCCCGCGCGCAACACCGCGTAGATCGCGACGACCAAGTCGATGCCGCGCCGCATGGCCACGGCGACCAGCGTCTCCGGGCCGACGCCCCAGCGCATCAGCTCGACGGCCAGGGACCGGACGCGCGAGTCGAATTCGGCGTAGCTGAGCGTGGTGTCGCCGAAGCGCACCGCGGGCGCGTCCGGGGTGCGCGCCACCTGCGCGTCGAACAGCGACGGCAACGTCGCGCCGTCGAGCAGTTCCGGCACGTCGGTGGCGTTGCGCGCGGCCAGCTCGGCGCGCTCGTCCGCCAGCAGGACATCGATGTCACCGACCCACGCTTGCGGAGTGGTCACGAAACGGCCGATCAGCGCCGACAACCGTTGCGCGAGCGCGAGCGCCGCCGGTTCGCCGGTCACGTCCCGCAGGTATTTCACCGACACGCGCAACCGGCTGTCCAGCACCACCATCACGGTGAACGGGTAGTGGGTGCCGTTGACCGCGCCGACGCCGATGACGTTCATCCCGTCGATGGCGCCCGCCTGATCCAGGCCCTCCCGGTCCACCGGGAACGACTCGAACACCACGAGCGAGTCGAACAAGCCCTCCACGCCGACGGCTTCCTGGATCTCGCTCAACCCCAGATAGTGGTAATCGAGCAGCGCCGCCTGCTCGGCCTGCAACTGACGCAGCAGTCCGGCGAGCGTGTGCGTCGCCTCCAGCCGCACCCGCACCGGAATCGCGTTGAGGAACAGGCCGACCATCGCCTCGACGCCGTCGAGCCGCGGCGGGCGGCCGGAAACGGTGGCGCCGAAGACCACGTCGTCACGATCGACGGTGCGCCCGATCAGCAGACCCCAGGCCGCCTGCACCACGGTGTTCACCGTGACGCCGAGACCGGAAGCCAGCCGGGTCAGCGCGGTGGTGTCGGCCGGGGACAGCTCGAAGCCGACCTCGCCGACGCCCGCGGAGATCTCGCGGCCGGGGTCGGCCGGCGCCAGCGGCGTCGGCTCGGTGATCCCGGCCAGCGCGGTGCGCCACGCGGCGCGGGCGGCCTCCGCGTCCTGGGCGACCAGCCACGCCAGGTAGTCCCGGTAGGACCGCACCGCGGGCAGCTGACGGGAGTTGCCGCCGAACGCGTACAGCGTGAGCAGGTCCTTCAGCAACAGCGGCATGGACCAGCCGTCGATCAGGATGTGATGGCTGGTCACCAGCAAGTGGTACCGGGCGGCGGCGGAACGGATCAGCGCGAAACGCAGAAGCGGCGCGGTCCGCATGTCGAAGTGGTCGGCCAGGTCGGCCGCCTTGATCCGGTCCAGCTCGGTGTCGGCCGCGACCGGTTCCAGCTGAGACAGATCGATCAGCCGCCACGGCACCTCCAGCGACTCCTGCACGATCTGCACGGGCTTGCCTTCGCTGTCGTCGGCGAAGGCGACCCGCAGGTTGTCGTGCCGGTCCAGCACCGCCTGCGCGGCCGCCTGCATCCGGCGCGCGTCCACCGCGCCGCCGAGATCGAGCACGAACTGGGTGGTGTAGACGTCCACCGAGTGCTCGGCGAGCAGGGCGTGGAACAGCATGCCCGATTGCAGCGGCGTGAGCGGCCAGGCGTCGGACAGGTCCGGGTAGGCGCGGGCGAAGCGATCGATGTCGGGTTGCTTGAGCCGCACCAGCGGGAAGTCCGACGGCGTGAAACCGCCCGCGTCCGGGCGCAGGCCGTGCTCGGCGAGGCCGCCGAGCGCGCGAATCCAATGCTCGGCGAAGGTTTTCGCGTCCTCACCGCGGAACGCGGCGGCGGCGAAGTCGAACCGGGCGAGCAAGCCCTCGTCGGTGGCGTCGACGGTCAGCACGAGCAGCAGATCGTCGGACGGGATGTCGGTGTGCACCCGCGCCGGGCGCAGATCCCGGTAGCGCAGCGCGAACCGGCCACGGCCGAGCCCGCGCAGTTCGGCGGCGGTCTCGGCGTTGAGATAGCGCAGCAGTCCGTAGCCGGCGCCGCGGGAGGGCACCGAGCGCCGCAGCTCCTTGATCTGCGCGATCGCCGTGCCCGCCGCGGGGCCGCCGATCAGGGCGTCCTCGATGTCGATCCTGGTCAACCGCAACGGCAGCGGATATTCGGTGACGAAACCGCCCACCGTGCTCTCCGCGTCGGCCTGGGTGACCACGCGCCCGTCGGAAGGCAGCCGGACGACCGACCCGATCGCGCGCGTGACGGCCTCCCCCGCGGAGGTCTGCAGGGCCAGTGCCAGCGCGGTGAGCAGGATGTCGTCCACCCCGGCGTGATAGGCCTCGGCGGCAGCGGCGACGGCCGCGGCACCCTCCGCCGTGATGGTGAGCGAGACCCGGCTGCGTGCGCGCAGGTCTCGTCCCTCGGTCCCCGCACCCTCCGGGACGGAACCGAGAGCTCGTCGCCACCAGTCCATTTCGGCTACCGTGACCGGATCGTGCGCCTTGGCCGACAGGGCCCGGATGAGCGGGCCGAGGCCGGACTCGCGGCTCGCGGGCGCGGCGTGCCGGGCCCGGTTCCAGCGCGCGGTGAGCTGGTCGACGACGGCCCGCCAGGAGACGTCGTCGACCACCAGGCTGCTGGCCACGACGAGCAGCGTGGAGCGGGCCTCGGGACCGCCGGTGAGCACGAAGTAGATGTTGCGGCCCTGCTCGGGGTCCAGGGCGGCCGCGACCGCCTGCACCACATCGTCGATGGGCAGCGAAGTCTCGCCACGCTCCGGGTCCAGCCTGCGGAACGCCTCGCCGGTGCGCTCGGCGGCGGGCGGGATGCGCAGCACCGGCGCGCCGTCGTCGCCGTAGCGCACCTGCACCCACAGCATCGGGTGCTGGTCGAGCACGGCGGCCACCGCATGCCGCACCGTCTCGACCGAGCAGGTCTCGGGGACGTCGAGGGTGATGGCCCGCACTTCGATGCCCTCGTCCAGCATGCGCGCCGCGTCCGGTGTCAGCGGTAGTTCGCCCGCCTCGTCGCCGGGGCCGCCCGCCACCGCGGCGGCGCGGGCCAGCGCGGCGACGGTACGGCATTCGAAGACATCGCGCGGCGCGAAGGTCACGCCGCGGGCGCGCGACCGGGAGACCACCTGGATGGACACGATGCTGTCGCCGCCGAGGGCGAAGAAGTCGTCGTCCAGTCCGACCCGTTCGAGTCCGAGCACCTCGCCGATCACTTCGGCGATCACCAGTTCGGCCGGGGTGCGCGGCGGGCGATAGGCGCGGGTCCGCGCCTCCGGCTCCGGCAGCGCCTTGCGATCCAGCTTGCCCACGGGGGTCAGCGGAATCGCGTCGAGCACGACGATCGCCGCCGGAACCATGTACTCCGGCAGCGTGCGCCCGATCCGCTCGGTCAGCGCGGCCTGGTCCACCGTGGCGTCTTTCGCCGGCAGCACGTAGGAGACCAGCATGGTCGCGCCGGAACCGGTCGGGCGTCCGAGGGTCACGGCGAAGCCGACTTCGGGCTGGGCGGAGAGGGCGGCGTCGATCTCACCGAGCTCGATGCGGAAGCCGCGCACCTTCACCTGGAAATCGTTGCGGCCCACGTATTCCAGCACCGGCGCGTCCCCGTCCCGGCGCCAGCGCACCAGGTCGCCGGTGCGGTAGAGGCGCTCGCCGGGCGCGCCGTGCGGGTCGGCCACGAACCGGGCGGCGGTGAGCGCGGGGCGGGCGTGGTAGCCGCGCGCCAGCTGGACGCCACCCAGATAGAGCTCGCCCGCGACGCCTTCGGGCACCGGACGCAGCCTGGCGTCCAGCACCAGCGACCGCGTGCCACGGATCGGTCCGCCGATCGTGACCGGCTCGCCGGGCCGCAGCGGGTCGCTGATGTTGGTCATGATGGTGGTTTCGGTGGGCCCGTAACCGTTGTGGAAGGCGCGCTCCGGCGCGGTCGTCCACTTGTCCGCCAGATCGGCGGGCACCGCTTCACCACCTGCCACGATCGCGCGCATCCCGGACAACGCGTCCGGATCGAGCGAGGCGAGCACCGAGGGGGTGAGGAAGGCGTGCGTGACTCCCTCGGCGCGGATCAGCTCGGCCAATTCCGCGCCGCCGAAGGTGTGCGGCGGTGCCACCACGAGCGCGCCCGCCGAGCCGAGCGCGAGCAGCAGTTCCAGTATCGACGCGTCGAACGACGGCGACGCGAACGCCAAGGCGCGGGCGGATCGGTCGAGCCGATAGCGTTCCACCTGCTCGGCGCTGAAATTCGCCAGTCCGGCGTGGGTTACCACGACGCCCTTGGGCAGCCCGGTGGAGCCGGAGGTGTAGATCATGTACGCGGCGTTGCTCGCACGCAGCGGGCCGCGTCGTTCGCTGTCCCGCAACGGCTGATCCGGGCGCGCGGCGACATCGAGGGTGAAGTCGTGATCGTCCAAGGCGACCCAGGCGCCATCGGCCAGAACGGGCAGGTGGTCCAGCTCGGCGGTCACCGTCACACCGAGGGCCACGCCGGAATCGGCCACCATGTGCGCGATGCGATCGGCCGGATAGGCCGGATCGATCGGGACGAACGCCGCTCCGGTCTTGGCCACCGCCCACAACGCGAGCACGGATTCCACCGAACGGCGGATCGCGATGGCGACCAGCGCCTCCGGCCCCGCACCGCGGTCGATCAGCGCACGTGCCAATTGCGCGGAGGCCGCGTCGAGGTCGGCGTAGCTGAAGGTGCGATCGTCCGCGACCACGGCGACGCCGGATGGGTTCGCGGCGACGGCGGCGGCCATCAGATCCGGCAGCGTGCGCGGTGGCATGGCAGGTGCGCCGGCACGGGCGATCAGGTCGGCGCGCTCGGAGTCGTCCAGGATCTCCAGGTCACCGACCGCGGTGCTCGGGCGCCGGACGACCGCGGCCAGGAGTCGGCGGAACCTGCGGCCGAACTCGGCCACGGTCTGCTCGTCGAACAGATCGTGGGCGTAGGTGAATTCGGCGGCGAGCCCGGCTTCCGCACCGGACGCGGTGCGCTGCTCGCGGATGGTCAGCAGCAGATCGAATTTCGCGGTGTCGACGGCCGGGTCGAGCGCCGTGCAATGCAAGCCGGGTAGTTCGAAGCTGGTGGCGGCCAGGTTCTCGAACGACAGCGCCACCTGGAACAGCGGGTGGCGACCGGCCGAGCGTTCGGGGTCCAGCGCCTCGACCAGCCGCTCGAACGGGATGTCGGCGTTGGCGAAGGCACGTAGGTCCGTTTCCCGCGTACGGGCCAAGAGTTCGGTGAAGCGGAGTCCGGGCGCGACCCGGGTGCGTAGCACCAGCGTGTTGACGAACATGCCGATCAAGTCGTCGAGTTGGGCTTCGCCGCGGCCCGCGACGGGCGTGCCGACGGCGATGTCGTCGGTGCCGGACAGGCGCGCCACGAAGACCGCGAACGCGGTGTGCACCACCATGAACAACGTGGCGTTGTGCTGCCGCGCGAGATCGGCCAGCGCGGCGTGCACGTCGGCGTCCACGACGAAATCGGTCCGGCCGCCCACGAAGGACTGCGCGGGCGGGCGTGGGCGATCGGCGGGCAGGTTCAGCTCGTCGGGCAGGCCGGCGAGTTCGGTGGTCCAGTAGGCCAGTTGCGCGCCAGCGATCGACTCGGGATCGTCATCGTCGCCGAGCGCGTCGCGCTGCCACAGCGCGTAGTCGGCGTACTGGAGGGGCAGCGGCGCCCAGGACGGCTCCGCGCCGCCGCTGCGCGCCACGTAGGCCAGCATCAGGTCCCTGGTCAGCGGCCCCATCGACCAGCCGTCGGCACTGATGTGGTGCGCGACGAAGACCAGCACGTACTCGCCGGCCGCGAGCTGGAACAGCCGCGCGCGGAACGGCACCTCGACGGTCACGTCGAAGCCCGCGGCGACGATGCGCTGTGCCTCGTCGGCGACGTGCCCGTCGCCGATCTGCGCGGGGTCCAGGCCCACCGGGACCTCGTGCGGAGCGAGTATCCGCTGTACCGGGCCGTCGGGCGTCTGCGGGTAGATCGTGCGCAGAATCTCGTGCCGCGCCACCAGATCCGCGACGGCCTGCCGCAACGCGGCCACGTCCAAGTCCCCGGACAACCGGATCGCGGCCGGAATGTTGTAGACCGACGCCGAGGTGTCGAACTGGTTCAGGAACCACATGCGCTGCTGCGCGAACGACAGCGGGATGCGGTCGGGGCGGGGCCCGGCGACCAGCGGGGCGCGTTTGCGCTCGCCGAAGCCGCGTTCCGCCTTGATCGCCAGTCCGGCCACGGTGGAGGCCTCGAAGATCGTGCGGACGGGGACGCGGGCGTCCAGTGCCGCGCCGATCCGCGCCGCGACCTGCGTCGCCAACAACGAATTACCACCCAGCGCGAAGAAATCGTCATCCGCACCGACACG
>NZ_JBEYCG010000015.1:0-205650 GCF_040632645.1 Nocardia sp. NPDC019219 | reverse complement strand
CCGGCGCGGCCTACCTGCCGATCGACACCAGCTACCCGGTACAGCGGCTGGAATTCATGCTCGAAGACGCCGCGCCGGTGTGCGTCCTGACCACCACCGGGCAGGAGGCGGTGCCGTCGGGTGCGTTGCCGGTGGTGTCGTTGTCCGACGCGGCACGTTACTCGGATGCGCCGGTCGAAGATGGCGAGCGGGTACGGCCGCTGCGCCCGGACAATTTGGCCTACGTCATCTACACCTCCGGCTCCACCGGCGTGCCCAAGGGCGTCGGCGTCGCGCACCGCAATGTGCTGGAGTTGCTGGCCAATACCCAGCCGTTGTTCGAGTTCGACGAAACCGATGTGTGGACGTTGTTCCACTCCTTCGCCTTCGACTTCTCGGTGTGGGAGTTGTGGGCCGGGTTGGCGCACGGCGGCAGCGTGATCGTGGTCGACTATCTGACCTCCCGCTCCCCCGAGCAGTTCCGTGAATTGCTGATCCGGGAAGGGGTGACCGTGCTCAACCAGACGCCCTCGGCGTTCTACCAGTTGGTGGAGGCCGATCGGGCGGCGAGCGCGGGTGAGCTGGCGTTGCGGTACGTCATCTTCGGTGGGGAGGCGCTGGATCTGCGGAAGCTGGGCCGCTGGTATGACCGCCACGGTGAACGCACCCGGTTGGTGAACATGTACGGCATCACCGAGACCACGGTGCATGTGTCGTTCCTGCCCTTGGCCGCAGAGGATGCGCGGGAGTCGGCCAGTGTGATCGGCCGCGCCCTGCCCGGTTTGGCGGCGTACGTGCTGGACTGGCGGCTGCACCCGGCGCCGGTGGCGGTGGCCGGTGAGATCCATGTCGTGGGTGCGCAGCTCTCCCGCGGGTATCTGGGCCGTCCCGGACTGACCGCGACCCGGTTCGTGGCCGATCCGTTCGGTGCGCCGGGGTCGCGAATGTATCGCTCGGGTGATGTCGGCCGCTGGCGTACACGCGGCGACGACGCCGTCCTCGAGTACGCCGGGCGTGGCGACCAGCAGGTCCAATTGCGTGGATTCCGTATCGAACTCGGCGAGATCGAAGCGGCGCTGCTGCGCTGCCCGGGAGTGAGTCAGGCGGTCGCGCTGGTCCGCGGCGACGAGCACACCGGTCAACGCCTCATCGGCTATGTAGTGGCCGACACCGGCGCCACTATCGACCCGGCCGCGATCCGCGCGCAACTCGCGCAGTTCCTCACCGGCTACATGGTCCCCGACGCGGTCGTCACACTGGAAACGCTGCCGCTGACCCCCAACGGCAAACTCGACCGCCGCGCGCTACCCGCACCGGAGATCAGCAGCGCGGTCGCCTACCGCGCGCCGAGTTCGCCGGTGGAGCAGGCGGTGGCGGAAGTGTTCGCCGCGTTGCTGGGTGCGCCAGAGGTCGGTTTGGACGACGACTTCTTCGCGTTGGGCGGTAACTCGTTGGTCGCCACGCGGGCGGTGGCGCGGATCAACGAGGCGCTGGACGCGAATGTGGCGGTGCGCGAGCTGTTCGAAGCGCCGACGGTGGCAGCGCTGGCCGCGCGGGTGGTGCCCGGCGCCGGGGGCGGCGCCCGCCCCCACCTTTCGCGCGCCGAGCGGGTGGAACCGATCCCGTTGTCGCTGGCGCAGCAACGGATGTGGGTGCTCAACCAGTTCGACCCCGCCTCCCCTGCTTACAACATTCCGATGGCGATCCGGTTGACCGGGGAATTGGATGTCGCCGCATTGCGGTCCGCCATGGCGGACGTGCTCGAACGCCACGAATCGCTGCGCACCCGGTATCCGGCCGGGCCGGGCGGATTGCCGTACCAGCAGATCCTCCCCGTGGAGCAAGCCCTGCCCGGCGGGCTGGAGATCACCGCCACCGACGACCCGCTCACCCAGGTGACGGAGTTGATGCTGACCGGGTTCGATGTCACCGAGCAGGTGCCGGTGCGGGCACTGCTCGCGCGGGCCGGCGCCGATGAGCATCTGCTGGCGGTGGTCGCCCACCACATCGCCGCCGACGGCGCGTCCATGGCGCCGCTGGCGCGCGATCTGGTGACCGCCTACCTGGCCCGCAGCAGCGGCGAATCCCCCCGCTGGTCGCCGCTGGAACTGCAGTACGCCGACTATGCCATCTGGCAACGCAGTGTGATCGGCACCGACGACGACCCCACCTCCGTCGCCGCCCACCAACTGGCCTACTGGCGCAGTCAACTCGACGGACTGACCGGGGAATCCGACCTGCCGCTGGACCGGCCCCGCCCGGCGGTGGCTTCGATGCGCGGCGCCCATACCGGCTTCGCCCTGTCTCCGGAAATCCATCAGGCCCTCACGGCCCTGGCGCGCGAGCACAATTGCACCTTGTTCATGGTCGTGCACGCCGCCTTGGCGGTGCTGCTGGCGCGGCTGTCCGGCGACCCGGACGTCGCCATCGGCACACCCATCGCCGGACGCGGCGAACGCGTGCTCGACGACCTGGTCGGCATGTTCGTCAACACCCTCGCCTTGCGCACCCGCGTCGAGGCGGGCATGAGCTTCACCGAACTGGTCGACCAAGCCCGCGAAACCGACCTGGCCGCCTTCGCCAACGCCGACATCCCCTTCGAACGCGTCGTGGAAGTCGTCGCCCCCGGCCGCGCGACCACCCACAACCCCCTGTTCGGCGTCGTGCTGTCGTTCCAGAACAACGAACAACCCACCCTGCGGCTGCCCGGCCTGACCGTCGCCGCGCTCGATACCGGCAGCGTCGCAGCGAAATTCGACCTGCAGGTCAACGTCAACCCCCACCACCGCGACGACGGCACCCCCGGCGAACTCGACACCGTGTTCACCTATGCCACCGACCTGTTCGACGAAACCACCGTCCAAACCCTCGGCCGCCGACTCGAACGCATCCTCACCACCATCGCCACCGACCCGCACACCCTCATCGGCGACATCGACATCCTCGACGACGCCGAACGGGAATTCGGCACGGCCAAGAGGGATCCCGCGCCACCGCAGAGTTCGGCCACGACCGCGGGCACCACGCTCACCCAAGCACTCGTGGCCGCGGTGGAGGACGACCCCGACGCCCCCGCCGTCGCGTCCGGCGACGAGGAGCTGTCCTACCACGGTTTGGAGACGCGTTCGTCGCGGTTGGCGCGGGTGCTCATCGCGCGCGGCTGCGGACCGGGCGCGGGCGTCGCGCTGCGGCTGGACCGCGGCATCGAGGCGGTCATCGCCACCTGGGCCGTCCTCAAGACCGGCGCCGCGGTCGTCCCGGTCGACGCACTCGACGCACCGCTGCCGCACGAACCGGAGATCAAGATCGGTCTCACGACCGGCGGCGCCGGCTCGACCGGCGCGCTGGACTGGCTCGCCCTCGACGACCCCACCCTCGTCGCCGAGATCGCCGCCGAATCCCCCCGCCCGGTCACCTACGCCCACCGCACCCGCGCCCTGCGCGGCAGCGACGCGGCTTTCGTCGGGGAGCAGACCCTGAGCTATGACGATTTGGCGGCCGCGGCCGCGCAATTGCGCGACGGTGCCGAACTCACCTACGAGTCCGAAATAGTGCAGCGCGAGGAACCGGGATCGTCCGCCGCTCTGATCGAACTGGTCGCCGCCGGCAGCGTCGGCGCATCGGTCGTCCTGGATGACGACAGTGAGGTGCCGACCGACGAATGCGCGTAACCGGCTGATCGGCCCGGCTCGCCGGAGCCGGGCCGTAGACCTCCGTCCAGGCGACCTCAGCCGAAGTGGACGAGTGAGACAGCCCCGGCGGCGATGCAATACACCGCGAACGGCAGGAGGGTGCGGGTCTGGAAGTACCGCTCCAGGAACCGTACTGCCAGCCAGGACGACACTCCGGAGACGATGGCGCCGACCAGCACCGGCCCGCGGATGCCCTCGGTCCTCGGACCCACCAGTTCGGGGATCTCGAGCAGACCCGCGCCCAGAATCGCCGGGGTGGCCAGCAGGAAGGCGAACTTGGCCGCGTGCTCGTGCGCGAGACCACGCCACAAGCCGCCGACCATGGTCAGGCCAGCACGGCTGAAACCGGTCAGCAGCGCGCCGACTTGGGCGAAACCGATCCCCAGGGCATCCCGTGCCCCGAGGGCGGCCAGCGGCCGGTCGGATTGGCGACGGGTCTCCGCCTCGGCGGTGAGCGTGCCGCGCCGGGCTTCCTGCCGGGCGAACCGTCGGCCGTATTCGGCCAGGGACGGCTCGTTCCGACGGCGCAATCCCTCGCCGATGATCAGCACGACACCGTTGAGCGCCAGGAAGAAGGCGGCGTAGACGGGCGTCCCGAACAAGGCGTGCAGCGGATGTTCCAGCAGAAAGCCGAGGACGCCGACGGGAACGGTGGCGATGACGATCAGCCACGCCAGCCGCTGCGGAATGGTGTCGAGCCGCCCGGTGCGCAGCGTGGTGAACAGACCCGCGACGATCGCGCACCAGTCGCGCCAGTAGTAGCCGAGCAGCGCCACCGCGGTCGCCACGTGCAGCGCCACCACGAACGCCAGATACGGTGTGCCGGACTCGCCCTCGCCGGTCAGCTTCTCCCAATCGCCGCCCAGCCACGCCGCGACCAGCACGGAGTGGCCGAGGCTGGAGATCGGGAACAGTTCGGTGACACCCTGCACCGCACCGATGACAGTCGCTTGAAAGTAGGTGAGCATCGTCCCCGAGTCTCGCACGCGTGCAACGCAATCATGGGAGGGCCTCGGCTCGGTGACGACGACCACCACCATCGGAGATGTCGACGCGGTCAGTCCGCGGAGCTGCCGGACGCGGCGACCAAATCCAGGGCGATGTCCACGATGAGGTCTTCTTGCCCGCCGACCAGCCCGCGGCGTCCCACCTCGAGCAGGATCGTGCGCACGTCGATTCCGTAGCGCCGCGAGGCGGTTTCGGCATGCCGCAGGAAGGACGAGTAGACCCCGGCGTACCCGAGAGTCAGGGTTTCCCGGTCGACGCGCACCGGGCGATCCTGCAATGGCCGCACCAGGTCGTCGGCGGCGTCTTGCAGAGCGAACAGATCGCAGTTGTGCTTCCAGCCGTACAGGTCGGCGACGGCGACGAACGGTTCGATCGGGCAGTTGCCCGCACCGGCCCCGTGCCCGGCGAGCGAGGCGTCCACCCGGGTGACACCTTCCTCCACGGCCACAACGGAATTGGCCACCGACAACGACAAGTTCTCGTGCGCGTGGATGCCGATCTCGGTGCCCGGATCGAGCACCTGACGGTAGGCACGGACCCGGTCACGGACGCCGTTCATGGTCAACCGGCCGCCCGAGTCGGTGACGTAGACGCACTGCGCCCCATAGGATTCCATCAGTTTCGCTTGCTCGGCCAGGCGAGCTGGTTCGGCCATGTGCGACATCATCAGGAACCCGGAGACGTCCATGCCGAGTTCCCGCGCGGTGGCGATGTGCTGGGCGGACACATCGGCTTCGGTGCAGTGCGTGGCCACCCGCACCGACCGGACGCCCAGCCGGTAGGCGTGCTTCAGTTCTTCGATGGTGCCGATGCCGGGCAACAGCAGGGAGGTCAACCTGGCGTGCGTGAGATTCGCGGCGGCGGCTTCGATCCACTCCCAATCGGTGTTGCTCCCCGGGCCGTAGTTCAAGCTACCTCCGGCGAGGCCGTCGCCGTGGGCGACCTCGATGCCGTCGACCCCCGCCGCGTCGAGCGCGGCCACGATCCGCCCGACGTCGTCGGGAGTGATGCGGTGGCGCACCGCGTGCATGCCGTCGCGGAGTGTGACGTCTTGGATGAACAGCTGGGTGGTCATCGGAGCGCTCCCTGTTCTGCCGGTGCGGCGATCGTGTCGGCGATGGATTCGGCGTAGCGCACGGCCGCCGAGGTCATGATGTCGAGATTGCCCGCGTAGGCCGGGAGGTAGTGGGCGGCTCCTTCGACTTCGAGGAAGACCGTCACCTGGTGGGTGGGCGAGGCCGCCGCGTCCGGGCCGAGCAGCGTGTGCACCGGTTGGTCCTGCGGGACGGGCGTGATCTGCACCTGCTGCTTGAGACGGTAGCCGGGCACGTACGCGGCCACCTCCGAGACCATCCGTTCGACCGATTCCCGAATCGCCTCTCGCTCAGCGGGATCGGGGGCCGTGACCAGGCACAGCACCGTATCGCGCATGATCAGCGGGGGGTCGGCCGGATTGAGAATGATGATGGCTTTGCCGCGCCGGGCGCCGCCGACCGATTCGATCGCGTGCGCGGTGGTCTCGGTGAACTCGTCGATATTGGCGCGCGTACCCGGTCCGGCGGATTTCGAGGCGATGGACGCGACGATCTCGGCGTAAGCGACCGGTGTGACGCGGGAGATGGCGGCGACGATCGGAATGGTGGCCTGCCCACCACAGGTCACCATGTTGACGTTGGGCGCATGACGATGTTCGTCGAGGTTCACCGCCGGTACGACGAACGGGCCGAGCGCGGCGGGCGTCAGATCGATCAGGCGTTTGCCGAGCGGTTCGAGCACCGCGGCGTGCGCGGCGTGGGCTTTGGCGGAAGTCGCGTCGAAGATCAGCTCGATGTCGTCGAAGTTCGGCAGCTTCAGCAGTCCCTCGACGCCGTCGGCCGTGGTCGGGACCCCGAGCCTGCGCGCGCGGGCGAGGCCGTCGGATCCGGGGTCGATACCGACCATGGCGCCCATCTTCAGCACCTCCGAGTGCCGGATCACCTTGATCATCAGATCGGTGCCGATGTTGCCCGATCCGATCACCGCGACTTCGAGCTTGGCGGGGCTGTCGTTCATGGTTCACTCCTGGATGAAGGTGGCGGTCACCGAGCCGAGCCCGGTGATGTCCGCGGTGACGGTTGCGGGGCCTTCGATGGCGGCCATCGGTCCGAGCGCTCCCGAGAGAACGACCTGACCAGCCCGCAGGGGACGGCCGAACTCCCGCGTGGTGCGGGCCAGCCAGGCCAGCGCGTGCAGCGGATCGCCGAGGCAGGCGGCGCCGGTTCCGGTCGACACCTCGGCACCGTCGATCGCCATCCGCATCTGTGCCGCGACGGGCTCGAAGGAATCGAGGGTGCGGCGATCGGTGCCGAGAACGAAAAGGCCGCTCGAGGCGTTGTCGGCGACGGTGTCGCCGAACGTGATGTCCCAGCCGGCGATGCGGCTGTCGACGATCTCCAGTGCGGCAACCGCATAGTCGACCGCGCTGCGCACCTGCTCCGCGTCGAGTGGGCCGTCGACCAGGTCCGCCGCGAGCGCGAACGCGATCTCCGCTTCGACCTTCGGTTGCAGCAACCGGCTCAGCGGCACGGGCGTGGCCTGCCGGTAGCGCATGTCATCGAACAGCACGCCGAAGTCGGGTTGGTCGACGCCGAGCTGTCGCTGTACCGCCGGGGAGGTCAAGCCGATCTTGCGTCCGACGACTTCGGCGCCCGCCGCGATGCGCTCGGCGGTGAGCAGCTCTTGCACCGCGTACGCGGCGGCTATGTCGTCGGCGCCGATCAAGTCGCGTACCGGTGCGCACGGGGTGCCGGAGCGGGCAGCGGCGCTGAGCCGGCCGGCCGCGAGCGTGGCCGTGTCCGCGGTCGCGGAGCGTCGGTCGAGGTCTGGAGGTGTTGGCATCGGCAGTCCCGGATTCTGGTGAGGAGGGCGAAACAGTGGTCTCACTGTCGCCGCGGCCGCGACCGCGCCGCCAGCAATGCGTTCCACTGAGCCGAACGCCGCACCGGTAGAGTGACCCGGGGTGCCGAAAAGGTTCGGAGGTCTACGGTGTCATCCGCGTTCGCAGGCCGTGCGGTCGACGGTACGACCGTGCTGGGCAAGATCATGGCGGTGCTCGAGGCGTTCGCCATCGACGACACGGCCTTGAGTCTCGCCGAACTCGCGCGACGGACCCGCATTCCGAAGGGCACCTTGCACCGCGTGCTCGCCGATATGGTGACGGTGCGGCTGCTGGACCGCACCGATGCCGGGTATCGGCTCGGCGGCTATCTGTTCGAGCTGGGTATGCGCGCGTCGGTCGAGCGGAGTCTGCTGGAGGTGGCCATTCCGTTCCTCGAGGAGCTGAACGCCCGCATGCACGAGACCACGCATCTGGGCGTTCTCGACGGCATGGAGGTCGTATATCTGACCAAGATCGGCGGGCGCAGGCAGGCCAGCGCTCCGTCGCGGATCGGGGGGCGCATGCCGGTGCACTGCACGGCCATCGGCAAGGTGCTGCTGGCCAACGCCGATCCGGCACTTCGCGAAAAAGTGCTGGCCGGACCGCTTCGTCGCTACACCCCGCGGACTATGGTCCTGCCGGGCACGCTGCGCCAGCAGCTCGATCGCATCGCGGCCGACGGCGTGGCCTTCGAATTCGAGGAATCGACTCCCGGCCTCGTGTGCGTGGCCGCCCCGGTTCGTGAGGGCGACCGAGTGGTGGCCGCGATCAGCGTGGCGGGCCCGTCCCACCGGTTCCATCCCGATGCCCACGCGGCCTCCGTCCGCGCGGCCGCCGAGGGCATCGGGCTAACCCTCACCCGGCGGGCTCGGTTGCTGCGCACGCCGCCCGCCTGAGCGGAGCGCACAACGCACCGAACAAGCCGACGATCGTCGCCGGACCAAGTGTGGAGACCATACCGTTGCGATGCGTCGCTGATGATTTACCCACCGCGCTCCCATGCTCTCGAAACCGGGCACAGGCAGGCGCGTAACTCGTCGAATAGAAGTTCGCTGACGGGTTCCCCGAAGGTATATCCATCTGTTACATTACCGATGCGGAGCCTATATAAACACGTGCTGCGCGTCGTCCGTACGACAAAGTCGTCGCAGGACATCCGACCCGACAATGACGTCGGAGGCCGACAATGCCGTCGGCCGCCCAACGGATCGCCACCCCGCCAGGTGCCAGCCCGCCTCGCACCACCCGGCGTTCAGGCGAGTCGCGCTGCGTGGTGCGGAAAAGACCGCGACAATCGTGGGCGACTCGCCGCCCGATCGGACATTGAGCCGGAGGAAACCATCGACATGCCGATCAACTTCTTGAGTGGGCTCGATTTGATCGCCGCGCTCGACGCGCGCAATGTCGAAGCCCACCTCGCCGATGCCGTCGAGGGCTGTACGGCATGCGCGACAACCTCCCGGCCGGGGCCCGGCTGCCCCGCCGGGCTCGCCGCCCAGATCCGCGTCGCCGACTCCGCACCGTCGACGCTGACGGCGATCGAGCTGGTCGACAGGCTACTCGCGCTGCGCCGGTCACCGGCGCCCGAAGGCTCCGGCATGTAGCACGGCCGCACGACGAACCATCTGCCGACGGGACGGTGCGGTTGCCGTGGGCATCTACCGCGGCGACATCTCGCGGGAACGCCGCGCGGTCTCCGCCGTGGCTGGCCCCACGAGACGTCGCCAGCGCGTCTCTTCGGTGGTCATCGGCATGATTCGAACGGCCGCTACCGGAAGAGATGCGGCGTAGCGCTCGGATGTCCGGGATCCGGTCGACACCTCGCGACCGACGAACGGCAGCCGCGACGGGACGCCGGGCGCCGGGATGGGGTCAACTCGGCGTCGTGGTCTCCGCGCGGGGGAATCGGTGGCCCATGACATCCGCCCACCATGCGCTCAAAGCGCTGGACTCGGGCCAGATGATCCGCTCTCGGTCGTCGTCGATGCTGGGCACGTTCGCGTCCTCGATCACGATGCAATCCTTTGCGCCGTCAATCCCTCGGAAGAGGCACCTCCCGCTCCGGTCATCGAGCGGTGGGCCCTGATTGCGTACCGGCACGACCGCGCTGTCGGGCCGATACGTGCACCGGGTACCACGGGCGACCGTAAACAAACCGTTCTTCCGGTACTCGCATGGGATTCCCGTCACACGGTTCACCGCCGGCAAGGGTGCTACGCCTTCTCCGGAGATCGGACCTGAGCGGGCTCGTCGCGGACCCACGCGTCGGTCTGGGTGAGCCAGAACAGATAGGTCAGCGCGGGGAGCACCGTGACGGCGGCGACCGCGACCACGGCGAGCAATCCGACCAGAGTCGCTCGGGCACCCGCGGCATCCGCGATGAGCATCTCGTCGACCAGGATCCACGGCGTCTGCGCGACCGCCCACCCGATGACGATCGCGGCGACCGCGACCGTCGCGGGCACGCGGGCCCACGCGAATCGGCGACGGTAGACCAGCACCAGGGTGAGCACACCGGCGGCGGCGGAGAGCGCGATCAGCGGCAAGGCGCGCCCGAGCAGTCCGGATCCCAGGGTCGGTGCGTCATGCCGGATCGGGGCGATCGCGGCGATCGCGACCGCCCCGGTCACGCCACCGACGATCAGGGTGCGGGAGCGCAGGTAACCGGCGAGGGTGTCGTCGCCCGAACGCGCGGCGTCGGCGGTGAGGAAGACCCCGGCGAGGAACGCGGACGTTCCGACGGCCAGCGTCCCGCCCAGGATCGAGGTCGGATTCAGCCACGACCGCACCCGGTCGCCGTACCCCTCGGCGGGCACCCGCCCGGAGGCGATCGCGCCGACGGCGGTGCCGAAGAAGAACGGCGTGATGAGCGACGCGCCGGCGAACAGGGCGCCGAAGAGGCGAGCCTGGCGCAGAGTCGCGGAGTACTTACGGAACGCGAAGTTCGCCCCGCGCAGCACGATACCGAGCAGGGCCAGACTCATCGGGATGAACAAAGTGGTCATGATCGCGGCGAACGCCGTCGGGTAAGCGGTCCACAAGAACACCAGGATGTAGATCAACCACACGTGATTGGCTTCCCAGACCGGTCCGATGCTGTGGTCGATGAGCACGCGCAGGCGGCTGCCGCGCCGGGGCCCGCCCGCGGTCAGGTCCCAGAATCCGGAGCCGAAGTCCGCGCCGGCGAACAGCGCGTACAGCACCACCCCGGTGAACATCGCCGTCGCGACCACGTCGGAAAGATCCATCGGTCACCCCGTTCCAACGCTGCGGGCACGCTGCGCTTGGTCGACCGGCGACGCTCCCGGCCCGTAAGGGGCGGTGATGGTCGTGGCGCCGGTGCGCCAGCGCCGGGCCATGGAACGCAGGACGACGATCGCACCCACCGTCATCCCGACGTACACCAGCAGCACGCTGACGTAACTCCACCAGAGGCCGGTGCTCGTACTGGCAGCGTCGGTGGTGCGCAGCACCTGCCACACCGTCCACGGCTGACGGCCTACTTCCGTGGCGATCCAGCCGCACTCCAGCGCGAGAATCGCCAAGGGCCCCGCGGCTACCGCAGCGACCAGGAACCAGCGTTCGGCCAGCAGGTCGCGCCGCCGCCAGCGCAGCAGCCAGAACACGGTCACCATGAGCGCGAGCAGGGTGCCGATGGCGACCATGCTCTGAAAGGCGAGGTGGGTGAGGTTGACCGGCGGACGATCCTCGGGAGGTATGGCATCCAGACCCGGGACCGGGGCGGTCAGGGAATTGCGGGCGATGATCGAACCCAAGCGCGGAATCTCGAGCGCACCCCTGACCTCACCGTCGACGAGGACGCCGCCCAATCGCAGCGGGGCGGGCCCTTCCGCGGCGGGGGCGAGTTCGAACGCGGCCAGCTTCGACGGTTGCGTGTCGTGCACGCGCATTCCGAGGACATGTCCGATGAGGGGCTGCGCGAGCGCGGCGACGGTAGCGAAGACGAACGGGACCGTGAACCCCAGCCGATGGTGTGCGTCGCGACGTCCCCGCAGCAGACCGGCCGCGTAGACCCCGGACACCAGGAATCCGACGACCATGAACGCCCCGACCCACATATGCGCGAACTGCAGGTAGACGCCGTCGTTGAACATCGCTCGCCACGGATTCACCTCGGTCACCTCGCCGTCGACGAGGCGGAAGCCGGTCGGGTTGTTCATCCACGCGTTGACGCTGACCACGCAGAAGGTGCCGATCACCCCCGCGACGCCCATCGGCACGAGCATGGCGAGGTGCAGGCGCGGGGCCATGCGACCCCAGCCATAGAGATAGATGCCAAGGAAGATCGCTTCGATGAAGAACGAAAGCCCTTCGAAGGCGAACGGCAAACCCAGCACGTCGCCGTAGCGGCCCATCAGCCCCGGCCACAGCAAGCCCATTTCGAAGCTCAGCACCGTCCCGGAGACCGCGCCGATCGCGAACAGGATCGCCGAAACCGTCGCCCACCGCTTCGCCAATCCCAGGGCCGTCCGGTCGTCGCGGACGATGCCACGGCGATGCACCACATAGATCATGGCGGGGAAAGCGACCCCGAAACAGGCGAGCACGATGTGCCACCCCAGCGAGAACGCCATCTGCTGGCGCGCGGGCAGCAGGCCGGGCGGCCCCTCAGCCGACGCCTGGTAGAGCGCGGCGAGCGTGCTCGACACCATGCCAGCCCCTTTCCGCATTCTCGGCAGCCGCATGTCTCACACGCATCCGGCCCTTTCGCGGATATCCCCCTTTTGCACCCCGCCAACCAGGCGAAGTAGTACAGATCCAAGTGCTCGTCGTAGCGGAGCCGCGCGTGGAGAGCGCGTGAGTGGCCGGCTCGCCGCGAACCTGGTGTGATCGGGGCAGGGAGGATTGCCGATGCCGAATTCTTGGCGTGATCGACGCCGATGGTTGTCCGGGGTGATGTGCGGTCTGGTGGCCACGATGACGGTGGTCGGGTGCGACACCGACGACCGTCCGCCGGTCGGGTCGCCGGGCGACGTCACCACGTCGTCGGTCGCGCCGTTGCCGCCGCAGCCGTGGACGCCGGCCGACCTCACCTATCATCCGTGCAGCGTGCTCGGCCCGGACGATATCGCCCGCTACGTACTCGAACCCGACGCCAAGGCGGCCACGCCGCCGCAGCAGCTGCCCCGCTGCTCCTGGTCTTCCATCCAGACCGGGGTGTCCGGCGGCTTCACCATCGGATTCGCGCCCCAGACCACCGGCCTCGGCGATCTCGGGCAGCGCCGGGTGCGGGATCCGCTCGCGCGGGAGATCACGGTCGCGGGACACCGCGCCGTGCTCGAGCCGAGCACCCGTCCGGACGGCCGCAACGGCAGCTGCGATGTTCACGTGTCCGTACCATCAGGAGGATCGTTCTACCTGGGAATCGCCGTATCCGGGATAGCTACGGGCGTCGACTGGGACGTATGCGCCAAAACCATCGACGTCGCCACCACTATCGCCGCACGCCTGCGCTGACCGGGGGTTGCGGCGCCTGCTGCTCGGCTTGGCGTCGAACGGGTCGGTCGGTGCGCTGGAGACACCGGCCGCTCCGTGTCCGTGCCTCCCTCTTCCGGCCTCGGTCACCGGGCCGTGGCCGCCCATACGCCGATGTCGGTGTCGAGATGGCGTCCTGCACCTCGTTTGCTCAGCACAGCGATCTGTTCCCGTTGCGGGGAAGCGCGATCACCTCACCAGGTCAGATCACCAGGTCAGAACCGGTTTGACGACCATGCCCGCACGCTGGTCCGCGAGCGCGGCGTTGATGTCGGTATGCGGGTACGTCGTGACGAGCCGGTCGATGGGGAACCGCCCGGCGGCGTGCAGGTCCAGCAGGTGCGGGATGAAGGTCGCGGGCACCGCGTCGCCTTCGAGGCAACCGCGGATCGCTTTGCCGCCCAGCACGATGTCCCGCAGGTCGATGTCGGGGACCCCGGTACCCAGCCCGACCGCCACCACCGTGCCGCCGATCGCCGCTCCGGCAGCCGCGGTGGCGAGCACCCGCGCCGACCCGGTGGTGTCGAGGGCATGACTCGCCCCGCCGTCGGTCAGCTTTCGGATCGCGGGCACGACATCGTCGGCTGCCGGATCCAGGGCGGCGGTGGCTCCCAGTTCCAGCGCGAGCGCCCGCCGCACCGGTGACGGTTCCACCACCACCAGTTCGTCGACCTCGCACACCAGCGCGGCCAGCACGCCCGCCATTCCGACCGCGCCCGCGCCGTAGACGACGACGCGAGCATCCCGGTCCGGACGCAGCACATTGAGCACCGCTCCGGCGCCGGTGAGGAACCCGCAGCCCAGCGGGGCGAGGACGGCCGGATCGACTTCGGTGTCGATGACCACGGTGTTGTCGGCGGTGGCCAAGGCGTACGCGGCGAAGCTGGACTGGCCGAAGAACCCATCCCGCACCGGGGTTCCCGCGACGGTGACCCGAGCGGATCGGTCCGCCCGGGCGCCGAACTGATTGAGTTTCGCCGCTCGCACGCAATACGCAGGCCGTCCGGCTCGGCAGTTGCGGCACGTGCCGCAGTGCCGGAAGGTCAGCACAACCCGGTCGCCGGGGCGCACACCGGTCACCGCCGCGCCGACGGCCTCCACCACTCCGGCGCCTTCGTGCCCGAGCAGCACCGGATGGTCGGTCGCACCCGCCGCCCTGGTGACCAGGTCGGTGTGGCAGATGCCGGTGGCCTGGATGCGGACGCGGATCTCGTCGTCGCGGGGGTCGTCGATCTCGACGGTTTCGACGGTGAACGGCGCGGCCGGGTCACGCGAAAGCACCGCGGTGGTGGTGACCATCGCTCAGGCCCGCTCGAGCAGGAAGTAGAAGTACTCGCCATCGGCCAGCACCAGTTCGGGCCGGCCGTTCATGATGCCCATCAGCGTGTTCTCGTCGAGCCATTTGAAGTGGTCGAAGACCGGGCGGCGGTCGTAGACCATGGTGGCGGTCACCTCACCGCGGAATTCGATGTTCCACAGCGTGGCTTCCCCACCGCCACCGAGCTCGACGTTGGAGAACAGCGATCCGTCCTCCGCGCGGCAGATCAACGGCTTCGCGTCCAGCAGACTGTGAAAGGTCTTGCCGTACCAGCGGCTCGCCGACAACGCTTTGCGCAGCGGATGGCCGGTCGGGAATGCCGCCCCCTTCCATTCGCCCAGGATGTCCTCGGCGCGCGCCACCGGCAGGTCGGTCCACAAGGCATCCAACTCGGCCGCCGTCACCCCGCTCTCCCGCGCGGCGAGATCCCGCCAGCCAGTCCCCACAGAGCCCATAGCCATCCTCGTTCCCGGTGCAATTCCAGAACCATTTGGTTCGGCAACTGTATATCCGAACCAAACGGTTCGGCAAGATAGGATGCGGCCATGCGCGCAGCAGGTCAGGCCACCCGCGAACGAATCCTCGTCGCGGCCAAAGCGGAGTTCGCCCAGTACGGCATCGCCGGAGCGCGCGTCAATCGCATCGCCGACGCCGCCAAGGCGAGCAAGGACCGGCTCTACGCGTACTTCGCGGGTAAAGACGAGCTGTACGCGGCGGTCACCGAGGAATGGGTCACCCAGACGACCGACGAAACCGCCCTCGACGCCGCGGACCTGCC
Organism: Nocardia sp. NPDC019219; assembly: GCF_040632645.1. Classification (NCBI taxonomy): domain Bacteria; kingdom Bacillati; phylum Actinomycetota; class Actinomycetes; order Mycobacteriales; family Nocardiaceae; genus Nocardia; species Nocardia sp. NPDC019219. Next base: position 190,462 of record NZ_JBEYCG010000015.1, on the reverse strand, counting down.
CGGTTATGTGGGCCGGCTCTTCGACCACTACGTCGCGCACCCCGACAACGCCCGGCTACAGGCCTGGGCAGAGATCGAGCAGACCCACATACCCGCCGCCGAAGAGGCCATCCGCCGGATCATCGCGGGAAAGCTGGCCGAGATTCGGCGGGGGCAAGACCAGGGGCTGGTTACCGGGGATTTCCAGCCCATCACCCTGATCGTCATGCTGACCGATCTCGCACGCACGGCAGCCATGCACGCCACCCGCACCGACCACCACAACGTCGCCGAACGACGGGCCGCCACCGTGCTGGCCGCTCGTCGGCTGGTCAGCCCGCAGGCGCGCCCGGCCGGCGACCATCGTTAGCGCGCAGTGCTTGCCGAGCCGACCCAGCAGGTGATGGGCTGAGGGCAGCGTCACATCACCCATGCCTCGATACCGCTCGCGGTGTCTCCCGGCAAGAGAGGCGGTGCAGCAGGTAAGCGCCGGTGGATGACCGGCCGGATTCGCGCCGAGAAGACGAGGGAGAAACGCATGACCGAGTTCGAACGCGCACCGCGGCTCACGGCGTTTCCACGCATCGACGACTACGGGTTCATCTCCGATTGCGAGGTCACCGCACTGATCTCCCCCAGCGGGGCCATCGAGTGGATGTGCCTGCCGCGGATGGACTCGCCGAGTGTCTTCGCGGCCATCCTCGATCGGTCCGCCGGCTCGTTCCGGTTCGCTCCCGCCGATTTCATGGTGCCCACCGATCGCCGCTACATCCCGGGCACGATGGTCATGGAGACGAGCTGGCGCAGCGGCGACGGATGGGCGACGGTGCGCGACGTGCTGCTGGTCGGGCCGTGGCGGCACCAGACACCGGGCCGCAGCGCCCATCGGCGCACGCCAACGGACTACGACGCCGAGCACATCCTGCTGCGGACGGTGCACTGCGAGACCGGCCAGATCCAATTCGGGCTCGATTGCCAACCGGCGTTCGGCTACGGCAGGTATCGCGCCCGGTGGAACTACCTCGGCAGTTACTACCTCGCGCAGGCCGACGCCGACGGGACCGACCTCCAGCTGACGTTGAGCACGGACATGCGCCTGGGCTTGGAAGGCACCCACGCGGTCGCCCGCACCTTGCTGAAGACCGGTGACACGCGCTTCTGCGCGCTGGCCTGGGGAAGTCGCGACGCTCCCGGCGACGTCGAGGAGGCCGAGGAGCGGCTGCTGCGAACGATCCACCACTGGCGGCACTGGCTGGCCGGTGGGCGATTCCCGGACCACCCGTGGACCGCGGAACTCACTCGCAGCGCGCTGACGCTCAAAGGATTGACCTTCGCCCCCACCGGCGCCGTCGCCGCGGCCGCCACCACGTCCCTGCCGGAAACCCCTGGCGGAGAGCGGAATTGGGATTATCGCTATTCCTGGATCCGCGACTCGGCATTCGCCTTGTGGGGCCTGTACACCCTGGGCTTCACCTGGGAGGCGAACGACTTCTTCTCCTACATCCTCGATCTGACCGAAGAAGCCCGGGACATGCAGATCGTCTACGGCATCGGCGGCGAAACCGACCTCACCGAGCAGACCCTCCCGCACCTGCGCGGCTACGACAACGCGAGCCCGGTGCGCATCGGTAACGAGGCATACCGGCAACGCCAGCACGACGTGTGGGGCGCGGCGCTGGACGCGGTGTACCTCTACGGCCGACATCAAGATCAAATCGATGCGCGGGCCTGGCCGCTGCTCGGCCGTGCGGTCAAGAGCGCCCTCACCTACTGGCGCGAACCCGACCACGGTATCTGGGAGGTTCGCGGCGAGCCTCGGCACTTCACCTCGAGCAAGGTCATGTGCTGGGTCGCCGCCGATCGCGGCGCCCGGCTGGCTCGCATCCACCAGGACCTGGAACGCGCCCAGCGCTGGCAGAAGGCCGCCGACGAGATCCACGCCGACATCTGCGCCCATGCCGTCGACTCCCGGGGGGTGTTCACCCAGTACTACGGCAGCACGTCGCTGGACGCTTCGACCCTGCTCATCCCCCTGGTTCGTTTCCTGCCACCCGACGACGAGCGAGTACGCAACACCGTGCTCGCGATCGCCGACGAACTGACCGAAGACGGCCTCGTCCTGCGATACCGCGTCGATGAGACCGACGACGGATGCGCCGGGGAAGAAGGCGCTTTCACGATCTGCTCGTTCTGGCTGGTGTCCGCGCTGTCGGAGATCGGCGAGAAGACGCGCGCGAAGCAACTGTGCGAGAAACTTCTCGGCTACGCCAGCCCCCTGGGTCTCTACGCCGAGGAGATCGACCCGCGAACCGGCCGGCATTGGGGCAACTACCCCCAGGCGTTCACCCACCTGGCCCTCATCAACGCGGTGATGCACGTCATCCAGGACGAACAAGCGATCCTGCGGCAGGCTCTCGGTGGTGAGTCCATCGCTCCGCGGCTGGATGACGCACCGCTCACCCGCGGATATATCCACCGCTGACCCGAGCGGCGAAATTCGTTGCCACCCAGCGATGGGGGTTCCTCGTCCGGTGCCGGGTCACTTAGTATCACGTCCGACTGTTAACAGGACTAAGGAATTCATTGAGAGGCTCGACGATGGCGATGCTCGGCATCGCCGCGACCGCGGCTTTCGGCATCACCGCCGCACCCGCGACCGCAGATCAGGTGGCAGACAAATCTCGCGTCGTCGAGACCGAGGACGGTTGGGAGTTGCGGATCAGCAAGACCGCGGAAGATCTGCAACGCGTACCCAATCTCGCCGCGACGCCGTTCACTCGGGAGGGGTTCGTCACCTTGTCGGCGGCGGCCGACATCAGTGGCGACGGACGGGAGGCGGTGAACTCCGGAACGCTGCAGCTGGGCTACCAGATCGGCTGCCAGGCCGATGTCTCCAACGGCCTCACCGTGGGCTTGTCCGGGGCAATCGGCCCGAACGCCATGGTGACCGTCGCCCCCTCGCCCGGCCTGGCGGTCGGCGGCAGCGCGCTCGCTCTGCCCAGCATGTCCACGACCATCAAGCCCGGTACCATCACCAGCATCACGATGGGCACCAAACCGCTTGCGGGGCCGCACGGTTCGATCTCCGTCGATCAGATTCAGATCAAGATCGATGCGTGCGCGGGCGCGGTGAGCCTGCGGTCGTTCGCGATCGTGTCGATCTCCACGGCTACGGCCGACAATTCCGTCGCCGTCTACGGTGACCCGATATGGCTGTGATCGATATGGGGCGCCGGCGGCTGTGGATGGCACCGCTCGGCGTGTCGGTTTCGCTGATCATCGCCGCGGCCGCCGCCTCCGCCGAACCGATCGTTCCGGCTGGTCCGGGAGCTGCCTGCGGCGAAAGCCAGGGCTCGGCGACAGCTCCTGGATGCGGCAACGACAAGCCCGTCCCCGAGACTCGGGGCGGGCCCGCGGCGCCACCGCCTGCTCTGCCGTTGCAGGTGCTGGCGCCTCCGCCGAAAGCGTCGGCGCCCAACACCAATACGCCCGCAGGCGCGCTGGTGCCGCCCGCGCCGGGGCCGGGCGGCGGCAGGCCGATCGTGCCGGTCGGGTAGCGCGGAAAGCGCACCTGGAATCTCGCTGAATTTATGTCTCATCGCAGCGGATCATCGCAGTTCAGGCACGGTCGCACCGGCTGAAAGCCGGCGGCTGTCAACGAGTCGGGGCGCCTTTCGAGGTTAATAATCTCGGGTGTCCGAAGGCTGGTCGATCCGTCGGTCGAGCGCGTTCACCGAGCGCAGTCCATCCAGCTTCGCCCGTTGATCGCGCCACCGAACAGGAATCCCCCGATGAGTCTCGAATTCCTCTGGTACATCCCGAATCAGGTTACGGCGGGACATCGCGGCGACACCATCGCGGCCGATCACAACAGCCTGGACACCTTGAGCGCCCAGGCGAAGGCACTCGAGGCGCACGGATGGCAGGGCGCGCTGATCGGCACCGGATGGGGCCGCCCCGACACCCTCACCGTCGCGACGGCAGTGGCCGCCAGGACCACGACCTTCGAGCCGCTCATCGCGATCCGGCCGGGGTACTGGCGGCCGGCGAATTTCGCATCCGCCGCGGCGACGCTCGACCATCTCTCGGGCGGCCGGGTGCGGGTGAACATCGTGTCCGGGAAGGACGACCTGGGCGCGATCGAGCGCCAAGGCGATCAGCTGCTGCCGCTGCTGCGAGGCTGAGATGGGCAGCGCAAGCCGCTGCCCCTCCCGAATCCCGCTGTGGCGTCAGAGTTTCAGGCCGGTCCCGTGCTCGTCGATGAGGGCGAGTTCGTCGTCGGTGAACGCCGGGAAGTGCAACGCCGCGATATTGTGGTCGAGCTGCGCGGTGGAGCTCGCGCCGATCAGCGCCGAGGTGACTTCGGGTCGCCGCAGCACCCACTGCAACGCCAACTGCGCGAGGGACTGCCCGCGGGCCTCGGCGATCTTGTTCAGCGCGGTGGTTCGCTGCCGGTAGGTCTCGTCGATGACATCCGGCGACAGGAATGCACTGTTCTGCGCCCGCGCACCGTCCGGGATGGTCTCCAGGTACTTGTCGGTCAGTAAGCCTTGCGCCAGGGGCGAGTAGACGATCACGCCGAAGCCGTCCTGGCCGGCGGTGTCCAGCAGGCCGTCACGTTCCGGACGGCGGTCGTAGATCGAATAGCGGGCCTGGTGGATGAGCAGCGGGACGCCCGCCTGCCGCAGCAGTTCGGCGGCCTCGTGGGTGCGGTCGGGCGCGTAGTTGGACAGGCCGATGTAGAGCGCCTTGCCCTGCTGTACCGCGCTGACCAACGCGCCGACGGATTCCTCCAACGGTGTGCTCGGGTCCGGGCTGTGATGGTAGAAGATGTCGACGTAGTCGGTGCCGAGATCGCGCAGGCTGTGGTCGAGTGAGGTGAGGATCGACTTGCGGGAACCGCCCCGGAGGTACGGGCTCGGGCCGATCGGGTTGCCCGCCTTGGTCGAGAGAATCAGCTCGTCACGATAGGGCGCGAGGTCCTTGGCGAGCACCGCGCCGAAGTTCTTCTGGGCGGCACGATGCGGCGGGCCGTAGCGGTCGGCGTTGTCGAAGTGGGTGATGCCGAGGTCGAAGGCGTGCAGGATGATCTCGCGCTGCGTCGCGAACGGGTAGTCGGTGCCGAACTTCTGCCACAAGCCGAACGAGAAGGCGGGCAGGTCGAGGCCGGAGTTGCCGGTACGGCGGTACGGGACCTTCTCGTATCGGTCCGCCGCGGCCGCGTAGGTCGAATCGAAGGGGCCATGACTCATCGGTGGGTGTCTCTTCCTTTCGGTTGCGCGCTCCCGGAGAGTGGACCATTTCCGTCCATTCCGGCGCGACCGGTCGGCTCACCCTGATCGGAACCCGCAGTCTTCCTGGCCGCTACGACGACCAGAACCCCGGCGACAGCGCCGACGAAGTATGGGGAGGGCACCAGAAGAACGCCGCCCAGCACACACCATGCCGTGAGCCCCCAGCCGACGCCCGCGGGTACGGCCACCCCGCGCCCCGCGAGGTGCCAGATCAGCGCGCCGAGCAGGATCAGCGGCACGGCGAAGCTGCCCGGACCGGCCCAGAACGTGAGCTCGTTCTGCAGGGACTGCGTCGTCTGCGTGGTGTCGCCGGGCGTGAGCGGGACGGCTGCCCATATTCCGCGATCGAACCAGCCGGTGACGTCGTCCCAGGAGAAGAGCGTCACGAGCGCCAGGTGCCCCGTTCCCAGCACGAGCATGATCGCAGCGGCCCAGCGGAGCAATCGCTTTCCGTTGTTCATGGTGACCTTCCGTTTCCTACTCCGGCATTGTTCCGGCCGGTCCCACCCTGCGGTGGGCGGCGTGGACGATGGCGACGACTTCCGCAGCTCACGTTGCGGCCCAGCGTTTATACGGTGCCGTACACTTGATCTGTACGGTAACGTATAGAACCGGCACGATCAATGGAGGTGACCCGATTCCCGCAGTGCCCCGCACCACCCGAGCCCGCTGGATCGAGGCGGGTCTGGCCGCCCTCGCCCGCGGCGGTCCCGACGCCGTCCGCGTCGAGACGCTCGCCGCGGAGTTGGGCGTGACGAAGGGCGGGTTCTACGGGTACTTCGACGGCCGCCCCGCGTTACTCACCGAAATGCTCGACGAGTGGGAACGCCGCTGCTGGACCGAAGTCCTCGCGCAGGCCGAGGCGGAAGGCGGCGATGCCGCCGACCGGATCCGCCGCGCAGGCCGGCTGACCTTCGACGAGGACCTGCACCGGATCGATCTGGCGGTGCGGGCATGGGCTCGCCACGACGAGTCCGTCGCGACGCGCCTGCGGCGTATCGACAACGAGCGAATGGCGTTCTTGCGCAGGATGTTCGGGGCATTCATCACCGACCCCGACGAAATCGAGGCACGAGCCACCCTCACGTTCGCGCTCGCGATCGGCCGCCACTTCATCGTCGCCGACCACCCCGGGTACACCAAGCGTGAGGCCGTCCAGCTCGCCGGGGAATACCTTCTGCGTCCGCCGCAGTGAGTCACCGCGGGTATTTCCCATAGCTCGAGCTGATCTCAATCGTTGACTCCCGCTGGTCGTGGAACGCCGTGCCGCGTATGCCCGTTTCTTGCCACACGTGGCCTCCGCTTTTACGTTCCCCGGCGACCGTTGCGGCCGACCCCGCCACTGATCGGCCGAACCCCGCAATTCTCGCCCGGGCCGTCGCGGAGCGCGGCAGAGCCGGTTCGCGCGTTGCACGGCGTGACATTCGCGCATGGAGAGAAACGGGAGACGATGGCATCCAACCCACTGCATCTCGGCGTCGCCCTCGACGGGGCGGGCTGGCATCCGGCGGCATGGCGGGAGCCGAATTCCCGGCCGACCGAGTTCTTCGGTCCGCGGTACTGGACCGATCTGGTCGCCACCGCCGAGCGCGCACTGCTCGATTTCGTCAGCATCGAGGACAGCCTGCGCATCCCCGGCGAGCGGCACGCGCCGTCCGACGATGTCGTCGACCGGGTGCGGGCCCGGATCGACGCGCATCTGATCGCCGCCCGGGTCGCGCCGGTCACCCGGCATATCGGGCTCATCCCGACCGTGACGACGACGCATACCGAACCCTTCCACGTCTCCAAGTCGATCGCCACGCTCGATTACACCTCGCGAGGCCGGGCGGGCTGGCAAGCGCGGGTGTCCGCCACCGCGGAGGAAGCCGCCCATTTCGGCCGCCGCGCGGTGCGCGACCTCACCCCGGCAGAGATCGCGGAAGCGGTCGCGTCGGGCGCCTTTCCCCGCCGTGTGCACGATCTGTTCGACGAAGCCGCCGACGCGGTGGAGGTCGTGCGGCGACTGTGGGACAGCTGGGAGGACGACGCGGAGATCCGCGACGTGGCCACCCGCCGGTTCATCGATCGCGACAAACTGCACTACATCGACTTCGAGGGCCGCTTCTTCAGCGTTCGCGGACCGTCGATCACGCCGCGACCACCCCAAGGGCAGCCGGTGGTGGCGGCTCTCGCGCACAGTCCGCTGGTCTACGAATTCGCGGCACGCGCCGCGGACCTGGTGTTCGTCACACCCACCCGCGAGGCGGGTCCCGGGCCCGTCCTGGAACAGGTCGCGGCCGCCGCCGCTCGCGTGGAACGCATCGGCGACCCGCTGCGGGTCTATGCCGACATCACCGTCTTCCTGGATACCGACGAGGAGGCGGGTGCACAGCGCCTCGCGCGGCTCAACGGCGTCGCGGGTACCGAGTTCGACACCGACGCAGCGATTTTCGCCGGTAGCGCCGACGAACTGGCCGACCTGCTCGCCGACTGGAGCGAACAGGGTGTCGACGGGTTCCGGCTGCGGCCCGGTGTCGCGGTCGATGACCTGGCAGCGGTCGCCGACCGGCTCATCCCCGCGCTGCAGAGCCGCGGCGTCTTCCGCACCGGCTATCCGGACGGCCCGCTGCGCGCGCTGCTCGGTCTGCCCACCGACGTCCCCAACCGTTACGCGACCGCCTGAGCGAGGCCACCATGAGCACCCCCCGTAAGCAAGTCATCCTGGGCGCCTATCTCGGCGGCGTCAATCATCACACCGCCTGGTGGCATCCCGCCGCGGGCAGTCAAATCGATTTCAGCAGTTTCGAACACACTGCGCGCACCGCCGAACGCGGCAAGTTCGACTTCTTCTTCCTCGCCGAAGGACTCATCCTGCGTGAGCGCGCGGGCAAGATCTTCGATCAGGACATCATCGGCCGTCCCGACACCTTCACCGTGCTGGCCTCGATCGCCGCGGTCACCGAGCATCTCGGGCTCGCGGGCACGATCAACGCCACCTTCAACGAGCCCTACGAGCTGGCCCGCCAGCTCGCCAGCCTGGATCACCTGTCCGACGGCCGCGCCGCCTGGAACGTCGTGACCTCCTTCGACGCCTTCACCGGACAGAACTTCCGGCGCGGCGGATTCCTCGATCCCGCCGACCGCTACGTCCGCGCCGAGGAGACCCTCGAGGCCGTTCGAGCCCTGTGGGATTCGTGGGACGCCGCCGACATCGTCGCCGACAAGGACGCCGGGCGGTTCCTCGCCCGTCCGGACGCCGGGGCGTTCGCCTTCCACGGCAGCCAGTTCGACATCTCCGGCCGTTTCACCGTGCCGCGCAGCCCGCAGGGCAGACCGGTGATCCTGCAGGCCGGGGTGTCACCGCAGGGACGGGCCTTCGCCGCCGCCAACGCCGATGCGATCTTCTCCCCGTACGGCAAGCTACCGGAGGCGGCGGATTTCTACCGCGACATCAAATCGCGCGCGGTCGCGGCGGGACGTGCGGCCGACGACATCAAGATCCTTCCGTCGGCGAGTTTCGTGCTAGGCGACACCGAGGCCGAGGCGATCGAGAAGCACCATGCCATCCGCGACGAGCAGGTCACCGGGCAGACCGCGCTGATCCTGCTCGAGCAGATCTGGAACCGCGACCTGTCCGGCTACGATCCCGAAGGGCCGGTGCCCGATATCGACCCCGATCCCGATGCGGCGCCGATCATTCAGGGGCGCGCCTTCGTCCACCAGGACCGCTTCGCCACCGTGGAACGTCTGCGGCAGGTCGCCGAGGCGAAGAAGCTCAACCTCCGCGAGGTGGTGATCGACCAATTCGAGCGCGGTCCCCTGGTCGGGACCCCGGCCCAGGTCGCCGAGCAGATCGACGCGTTCGTCCAGAACGACGGATCCGACGGTTTCATCCTCGGATCACACCTGGTGCCGTGGGGCCTGGACGAATTCGTCGACAAGGTGGTTCCGCTGTTGCAGGATCGCGGCGCGCTGCGCACCGAATACACCGGCACCACTCTGCGCGACAATCTCGGTCTCCCGGACGTGCGATCGGCCACAACTGCCCCGGCTCGCAGCTGAGTTCCGCCGCGGTCGTGGCTCGCCCGCCCGCACCGGATGGCTCTCGCGCTGCCACGGTCGCGGTGCGGGCGCTCCGATGCGGGCGGTCACCAGCGGCCGCTCGGATCGATAGCGGACAGCTGGTGCCCTGCCCGAGGTCACGCAAGATCCCGAGCGCCTCCTCCAAGGTGCGGACGTAGGACACCTCGAGCGGCAACCGGACCGCGGACCACCCCGGTCCGGCGACCAGCACGCGTTCCGCGACCCGCCACACGGCACGGATCGTCTCCGCCGGGGCGGTCGCGGGCACTTGGGACCAGAGCATGAGCACGCAGGACCGGTCATGGCGGGCCATGGCGTCGGTCAACGCCGCGTCCGGCACCGCCGCGCCCAGCAGCAACGCGACGATGCCGCACTCGGCCAGCGCGGCGCGCAGCACTTCCAGAGCCAGCACGTGGTCCTCCCCCGCGGTACACGCCAAGAGGATCGGTGGCTGGAATCCCGGACGCCGGACCGGCGGGAACATCCGATGCAGTCCCGCGATCACCGACCAGGACAGCAGGTGCTCCACTTCGACCAGGCCGCGCCCATCGGTTTGCCCGGTCACGAGAGTCGCGAACGCCGGACGGCATAGCTCGTTCCACGTCGCGACGACCCCGTCGCGCGCCAGGCGAGCCATGATGATGGTCAGCGCGACATCGGGTTCCAGTCGTTCGACCGCTCCAAGCAGGGCGCTGCGGTCCGCTGCCGAGTCCGGCGCTTCGGCGAGGGCTTGCCGTGCGGCTCCCTCGGGCGCGGCACCGGCCCTGACGAGTTCGATCATGCGCCGCACAGTCGCGATATCCGCTTCGGAATAGCGGCGGTGCACGCCTGGCCGGTCTCGCGGCGGTCCGATCGCGTAGCGCTGATTCCAGCTGCGCAGGGTGGCGACCGCGATGCCGAGTCGCCTCACCACCGCGCCGACCGTATATCGAGCGGCTTGGTCGTCAGCCATCGCCGAATCGCATCCGCCCCGGATGGGCACGGCGCGAGATGCCGGGCGTCGACCTCGGCCGGGCTTCGATGACATCGCAGGCCGAGCTGCTTCCCGGCGGCGTCCGGATCAGCACGTCGTCCGCTCCTTACAGAAATTCGACGGAATGCATCGCTTTTGCATCAATAAGGGCGTAGCGTGAAGCCCTATAAGCCCAAGCTTCCTACCGGAGGACGTCATGGACCGACTCACTCTCAGGCGATCACTCGGACTGACGGCCGGCGTCGGGGCGGCCTGGCTGGGTGTGCTGGTCGCCGCACCCACTGCCACCGCCGCCCCGGCGGAGTGCCCCGCGCCGGGTCCTTCGATGACGCAGGACACCGGCGCGGGAGGGTCGTGCTCGGCGAACAGTGGCGCAGGCGGAGCCGCGGCCGCCTACGGCTTCGATGGAGCAGCCAGTGCCGACGCCGAGCCGACCAGTCTCGCTCTCGCAATCGCGCAGAACGGCGGTCGAGCGACCGCCGATTCGGCCGATCTTTCCGGCCCTGCCGCGATCGCCATCGGCCCCGGGGCTACGGTCACGGCAACCGGCGCGCGCCCCGGGTTGTCGATCGGCATCGCGGGTCCCGGTGCAACGGTCGCGGTCACCGGTGTCACGCCGCCGACTTGCAGCGGCGGCTTCGGCTTCGCGGGCGACTTCCAAACGTGGCAGGGTTGCTTCTCGCATCGATAGTGCATCATTTATGCGAACCATTGCGGAGGCGCGGGTGGTTACACGAGACATACGAAGGGATCGGGAATGAGCATCGTGTTGCCCGAAGCCGTGGCCGACTCCGGCGGCGCGCCTCCGGTCCTCGGTACCGCGACCTCCTTCCCGCTGTGGCGAGATGCGGTGCGGCGGGCAGTGCTGGACGAGATCGGTGATTTCCTTCCGCGAGCTTGCCCCGTCGCGCTTCGCCACCTGGGCGCGCAAGACGTTCTGCGCCAATACGCCCTGGGCGGAAAGTGCTTGCGGTCGACGTTCATGTATCTCGGCTGGCTGTGCGGGGCACCGGACGATCCGGCAGCGCTGCGCGCGGCGGCCGGTCTGGAACTGCTGCACGCGTTCGCGCTGCTGCAGGACGACGTCATGGACCAATCCGCGACCCGGCGCGGGGCCCCGGCCGCCCATGTCCGGTTCGCCGCGGTGCACCGCGGCACCGGCGCGCCCGGCTCCTCCGTCCGATATGGCGAGTCCGCCGCGACGCTGCTCGCGGACATGTGCCTGGTGTGGGCCGAGCAGATGCTGCGCGAAAGCGGCATCGCCGAGCGCGCGCTCGCGCGGGTGTGGCCGGGCTACGACAGCATGCGGGTGGAACTCGCGACGGGCCAGTTCGCGGACTTGCTCAACGACGCGCGCACCGAGCCGCCCCTGGCCGCGGTGCTGGCCATCGCACAAGCCAAGTCGGGGAACTACACCGTGCGCTGCCCGTTGGAGATGGGCGCCGCGATGGCCGGATGCGACGCGACCGTCCTGGACGCCTTGGGCCGCTACGGTGCCGCCGTCGGTGAGGCGTTCCAGTTGCGCGACGACATTCTCGGGATCTTCGGGTCGCAAGCCGTGACCGGAAAACCCGTCGACACCGATCTCGGGACACGCACGGCGACCAGCGTGGTAGTCCTCGCCCGGGAGATGGCGACTTCGCCTGCGCGGGCCGAATTGTCGGAACTGCTGCACCGCCCTCGGCTCGGCGCCGCGGAGATCACCAGGGCCCGGACGCTGATCACCGAGTCCGGTGCACCCGCGCGGATCGAGGAGATGATCGCCGAGCGGGTCGGCCGGGCACGCGATGCACTCGCTCCCACGCTCTTCGCCGCGCCGATGCGCGCCGCCCTCGGGTACATGGCCGCCGCCTGCACCGAACGCGTCGCCTGGCAGGAGGATTTCATCGATGCGCAGAATCGAAGGCGCTACCGACCGGGTCGTGATCGTCGGGGCCGGCTTGGCGGGGTTGTCCGCCGCCTTGCACTTGATCGGCCGGTCCCGCGAGGTGATCGTCGTCGAACGCGATCCGGTACCGGGTGGACGCGCGGGACACGCTGATCTCGCGGGCTACCGACTCGACACCGGCCCCACGGTCCTGACCATGCCCGACCTCGTCGAAGACGTCTTCGCGGCAGCCGGAGCGCAGGCCACCGGCCACTTGCGGTTGACGCCGGTGGAACCGGCCTACCGGGCGCATTTCGCCGGAGGCCGGACGCTGGAGGTGCACACCGGCGCCGAGCGCATGGAAGAGGAGATCCGCCGCTTCGCAGGAGCCGACGCGGCCGACGGCTATCGCCGTCTGCGGAGTTGGCTGACGCGTCTGTACCGCGCGGAGATGGATCATTTCATCGCCGCGAATTTCGACTCACCGCTGTCGATGGTCACTCCCGAGCTGGCGCGGTTGATCGCCTTGGGCGGTTTCGGCCGATGGGATCGCGCGGTCGCACGTTACATCCGCGATCCGGATCTGCGGCGCGTCTTCACCTTTCAGTCGCTGTACGCGGGCGTCGCCCCCAGCCGGGCGCTGGCCGCCTACGCCGTCATCGCCTACATGGACACCGTCGGCGGCGTGTTCTTTCCGCAGGGTGGCATGCGGGCGCTTCCGGATGCGCTGGCTGCCGCCGCGACCGAAGCGGGGGTCCGATTCCGCTACGACACCGCGGTGACCGCCCTGGAGCGCACGGGCTCGCGGATCACCGGTGTGCGCACCGCGGACGGCGAGCGAATCCCCTGCGACGCCGTGGTGCTGACGACGGAACTGCACGAGGCGTACCGCCTGCTCGCGCGCACACCGCGGCGTCCGGTTCCGCTGACCTCCGCCCCGTCGGCGGTGATCGCCCATTTCGGGTGCGCGCCCGAGACCGGGTCGGCGCACCACAGTCTGCTGTTCGGGGCCGCCTGGGCGGAGTCGTTCGGGGATGTCATCGTCCGCGGGCAGGTGATGCGCGATCCTTCGCTGCTGGTCACCCGTCCCACGGCGACCGATCCGTCGTTGGCTCCGGCGGGACGGGACCTGTTGTATGTTCTCGCGCCGGCGCCGAACCTCGAACGGGGCCGGATCGATTGGGAGCGCGCGGGAGCGGGCTACGCCGAGCAGATGCTCGACATTGCCCAGGATCGCCTCGGTTCGCGGTTCGGCGATGTCGAGTTGCTGCGCGTGGACACCCCGGCCGACTGGGCGCGCCGCGGCATGCTCGCCGGAAGTCCGTTCGCGCTCGCACACACCTTCACCCAAACCGGCCCGTTCCGGCCCGCCAACATGATCCGCGGCATCGACAACGTCGTGTTGGCCGGTGGCTCGACCGTGCCGGGTGTGGGCATACCGCCGGTGCTGATCTCCGGCCGTCTGGCCGCGGACCGTGTCACCGGCCTCCGGCCTGCCCCGCGCCGCCGCGCCGTCCCCGTGCGAGCCGCGCTCACCACCAGCCGCATCGATCGATGACAGTGATCGGAATCGAGATGACCCGTACCGACCTCGACACCACCCGACCCGGCGACCCGGAATTGCAGCGGTCCTACCGGTACTGCCGGAAGCTCAACGCACGCCACGGAAAGACCTTCTTCCTGGCGACGCGACTGCTGGCACCCGACCAACGCCCCGCCGTACACGCGTTGTACGGGTTCGCGCGCCGAGCCGACGACATCCTCGATGATTTCGAACCGCATCGCGAGCCCGCCGACAGGGCCCGTCAATTGGACGCCCTCGCAGGACATCTCCGGAACCGCGACACCAGTGCCGACGGCGTTCTCCCCGCGGTTCTCGACACCGCCGAGCGCTATCGCATTCCCCAGGCTCTGTTCGATGCTTTCCTGGCCTCGATGCGGATGGATCTGACCGTCACCGACTATCCCGACCGCGCCGCACTGGACACCTATATCTATGGTTCGGCCGAGGTGATCGGATTGCAGTTGCTCCCCATCCTGGGGGCCACCTGCGCCGACGAGGCAGCGCCTTATGCCGCCGCTCTCGGCAAGGCCTTCCAACTCACCAATTTCCTGCGGGATGTCGGCGAAGACCTGTTGCGCGACCGGGTGTATCTCCCCGCCGACGAACTGGCCGCGTTCGGAGTCGACCGCGACCTGCTGCACTGGTGTCTGGCGCGGCAACGTACCGAGCCAAGGGTCCGCGAGGCCCTGGCCGCGCAGCATGCGCTCACCCGCGACATCTACCGCTTCGCGCGCGCCGGAATCGCCCTGCTGCACCGTCGTTCGCGCGCGTGCGTCACGACGGCGGCGACGCTCTACTCGGAAATCCTGAACCGTATCGAGAACAGCGATTTCGCGGTCTTCGACCATCGCGCCACCGTGCCGAACCGGAGGCGGGCCCGAGTCGGCGCAACCGGTTTGATCAATGCCTGGTGGGCACGACGCCGGGATCGGTGACCGTACCGGCGATGACCACGGTGACACGCGACCGGACGGGACTGTCGGGCCGACGGATTCGCTCGCCGGGCGCGGGAGGCCGTCATCAGTATCCTGATGTCGTGATTACGCTCAGGAAAGAAGACGGTGCCGCAGACCTCGCGGGGATCGCGAAATTGAGTGTGGGAGTCAGCTGGGACCCGTCCTCCGGCACGAGCGGCGGCGCACTCGGCTGGGCACGCCGCAAACGCGGTGTGGACCTCGATCTGATCGCCGTCCTCATGCAGGGCAGCGAGCCGGTGCGCTTCGCGGGACTCGATTCGCTCGACCCGTTGGGCAACGGCTCGGTGGCGCACACCGGGGACGAGCAGACCGGCGCCGCCGCCGGGGACGACGAGACCATCCACGTCACCTTCGCCGACGTCCCCACCGCGATCGACGCCATCATCTTCGTCGCCGCCGCCTTCAAGAAGGGCAGTTCCTTCGAGAAGGCGAACAACATCTCCTTCAAGATCTACGACGCCACCGGCGGCAGCAGCCAGCAAGTCGCGGATATCTGGCCCTCGCTGCTCGGTACCGACAACGCCAACGCGGTGGCGCGCGCGTTCCGCAACGGCGACCAGTGGCAGCTGGAAGTGCTCAACCGCCAAGGCAAGATCAAGCAGGGTGACATGCAGGCGCTGTTGCGCTTCGCCATGCAATAGCAGCGGAGGGGCACGTTTTCGAATCGCGCTGATACGCGGATTCCGACAATCGGCGGACCGCCGCGGTTAGTCTGGGCCAATGCGATCTCGGTTCCGTCGGTACGTCCTGGTCGCGCTCGCCGGCGCGGCGTCCACGCTGCTGCTCACCACGCATTCCCCGGCCACTCCGCCGGTTCAGCCGGTCGCAGGCCTACCGGCGCTGGGCGGGGACTTCCTCTGGGGGGTCTCGACCTCCGGGTTCCAGTCCGAAGGCCATACGCCGGACAGCAATTGGACACGGTACGTCGGCGCGACTCCCGGCTACGACGGTCTGGGCGATTCGGTCGACTTCTACGGCCGATACGCGTCGGACATCCAACTCGCGGCGGACCTCGGGGCGCGGGTGTTCCGGATCGGGATCGAATGGGCCCGAGTGCAACCCGCGCCGGGAGTCTGGGACGAGGGCGCGTTCCGTTTCTACGACGCGGTCATCGCGAGCGTCGAGCAGGCCGGGATGCGCCCCATGATCACCCTCGACCACTGGGTGTACCCCGGCTGGGCGGTCGATCGAGGGGGCTGGCGCAATCCGCGCATGGTCGACGACTGGCTGGCCAATATGCGCGCCGTGGTCGACCGGTACGCCTCGCGCAATCCCTTGTGGGTGACGGTGAACGAGCCCGTCGCCTACATCATGCACGAGGTCCGCCGGGGCGCCGCGGACGCCGGAGAGATGCTGGAGCGGGTCGCTCAGGTGCACAACGCCGCCTACGACTACATCCACCAGAGGCAGCCCGGCGCGCAGGTGACCAGCAATGTCGGCTACGTCGCCGGATCCGAGGCGCAGGTCAACGGCCCGTTGATCGACCGCATCGCCGATCGGCTCGACTACGTCGGCGTCGACTACTACTTCGCCTACGACCCGGCGCAGTCGCTGATCGAGTCCATCGTGCGGGCCAGTGGTTCGGCCATGCCCAACCTGCCCGGACCGCAGATCTGGGATCTGCCGTTGCGCACCGAGGGCATCTACTATGCGCTGCAATACTATTCGCGCCGCTTGCCGGGCAAACCGCTGTACGTTGTCGAGAACGGGATGCCGACCGAGAACGGCCGTCCGCGCGCCGACGGCTACACCCGCAGCGATCATCTACGCGACACCGTCTATTGGATCCAGCGCGCCAAGGCCGACGGCATGAACATCATGGGCTACAACTATTGGAGCCTCACCGACAACTATGAATGGGGCAGCTACACACCACGTTTCGGCCTCTACACCGTGGACGTGCGCACCGACCCGACGCTGACCCGCCGCCCCACCGACGCCGTCGGCACCTACACGCAGCTCATCGCCGGGGGCGGAGTCCCCGACAACTACCGTCCCACCCGTGGCCCGGCCCTGTGCGTGTTCGTCGATCCGCCTGCCAGCTGCCTCAGCCCAGTAGCGGAAAGGTAGCCGCGCGAGTCAAGGCGTGCGCCATTTCTCGTCGGTCAACAGGCTGCTCGCCTGCGGTCCCATCAGGAGCATGCCGCCGTCGACGACGTAGGACGCGCCGGTGACATAGCCTGCCTCCGGCGTAGCCAGGAACGCCACCACGGCGGCGACCTCCTTGGCGTGACCGGTTCGTCCCAGCGGAACGCCGGGGCGGGACTGCTCACGGGGATCGACGTCTTCCTGGCCGGTCATCGGTGTCGAGATCTCGCCGGGCGCCACGGAATTCACGGTGATGTCGTGTTCGGCGAGTTCCAGCGCCAGCACCTTCGTCAGCGCGCCGAGACCCGCCTTGGCCGCGCAGTAGGGCGCGGCGCCGACGCGCGGAGCGTGCTCGTGCACGCTGGTGATGTTGATGATCCGGCCGCCGTTGCCCGCGGCGATCATGTGTTCGGCAGCGCGCTGGGCGCACAGGAACGCGCCGTCGAGATCGACCGACAGCACCTGCCGCCAAGTGTCGAAGTCCATCTCCATCACCTTCTGCGCCGACCCGGTCCCGGCGCAGTTCACCAGCACATCGACGCCGCCGAGTTCGTCGGCGAGTTCGTCGACGACCGACGCGGCGGACGGCAGGTTCGTCAGATCCAAGCGGCGCACGGCCGCGGTCCTCCCCTGCTCGCGTACCTGTGCGGCGGTCTCCTGCGCGCCGCGCTGGTCGCTGCGGAACGTCAGCCCGACGTCGGTTCCGCCCGCGGCGAGCGCGACGGCGATCGCCGCGCCGATCCCGGAGTCTCCCCCGGTCACCACGGCTCGTCGCGGAGCGCCTGCTCGTTCTTCCGGAAGTGGAGCTGTAGTACCCATGTTCCGCGACTACCCGGCCCGGCACGGACCACACCGTGGCCCGCCGGCCCACGCGCGACCTCGCCGACGTTACGCCCTCCGATTCCGGGTACCCGGCCTGGAACGAGCCGAGAGGAGGGCGCGACGATGCCCACTGACGCTTCCTGGTGGCGCGACGCCGTGATCTACGAGATCTACATCCGGAGCTTCGGCGACGGCGACGGGGACGGCCTCGGCGATATCGCCGGTATCCGGTCTCGGCTGCCCTATCTTCGTGACCTCGGCGTCGATGCCGTATGGATAACTCCCTGGTATCCCTCGCCGATGGCGGATGGCGGCTACGACGTCGCGGACTACCGCGACATTGATCCCCGGTTCGGCACGCTCGCGGACGCGCAGGAGTTGATCGACGAGGTCCACGCGCACGGGATGCGCATCATCGTGGACCTGGTCCCCAATCACACCTCCGATCAGCACCTGTGGTTTCAGCAGGCGCTGGCGGCCGGGCCGGGTTCGCCGGAGCGAGCCCGCTATCTGTTCCGGGACGGCACATCATCCGGCGGCCCGCCCAACAATTGGCGAAGCGTGTTCGGCGGCCCGGCATGGACTCGCGTGGCGGACGGTCAGTGGTATCTGCACCTGTTCGACGTCCACCAGCCCGATCTCGATTGGCAGCACCGGGACGTCCGCGCCGAGTTCGAGTCGATCCTGCGTTTCTGGCTGGATCGCGGGGTGGACGGCTTCCGCATCGATGTGGCGCACGGCTTGGTCAAGCATGCCGATCTACCGGATATCCAGACCGATCACGAGGACATGCTGGAGCCGCCGGATCGGACCGACCATCCCCATTGGGACCGGCCCGAAGTGCACGACATCTATCGGAGCTGGCGCGCGATCGCGGACTCCTACGGCCCGGATCGCGTCTTCGTCGCCGAAGCGTGGGTGGCCAAACCCGAGCGCCTCGCCTGCTACGTGCGTCCGGACGAACTGCACACCGCGTTCAACTTCGACTTCCTGCGCTGTTCCTGGCACGCCGACGCGCTCCGTGCCGTGGTCGATTGCACGACCCGGGCGCTGGATGCGGTCGGGGCGCCACCCACCTGGGTGCTGTCCAACCACGACATCACCAGGCATGTGACCCGCTACGGCCGGGCGTCCACCCGTGGCGGCGGTTCGCAGCACGAATCGCACGGCCCCGTCGACGTGGCGCTGGGGCGGCGGCGCGCCAGAGCGGCGTTGCTCCTGATGCTCGCCCTTCCCGGCAGCGCCTACCTCTATCAGGGCGAGGAACTGGGTTTGGAGGAGCTCGAGGACCTTCCGGAAGAGGTGCTGCAGGATCCGACGTGGGAGCGGTCGGGCCGCACCGCGCGCGGGCGCGACGGGTGCCGCGTGCCGCTGCCATGGAGCGGATTCCGGCCGCCGTTCGGGTTCAGCCCCGGCGACACCCCGCCCTGGCTGCCGCAGCCACAGCGCTGGGTATCACTGACGGCCGAACTCCAAAAGCGGGAACCGGACTCGATGCTCGCTCTCTATCACCGAGCGCTCGGTGTGCGCCGCAACCACCCTGCGCTCGGCGAGGGCGCGTGGTCCTGGCTGCCCAGCGCGCCGGGGATCTTGG
Source organism: Nocardia sp. NPDC019219 (assembly GCF_040632645.1). Lineage (NCBI taxonomy): Bacteria > Bacillati > Actinomycetota > Actinomycetes > Mycobacteriales > Nocardiaceae > Nocardia > Nocardia sp. NPDC019219. Next base: position 171,239 of record NZ_JBEYCG010000015.1, on the reverse strand, counting down.
CACTCCATCGCGTGCCCGGCCTGGTGTGCGTCGTGAATATCTCGGCCGGGCCGACCCCGCTGCCCCGGCACGAGCGGGTGTTGCTGTCCAGCGAGCCGTTGCCGGACGGTGCCCTGCCCGCCGACAGCGCCGCATGGCTCCAAGTCGGCGACCACCACGCCTCTCAGCGAGCCGCAGCGACATCCTTTCCCACCGACGGGGTACCCGGGCGAGGGTAAGGAGGTGGCGCATGTCGGCGACTTCGCGAGGCGATAGCGGGCGGCACGGCCGATGAAAGTCGTCATTACCGGCGCCAGCGGCAATGTGGGAACGGCGCTGTTGCGCGCCTTGCGCGGCGACGATCGCGAGATCGTCGGAATCGCCCGGCGGGCACCCGATCGCGCACTCGAACCGTATGCGGCCGTCCGGTGGGTGCCCTGCGATCTCGGTGCCACCGACTCCGCCGAGATACTGCGCGCCGCATGTACCGGCGCCGACGTGGTGGTCCATCTCGCGTGGGCGATCCATCCGCGTCGGGGTGATCCGCCGATGCGCAGAACCAACTTGATCGGCACCGAGAACGTGCTGCGTGCCGTGGCGGAGGCAGCGGTGCCCCAGCTCGTCGCCGCGTCCTCCTGCGCCGCCTATGCCCCGGCCGAGCGGTGGCGGCGGGTATCGGAAGAATGGCCGGTGTCCGGCGTGCTCGGCAGCGCGTACAGCATGTCCAAGGCGGCGCTGGAGACGCAGCTGGATCGCTTCGAGGCTCGTCATCCCGAGATCCGCACCGCGCGCCTCCGTCCGTGCGGGATCGCGCAGGCCGAGGCCGCCGCGGAACTGGCTGACTGGATCCTGCCGCCCTGGTTGCCGCGGCGGCTGATCGGCACGCGCCTGTCCCCCGTGCCCCTCTGGCGCGACTTCCGGCTGCAACTGGTGCACAGCTCGGATGTGGCTGCGGCGATCCGGCGGATAGTGCAGCGTCGTGCGGCGGGAGCGTTCAATCTCGCCGCCGAACCCTGCCTGGGTGCGGACGCGCTCGCGGCGATGTTCGGCGGGTTCCGCCTGCCCGCACCCCGGCGCGCGCTCGACGCCGCCGCTTGGGTCGGCTGGCGCACCGGGCTGCAGCCGCTGCACCCGGCGTGGCTGACCCTCGCCGACCGTGCATGCCTGATCGACTCGGCCAAGGCACGCCGGGAACTCGGCTGGGCGCCTCACTTCGGCGCAAGCGAAATCTGCGCGGAACTCGTGTCCGCCATGCGGGCGGGGCAGCCCGGTCACAGCCCGCCTCTCGCACCCGCTCGCACCGCGGTGGCCGGACGTCCGTCCCATCAGAGCCAGCGCCCGCACGACGGGCACCGTGCGTACCGGTAAGCGACAGCGCTCGCCCGGATTGCCGCACCTCGTGTCGTTGCGAAAGGCCGGCTGCCGAAACCCGTATCGTCGCCAGCGAAACAGCAACACCTCTCTTGCTCGTCCTGCGCTGGGTTAGGCACCGGAAGTCATCTCGCACAGCCGACCGTACTGGTAAGGAGAGCGATGTTCACCCACAACAAGGATCTCCAATTCGAAGTTCGCGTGGACCGTCCTGATCCGCGCTTCGCAACACTGCTGCAAGAACAATTCGGCGGCGCCAACGGCGAATTGAAGGCCGCCATGCAGTATTTCAATCAGGCGTTCATGCTGCGTGGCAAGCATCCGAAGACCTACGACCTGTTCATGGACATCGCCACCGAGGAGCTCAGTCACCTCGAGATCGTCGGCGCCATGATCACCATGCTCCTCGACGGGCTCAACGACGACTTGAAGCAGGCCAACCAGCGGTGCGACTGGATGCCGGTCGTGGCGACGCCCGGCGGACGTGACGAGGTGATCCATCAGGTCGCGGTGAATCCGATGTACTTCGCGCTGAGCGGCGGCGGGCCCGTGGTGAAGGACTCCGCCGGTGTGCCGTGGTCGGGTGCGTACGTCGACGCGAACGGGGAGCCCTCGGTCGACTTGCGCAGCAATCTCGCTGCGGAGTCACGCGCCAAAATCGTCTACGAATACCTCAAGCAGTTCACCGACGATCCCGGTGTGCAGGACACGCTGTCATTTCTGATGACGCGCGAGATCGCGCACTTCCAGCAGTTCACCGCGGCGCTGAACGAATTGCCGGTCAATTTCCCGCCCGGTGCGCTGCCCGGCGACGATCGGTTCCAGAACGTGGCGTTCAACATGTCCAACGGCTCCGCGAGTGCCCGCGGCCCGTGGAACGAAGGGCAGGGACCGTGGCCGTCGGGCACGGAATGGCGCTACATCGACAACCCGGTCACCGAGTGGCTCCGCTCCGATGACCGCGTGAATCACGGCGCCGAGACCAACCCGGAAGGCGAGCCCGCGGTCCGCGGCACCAAGCCGTTCACGCACGAGTCGCACATTCCGGACTGACCTTCGACGTGCCTTGCGCCGGCTCCGCAGGGCACTTCAGGCACTGACGGCGCGGCGCGCGGCTCCTCGGGGGCCGCGCGCCGCTCGCGTCCGTGACACGGACCGGATCACTGCTTCGGCTTGCCGATCATGTCCTTGGCGCGATCCATCATTGCGGCGAACGGACCGACCAGGACGTTCGCGGTTGCCGATTCCACGCCTGGATGGGGCCGGGTCGGCGCCATCGTCTCGGCGAGTTCGACCGTCCGGCGCAGCCGCTGCAGAGTCTCGTCGTCGAGTTCCGCGCGCAGCCGATTGAATTCCTCGCGTTCCTCATGGTCGGCGTGCGCCAGCACCGCTTCGCGCAGTTTGGCCAGCTTGACCTGGAATTCCATCGAGCTGATGGACAGCGACTCCAGCTCGGCGAGCTGCTTTTTGGCCTTGTTCTCCTCCTCCAGCCGTGCGTCGACGATGGCGCCGCCGTCGCCGAGCTCACGCCGGGCGCGTGGATGGATGATCTCTTCTTCGGCGGTCTCGTGCACCGCGAGCAGGCGGCGCAGCTCGAAGAACTTGCTTTCGCGCTCCACAGGATCGGAGGTGTCGGCGGTCTCGATGAACAACTGCCGAATCCGGTCGTGCTGATGGATGAGGAAATCGATCGCGTCGGTGGTCGAGTCGATCGTGGTTGCCATAGTTGATCTCCCTCGCACTTTCGGGACGGGCTGACGAACTACGTCCGTCGCGGCGGTACCCGACAGTGCGCGGGCGAAACCGCCCGACCGGTCGGTCAGGCGTTGACGGTGCCCGTGATGGGTGCGGGATAGACCGAGGTCGGCACGCTGTGGCGCCACGGGCGATGGATCTCCGAACCCGGCAGCGAAGCCAGTTCCGGGATCCAGCGCCGCACGTAGTCTCCGTCCGGATCGTAGCGTTCGGCGCTGCCGACGGCTGCGGGGTCGAAACGCCCTGCCTGCTGCCAGGTCAACCGGTCGCTCGCGGCGTCGTCGAGCAGCCACCGGCGGAAATGCTCCGCGCCGATCCGCCAGTCCACGCGCAGCGTCGTGGTGAGGAAACCGGCGGCGATCACGCGGGCGCGCTCCGGCATCCATCCTTGCGCGGCCAGTTGCCGCATGCCCGCGTCGACGATCGGATATCCGGTGCGGCCGTCGCGCCAGGCGCCGACGACGACCGGGTCCTGCGCCTGCCGCTCGTCCGGACGATCCCCGGACCGCGCGATGTCGGCCCGGGCGACGAGGAATTGCAGATGGAAGTCGCGCCGAGCGAGCTGGCGGACGAACGCGCGTCCATCCGTCGTCGCCATGTCGGTGTGGTACGCCATTTCGGCGGCGGACAAGCAACCGAAATAGAGGTACGGCGACAGGCGCGCGCATCCCTCGCGGGTGAGGTCACCATTCGACCGGCCGCGTGGTTGCCGCCGGTCGGCGGTGCAGCCCCGCCACAGTGCACGACCCGTGATCTCCCCTCCCACCGCCAGCTGCGGTGAGATGAGCGCGTCGCCGAGTTCGTCGAATCTCGGCACGGGATCACTGTCGACGCGGGGGACGATCAATTCCGTGGGCTTGCCCAGCGGACGTCGCTTCGGCGCCGCCAGCCAGCGGCGGAAGTACGTCGCGAAGTCGGGAACCTCGTCGTCCGGCCGGTGCTGGACGCAGTCGGCGGGATCCACGGCGGTGAGGGTGGCCGGATGGATGTGCAGCAGGCAGCTGCGGCGCTCCAGCCGTTCGCGTAGCGCCCGGAGCCGGCAGCGGCTGGACCAGGTGGCGTCCTCGGCGATGTGGACGCTGTCGGCATGTACCTGTGCGGCCACCCGATCCACCGCGTCGACGTAGTCTCCGTGCCGAACCACCAGTTGCCCTCCGGCGCAGCGGAGTTCGGCGTCGAGTTCGGCCAGCGCGGCCGAGAGGAAGCGGAGTTTGTTCCCGGCCGGTCGGGCGCTGCCGACGATGCGGTCGTCGACGACGTAGAGCGGAATCACCGCCGCGCCCTCGCGTACGGCGGCCAGCAGGGCCGGATTGTCGTGGACGCGCAGGTCACGGGTGAAGAGTGCGATTGTTACGGCCATTCGAGGTTCTCGACGACAGGCATCCGTCGCGAGGATCGACGACGGCGGTATCGGACGGTCGGCGGCGTGCCACGCCGATGCGGGCGGTATCGAAGTAACGAGCTTTACGCCAATGCTGCGGGACAGCGGCTGTCATGTCAAGCTCGGCCGCGCTACCGCGCACGCCGGATCAGCGTTCGCGGAACAGATCGGTGAGCCAGGGCTCCAGGTCGGCGCTCAGTACGGTGAGATCCGGCTCGTCCGACTCGTCGAGCGCGTCGGCGGTGAGCTGACGTACGGCGTAGACGACGGCCATGTAAGCGGTGACGGACAGCAGCGGCTGCCGATTCCCCGTCGCGCTTCGCACCAGACCGCGGATGTACTCCGCGAACAGCCGGATCGATTTCCGCCTGCGCCGCCGCGCGGCCGGACCCAGCGCGTCGATCTCCACCTGGTAAGCCCGCGCGACCACCAGGTCGTTCTGCAGTGATCCGAGGTACTGGCCGAGCGCCTCCGCCACGATGGACCGCCGGTCCCGGCCCACCACCTCCGCGCCGGTGAGCTGGGTCAGCAGTACCTGGATGAAACGGTCGTAGCCCGCGAAGACGCACTCGTCCTTGTTGGCGAACGCGTCGTAGAAAGCCGCCAGCGAGACTCCGGCCCGCTTCGCGACGTCGGTGGGGCCGAAGCCGGCGTAACCGCGCGCGGCCAGCAGTTCGGTCACCGCCACCAGCAGCCGTTCCCGTTGCGCCGCCAGCACCTGCTCTCGCCCCAGATTGTGGCGGCCACGCGGCAACGCGGCGGGAAGTGTGAAGAACACTCCGTCTCGCACCGGAGCGATCGGTGCGTCGGCGTCGGCGGGCGCGGCGGACACTCCTGCAGATTACCGAGCCGGTCTCGCCCACGCCGAGACGAGCGGTCCACCGCCCGCGGCCGCGGTCCGCCGACCCAGCGGGTATGGGGACGGCTGAAGTGGGTAGCCGCAGCACATGACCGACAAACCACTAGCACTTGTCACCGGAGCCTCCAGTGGTATCGGCTTCGAACTGGCCCGGCAGTTCATCGAACACGGCTACGACGTCGTGATCGCCGCGGAGGACGATGCCATCAAGACCGCCGCCGCTTCGCTGCATCACCCGCAGCACGAGGTGCGGCCGGTGCAGGTCGATTTGCGAACCGCCGACGGCGTCGAGCAGCTCTACCGCGCGGCCACCGAGAACGACCGCAAGCCGGACGCCGTCGCGCTCAACGCGGGCATCGGCCGCGGAGGCGCCTTCGCCGAGACCGACCTCGACGACGAACTCGCCGTCATCGATCTGGACGTGCGCTCGACGGTGCACTTGGCCAAACTCGTCGTGCGCGACATGGTCGCTCGCAACGACGGCAAGCTGCTGTTCACCTCGTCCATCGCCGCCACGATGCCGGGCGCCCGGCAGGCGGTGTACAACGCGTCCAAATCCTTCATCCAGTCGTTCGCCAAAGCATTGCGCGAAGAGCTCCGCGACACCGATGTCACCGTGACCGCGCTACTGCCCGGCCCGACCGACACCGACTTCTTCCGCCGCGCAGGGATGCTCGGCACTCGCATCGGCCGACTGCCCAAGGACGACCCCGCCGACGTCGCGCGCCAGGGCGTCGATGCCCTGCTCGGCGGCCGCCAGCAGATTTTCGCCGCCTCGCTGCTCACCAAGGCATTCGGCCTGGCCAACCACGTCCTGCCCGACGCGGTCAAAGCCAAGGCCAACCGCATCATCTCCGCGCCCGCCTGAGTCGCCGCCCGTTGACCCCCGCCGAGGGCGCGCGGACGACGTCGGGTCGATCCAGGCGTGGCCCGGGTCCGCTACCCGCCCGGGCCACGTGCGGCGGTCAGCCGAGTGGCAGCTCCAAACAGCAGGGCGCGTCATCCGGTGCGCTGATCGTGATGGTCGACCCGACCCGGTTGACGCTGGAATAGAACGGGTCCATGCCGTCGATGACCAGCATCAGCCGGTGACCGTCCGGCACGTCGTAGGCGGCGCCTTGCAACTCCCAGGCGACAGTGGCGGGCAGTCCCGACTCGATCGTCTTGGGCTCGTGCGTAATGATTCTGGCCGTGCCGTCCTCGTCCACGTCGAGCAGGTAGGCCACGACCGTCGCGGACTCGTCGGAGCTGTCGACGGTCAGTTCCAGCCGGGGCACGCCACGGATCTGCCGGGCGACGCCGCCTCGGGCGGCCAGCAGCGGTCCCGTCGACCAGACCAGGGCATATGAGCGGTCTATCTCGTCGGTGCGGTAGATCTTGGGATTCCCGGCCCACTCTTCCTGACCGGTCCGCATGAGCTTGTCCATCGCGATGACCTCGGGTTCGTCGCCCACGACGAAGCTACGCTGCCAGCCGGACGCGATGTCGGGGCTCAGCGCGCCGTCGCCGCCCTCGCGCACGTCGGTCAGGGACAGCGATTCGGTGGCGGTGGTGACGTCGGCCCATGAGGCCTTCTCCTCGCGGCGCGCCGGTTCGACGATCACGTTCCGACCGTCGCCCGAAGCCGGAGTGGTCACGTACGTGAACATGACCTGGTTGCTGATCTCCGGCCACTTGTCGACGCCATTGTCCTCGTCCTTGAGATAGTGATCGAGCCAGGCATAGGCCTCGAGCAAGGGCACGTTCGGTCCTGCGCCGTGCGCGGGCGGAGCGATCAGGCCGGGGCCTTCCGGCGCCGCGTGGTCGCCGATCCACATGTTCAGCCGTTTCGGCCGCGGGAGTTTCTCGAAGGTCTCCAGCACCTGGTTCACCGGGAAAAGTCCTTCGTGCCAGGTGTTGGAGAAGAAGGTCGGAATCTCGCGGGAACCGGCGTAGCGCTCCGGGGCGCGGTCGTTGCCCCAATCGACCACCGGATCCATGTCGTCACCGGCGTCGAACTTCGCCAGGATCTCCAGCGCCTCTGCGTCGAACTTCTCCTCTTGCGCGCCGCCGGTCAAGCCGATCAGCGCCTCGACGGCCCGCACGTGGCGGGTGCCGTTGTCGTACATGCTGGTCGCGAGATTGCCCCAGGTGCTCAGGGCGACGACGACATCGACGCGTTCGTCCTCCGCGGCCACGAGCTGGCTGATACCCGAGCCGTAGGATTCGCCCATGAAGGCGATGCGGCTGGGCGCGAGGGCGTCTATCGCGTAGGTGAGCACCGTGGAGCCGTCCGTCCGGTCCTTCGGACCGGCGACATCGACGGTGCCTTCGGACGTGCCGAACCAGGGCACGTTCGTGCCCGGGAGGGCGGACAACCCGATTCCCCGCGGCGTGTAGGCCAGTACGTGGTAGCCCTTCGCCGCGAGCGTGAGGTAGGCGTACTCGAACAGCGGCCATCCGAACGGTGTCCACCCCGCCGGGAAGACCACCAGCGGGCACGGCTGGGTGGTGGTCTGCCGCAGCATGTGCGCCGACAATGTGATCCCGCCGGACACTTCGATGCGCGGGAACGTCGGCACGGCCACGTTCAGCGCCCGGTTCACCAGGTCCGCCACGTCGCCGGGCACCAGCCCCTCGCCACTGCGCTCCCGCACGGCGGTCACCAAGTTCGACGCGAACTGCACCGCTTCCGGCCGAACCTGCCCTTGGGGGTCCCAAGCCCCTTCCCGGGCGATGCGTGCGAGCTGTTCCGAGGTGGTCCCGACGATCGAAACTCCTTGTGACATACGCGTCATCGATCCTTCCTGCCAGTTGCCGAGGAACTGCGGACCGCAGCAGCGTGACATGACAAGTAATGAATCGTCTGACGAATCGGCGAGGCGTTCTCCGTTCGCAATCGGCTGTTGACCAGCGGAAACGTTGCAGAATTGGATTACCGCCCGCTCGCTCGGCGAGCTGCGGTCCGTCCTCCGGCGGGGCCGGCGACCGAGTGCACGCGCACCGACCGCCGGCGCCGTGCCCGAACTCGTCGGCGAAGCGATCCCACGCACCGAAGCTCAGGGCCGGAGCACGTACTTCCCGCGCACGCCGCCCTTCGCGACCGCGCGGTGCGCCGCGGCGGCTTGCTCGAGCGGTAGCGTGGCGTGCACCCGCGCTGGAAGTCGGCCGGTCACGGTGGCGTGGAGTAGCTGCGTGAGCTGGGCGGCGTCGAACCGCGTCTCTACGGCACGCACGGTGATGTCGCGTTGCGCGGCCGGCGCCATTCCCGGCCGCACGCCGACGAAGAGGCCGCCGTCGCGAACAAGGGCGAGCCCCTCCCCCTGGAGCGCCGCACCGTCGGCGACGGCGTCCCAGCCGGGCACGGCCGTCGCGGTGAAGTCGGCGCCGAGGCCGCGCACGAACTCCTCGTCCTCGGCGCGGGCCAGTCCGGTGACCCGCCAGCCGCGATCCTGGGCCAGCGCGGCGACGTACCCGCCGACCGCGCCCGCCGCCCCGGTGACCAGCAGGGTCCGGCCGCCACCGTCGCCGAGCAGGTCGACCGTCTGGGCCGCGGCCAAGCCGTTCAGCGGCACCGTGGCCGCCGCGATCAGGTCCAGTCCATCGGGCACCGCGACGATGTCGCTTGCCGAGACGATCAATTGTTCGGCGTAGGTGCCGAAGTCGCGGTCGAATCCGCCGAGCAAGCCCGCGACGCGGCTGCCTACCGGCAACCCGACATCCGGACCGGCCGCGGTGACGGTGCCCGCGAAGTCCGAGCCCAGGCCGGTGTGCTCTGGCTGGTCGATCAATCCGAGTTCGTGGAACACCCCGGCGACGATCGCCAAGTCGACGGGGTTGACCGTGGCCCCGGCGATCGCGACCCGGACCTGACCCGGGCCCGGGTCGACGACCGGTACGTCGATGATCTCGATGGCGTCCGGGCCGCCCGGCGTCCGGACGACCGCGGCGCGAAATGTGGTGGACATGTGCTGCCTCCTGGAGTTGTGGGTACTGCTACCCCACAATGGGCGAGTAACTCTCCAACAGGAAGTACGCACTTCGAAGTGCGTATACCACCGCGCGGTAGGAAGGAAAGGCCGATGCCGACCAGGACGGCAGCCCAGCGACGGGCGCAGGAGAAGCTGGACTACGACGCGTTCTTCGCGCAGTGCCCCAGCCGTCAGCTGCTCGACCGCATCTCCGGCAAATGGGTGGCGCTGGTGCTGGCCGCGCTGGGCAGCGACGGTCCGCACGCCGAAGCGGAGTGCGCCGGCCAGCCGCGAGCGCTGCGCTATTCCGAGCTGTCGCAGCGGCTGGCCGGGGTCAGTCAGAAGATGCTCACCCAGACCCTGCGCTCCCTCGAGCGTGACGGGCTGCTGACTCGCACGGTCACACCGACGGTCCCCGTCACGGTCACCTACGAACTGACCGACCTGGGGCTCTCGCTGCACGAGATCATGCGCGGCGTCAAGGTGTGGGCGGAGAGCCATATGGACGAGGTGCTCGCCAATCGGGAGAGATACGACACCGCATCCCCCACGCCGGAAGCGGTGAGCTGACTTCGAGCGCCGTCCTCATGCCCCTCGACTGCTGTGATGGCGGAGAACGCTCAGTCGGTGAGGGCTATGCGCATGCGTTCACCACGCTGTCCACTGACGGAATGTGCGCGCGACGCGGCAAGCGGCACCGTGCGAGTCCGTAGACCGCCGGACCGGTCGCCGCGTCGAGCAGGACTCACTTCTTGTCGGCACCCAGTTTGATCGGGATCGAGAGCGGGCCGACCGTGAAGAAGGACGGCGAGTACGGGATCTCGGCGGGGTCGATGGCGAGCTCGAGGTCCGGCAGCCGCCGATAGAGCGAGGCGAGCGCGAGCCTGCCCTCGAGACGGGCCAGGCCGGCGCCGATGCAGTAGCGCGGGCCGTGGCCGAACCCGAGATGTCCGCCCCGCTGGCGCCGGGTGATGTCGAACTCGTTCGCGGTCTCCCCGTACTCCGCCGGGTCGATCCCGCAGGCTTGGTAGGCGACACCGACCGCCTTACCCTTGGGGATGGTCACACCGCCAACGGTGACTTCCGTCAGGGTGAACCGCCAGCTCGTCATCATCACCGAATGGCGGTAGCGCACAGTCTCTTCCACCACATCGGCCCAGCGGTCCTCCGCCTTGGCCAGGGCGAGCTGATCGGGGTGTCGCGCCAGCGCCAGGATGGCGTGTCCGAGCATGTGCACCGTGGTCTCGTGGCCGGCCACCAGCATGATCCACAGAACGGCGACCAGTTCGTCGGCCGTCAGTTTGTCGTCCTGGTCGCGCGCTTGCACCAGGCCCGTGGTGAGGTCGTCGCCGGGCTCCGCCTGCTTCCGGTCCGCCAGCTCGTACAGGTAGGTCATCAGCGAGTTCTGGGTCGCGAACGCCTCTTCGGGCGGCGTGGTGTGCGCCAGCAGGGTAGCCGTCCAGCGCCGCAGCCGATCCCGCTCCTGTTCGGGCACGCCGAACAGCTCGCAGATCACCGCCATGGGCAGCGCCTCGGTGAAGGTGGGGACCAGATCGACGCCGTCACCGGCGGCCACCACCTCGTCCAGCAACTTGTCGATGATCTGTTGCACGCGCGGCTCCAGCGCCTGTACCCGGCTCGGCGTGAACGCCTTGCTGATCAGGCCGCGCAGGCGCCGGTGGTCCTCGCCGTCCTTGGTGGACAGATGGTCGCCCTGCACGACGGCGCGCAGCGGCCAGTCCTCCGGAATCGAACCGTCGTGCAGGGCGGGCCAATGCTTCGGATCCCGCGCGAATGTCTTGTTGTCTCCGGCGAGGATCTCGCGTACCGCGTCGTGCGTCAGTGCGAGGTAGGCGGGTACGCCGCCGGGGAATTCCACCTCGACCACCGGCGCGATCTCCCGGAGCCGGATACAGGTGTCCAGCAGATCCTCGTTCGCCGCGGGGAATGCGGGCAGGCTGGTTGTCATCGGTTTCCCTTCTGTGCGTTCGCCTCCGGCCGTCGTGACGACGGTCGTGCACGAGTATCGAGCCGCGCTCACCGGGCGGGCCGACCAATCGGCGATTCCTGCCTCCAACCAGAAGCCGGGCGTCGCAAAACGGAAATATGGTGCGCTTCCCCACTCCTGGATCGAGCTCGTCTTCGCGGTAGCGATTAGGGTGACGGTGTTCGCCGGATGTTCGGGAGGAAGTCGTGGGATCGAAGACGGTGGCGGGACGCGCTGTACATGCGGTGAACGCCGGAGTGGCCGCCTTACTCGGCGCGCCGGTGCTCGGGCGGCTGCTGGGCAAGGGATTCGTGGTGATCACCTATGTGGGCCGTCGGTCCGGGCGAACATTCAGCACACCCGTCAACTACTGGCGCAAGGGAGACGGGCTCGTCATCGGAGTCGCTATGCCGGACAAGAAGACCTGGTGGCGCAACTTCCTGGGCGAGGGCGGACCCATCACGCTGCATTTGCACGGCGTGGATAGGCGCGGACACGCGGTAGCGCGACGCGATGAACGCGGCCGTGTCTTCGTCAACGTCCGCCTCGACGACAACAGCTGACCGCCACGTCCCCATCGGGCACCGGAAGGGGCCACCGCGAGACGCCCCGGTTCGTTGCCGCCGCTGTGCGCGCGGCGATACTCTGCGACGATCGCTCCGGCTACACGCTCGCCGAGGGCTTCATCTGGGCGAGGATCGCGGCCCCCATCCACCGTCGGAGATAGCGCCGCAGGTCGTCCTCTCCACGCGGCGGATTGCCCGGGGAAATGAAGAACGACTGCATCGTGCGCAGAACGTACTCGACGAGTTCGTGCAGCGACTCGTCGTCGTACCCGTAGCGCGCCCAGTCGACGTCGAAGCGTTTGATCATCGTCATCCCGAAGGCCTGCGCCTCCTCTGAGGTCAGGCTCTCCGGGTGCACGTTCGAGTATGTGCTCGACAACAAGATGCCGAGATGCGGCGTTCGGCGCACCTCGGCCAAGGTGTACACCACGCCCTCGGTCATCGCTTCCACGGCGTCCTCGATACCGCTGACCTGCTGGGTCAGCCGATCGAGGAAACCGTCGACCGACGCCATCGCCGCGGCCGTCATCAGCGCGTCGGCGCTGGGAAAGTATCGGTAGACCGTCTGCCGGATGACCCCCAGCGACTCGGCGACGTCGGCGATGCTGATCTCCGAACCCGTCCGCCCGATCAGATCGACCGCGGCGTCGACGATGCGGCGAGAGGCTTCCTCGTCGTCCTTCGGCGGACTCCCGCCCCACCCGCGCCTTCCTGCCACTGCCCGCTTCCTCGACTCGAAGCCCGTCGCTTGCGAACCCGCTGGATGGAGCGCCTGCCGACCATCCGGATCAAGGGCTCGACCGTATCACAAGGCGATCGCGCCCCGGGTCGACGCGTCGATTCTGATCATACACTCGGACAGTCGTGTGTATGATCAGCTCCACCACGGCTCGGCGCATCCGAGTGGTGCCGCCGGACCGGTTCATTTCGAAAGTCGAGGTATAACCACGTGACCGATCTGCAAGTCCGGAAGATGCGCTTCGCATTCGCGGACTACGACGTGCCCTTCCTGTGGAACGAAGAGAACCCGGCCTTCTCGTCCATGGCCAACGCGGTGTCCTTCCTGGCGATCGGCTTCGAGAAGATGATCGTCAACATGATCCGCGAGGCCATGCCGCTGATCACCGATCCGGAGGTCGCCGAGGAAGCCGACGCGTTCGTGCGCCAGGAGGGGCAGCACTCCACCGCGCACCGCCAGCACGCCAACGCTTTGATCAGGCGCTATCCGGGGCTGCAAGAGACGCTCAACGAAGTGATCGGGGAATTCGATCGCCTCACCGTGAACACTCCGGTCGAATACCGGCTCGCTTATACCGCCGATCTGGAGGCGACCTTCACCCCGGTGTTCAAACTGATGCTGGACAACGACTCGACCCTGTTCCGGCCGGGAGACGACCGCGTGGCGTCATTGTTCATCTGGCACTTCGTCGAGGAGGTCGAACACCGCAGTTCCGCGCTGATCATTTTCGATTCTGTCGTCGGAAGCGACGTGTATCGCATGCGGATGGCGCCGTCGATCTTCCGTCACGTGATGAAGGTCATCAGGGTCGCCTGCGCAGGCTTCAACAAGCATGTCCCCTTGGAGGAACGAAAGGTCGACGCCTTATCGATGTTCGCGACGTACCGGCGCGGGCAGAAGCTGCGTAAATGGTTGCCGTTTCTGCACGCGGAAGACAACGGCCCGATGCCGCGCGCGTTCGACCATCTCCCGCTCGGCGAGCAACTCGTGGCTCTCGTGGGCATCATCCGCAGCCAGCTGCCCAAGCACAACCCGGATCACGAGAAGCTGCCCGCGCTCGCCGACGTGTGGTTCGAGCGTTACGAAGCCGGCTACGACGTCTCACATTGGTACACCGCCGACGCGGTCGCGCGCTAGGAGCCGGACCGATGGCTGATCATTGCGCACCCACCTTCGACCGGCTCGCCACGGCGCTCGGCTTCTCATGCGAGGAGGCGGGCGGACCGGTCGAGATACGAAACCCGTTCGCGTTGGAGAACTGGACGCTGCCCGTCCTCGAGTTCACCATCGTCCTGGGCGCCATCCTCGCGCTCGTCTACGCGATCGTGCGATTACGCCGCCATGGCGACCCCACCAATCTGGTGCTCTGGTTCGGCGCGACCGCGTATCTGTTCATCATCGAGCCACCGCTGTACTTTCCCGCGGCGTTCGGCATCGACGCGCACGTCGACACGATGTTCGCGCACAACCTGTTCACCGTGGAATTTCTCTGGGGTCGATTACCGCTCTACATCATCGCGATCTACCCGTTCATGGCCACGCTGGCGTTCGAGATCGTCAGGATGCTCGGGGTATTCCGGCAGTACGGGGTTCTCGTCGGATCCGTGTGCGTGGGTTTCGTCCACCACGCGTTCTACGAGATCTTCGACCATCTCGGCCCGCAGTTGCGCTGGTGGGAGTGGTCGACCGACAACCCGATGAATCAGCCGATGTTCGATTCCGTGCCGCTCCCGAGTGTGGTCGTGTTCGCCGCCTTGTGGCCGATGTCCCTCGCGTTCTGCGTCCAATTGTTCGTCGGCCGCCACGTCGACCGGGGACGAATCTTCTCCGGCCCGCAATTGGTAGGGCGCACGATCGTCATCGGCGTACTCGCGTCGTTGGGCACCGCCGTGCTGCCCATTCCCGCGACGGTATTCGGCATGGGTAGCACGACTGTGCGCGGAATTCTCTACGCCGCCGAACTGGTCGTCGTCACCGTTGTCGCCGTCGTCGTTCTCTGCGGCCAATGGCTACGGCTACGGCGCGACGCGGCGGACGCAGTGCCCTATCGGAACGACTTCATCCGTATTTGCAGCGCGGTGTACCTGTGCGTGATGGCTTTCCTCTGGGTGACCGCGTTGCCCGATTTCTTCGGAGCCGTCGACGGGGTGACCGGCGAAGGAGACCCTATCGGAAATCTGTGGTACACCCTCGCCTGCTTCGTCGTCGCGATCTTCTGCCTGTTCGCCGTGTTCACGGTGCCGCGGAGAAAGGCACCGGAAAGCGCTGCTCCGGCAGCCGCGGAAGCCACCGTGAGCCCCACGGCGTAGCCGCGAACCGAACTGCCGGGCACGGGCGGCCGCAGCGGGGTGTGACGCCCGGCTCGCCGGGATTTTCCGGCCGGGCGCGCGGGTTGTACCTGGGGCCGATATGAGGAGGTCATGTGGCACGGGAGTACAACCGGAATCCTGCGGCGGTCGCCGCCTTGTCCCCTGAGCAGTACCACGTCACTCAGGAGAACGGGACCGAGCGGGCGTTCACGGGCGAGTACTGGGACAACCACGAGCCGGGCATCTATGTGGACGTGGTCTCCGGTGAACCGTTGTTCGCCTCGGTCGACAAGTTCGACAGTGGCACGGGATGGCCGAGTTTCACCAAACCGCTCGAAGCCGGGAACGTGGTGGAGAAGCGGGACTTCAGTCATCTGATGGTCCGGACCGAGGTGCGTTCGGCGTTCGGGGACAGCCATCTCGGGCATGTGTTCACCGACGGTCCCCGCGCGGCGGGCGGCTTGCGGTACTGCATCAATTCGACAGCGCTGCGGTTCATCCACCTCGACGACCTCGAGGCGGAAGGCTACGGGCAGTACAGGACTCTCTTCGCGAAGGAGGAGGCGTGACCGACACGCGGAAGGCGATTCTGGCCGGTGGATGCTTCTGGGGCATGCAGGACTTGATCCGCAAGCAGCCGGGGGTGGTGTCGACGCGCGTCGGCTACACCGGTGGGCGCAACGACCATCCCACGTACCGCAACCACCCGGGCCATGCGGAGGCCGTGGAGATCGTCTACGACCCGGCCCGGACGGACTACCGGGAATTGCTGGAGTTCTTCTTCCAGATCCACGATCCGACGACGAAGGACCGTCAGGGCAACGACATCGGGACCAGTTACCGTTCGGCGATCTTCTATCTCGATGACGACCAGCAGCGGATCGCCCTGGACACCATCGCCGACGTGGACGCCTCGGGCCTGTGGCCCGGCAAGGTGGTCACCGAGGTGACGCCGGCGAGCGAGTTCTGGGAGGCCGAGCCGGAGCATCAGGACTACCTGCTGCGCTACCCGGACGGCTACACCTGCCACTTCCCGCGGCCGGGATGGAAGCTGCCGAAGCGGCAGACCACCGCACAGTAAGACGGACAGCTCGGCGGGATCGCGCCCCCGCTGAGACGTTCGAGCCCGCAGTATGCGACTGCGTCACCGTGCCCGGTGGCGCAGTCGCCGCGTTTCCGGGCTCGGACGCGATCCGGCTCCCCCGCTGTGGGGAGAGACCGCGTTCGGCGGCCTATACGATCGTCGACGCCTTCAAGTCCGGACATCCATGCCATCGACCCGAGGTAGGCCAGATGATGCGCAGCGGCGCAAAGGTTCTCGATGTGGTGGGCAGCCGTCGGATGGCGGTGGCGACACTGGCCACCATCACCGGCTTCTACTACCTGTTCGTCGCGTTCACCAACTGCGTGGACACCGACACCAACCGCAACGGCGTGGCGGCGGTGCTGTCGATGAAGGCGACCATCCACAATCCGGGAACGGACTGGCGCGCGATCACCAACGGTAATGTCGCGCTCGTCGCCTACATCCTGGTGGTGATCTGGGAATTCTTGATCGCCTTCGTGCTGCTGGCCGCGGGAGCGGCGTGGGTGCGGGCGCTGAGCGGACGGCCGCGCCGGATCCGAGCCGGACTCGAGGTGGCGGCGAAATTGTCGAGCCTGGGCTGGACCATGGCGGTGATGCTGTTCGCGGGCGGGTTCCTGACCGTCGGCGGCGAGTGGTTCCGCATGTGGGCCAATGACGACGTGAACGCGTCGTCGGCCGCGCTGCAGAACTTCCTGATCGCAGGCGTCGGCCTGATCCTCGTCCACCTGCCGGACGCGCGGCCTGCCCCGTCCGTCGAAAGCGCCTCGGCCGCAGCCGAATCCGAGTAGGGCCGCAGTCGACAGGTCCAGGACGCGAACGTCAGCGACCGTTGCGCTCGAGTTCGTTGAGCTGCTTCTGCAGACGTTCCAGGGCGGCCCGGATTTCGTCGATCTGCGCGTTGAGTTCGGCGATCTTCGCGCGATCCGGCGGCGGCGCCTGCGCGGGCGGTTGCGCTGCCGGCGGCGGCGCGGGCTGCTGACCTGGCGGCAGTGGCGCGCCTGGGCCGCCGCCGGGTGGTGTGGCGAGCCGGCCGGTGCCGGGACCGAAGACCTGGTCCAGCGCCTCGGCGAGGGTCGGCGCGTAGCCCACCAGGACGCCGCCCGTGCCAGGTTCGCGGTAGCTGACCAGCACTCGCGCCAGCTGCGGGAACGTCGAGGCGTTCGGTGCGGTCGAGATCCGCTCGGTGAAAAGCGGTTCGGCGTAGAGGACGCCGCCGTCGGCGATCGGCAGGGTGAGCAGGTTGCCGTACTGGATCCGGTTCGAGCGCTCGAGCAGTGTCCGCTCGGAGGCCACTCTGGTGTCGGAGATCATCGAGTTCTGGATCTGCTGCGGGCCCTGGGTGAGCGTGTCGGTGGGCAGCTGCAACACGCTGATCTTGCCGTAGTTCTCGGGGTCGGAGCGGACCGAGACGTAGGCGGAGAGGAATTCCCTGTTGTATCCGACCATCGCGCTGGCCAGCCGGAACGACGGTTCGGCGCTGCTCTGATCGCCGATCAGGACGTAGAACGGGGGTTGGTGCGGGTTGGTTTCCACGGTGGGGTCACTGGGGACCGACCAGAAAGCGTTGGTGGTGAAGAACTCTCGCGGTTCGTCGACGTGGTATTTGGCGAGCATCTCCCGCTGGATCGTGAACAAGTCCTCCGGGTACCGGAAGTGGGCGCGCAACTCCGGAGTGATCGCTTCCTCGGGTTCGACCGTGCCGGGGAAGACCTTCATCCACGCCGCCAGGACGGGATCCTGCCGATCGACCTGGTACAGCGTGACCGTGCCGTCGTAGGCGTCGACGGTGGCCTTGATGGAGTTACGCACGTAGGACACCTGACGGGGAGACCCGCGGGGGTTGTCGTCCCCCGGTTCGAGGGCTTCCAGCGAGCTGCGCTTGGCGTAGGGATAGCCGTCGATCGCGGTGTACGCGTCGACGATCCACACGATGCGGCCGTTCACGACGGCTGGGTAGGGGTTGTTGTCGGTGGTCAGCCACGGGGCGACGAGTTCGACGCGATGGCGCGGATCGCGATTGAAGATGATCTTCGACTCGGGACCGATCGCCTTGGAGAAGATGATGTTGCGTTCGGTGTACGTCACGGCGAAGGCGAGGCGGTTGAGCCAATTCCCGATCGGCACCCCGCCCGCGCCGGTGTAGGTGTATTTGGTGGTGTCGGTGTCGTACTCCCGGGGCTCGGCGCCGCCGCCCACGATGGCGTAGTCCGGACTGGCGTGGGCGATCACTTCGCCGAAATACACCCGCGGCTGATCCACTCGGATCACTTGATGACCGGACGCTTGCGACGCGATGTCGCCGACCGCGTAGATCGGGTACCCGCTGTTGCTGCTGGCGGCGTCGCCCGCGGCCTCGCGGACCGCCGCGTTCACCCGGTTGGCCGGTGCGGCGACGAATCCGTTCCCGTGCGTGTAGACGGTGTGCCGATTGACCCAATGGCGCTGGTTGCCGCTCAGCGCGCTCGGGGTCAGCTCGCGCGCCGCGACCACGTAGTCGCGTAGTTGCCCACCGATGCGGTAGCGGTCCAGATCCAGATGCGGTGGGAAGCTGTAGAAGTTCTTCAGCTGTTGCTGCTGGGTGAACGTCCGGGAGAGGACGTTCGGGTCCAGCAGGCGGACGTCGGCGAGCGTGGTGACGTCCGCGGGGACCTCGGACGGCGGCTTGCTACCGACGCCGGAATAAGGCTGGTACTCGACCCGATCGCCGCCGATCCCGTACGCCTGCCGGGTGGCCGCGATGTTGCGTTCGATGTACACGCGCTCCATGTCGGCGGCGTTCGGGCGGACGGAGAACTGCTCGACGGCCCACGGCCAGACGGCGCCGACCAGGATCGACGACAACAGCAGCAGCGCGGCGGCCATCGCCGGAATCCGCAAATCGCGCACGACGACGGCGGCGAAGACCGCCGCGGCGCAGATGAGGGCGATCGCGAAGAGAATCAGGCGAGCCGGAAGCACCGCGTTGATGTCGGTGTAGCCCGGTCCCGCGAAGGTGGGCTCCTTGCTGCGGCTGGAAAGCAGCGAATACCGGTCGAGCCAGTAAGCGATCGCCTTCAAGAGGATGAACGCGCCGGCGAAGATCGCGAGCTGGACGCGGGCCGAGTGGGTCAGGCCGCCCGCTTTCCTGGACAGCCGCAGTCCGCCGAGCAGATAGTGCGTCACCAGCCCGGCGACGAAGGCGAGGACGACGGCGATGAACAGCCAGTTGACGACGAATCGGTAGAAGGGCAGGTCGAAGACGAAGAACCCGACATCGTGACCGAATTGCGGATCCGACACACCGAAGGACCCGCCGTGCAGGAACAGTTGGATGGTCATCCAGCTCGACTGCGCGGCCAGGCCGCAGATGAGCCCCACCGTGGCGGCGACGCCGAGACCGAACCGCAGCGGCCGCCGGAGCACCGCGGCCCGATACGGGCGGAGGCTGTCTTCTTCCTCGGACTCGGGAACGAACAGCGGGCGGAATCTGAACGCGAGCCACATCGCCGTGAAAAGGACGCCACCGATGAGCAATGCGATGACGAGGAACACCGACAGCCGCGTGAGCAGCACGGTCAGCCAGACACCACGGAATCCGACTTCGCCGAACCACAGCCAGCCGACATAGGCCCTGATCAGCCGGGGAACGACCAGCAACGACACGACGAACACCGTGGCGGCGATCACCAGCACCCGGGTGCTGCGATGCAACCGCCGCAGGCTGGGGCCGTCGCGCGCGCTCATCTCCCACTCCCGTGGCCGCCGCCCGGCCGAGCGAGGGACGGCCGAGGCGAACCACCAAGCCCGATACTACCGGGGGCGGGTCGCAGCATCGTGCCCGATCACGCACGGGTTCGCGGGCCGCGAACGATCCGGCCGGCGCGGCCGCGAGACCGTCGTGCACGACCTTGCCGACAGCCGGGTGCGCCAGGTTTCGGCGGCCACGTGGTCGGCCATGTCCACGTCCGAGTCGTACAGCCATTGCGTCTGCAGTCCGTCGAGCAGAGCCATGGCGAGCACGGCGCAGCGATCGGGGTCCCAGATCTGCCGACAGGCGGCCCGCTTCGCGGAGGTCGGCGACAGCGCGGGTGAGGGCGTCGCGGACCGTGCGGTAGCGGTCGCGGAAATACTCGTGGGCGGGTGGCCAGGCGGGGTCGCTTCGACGGAGAAAGGGCGTAGAGCTCGCATACTGTTTTCGGTACCGGTCTCGACCCGAGGAGCCTCGATGACGAGCGAACCCGACCTCACCGATCTGTCCCCGGAGCAACGCGCCGCGCTCGGCAGCGGCGCCGACTTCTGGACCACCAAGGCGATCGGTCCCGTCATCTCGGTGACCATGACCGATGGCCCGCACGGTGTGCGCAGGCAGGCCGGCGCGACCGATCACCTCGGGTTGGCCGCGAGCCTGCCCGCCACCTGCTTCCCGCCCGCGGTCGGGCTCGCGCAGAGCTGGGACGCCCAGTTGGTGCGCCGAGTGGGCGCGGCGCTGGGCCGGGAGGCCCGCGCACTGGACGTGGACGTGCTGCTCGGGCCAGGAGTCAACATCAAGCGCGATCCGCGCGGGGGCCGCAATTTCGAGTATTACTCGGAGGATCCGCTGTTGACCGGTCTGCTCGGCGCGGCATGGGTGACGGGTGTGCAGGGCACCGGAGTGGGCGCCTCCCTGAAGCATTTCGCCGCCAACAATGCCGAACACGACCGGATGCGGTCGAGTTCCGACGTGGACCCGCGCCCGCTGCGCGAGATATACCTGCGCGCGTTCGCCCACATCGTGCGCACCGCCCGGCCGTGGACGGTGATGTGCTCCTACAACCGGATCAACGGTGTGCCCGCCGCGCAGAATCGATGGCTGCTCACCGACGTGCTGCGTGGCGAATGGGGATTCGACGGCGCGGTGATCTCGGACTGGGGTGCGGTGGCCGACCGTCCTGCGGCCGTGACGGCCGGCTTGGATCTGGAGATGCCGGGCGGCACCGGCATCTCCGACGCACGAGTGGTCGCGGAGATGGCGTCGGGCACACTGGACCCGGCCGACGTCGACCGCGCCGCGCGGAACGTTGCGACACTGGCGGCACGGGTCGCAGCCGGACGCGAGCAGGACGAAACGCGGTACACCGCGGACGAGCACCACCGCCTGGCCCGAGAGGTCGCCGCACGCTGCGTGGTGCTGTTGCGGAACGACCGCGGCCTCCTGCCGCTCGCCCCGGGGCGCTCGGTCGCCGTGATCGGCGAATTCGCGGTGGAACCGCGATACCAGGGCGGCGGCAGCTCGCACGTCAACCCGACCCGGCTCGATGTGCCGCTCGACGAGATCCGCGCGCTCGCGGGCGCCGGAACCGTTTCCTACAGTCCCGGATTCACCACGAACCGCACCGACGCCGACCACGACGCGCTGCGCGCGGACGCTGTGGCCGCCGCCCGGGATGCGGACGTGGCGATCCTGTTCCTCGGCTCGGCCGCCGCGCAAGAATCCGAAGGATTCGACCGAGAGCACCTGGAGCTGCCCGGTGAGCAGCTCGAACTGCTGGACGCGGTGGTGCGAGCGCAACCGGACACGGTGGTGGTCCTCGCGCACGGCGGCGTGGTGCGGCTGGCCCCGGTAGCCGCCCTCGCGCCCGCGATCCTGGATGGCGGGCTACTCGGCCAAGCCGGGGGCGGCGCACTCGCCGACGTGTTGTTCGGCGTGGTGAATCCGTCGGGACGGCTCGCGGAGACCGTGCCGATGCGGTTGCAGGACACCCCGGCCTATCTGAACTTCCCCGGCGAGCATTCGCACGTGCGCTACGGCGAGGGCCTGTACGTGGGCTACCGCTGGTACGACAGCCGGGATATGGACGTGTGCTATCCGTTCGGGCACGGACTGTCCTACACCACGTTCGACTACTCCGACTTGGCCCTCGAGGCAGGCGAAGCGGGGATCACGGTCCGCGTCGGCATCACCAATACGGGCTCGCGCGCAGGCCGGGAAGTGGTGCAGGTGTATACGACGCTGCCCGGCTCGTCCGTCGCGCGTCCCGCCCGCGAACTGAAGGGTGTCGCAGTCACCGCCGAACTCGAACCCGGTGCGCGCGAAGAGGTCTCGTTGCTTCTTCCGCGAGACGATCTGGCCTGTTGGGACACTCGGGTCGACCGCTGGGTCGTCGAAGGCGGCGCCTACCAGGTGTGGGCGGGCGCGTCCAGCCGTGACCTGCGCGCCACCGCGTCGATCGACGTCGCCGGAGACGAACTGCGTATCCCGATCACGGCGGAGTCGACGCTCGGCGAGGCCTTGGCCGATCCGAAGGCGGCGGCCGCGCTGGCCGAAGTGTTCGGCGACATGTCCGCGAGCATGGGTGACGCGACGGCGCTCGGCGTGGACATGATGCGGATGATCGCCTCCATCCCGCTCGACCGCCTCACCGGCTTCGGCGTCGACCCGGAGCGGCTGGACGCGCTCCTGGCCGCCGCCGACGACTGATCACCCGGTTCCGACTCACCCGGCGACAGCGGGCGCACCCACGACCGGGGCGCTGCCGGGCGCTGTCGCGCGGTGCAGTCCGCGGCGGTCGTAGGCGTACGTGGCCGTGACACCGAGCGCCAAGCCGATGCCGAGACCGAGCAACGTCATCCACAGCCCGGCACCGAAACCGGCTTCGGCGCGGGCATCGAAGAAGAGGATGGCGCGCACGGCCAGGTAGATCTGGTGCATCGGTTCGAAGGCGGCCAGCTTCGCGATATAGGCGGGCGTCGCCTCCAGCGGGACCGTGGCGGCCGACGACGGCAGGCCGAGGACGACGAACAGGATCAGGTTGACCAGCAGTCCGGCGGTCCCGAATGTGGCCAGGACGGCCAATGCGGTCACGCCGACGGCGACGATGGCGAGGATGCCGTAGAGCCACAGCAGCAGTGGGTTGTCCAGCGGAACCCGCAGCACCGCGGCCACGGCGAGGAATATCCCGGACAGTATCGGCGCCGCGGTGATGATGACCGCCCACTTCACCAGCAGAGTGCGGAGCCGGGAGATCCCGGTGGCGGGCGGGTGGACGAACCAGGGGCCGTACTCGGTGGGAGTGAATCCGAGGACGGAGTCGACGAGCGTGTGGATGATCATGGCTCCGGTGAAGCCCGCCAGCAGCAGGATCAAGGTGTAGAAGAAGGCGACCAGGCCTTGGCCCGCCCCGTCGTCCATCGGACGATACGGCGCGGTGACGATCTGCACCGGGTCGGCGAGCATCAGGCGGGCGGCGCCACTGACCTCGACCGGCGTGCCCGGCCCCGCGGCGAGGGCGGAGTTCACCTGGTCGGTCAGGTTCTTGCCGACGGTCTCGTCCACCTGGCTCAGCGCACGATCGGCGATGCGCTGCATGATGCCGGTCGTGTAAGGGCCGATCCGCGGGTTGGTGTTGATCGTGATCACCGGGCGCTCGATCTGCCCGGGCACCACGGCGCCCGCGCCCAGGATCGCCAGCCGCTTGGTGAAATCGGACGGGATGACGATCGCGCCGTAGACCTCGCCCTGCTGCAATTGTTTGCGCGCCTCGGCGATGCCGACGACGTGCAGGTCGATCTTGTCCGCCGGCATACCCGCGACCAGTGCGTCGGTGACCTGGGCGCCGACATTGGCGGGCTTGCCGTCGAGCGTGTCGCCGACGTCTTGATTGACCAGGGCGATCGGAAAGTCGTGCAGGTTCTTCTCGGTATTGCTCGCGTAGCCGAGGTACATCGTGCCCAGCAGCGCCGCGAAGACCGTCAGCACTGCGATCGGGGCGGTGAAGGTCCGAACCGTCATGCGAGTCAATGTAGTCACTGCCTACAAAGTAGGCAACGCCTACATTTTGTTATCCTGCATACACCATGCCGATCACTCGAAGCCGGTCCTACCACCACGGCGACCTGCGGGCCGAGCTGCTCCAGCGTGCCGAGGCGACGCTGCGCGAATCCGGCGTCGACGGCCTGTCACTGCGCGGACTGGCCCGTGACGTCGGAGTCAGTCACGCCGCTCCGACCCGGCATTTCAAGGACAAGCAGGCGCTACTGGACGCCATCGCGGTGTCCGGATTCCAACGTCTCGCCGCCGCCTTGGAGCAGACGGCGGCCGCGCGTTCGGCCGACGGGCACATCCGGGCCCTCGCCAGGACCTATCTCCACTTCGCGACCGAGAATTCGGAACTCGTCGCGTTGATGTTCGCGCGCAGGCACAGCCCCGCCGCGGGCGATGCGATGTCCCGGGCCGTGGACGCGGCGTTCGCGACGCCGGTCGCGCTCATCACCGAAGCGCAGAAGCGGGGAGAAGTGATCGCGGGCGATCCGCGGCGCATCGCGCTGTCCGCGGTCGCCGCGCTACAAGGTCTGGCCACCTTCGTCGGCTCGGGGGTGATCGCCGCGGAGACCGCCGACGAACTGGTGGACGAAACCACCACCCACATGATCGAAGGCCTGCGCCCGAGAGCGTGAGTCCGGGCGCAGCCCTCGTCGCTCAATACGCGATGAACAGGATTTCGTCGCGCGAGTACTCGTGCCCGGGGTGGTTCTCCGCCAGGTGGGCTTGCGTCTTGGCCACGAGATC
The DNA here is from genome assembly GCF_040632645.1 of Nocardia sp. NPDC019219. Lineage (NCBI taxonomy): Bacteria > Bacillati > Actinomycetota > Actinomycetes > Mycobacteriales > Nocardiaceae > Nocardia > Nocardia sp. NPDC019219. The sequence continues at coordinate 146,732 of NZ_JBEYCG010000015.1, read as the reverse complement.
GTCCTCGTCGGTTCCGACGATCCGCTCTCCGCAGGGGCAATTGAGATTTCGCTTCATCAGCGTCCTTCCTCCTCGAATCGACAGTCTAGGACGCCGCCGCGTGGCAGACCCGCCGAGTCAGCCGCGCGACCATTCGTGGCCCCAGTAGCTGTCAGCGGTGATCTCCTCGGCGCTGTAGGTGGATTCGTCGACCAGCATGCCCTCGGTGCCGTATTCGAGATCCCAGCCACCGGGCGTGCGGACGTAGAAGGAGATCATCTTGTCGTTGGTGTGCCTGCCGAGCGTCGACGACAGCGGGTAGCCCGCGCGCATGACGAGGCGCCCAGTCCGATCAGCGCCGCGGATACCGCGTCCATGAACGGACCGGGGCCACAGACGAACGCCTCCCGCGCGGACCACGGTCCGGCCAGCGCCGCGAGCTGCGCGCGGGTCGGCAGCCCTTGCACGCTCTCCAGCCAGTGCACCACGACCAGGCGACCGGGATAGCGGGCGGAGAGATCGGCGAGTTCGGCGGCGAAGATCACCGATCGTTCGTCGCGGTTGGCATAGATCAGCGTGCAGTGCCCGGCCCCGGCGGCCAGTATCGATTTCAGAATCGACAGCACCGGGGTGATCCCACTGCCGGCCGCGAACAACAGCACATCGCCGTCGAGCGACGCGGGAGTGAAGACACCGGCGGGCGGCAGCGCGTCCAGAACCGTTCCGCGACGGCGTTGTCGCACAGCCAATTCGATCCGTAGCCGTCGGGCGTTCGCTTGACGGTGACCTTCAGCGGCCCTTCCTCATGCGGCGCACTCGACAGGGAATAGCACCGGCTGACCGAACCCGTCAGCTCACTCGGTATCCGCAGCGTCAGGAACTGACCCGGCCGATAGGCGATCGAATTCGACTCTCCAGAGGCCGGATCCAGTACCAGCGACACCGCATCGTCGGTCTCCCGGATCACCTGCAGCACGCGCAGGGGCACCATCGCGCTCGGGTGGCTGTCGGTGTCGCCGGAAACCTGCGTCGTCACCACGGCCGCCCGATCCACTGTTCTGTCTCCTCTCCGGTCGTCCACGGCGTGTGCCGCGCTCACGGCACGTCCCCGTCCCGGGTGGCGATGCCGAGGCGACCCCCGGCGACGGCGGCATCGATGCTGTCGCGCAGCGCGACGCAGGTCCGCACCCGCGCGCTGTCCGCCCCGGCGAACTCGGCGCACGCCGCCACCGCGCCGGTGGTCCACTGCACGCTGGTGTGCTGCGGGCTGTACTTCTCGACCAGCACGCAGGTGTCGCAGGTACGGCAGGTGATCCGTTCCATCGCGATCTCGCTCAGGCTCCGGCGGCGGCGCGCTGCCCGGCGAGATTCTCGGCGACCTCCGCCTCCCAGGCCGTGACCGCCCGGGTGGTGTCGACCTCGAACTCGAAACGGTCGGTCATCTTCGGGTCGATCTCGGCCACGTCGGTGTAGAACTGCTCGTACCAGCGGCGCAACTGGTAGACCGGCCCGTCCTCCTCGCACAGCAGCGGGTTGTCGATGCGGGTCTTGCGCTGCCAGATCGCCGCGTCCTGCTCGAAGCCGCGGCCCAGACCGCCGGCGAACTTCGCCGCGATGTCCTCGGCCTGCTCCGGTGACACGCCGTGGGGCTTCTTCACGATCGCGCCGTACTGCAGCACGAATTTCGTGGGTGACACGGGGTAATGGCAGTTGATGAGCACGCCCTCGACCGTCAGTCCCGCACTCTCGCTGCGCAGGTGATCGATCATGTAGGACGGGCCGTAGTACGAGGCGTCGGAGTGCAGGACATTCTTGCCGCCCAGCGCCTTCGCGGTCTCCCCCATCATGTCCTCGCGTGACACCGACGTCATGTACTGACCGGCGATGTGACCTTCGAAGACGTTCTTGAAGTAGGTCGGGAAACCGAAATGCACGTAGAAGAAGTGCGCCATGTCCACCACGTTGTCGATCACCTCGCGGCAGTTCGCGCCGTCGATCGTCATGGTGTTCCAGGTCCAGTCGGTCCACTCGTCGCTGAACGCGCCCTCGATGCGCGGGATCGTCACCTGTTCCGGGGGCGGATTGCCCTCTGGGTCGTTCCATACGAACAGCTGCTTGTTCTGCTCGAGGGTCGGCCACGAACGGGTCCGCGCCCGGGGTGGCACGCGGCGGCCGTAGGGAATGCCGGTGCAGCGGCCGTTGCCGCCCCAGCGCCAGTCGTGGAAGGGGCAGGCGAGCGAGTCCCCCTTGATCCGGCCGTCGCCCAGGTTCCCGCCCATATGCCTGCAGTAGGCGTCCAGCACGTGGAGCTGTCCGCCGGCACCGGCGAAGACCACCAGTTCGGTGCCGAAGATCTCGACGGTGTGCGGTTTTCCGTCCCGGAAGTTCTGCGCGAGGCCCAGGCAGTGCCAGCCGCGCGCGTACCGGGCGGGCGGAGCGCCCGCGTCGATCACTCGGACCTCGGTGTCGGTAGTCATCGGTTCCTCCACAATTCGCGCACGTTTGTCACCTCGATATTTCGGTTCGGCATGCGGGGGCGGAAATGCGCAGTCCCACTGGCCGGGAGGCGCTCAGGCTCCATCGAGCCGCCCGAACGCGGAGCGGTAGAACAGCAGCGGCGCGGCTTCACGGTGCTCCGACAGGGCGGTGACGCGCGCGATCACGATGGTGTGGTCACCGCCGTCGACCTCCTGCTCGACCTCGCAGTCCAGCCACGCCATGCTTCCGGCCAGCCGCGGCGAGCCGTTCGGCGAAGGCTCCCAGTCGACCCCCGCGAACTTGTCCGTGCCGCTGCGCGCGAGCCGACGGCAGATGTCCTGCTGGTCGTGGGCCAGGATGTTGACGCAGAGCCGGCCCACCGCGCGGATGCGCGGCCACGACGTGGACGTGCGCGCCGGGCAGAAGCAGACCGCGGGCGGCTCCAGCGACAGCGCCGAGAACGACTGGCAGGTGAATCCGACCGGCCCGTCTTCCGAGTGCGCGGTGATCACTGTGACGCCGGTGCAGAAGCGCCCCAGCACGGCTTTGAAGTCGCGCACGTCCAGCGGCGATCCGTCCATCTCGAGCACCGGTTCCATCGGGCCTCCTATTTCGACCAGGCATATACCTGACAGCTATGACAGCAGCTGCCGCCCGCGGGAGGTCAAGAACGGGGTCCGGTCACCGAGATACAGATCCGTGGAAGCTACGTAGTTCTCCCGATTCATCCCGGTCGCGAATTCGTCAGTGTGATGGGAGACACAGGAGTCCGGGCAGGTAGTGCCTGGCCGACCTGCCCGAATGTGACCGACGGAGGTTCAGATGACCGTCACCATGCTGCCCGAAGCCACCCGGGCGCCTCACCGCGCCCGGCCCGGAAGCGCCGAATCCGGCCCCACGGACGTCCCCGTCTCGATGATCGAGCGGATGACCCTCATCCTGGACGCGTTCGACGCCGCCACGCCGACGCTGACGCTGCTCGGCCTGGTCGAGCGCACCGGCCTGCCGCGCTCGACGGTCCATCGGATCCTCGACCAGATGATCCGGCTGCGCTGGCTGGCCCACACGTCCGGCGGGTACCGGCTCGGCATGCGCACCCTGGAGCTGGGCGGGCTCACCGCGGATCACAACGAGATCCGCGACGCCGTCAGTCCGCTGTTGCACGAGCTGTGCCAGCGCACCGGCATGGTCGGCCACCTCGCGGTGCTCGACGGACGCGAGGTCGTCTACCTGGACAAGGCCGGTGGCCGCTTGGCCGCCACGCTGCCGACCCGCCTCGGCGGCCGCATGCCCGCGCACTGTACGGCCCTGGGCAAGGCGATGCTGGCCGCCCTGGAACCGAGCATCGCCGAAGCCGCCTTCCATTCCCGGCTGCCGCGCCTGACCGCGCACACCATCACCGAGCCCGACGCGTTGCACCGCGCGCTGGCCCAGATCCGGCTGCGCCAGGGCGTGGCGCTGGACCGCGAGGAATCGATGGACGGAATCGCCTGTGTCGCAGCGCCGCTGCGCGGTCGCGGCACGGCCCCCGCGGCGCTGTCGCTGTCCGGGCGGGCCGAGGCGATGAGTTTCGACAAGCTCGCGCGGGTGCTGCTGGAGATCTCGCACGAGGCGGGCCGGACGCTGTTCCCGCGCCGGGCGCGCTGGCGATAGTTCGAATCCGCATATGCCTGACCGGTACAGTCCGACCATGACCGATGGCGGCACACCCGCGGTGCCCGACCTGCCGACGACCGCGTGGGCCGTGCTCGGCATGCTCTCGCACGCCGACGAGCTCTCCGGCTACGACCTGAAGAAATGGGCCGACTGGAGTCTGCAGTTCTTCTACTGGAGCCCGTCGTTCAGCCAGATCTACGCCGAACTCAAACGCCTCGAGAAGCACGGCTACGCCAGCTCACGCACGGTGGTGCAGGAGGACGGCGTGCGCGGCAAGCGGATGTACGCCATCACGCCGGAAGGCCGTGCCGCCGCCGCGAACTGGGTCAATCACGCGCCGGTCGAGGCGCCGGTGCTCAAGCACAGTGTGATGTTGCGGGCATGGCTCGGCAATCTCGCCGAGCCCGACCGGCTGCGCGACATCCTCACCGAGCACATCGCCTACGCCGAGAGGATGCGCAAGCGCGCCGAAGCCGACGCGAAAGGCGCCGAGGCGAATCCGGACTGGGCCTATCCGGAACTGGTGCTGCGCTGGTGCGTCCGGCACTACGAGGCGGAGGTCGACTTCGCCCGCGAACTGCTCGCGGATATCGATCGCCTCACTGAGTGAGACGCCGCCTGGTTGTTCCAGCCTCGCCATATTTCTATTAGGCATATGGAGGTGGCGGACGATGACCGGTGAACTGGACACGGTGCCTGCCGCGGTGGCGGCGATCGCGAGCGGCGGCATGGCGCTCGTGGTGGACGACGATGACCGCGAGAACGAAGGCGACCTGGTGCTCGCCGCGGAGATGGCGACCCCGCAGAACATCGGATTCCTGGTACGGCACACCAGTGGCGTGCTGTGCGTGCCCATGGCGGGCGACGATCTGGACCGCCTGGAACTGCCGCCGATGACGGCGGTCAACCAGGACCCGAAGGGCACCGCCTACACGGTCTCGGTGGACGCGGCGGCGGGTGTGGACACCGGCATCTCGGCCGCCGACCGGGCGCACACCATGCGCCTGCTGGCCGACCCCGCCACCACACCCCGGGATCTCACCCGCCCGGGGCACGTGTTCCCCCTGCGAGCGCATCCGCGCGGCGTCCTCGGCCGGCGAGGGCATACCGAGGCCGCCGTCGACTTGGCGCGGATGGCGGGTCTGCGCCCGGCCGGTGTCATCGCCGAGGTGGTCCGCGACAACGGATCGATGGCCCGCCTGCCCGAGCTGCTGACCATGGCCCGGGTGCACGGGATCCCGATCATCTCCATCGCCGACCTGGTCGACTACCGCCGCCGGCGCGAACCGGGCGTCGCCCGGATCGCGGAGACCCGGCTGCCGACCCCGTTCGGCGAGTTCCGGCTGATCGGCTATCGGGACGCGACGAACCACGCCGAGCATCTCGGGCTGGTGTTCGGCGCGCCGGGCGAGCACGACGTGCTGACCCGGGTGCACTCGGAATGCCTCACCGGTGACGCGTTCGGTTCCCTGCGCTGCGACTGCGGCGAGCAGCTCGACGCCGCCCTGCAGGCCGTGGCCGCCGAAGGCCGCGGAGTCGTGGTGTACCTGCGCGGCCAAGAGGGACGCGGTGTCGGACTGCTGAACAAATTGCGCGCATACGAGCTGCAGGACGGGGGCGCCGACACCGTCGACGCGAATCTGCGGCTCGGGCTGCCCGTCGACGCCCGCCACTACGGCGCCGCGGCGCAGATTCTGGCCGACCTGAGTGTGCGGTCGGTCCGGTTGCTCAGCAACAACCCGGCCAAACAGGCGGGCCTGACCGAATACGGCATCGCCGTCGAACGGCGAATCCCCTTGCAGGCCAGCCCGACCGAGCACAACGTGCGCTATCTGCGCGCCAAGCGCGACCGCATGCGCCACCAGTTGACCGAGGTCGACACCGCTGTCGCCGTCCGATGAGCGGCAACGGTTCGATCGGTCCGCTGTCCCGGGGACGCCGTCGCAGCCCCCGGGCCGGCGGACCACGCGGGTACGCCCACCGGAGTTGAATTTGTCCAGAACGCTCTTGCGCGCCACGTGCGGTACCTAGGGTTGACACCCATGGCGCGGCGTCCCATCGGCAACCTCCCTGCCGAGGTCACCAGCTTCGTCGGGCGCCAGGAGGAACTCGCCGCGGCGAAGCGTCTGCTGCCCACGACACGGGTCCTGACGCTGCTCGGTCCGGGCGGCGTCGGCAAGACCCGGCTGTCCCGCCAGATCGGCGTCGCGGTCGCGCGCGCTTTCCCGGACGGGGTGTGGCTGGTCGAACTGGCCGACGTGCACGACCCCGACCTGGTGACGGTGAGCGTCGCGGAGGCGCTGGCGCTGCGCGACGACACGGCGGCGCCCCTGCGGCGGCTGACCGAGTTCCTCGCGGACAAACGGTTGCTGCTGATCCTGGACAACTGTGAGCACCTGATCGACGCGTGCGCGGAACTGGTCGGCCGTATCGTCGCCACCACTCCCGAGGTGCGGGTGCTGGCGACCAGCCGGGAGGTGCTCGGTGTGCAGGGGGAACAGGTCATGCCCGTGGCGCCCTTGCCGCTACCGGACGGAAGGGCCGAGGACAGCGATGCGATGCGACTGCTCGCCGAGCGGGCGGGCGCGGCCAACCCGGGTTTCGCGGCCACGCCCGCGAACCGGGACGCACTGGCGGGGATCTGCCGCAGGCTGGACGGTATTCCGCTCGCGCTGGAACTGGCCGCCCTGCGCTTCCGGATGTTCACTCCCGAGCAGATTCTCGCCCGGCTCGACGACACCATGGGCCTGCTCAGCGCGGGGCCGCGCCTGGCGCCCGAGCGGCAGCAGACCATCGAGGGGGCGATCCGCTGGAGCTACGACCTGTGTACCCCGGCCGAACAGCGGTTATGGGAGCAGCTGTCGGTATTCTCCGGCGGCTTCGACATCGACGCCGCCGAAGCCGTGTGCCTGCCTGCTCCTGGCGCGCGGACGCTGTTCGACGCGTTAACCGGCCTGGTCGACAAATCGGTGCTGAGCCTGCGCTACGACGGTGATGTCGGCCGGTACTCGATGCTGGAGCCGATCCGCCAGTTCGCCCACGACCGGCTGACCGAACGGGGGGACGAGCTCGCGGTCCGCGCGCGCCACCACGATCACTATCGGCGGCTGGCGCTGCGCGGCCGGACCGCGTACTGGAGTTCCGACGACGTGGTCTGGTTCCGCGAACTGAACCGCGAGCACGCCAATCTGCGCGCGGCGCTGCAGTTCGGCCTCGGCGACGCACCGCAGTCGGCACTCGAGATGGCCGCCGTGCTGCGGCCGTTCTGGGAGCACAACCGTTTCCTCACCGAGGGCTACCGCTGGCTGACCGACGCGCTGGCGAAGTTCGAGGAACCGACCGAGCTGCGCGCACGCGGGCTCTCCGCGGCCGCCTCACTCGCGGCGCTGCTGTCCGATCGCGGGTCCGCGCGGCAATTGGTGGACGAATGCGTCGCGCTGGCACGCAAAGTCAACGCGCCCGACATTCTCGCGGAGGCGATGCTCGACTCGGCGTTGCTCGCCTTCAACGACGGGGACACCGCCCGCGCCCTCGAATTGGCCGAGACGGCGACGCACCTGGCCGCCGAATGCGGGCACCACGCGATGGAGATGGACAGTCTCGCCTTCGCTTTCGTGTGCGCGCTGGTGCTCTCCGACGCGCGCTCCACCGCTTTCGCCGAGCGGCTACTGCGGGTCGCCACCGAACGCGGACCGTCTCTGCTCGGCGGGCTGGCGCAGTGGTCGATGGGCCTGGACCATTGGCGACGCGGCGATCAGGACGCCGCCACCGGCTATCTGGCCCGCTCGATCGAGATGTTCAGCCTGTTCGACCGGTGCGTCTGGCTCGCCTCCGGATTCGAAGGACTGGCTTGGACGGCGGTGGCCAGAGCCGACTTCGAACGCGCCGCACGTCTGCTCGGCGCCGCGGAGATCCTCGCTCGGAGTACGGTGCGCCTCGCCCACGCCATCACCGGCGTGCTGGGTGACAAGATGCGTGGCCGTGTGCGTGAAGCATTGGGCGAGCGAGCGTTCCAGGAGCTGTTCGACAGCGGCGCGACGCTGTCGCTGAGCGAGGCGATCGATTACGCGCTCGGGCGCGCGCCCGCGGCTGCGCGGCCGCCGCGGGCCGCCGCGACCGAGCCGCGGGCGGCGGACGTCCTCACGCGCCGGGAGAAGGACGTCGCCCGCCTGGTGGCCGCGGGCCACAGCAACAAACGCATCGCCGCGGACCTGGTCATCTCGGTGCGCACCGCCGAGACCCACGTCGAGCACATCCTCACCAAGCTCGGCTTCACCTCGCGGACCCAGATCGCGGGATGGGTCCGCGATCACGAGGTGTGATCGACGTGGGCCGCGATCACAACCCGCCGGTGAAGAAGTCGGCGACGGCGCGTTCGAACGCCGACTTGCGCTCGATCTGCACCCAATGACCACAGCGGGCGAAAACGCGCAGATCGGCATTCGGTATCTGGCGTGCGGGCAACAGCGCCGCCTCCACCGGTGTCACCCGGTCGTCGCGGCCCCATAGGATCTGCGTCTCCGGGCGCAGGCCGCGCAACCTGGCCCACAGCGGGACAGGTTCGGCGAGCGCTGGATCGGCGAACGTCGCGTAAGCGTCGCGCAGCGCGGCGATGGCGTCCGGATCCGCGGCGGCGGCCAGCCGGGCAGCGACCAGTTCCTCGGTCAAGGTCGCGGGATTCGACACCATGGTGCGCAGCCACGGCATGAGGCGCTCCCTGGTGGGATCGGCGCTGAACTCCAGCAACCGCGTGATGCCCTCGGACGGTTCCGGCCCCAGCACGTTCACCCCGACGCCGCCGGGCGCCATCAGCACCAGCCGGTCGACCCGCTCGGGATGTTCCAGCGCCAGCAGCGTCGCGACGGCGCCGCCCATCGAATTGCCCAGCAGGTGCACCCGGTCCAGGCCGAGGTCGTCGAGTAGTCCGAGCACCGCGTCGGCGGAGATGCGCAGGTAGTTGCGTTCGTACACCGCCGGGCGGCCGCTGGCGCCGAAGCCCGGCTGATCCACGATCAGGCAGCGGAACCGTTCGGCCAGTACCGGCAGGTTCGCGCCGAAATTGGCCCAGCCCGAGACGCCCGGTCCGGAACCGTGCAACAACACCAGCGCCGCGCCCGACCCCGCCTCGTGGTAACGCAGCCGGAGACCGTCCGTCGTGCTCCAGCGCGTGGTGTTCTCGGCGGTGAGCGTCATCAGATCATCCGATCCGTGACCGGCAGCCCGAACGCGTCCCGGCCGTAGAGGACGAGCGCGCGCTCGACGTCGTTGATGACGTGCACGCTGCCGGCGTGCGCGTCGCGCCAGTGCCGTTCGATCGGGTTGGGTTTGCGGATCGAGTGACCGCCCGAGTTGTCGAACAGCAGGTCGACGGCCTCGATGGCGCGTTCGGTGCCGCGCACCTGGTCGCGCCGGCTGCGCACTCGCAGTTCGAACGGGATCTCCTCCCCCGCTTCGGCGTAGCGCAGCTGTTCGCTGATGTTGCGCTCCATCTGCAGCACGGCCGCGTCGATCTCGGAAGCGGCGCGCGCGACCCGCACGTGCGCGAACGGATCCTCGGCGGCCTTCTGCCCGCCATAGGAGATCCGCACCCGCTCGCGCATGCGCTCGATGTGCGCTTCGTACGCGCCTTGCGCGGCCCCGATGATGGGGGCGGTGATGGTGTTGGAGAACACCGCGCCGAACGAGATGCGATACAGCGGAGCGGTATTGACCTCCTGACCGGGTCCGCGCAGCTCGGCCTGCTCACTCGCGCTGTAGGTCCGGTAGGCGGGCACGAACGCGTGCTCGATGACGATGTCGTTGCTGCCGGTGCCGGACAACCCGGACACGTGCCAGACGTCTTCGATCCGGTAATCGGTGCGCGGCACCAGAACGGTCAGGTATTCCGCTCCCCCCTCGTCGTTCGGCACGACCGCACCGAGGAACGCCCAGCGGGCGTGATCGCACCCGGAGGAGAAGCTCCAGCGACCGCTGATCTCGAAGCCGCCCTCGACGGGGGTGAGCCTGCCGGTCGGCGCGTACGACGACGACACCAGCGTGTCCGGATCGGCGCCCCACACGTCCTGCTGCGCTTCCAGCGGGAACAGCGCCAGCTGCCACGGGTGCGCGCCCAGCACCGACGACACCCACGCCGTGGACGGGCAGGCGGTGGCGATGGCACGAATCACCTCGTAGAACGCGACCGGTGAGGATTCGTCGCCGCCGAATCGGGACGGCTGCAGCATGCGGAACACCCCCGCCTCGGTCAGCTCCCGGATGCTCTGCTCGGGCACTCTGCGCTGCAGATCGGCGTCGGCCGCTCGTTCTCGGATCGCGGGCAGCAGATCCCGTACCCGATCGAGCACCTTGTTGGTCATATGCGGTAGTCCTCCTCGTAGTGCCGTCTTTCGACGCTAGGCCGGTGCGGTGCCGTCGGATCCGATCCATCCCGATGACCGGAACCCGCCACCCGGATCAGCTGGTGCGGGCCGCGGCGGCGCCGGCGCGGCGGCCGAAGAAGGTGCCGTCGCCGAGCGAAGTGCCGCTGATGTAGCCCTCGCCGTGCAGGTTGCTCGCGGCGCGGCCCGCGGCGAACAGGGCCGGGATCGGGACGCCGTCGAGGTCGAGCACGGCGCCGTCGAGCGAGGTGTGCAGACCGCCGAGGGTGAAGACGGACGCGCCGGTTCCGCGGCGATCGCCGGACTCCGACGGCGGCCGCACTCCCGCCCGCGCGTCGATCGCGGCCAGCGGTGGCGTGAGCGGCCGCACCCAGCGTGGCGCTTTCCCGAATTCGGGATCCGCGCCGTCCGCGGCGTGGCTGTTGTAGCGACGGATGGTGTCGGCCAGCGCCGCGGCGGGCACGCCCATCAGCCCGGCGAGTTCCTCGGGCGTCTCCGCCACATGGGTGGGCCGCACACCCCAGCGCTGTGGTTCCGGCACTTCGTCGAAGGCCCGTTCGTCGAGCACGACCCAGGTCCGCATCCCCTGCCGGAACAGCGCCGCCTGGCCGATCCGGCCGGGATAGGTGTCCTCGTTGATGAACCGCTGCCCGTGCCCGTTCACCACCATGCCGCGCGCGGCCAGGCCGGGAATCAGCGAGATGCCGACCTGCCCCGCCGACATGTGCCGCACCGCCGCGCCGAGCGCCTGCGCCATCCGGATGCCGCTGCCGTCGTCGGTGCCCGCGCTGACCTTGGTGTGTCCCAGCAATCGCGGCGCGTGGGCGGCGAGCATGGCGTCGTTGTCGACGAATCCGCCGGTGGTCAGGACGACGCCGCGGCGGGCGCGGATGGTCAGCTCCGTGCCGTACCGCCGCGCCACCACGCCGACGACCGTGCCGTCACCAGCCACGATCAGGCAGGCGGCCCTGGTGTCGAAAAGCGCTGTCGCACCGGCTGATCGGGCGGCCTCGGCGAGGCAGTCCATGAGCAGCTTGCCGCCGAAGTCGGCGGCGGCCGGGCGATGGCCGCGGGGCGCAGGCGCGGCGAGGTCGGCGAACGGCTTGCTGTTCTCCCCCAGCCACATCAGCCCGTCGTCCGTCGGCGGGACCCACGCCGGCGCATCCCACAGGCTGGGTTTGAACGGCACGCCACGGTCGGCGAGCCAGTGGAAATGCGCGACGCTGTCCGCGCTGTAGCGCGTGATCTTGGCCCAGTCGGCGCCCGGGCCGAGCGCGGCGGACAGGAACGCGGCCATCGTGGCCGGGTCGTCGTCGAACCCGCACGCCCGTTGGATCGGCGTGCCACCGCCGAGATAGATCTCGCCGCCCGACAGCGCCGACGCGCCTCCGGGACCGCTCATCCGATCGAGTACCAGCACCTGCGCGCCGCCCGCTGCCGCCTCGAACGCCGCGGCCGCCCCGGCACATCCGTAACCGACCACCAGCACATCGGTCTCGATGTCGTAGGCGCGCACATCGGCGGCGGCCCTCGGCACGACCGAATTCCGATCACTCATATGTCGACCTTCCCGCTCGGCACTCGGTGGCCCGGCGCCCATCTTGGTGAGCGACCTTCCGGTCCCGATCAGCGGGACTGCGGACCGTCGCGGGCGCGCCGGGTGGCGATGGTGTGTGAACGGCGTCACGTCTGCGTGGGCGCCAGCGAGGAGGAAGAATTCATGCGGGTCCTGGTCACCGGAGTGTCCGATCCGACCGGCCGCGCGGTGGCGCGCATGCTGCTGGCCGCGGGCCACGACGTAGTCGGGTCGGACCGGTCGCGGCACCGGTACGTCGACCCTCGGGTCCAGGTTTTCACCGGTGACCCGGACGATCCGGCAAGCTGTGCGCGGGCCGTCGCCGAGTGCGCGGTGGTGGTGCATCTGGGCGGTTCGCTCGCCGCGATCGCGACGGCAGCCCGAGCGGCCGGAGCGCGCATCGTGGTTCCCACCATCGCGGGGACGGATTCGGCCGCCGACGATATCGTGCGGTCCAGCGGTGCGCGGGCTCTGATCGTGCGCACCGCACCGGTCGCGGGCAGGCGCGTCGAGCGCGAGAGCTGGCGCATCCTGCGGCGGCTGCTCGGATCTCGCCGGGCGGGCGGATTCCAGGTGCTGCACACCGACGACTTCGAGCGTTTCCTGGTGCTGGCGGCGGAGTCGGCACGCGTCGGCGTGGTCGAACTCGCCGCGCCCGGCGTGGTCTCCGGTGTGGACGTGCGTCATATCCGCGCCGCGATCGGAACACGATCGGTCCGGCGGATGGCAGGTGGTCGGACTGTGCCGGAGGTGGATACCAGCGCCGCACAGGACGAATGGGGATTCCGCTGCGGATGGACCGCGTCCGAAGTCGCGGCGGACGTCCTCCGCGGACTGGCGGGCCGCAAGGTCGACGGCGACGACCTCGTCGCTCGGACCGGGGCGATTCCGCTGCCGGGCTATGTGATTCCCACCCGCGCGGCCACTTCGGACGGCCATGAACTGGTGTCGGTGGCGCCGGAAGGTCTCGAGGGCGAATTCGACGACCGTGTCGATCCGGCCTACCCGGTGCACACCGCGACGAATACGTCCGAAGCGCTGCCCGGACCGCTCACGCCGCTCACCGTGGATCTGCAGGCGGGCGCGATCCGGCTGGCCAACGCCGCGATGGGCAGGATGATCGCGCTGGACGGGATCGCGCTGGAGCACTGGACCAGCCGGGTCACCACCGTGCTCGGGCACCACATCTACATCAACGCCTCCATCGGGGTGCTCGCCGCGGAGAACATGCCGGGCTGGGACGAGCAGAGCATCCGCCGCGACGTCTATGGCAACATTCCCCCCGAGATCTCGCTGACCCCGCACGGCAAGCCACCCACCCCGAGCGGTTTCGCCAGCACCCGCGCCACCTGGCGCGCAGCCGGCCGGGTGCTGCGCACCGCGCTGCGCTATCGCGAAACCACCGACGGCATCAACGCCGCCGCGCATCAGGAATCACTGGGCGCCGCCGCGATCCGCGAGCTCACCGACGAGCAACTGCACGCGCGGGCCCTGCTGTGGCGGGACCGACTGAACCAGTCTTGGGCGGCGGCGTCCATCGGTGTGATGATGACCGGCGCGGCCACTGCCATCCACTCCCGCGGCAAGGAAGCCGCCGACGTGCCCATCGACCTGGAGCGGTTGGAGTCGGCCAGGACCATGCTCGCGGTGGAACGCCTTGCCGCGCTGTGCCGTGCCGACGCCGCGTTGCACGACGCGGCGCATTCCGGCGATGTCGCGGCGGCGCGGGCCGCCTCGCCCGCGTTCTCCGCCGCGCTGGACGAGGAGCTGCGCCGGATCGGGCATCGCGGCCCGGGCGAGTGCGAGCTGATCAACCCCACCTTCGGCGACCGGCCCGAACTGCTGGTGACCGCCGCCGCCCGCGCCGCCCAAATGCCCGCGCCCAAGCGGGAACCGGTCGACCCGTCGCCGAGCCGCACCGCGCGGATGGCGGCGGGCGCGACCATGGCGCGCGAACGCGTCCGCGACGCCGTCGTCCGGTATACCCACTGCCTGCGTCTCGCCGTGCGCGAGCGGGCGGAACGGCTGATCCGGCAAGGGCTGCTGCGACAGGCCGAGGACGCCTGTTTCCTGACCCTCGACGAGATCCTCTGGGCGCCTGCCGACCTGGCCGAGCGCGTAGCCCGACGGCGCGCGGAACTGGCCCGCTTGCAGGGCGTCCGCATGCCGGATGTGATCGCGGGCGACTGGGAACCGCTCCCGGCCGCGGACGCGTTGACGCCCGGAGACAGCCTCACCGGCATCGGAGTGAGCCCCGGCGTCGTGGAAGGCACCGTGAAACGCGTGCTGTCGCTGGACGACGACATCGAACCGGGCGACATCCTGGTGGCTTCGGTCACCGACACCGGGCACACCGCGATGTTCGCCTATGCCGCGGCCGTGGTCACCGACATCGGGGGTTCCGCCTCACACGCCGCCATCGTAGCCCGGGAATTCGGCATCCCCTGCGTCGTCGACACCAAGACGGCCAGCACGCGGCTTGCCGACGGGCAGCGGGTGCGCGTCGACGGGTCGGCCGGCACGGTCACCCTGCTCGTCGACGCCTGAGCCGGGGCCGGGGTGGCGCACCCCGGCCCCTTACCGGTTCGGCGTCGCCGGGCCGCGATCCCATGGAAGGAATGATTCAGTGACGATTTCGCGTGCTCTACGCGGGGCGATGACCGGTGTCGCCGCCGCATTGATCGCCGTGTTCCCGTCCACCACCACTGCCTTCGCGGGCCCTGCGATCGTGCACACAGTGCACGACCGCTCGATGCAGCTCTCGACAGCGCCGAATGCCAGGGACATCGGCGACTATCCCACCCAGGGCAACGGCAAATTGCGTACGGGCGTGGTCTTCCGCACCGACGCCCTCGACAAGCTCACCGCCGCCGACCAGCAGAAGCTGGTGGCGGCGGGCATCACCGCGGTGATCGATTTCCGCAGCCCGAACGAGTCGGGAGCCAACCCCGACAAACTTCCGGCGTCGATTCCCGCACTCGCGCGTCCGGTGTACGACCCGGCCAACGACTTCTACCTGATGGTGGGCAAGGCGATACAGGGCGGTCCGGCCGTGCAACAACAGACGTTCGGCGACGGTAAGGCCGCCGGCATCATGCGCGACTACTACCGCTGGATGGTCACCGACACCACGGCGCGCGCTCAGTTCGGCACCGCCATTCGGGATGTCGCCAACGCGAGCGGTCCGGTGTTGTTCCACTGCACCGCGGGCAAGGACCGCACCGGGTGGATGACCGCGATCCTCATGACGGCGCTCGGCGTGCCGAAGGGCCAGGTGTACAAGGACTATCTGGAATCGAACGACAACCTGGCCGCGGGCAACAAGGCGCTGATGGACGGGTTGGTGGCCAAGGGCCTGGTCACCGACCCGGCGCTGTTCGATCCGATCCTCGGCGTGCAGAGCGACTTCCTCGACGCCGCGTTCGACCAGGCCGGCGCGTCCTTCGGATCGTTCGACCGGTTCGTCACCGAGGGGCTGGGCGTGGACAGTGCGACGCTCGAGGCGCTGAAATCGAAACTCCTGCCTCGGTAGTCGAAGACCAAGAGCGGGTCCGGTGGATGTTGTCCACCGGGCCCGCTCAGTCGTTCGACCCGCCGGAGGTGAACCGCGGGGTATCGCTGGTCGGGCGTGCACTCAGCCGTGCGACGAGTTCGTCGATGTGGATCAGGGCGTGCTGACCCGTAGACGAGAGTGCATCGGTTGCCCGAGCGGGCTCCCGCCGAGTCGTCCGCGGCGATTCACGTGCGCAGGAGACCGCGCGGTCACCGCCGTGGATGAGTATTCGTACGACTGAAGGTGCGGCCACCCACCTGCGATGTCCGACTTTCGTCATAGGAAAGATGCCTCTCACTGCTGATGTCCCGAACGTGAGGGGAAACAACACTGGAACTGCGCCGGTCGGGGAATCGCTACGGCGTCAGCGGCCGAGACGAACGAGGAGACGAGCAGTGGTACAGCGAGAGTTGCGCGGGACGGTCGTCAAGAAGTCGCGTGGATTGCTCGATGGAGCGAATCTGTATCGGCGACTGCATATCCGGCTGGAGGATGGCAGCACGATAAAGGTCCGTGTGAATCGGAAATCGTGGAAGATGCTGGATGTCGGCGACTCGGTCGTCCAGCGCGACGGAGCCGATCCCGTGCAGGCCTGATCAGTCGCCACCTCTGCGGCGCCCGTGTGCCGGGCGCCGCACACGCGAGTCCTATTCCGGCGCGATCAGCACTTCACGCAGTCGCGCCAGCTCCACGGTGGTGAGACCGCTGCTCAGCAACCATTCGGCGGCGCCGCCGTGCTCGGCCGACAGGTTCGCGAGGAAACGCACCATCACCTCGGCCTCCACGCCGAGAATGCCGGTGCTCACCGGGGGCAGCCCGGTATAGGACGGGAGCGCGTCGAGGCGGTCGCGGACTCGGTGCATGCGTTCGCCGGTCAGCGCGTAGTCGGCCGCGATCGCCTCGGGCGGTACGCCCACCGCGTCCAGGAGCACCGCTGCGAGCACTCCGGTGCGGTCCTTGCCCGCGGCGCAGTGGAACAGCACCGAGTGGCGTTCCGCGTCGACGACGAGCCGTACCGCCGCCACGATGGAATCGGCACTGCCCGCCAGCAGCTTCTGGTACAGGTCCACCAGATCGACGCGGGTGGAGTCCGGCACCAGATCGCGTGCCGCCAGTGAGGATTGCGGCGACTTCCGCACCGGGAGGCAGACCCGCCGCACGTCGGCGGTGGCCAGCCGTCCGTAGCCCTCGCGCTCCACTTCGTCGGGCAGCCGCAGGTCGATCAAGGTGCGCAAACCGATCGGTCCGAGCAGTTTCGCCATATCGGACTCGGTGAGATTCTGTGGTGTGCTGGAACGGTAGACCACGCCGAACCGGGTTGTGCCGCCGCCCTGCACCGGGAGCCCGCCCATATCACGCACGTTGTCGATCTGCGCGAACTCGACCCACCGGTCACCGGGCACCGTCGACTCCCCCGCGATGTCAGTGGGCACGGCCGGCCGCCGCCTCGTCGGCGCGGCTCAGGCCGCACAGTCCGATCAGGTCCTCGTGCAGCTCGAACCACACGGTGTGGTAACTGTCCAGCACGGGCCGGGCGACCCAGGCGTGATCACCGGCCGCGATCCGCTCGATCGCCTGCGCGAACCGGTCGGAGTACCGGGCCAGCCGCGGTGCGACCACGCCGATCCGCCGCAGCAGCGGCTGAGCGGCGCGATGCAGATCGGTCAATCGGGTCAGTACCGCGCCGTCGTAATCGGCGTCGGCGTGATCGTTGACGGTGGCCGGATCTTTCATCTGCCACGCGGTGACGATTTCTTTGAAAACCCCGTTGAAATCGCAGAATTCGGCATAGACGGAGGCGATCGCGGCGCGGTCGACCGTTCGTCGTTCCGTCGCCAGCAGGCCGTGCAAGTGCTGTCTGCCTTCCGGCGTGAGCCGTACACCGATCGGCGTCGCGGCGCACCAGCCTCCGGCCACCAGTTCCGCACATCGAGCGGCGACGATCTCGGTCGGCGCACCTACGCCTGCGGCCAGCGCGTCGTGGGCGGCCCGGCCTTTGATCCCGATCAGCCGCAGCAGATCGAGTTCGGGAATCTCCGTCACCGGTGCCGGGGACGCCACGTCCACCTTCGGCGCGTCCTCGCTCGCCCGCGCGCCCAGCCAGGCCGCCAACCCGTCCCGGTCGGTGCCCGCGCACTCGGCCAGTCGGCCGACGTCCGCGAGGGTGCTCGCGTCGACGGGCTTGCCTTCGACCCGCCCGGGCCAGACCGTGCCCGCGCCACCGTCGACGGTCACCACCCGACCGGCCAGTGTCGCGACGACGCCGGGGCCGCAGCCGACCACACACGGCCTGCCGATCTCGCGGCTGACCAGCGCGGCGTGCGAAGTGGCGCCGCCCAGCCCGGTGACGATCGCCCGCGCGGCGATCATGCCGTGCAGGTCATCGGGGCTGGTGGTGGGGCGCACGAGGATCACGTCCTCGCCGGCTTCCGCACGACGTTCGGCCTCGTGCGGATCGCTGACGGCGACGCCGGACGCCAGCCCGGGACACGCGGATTCACCGCGTGCCAGCGGCGTCCCCGAATACTCGCCGGTGGCCGGACGCAGCACGGTCCGCACCTGTTCGGCGGTGACCCGGTTCAGCGCTTCCTCGGCGCCGATGAGTCCTTCCTCGGCCATCGCCACCGCGGCGCGCACCGCCGCGCGCGCCGATCGCTTGGCGGCGCGGGACTGCAACAACCACAGGACGCCGGATTCGACGGTGAATTCGATGTCCTGGATGTCGCGGCCGTCGCGTTCCAGCAAGTCGGCGGCCGTGACGAGTTGGGCGTGCACCTCGGGCAGCACGGTGGCCAGTTCATCGAGCGGTCGCGGGGTGGTCCGGCCGGACACCACGTCCTCCCCCTGCCCACCGACCAGCCATTCGCCGAACAGCGAGCGCTCGCCGGTGTTCGGGTTGCGGCTGAACAGCACCCCGGTGCCGGATCTCTCGTCCAGATTGCCGAAGACCATGGCTTGTACCGTCACGGCGGTGCCGAGGGTTCCGGCGAGGCCGCGGTTGCGCCGATACGTCTGCGCCCGAGGCGAATCCCAGGACCGGAACACCGCGCTGATCGCCGCCCGCAACTGCTCCCAGGGATCCTCGGGCACCACACCGGCGGGATCACCCAGCACGGTTTCGCGATATTGGGTCCGGAACCGCTCCCGCGTATCCACCGCGTAGCCCGGATTCCCGCTCTCCGCCGCCAGGGCCCGCGCGACCGCCTCGTTCATGCCGAGGTTCAGTACCGTGTCCATCATTCCCGGCATGCTCACCACGGCGCCGGAGCGGACCGACACCAGCAGTGGACGGGCGCCGGCTCCGAAGCTCCTCCCGGTGCCGCGTTCCAGGGCGGCGATGCCCGCCTCGACACCGTGCCAGACGTCCTCGCCGATCTCCCCGCGCGCCGAGAAGTCGGCCCATCCCTCGATGGTGATGACGAACGCGGGCGGCACCGGCAGACCGAGCGCGCGCATGCGGTTGACGCTCCACGCCTTCCCGCCGATGCGTTCCCGGGACAGCGAACAGGCGCCGTCGAGTTCGACGACCGGCCCCGCGCCCGCTGCCTCGTCGTTTCGCTCCGCTAGCTCTGCTCCGGCCGTCATGTCACTCCTTAGCACTCACTGAACACTCCGCGCCCCAGCGCGATTCGGAACCTCGCACACCGGTCCGTGCCGGACCGGACGCGAACCCGCGGCGCACACACCGGTCGCTCGTTTCGAGCCTGCCGTGCCATCGGTCACCTGCCGTACCCGTGGTCCCGCTGAGCAGGACGGTCCCGATGAGCCGCCGGATGCGGCGTGTCGTCCGACTCCGCTGGCCGTCGCTCGATCGGTTTGCCGCGCTGATACCGGTACCCGTGCGGCGGCGCACGGGCTCCCGCGAACGCGTGACCGGGAAAGAATTCCCGGTCAACGGGATATTCGGCCGCGATCACACCGCGTGGAACAGTCGATGCGGCACGATCACGGCATGGATCGACGCGGTGCAGCGACCGCTGAACTCGCGACGATTCCGGCAGTGCTGGCCGAGCGGGCACAGCGGGACGGCGCCCGGATCGCGGTGGTGTCACCGGAGGGGCAGCTCACCTACGCCGAACTCGCCGCGGAAGCGCGGCGTGTCACACAGGCGGTGATGGCGCGATCGGTGCGGCCCGGCGAGCGGGTGGCGATCTGGGCGCCCAACACCGCGCGCTGGGTGATCGCCGCGCTCGGCGTGCTGGGTGCGGGCGCGACGCTGGTTCCGCTCAGCACTCGACTGCGCGGTCCCGAGGCAGCGGGCATCCTCGCTCGTAGCCGGTGCCGCATGCTGCTCACCGTGGGCGACTTCCTCGGCAACGACTACCCGGGAATGCTCCGGGAATCGGGACACGCGCTGCCGGAGCTGCGGACCGTCGCCTTTCTCGACGAGTCCCGCGAAGACAGACCCGAGGACCTCTCCTGGGCTGACTTCCTCGCCCTCGGCGAGGTGATAACCGTCGCGGAAGCCGACGCGCGGAGTGCGTCCGTGGCCCCGGAGTCGATCTCCGACATCCTGTTCACGTCCGGCACCACCGGCGTGCCGAGAGGCGTGCCGACCACGCACCGGCAGACGATCGAGGCCTTCACCCACTGGGCCGATGCGGTCACGCTATCCGGCGACGACAGATATCTGCTGGTCAACCCGTTCGCCCACACCTTCGGCTACAAGGCCGGGATCATCGCGTGCCTGCTGCGCGGCGCCACCATGGTGCCGGTGGACCGCTTCGACCCGGAGCGGGTGCTCGGCGTCATCGAGCGCGAGCGGATCACCGTGCTGACCGGTCCTCCGACGCTCTTCCACGACCTGCTCGCCCACCACCGGCGCGTCCCTCGTGACCTGAGCTCGCTGCGCCTGGCGGGCACCGGTGGTTCCAGCGTGCCGATGGAGTTGGTGGAGCGAATCCGCCGTGAACTGGGTGCCGGAGAAGTTTTCACCGGATACGGACTGACCGAATCAACCGGTGTCGCCACGGTCTGCCCATCCGATGCCCCTGCGATCCAGCTCGGAAACAACGTAGGAAAAGCGTTGCCGGACGTGCGGATTCAGATCGTGGACGACGCCGGGCAGCCGCTGCCGATCGGTCACCCCGGCGAGATAGTGCTGCACGGCCCGAATGTGATGCACGGCTACCTCGATGATCCCGCGGCAACAGCGACCGCCATCGATGCGGACGGCTGGTTACACACCGGCGACATCGGCACCCTTGACGCCGACGGCTACCTGCGCATCACCGACCGCCGCACGGACATGTTCGTCGTCGGCGGTTTCAACGTCTACCCCGCTGAAATCGAGCGCATCCTCCGTACCCACCCCGCCATCGCAGAAGCCGCAGTGATCGGCGTCCCCGACGCCCGTCTCGGCGAAGTCGGCCACGCCTTCGTCGTCCCCGACGGCATCGCCGAAATCGAGCCCGCGGAGCTAATCGCCTGGGTCCGACCTCATCTGGCCGCCCACAAGCTCCCGCGTCGTATCGAGGTCGTACCGGCACTACCCCGGAACGCCAACGGCAAGGTCCTCAAACGCGTCCTGTGTTCGCGTGAGGCGCAGCCCTGAGCACCGCGAGTATGTATCCGTTGGGTATGGCTACGAGGCGGCCGAGGACTCCGAGGACTCCACTTGGCGCTCGATTGCCTCGAAAATTCCGATATCCGTCTTCTTCTGCCACTCGGGCAACTGGTCCCAGGGCGCGATATAACCAGGCTTCGGATCAGGTATCCGCGCCAAGATCTGCCCGATCCAGCAGATCGCGACGAACTGCCCTTTCAGTTCCGGACTCAGGCGAGCTGCCGCGTTCTGCGTGAGCCCGATGAAGTCGACCACCTGGCGGTAGACCGCCGCCGCACTGGCGCGCTCCCAGTCCGGCGTGTCCTCCCAGGGCGCGATGTAACTATCCTTCGGCGTACCCGGGTAGTGCGTGGTGACGCCGACAATCCACGCTTCGCGGAAGACCCTACCGCCGTGGTCGTCGTTACTCACAGTGCTCCTCGGTACCTGGTCTGCGCACGCGCGGCGCGCCGCTGATTCGACCCGGGTGAGCTGCTCAACTCTCTCTCCACGATGTGCAATTCGATCCAGTGTCAGATGCAGAGCATTTGGATGAACCGGATGGAAGCGGGTGACATCTAACGCTCGCTGACACGCCTCCGCCGATGAATGTAGTTCGGAGGCTTGTTCGAACGTCAAGAACCAGTAGTAACCGAGGAATCCAAGCTGCCGCTTACGTGGCCTAGCGCACACATTATCCACAACGGGACACTCCCGATCCGGTCACGTACCTCGACACAATCCGCACTCGAGTCGCTACCGCACGAGCTAATTGTTCTTTCATTCCAGGGCATGCCAATCCGCCCAAGGCCTTCCGCCGCTATTGCCACGAACGCACCGTAGTCGATGGTTCGCCTGCTTTCGCCATTTCAGGTCGGTCGCCGCCATCTGCACGGCCATCGTCGTCATTCGGAACTCCCGGATGTCCCGTAGTAGTTCGAAGCCCTCCCACGCTGTGACGTCATAACCGTAGCCATCGCAGAACTCGTCGTACTGTTTCACACTGATCCAGCCGAACGACGTCCCCTTGATCGCCGTGTGCACCAAGTCCCACTCCGGCGGTCCGACCGACGTGCGCTCCAGATCGAGCAGAATCACCCGGCCATCGTCGGCGGCCACGACGTTGCCCACCCAGGCGTCACCGTGAATCACGCACCATGGCAAGCCCCTTGGCAGCTTCTCCCATCGCTGTCGCAGGTCAGCCAGATGCCGGCGCATCCACCGCACGTCATCGTCAGGCAGAAAGTCCGCGCCGGCGATCCGCTCGTCCAGCCGCACGAATGGCGCAATCTTGCCGAGGTCGAACGAGGCGGGCGGCGTCAGGGCGTGAAGCTTCTTCAACGCTCCGGCCACCTGCGCGGGCGTGCCGTGATGGTGGGATGGCAGTTCTCTCCAGAACGTCACGGAGTGCCCTTCAGCATCAACCGGCTGTTCAACGTCGGGGACGACCTGTACAGCGTCGACGCCGGAAGCCTCCAACCATCGCGCCACCATCACCTCCCGCGATGCGGCAGCGCGTTGTCCCGGTCGGCTGATCCGTACCACGATGCCAATGGGCAACCGGTAGATGGCGTTCTCACCCAACCGGAGGAGTTCGGCGTCGGCCGGATCGATTCCGGCCGTCCGACAAGCGACTCGGAGGACAGAGGACGGCTCGTGACCGGACGCGTCGCTCATCCCCCCACCACGGCGGTGTCGATCCGCGTCCGCAATTCGTCGACTTCGGTAACGTCGTGATGCTGTTCGGCGAAGCTCGCGAGTTCGCGAAGATCGTCAGCGGCCCGCCGCGAGCGGATATGACCCGCATCGACCAAGGCGGCCGTACCGAACGCGGCGGCTTCCTGTGGATCGCCGGTGGCCATCGTGAGCGACGCCAGCTTGATTCCCGAAATGGCGCGTGATCGGACGTAGGAATCGGTGTGCCCGTCAACGGCAGCCTCCAGACGCTGTTTCGCTTCGGAGGCGAACCGGCCCTGTACGGCGAGGTCGAACAGCGCGTGGCCGGTGTCGCCGAAGTGCTGTGCGGCGTCGTAGTACGCCATCCATGGCGGGTCATTCTCCGGCGACGATTCAGAAAACGCCTCGTCCGCCTGCCCCACCGCCCACATGGCTTCTTCCACGCGGTGAAGCTTCGCCAATGCCCGCGCCTTGGCAGAGTGCAACATGGCACGCTCGGTGGCAGTCAAACGGTCTGAGCGCACCATCGCGAGTTCGATGTAGGTCAGGCCGTCGTCAGGGTTGCCACACCAGATCGCCTGACGGGCCATCGAAGACAGCACCTTGCCTCGTAGATGCCAGTCTTCCGCTTCCTCGGCACAGGTCCAGGCGAGGCGGAACATGCCTCGGGCGTCGGCATGGGCGTAGGCGTCGAAGGCCATGAATCCCGCGGTGTGGCCGAGAAACCCCACTGCGCTCCGAAGGTCGGCCCGGTGTTTCTCCGAGCAGTGGGCATTCAACAGGCATACGGCGTAACGAAGTTGCGCGGCGACCGCTTCACGGACCAACTCACCTCCGTACGCGTGATCCCACGCGCTGAACTCATAGGCAGTGCGGCGGATCTGCTCGACTTCAGTCGCGCCCACCGTCGACGGCACCGGCGTGGGTTGGATCGCATCCAAGAAGTCCATCAGCGGCGCGGCGGCACCTGTCACCGTGACGCCGAGCGCGGCACGGAGAAAATCCTGGCGCTTCACGTTGTCGAGCGTAGCGGCGGACGCGCCGGGCAGCTTGAACCACAACAGATCACCGGGGATGCCGAGCACCTGTGCCCACCGGATCAGCTTCGACAGATACTCGGGCGCTCGACCTTTCTCCAGACGGCTGAGCTGTGCTTGCGTCAGTCCGAGCCAGCCGGCGACGAGTTCCTGCGGCAAGGTGCGGCCGTGGTACGGATGCGTCCGATAAGCAGCGACAACCCGCCCCATGTGCCACGTAGCAAGCGCATCGCGCATTTGATCGGTCTGCCAGAACCCGAAAGGCACCTGAGGCGGGTGCACCATCTCCTCTCGGAGGCCGGCCGCGCAGGGGCCGCAATACGGCTGCCCGTTGTAACTGTTCAGCCGGTTTCCGCAGCGCGTGCAGTACCGCGGCGGCTTCGGCGCCCGCGTCATCAATGCCCCCGGTTCAGTCGGGTCATACACCGTTTGCCCTGGTCGGGCGGAGATTATCACCGGATGCGAGCGGCAACTATACGTTCTATGCATATTGCCCAACCGCTGGTCAACCGGTATTGCGTGCCGCACGTCCTTCCGGCCGGATCTGCCGTGCATATGTCCCGGATACATGATGCTGGGCAGAGATTCGGCATACCGACCGACTGTCCACGTGGGCGACGGTAGGTGCTGGTATCCGGCACCGAGCCGACGCCTCGCTTTTCGGGCGCATCGATCCCAGTGCCGGGGTCGGTGGCGAAAGCCCTTGGTGCCGGGTACCGCCATCGCTCGGCACTACTCCCGGAGGTACTCGATGCCGTACAGCACGCTCGCCATTCACCAACTCGCCGCCATCACGCAGCAGGAAACCAACCTGGCACCTGACGCACCGTTTTCCATTGACCAGGCCCACACGATCATGCAATTCCACGTCGCTTGTGACGCACAGTATTGCCCGCGCAAGGCAGCAGCGGTCCAAGCTCGTGTCGAGGCCGGTCGGGTCGTCCCCACGCCGAGCAAGTCTCGGTGAGTGTCGCTGCCATGACGAACGAGCTACTCCTGTTTCCGAACGCGAAGCACCTCCAGCGCGCGTTCCGGGGCGACGTGGTGACGTCACCGTTGACATGCCTGACCGATACGGCCGCTGCCATGATCCCCGTGCACCACCAACGCCGCGAAGCGCTGCGGCGGTTGAATGTGCCAGACGCGATGTCCATCATTGCGCTTCGCCAAGCGGTCAAGGACTTCACGACTGCCGAAGGCCAGCTGATGGGGCTCGCCACCGCGATCGACCAGAACGTGGTCGAGGTGCTCCGGAACCGCCGACATGTCGCCGGAGTCTGGCACACCGAAACTGTCGGGTTGGTTGTCTCCCGCCTCGCGGAGTTGTGGTTGAACTATCTCGACAGCCAGACCCACGAGGACGCGTTTCGGGTGGCGCGGATCAGTGACGCCTACAACTGCCTGGTCGCGGAGTTGACGACGGGGCGGCGATTGCCCCCGGATATGTGAGTGAGGTTCGCCGTGCCAGAACCACTGGAGCAGAAAACATTCGTGCAGGCGGACGGAAAACCGGCGGAGTTCATGTGCAATGTCCACCTGCTGGAGCTGACGCCGGAACGCGCGGAGGAGCTGCGATCTGTCCATCGGTTCCATCACCCGGACGAGTGCATCGTCCACCTGGAAGCGGCCTATCTGTTGCTGATCGAGGACGACTGCTGAGTGACGGCGTCAGGGCCGAGCAGGATCTTCGCCTTGTTCTTGCAAATGCTATTCACGATGACCGGGGCGGCGTGCTCGGGGCTGGCGCCGGTGCCTGCAAGATGAGTTGCCGCAGGGCGGGAACGCGCCCGGTGATAGTGGGGACGCCGTTCTTCGCGGACTGCTGGCCGATGGTTCGGGGGCGCGATGCGAAACCGATTGTGTATCCGCAGGTGTCGGCGGACAATACCTTCGACATCCGCTGATCCAGGCCCGTTGGCGCGGCGCCTGCTGCTTGGAGGGCAGTCGGAATGTTCGTTGAACCGCTGTCGGGGCATCGCTATTTCCGAACCGCTGACCCCGACGTGGCCCGGGCGGGGATGAGCGGCATTCTGCGTGAGCACCGGCTCGATCCGGGCGCCTCCACCATGGAGGCCAGCTGCAATGTCGTCCGGTACGGTGATGTCGGCCTGGTCTACAAGCATTACGGGGTTCAGGTTCGGATCCGGACCGAACCCATCGAAACCTTCCGCCTGGTTCAAATTCCGCTGGCCGGGTGGGCCCGGGTGCTCAACGGGACCACGGATATCGCCTCCGACCCGGCGGTGGCCTCGGTTCCGGACCCGGACGCGCCCCTGGACATGAACTGGCACGAGAGCAGCAGGCAACTACTCGTCCGATTCGACCGTGCCGCGTTGGACGACCATTTGCGGCGGATGCTGGGCCGGCCGCCGGATCGTCCGCTGCGGATGGCCGTCGCGATGCAATTGCGGTCACCGGCCGCCCGGATCTGGTTCGAATCGCTGCGCATGCTGCAAGCCGACGCCGAAGGCCCCGGCCTGTTCCTGGATCCGCGGCTGCGGCCGCAGGTCGAGCAGCTGATGATGTCCCAACTCCTGCTGGCGCAGCCGAACAGCTACTCGGAGCTCCTGCTCGACGGTGCCCCAGGGAACTCGACGCCGCGTCCCATCCGCCTCGCCGAACAACTCATCGCCGACCACGCGCACGAAATGCTCACCGTCACCGATATCGCGGAGGCAGTAGGACTTTCGGTGCGGAGCCTGCAGGAGGGCTTCCGGCGATACCTCGACACCACACCGACGGCGCGATTGCGTGAAGCTCGGCTGGTGGGCGTGCACGCCGCGCTGGCCGCCGCGGACCCCACCAAGACCACGGTCGCCGCGGTAGCCGCAGACTGGGGATTCTGGCATCTGGGCCGTTTTTCGGCCCTGTACCGGCGGCGATGGGATGTGCCGCCGTCGGTGACGCTGCGCGCCTGACCCGCCGCGCAGCCCGGACAGAACTCGCGCGAGGTGGATAGTCGCGGGCGGTCCGGTCCACCCATCATGAGTGCGGCGGATTCCCGCCGCACCGATACCCGATCCCATCGGCTTCGAAGGGTCAATCATGTTGTCACTCAAACTGTTCCGCCGTCTCAGTGTCGCGGCGGCGGCCACCCTCGCGGTCGCCGGGTACGGCGCAGCCCTCGCGCCTGCACCGGCGTCTGCGGCCTACGACTGCCCCGGCGGACTGTTCTGCGGCTACGACCAGCGCGGCGGTGCCGGCATGTTCGTGCAGGTCGACAACAACTGCCTGTTGCACGACATCGGCAACGAAGGACTTGGAGATCGTCTGAGCTCGTACTGGAACCGCACGGGAAAGACGGTCGGGGTCTACAACTGGACCGGTCAGGAATGGCAACTGCTCGTCTCGGTCCCCGACAACAGCAAGGGCAATGTGCCCGCCAGCGGTGACAACAAGGCCGACGCCCTGTGGGTCTGCCACTGAGAGTTGCGATTTGCAAACTCGGTAAACCCTCCCGGCGCGCAACCGGAAGGGTCTACGTCATCGAAGTTCTCGAACTTCTCGAGCGCGGTAGGACCACCTCGGCGGGAAGGCCCCGGACCGTCAGGCGACTTCGTTCTTCATCTGCGCGGTCAGGATCTTCTGGTAGCCGGCTCCGAAAAGGCGCGGCAGCCAGTCGATCACATGGGCGTCCGTGCCGATCAGGATCTTCGCCTTGTTCTTGCGGATGCCGTTCACGATGACCCGTGCGGCGTGCTCGGGGGTGGTCTTGGCCAGGCGGTCGAAGTTGGCGGCCAAGGCGTCGCGATCGCGATCGCCGCCCGCCCGCGCCTTCCAGGCGATGTCGGTCTTGATCATGCCCGGGTGCACACTGCTGACGCCGACCGCGTGTCCGGCGATGGTCATCTCTTGGCGCAGCGCGTCGGTGAGCGCCCGGATGGCGAACTTCGTCGCGCTGTAGGCGCCCTGGCTCGGGCAGGCCGCCAGGCCGAACATGCTGGACACATTCGCGATGTGCCCGTCACCGGAGGCGATGACATGGGGCAGGAACGCCTTGGTGCCATACGCGACGCCCCAGAAGTTGATGCCGACGATCCATTCGAAGTCGGCCCAGCTGAGTTCTTCCACGTTCGCGGTCAGCGAGACTCCGGCGTTGTTGACGACCAGGTTGATCCGGCCGAAGTCCTCGGCCACCTCGTCGGCGTGCCGATAGACCGCGTCCCGGTCGGTCACGTCCAGTTTGTAGGCGCGGACTTGGGCGCCTTCCTTGCCACACAGCGCCGCGGTCTCGGCGACGTTGTCCACGTTGCGGCCCGACAGCGCCAGCCGGGCGCCGCGGCGGGCGAGTTCGATCGCCACCGCCCGGCCGATGCCCGCGCCCGCGCCGGTGATGACGGCGGTTCTGCCCTCGAAGTTCTTCACGGTTGTTTTCCTTGTCTCGGTCGGCGGTAGGTCCGCCGGGTTGCCCTGCCGGACGTCGTCACAGGGACGTGTAGCCGCCGTCGGCCACGAATTCCGAGCCGGTGCTGAAGCTCGACTCGTCGCTGATCAGGAACAGCACCAGGTTCGCCAGTTCCTCGGGTCGGCCGGCTCGGCGGATCGGCTGGTTGCCCGACATGCCCTGCGAGCGCGCGGAGTCCGCGGTCATCTCCGTGACCACGACGCCGGGATGCACCGAGTTGACGCGGATGTCGTCGGCGGCGAACTCCTGCGCGGCGGTCTTGGTCATGCCGCGCACCGCCCATTTGGACGCGGTGTAGCCGAGGATGTTGGAGAAGGCGATGATGCCGCCGATCGAGGAGATGTTGACGATCGAGCCGCTTCCGGCTCGGCGCATCGACCCCAGCACCGCCTTCATGCCGAGGAACACCCCGACCTGGTTGACGTCGATCACTTTGCGGAAGTCGGCTTCCGACAGCTTTTCGATCGGATCGACGTGCACGATGCCCGCGTTGTTGACCAAACCCGAGACCGGCCCGAACACCTTCTCGGTGTAGGCGACCACATCGTTCCACGCCGACTCGTCGGTGACGTCGAGCGGAAGGAAGGTCGCGGCGTCGCCCAACTCGGCAGCCAGCGCCACGCCTTCGTCCACCAGAACGTCGGTGATCGCCACCGTGGCGCCCTCGGCGACCAGCCGCCGCGCGAACGCCGCGCCCATGCCCCGGGCGCCGCCGGTCACGATGACATTCTTGCCGTCCACCCGTCCCATCAGCGTTCTCCTTCCACTGCCCGCGCAGTCGCGCCAGGCTGGTTGTCGGCCAGGTGACCGGCCGCGATGTAGCCGAACACCATGGCGGGACCGATGGTCGCGCCCGCGCCCGCGTAGTCGTTGCCCATCACCGAGGCCGAGTTGTTCCCCGCCGCGTACAGGCCGGGGATCGGCCGGTCGCCGCTGTCGAGGACGCGAGCGTGCTCGTCGGTGACCAATCCGCCCTTGGTGCCCAGATCGCCCGGCACCATCTCGACGGCGTAGAACGGGCCCTGTTCGACGGGAGCCAGACACGGATTCGGCCGCACGGTGGGATCGCCGTAGTAGCGGTCGTACGCCGAATCACCGCGCCGGAAGTCCTCGTCGCGACCGGCCAGCGCGAAGCGGTTGAAACGCTCGACCGTCGCGGAAAGCGCCGCGGGCGGCACGCCGATCTGGGCGGCGAGGTCGGCCAGCGTCTCGGCCTGCTTGATGATCCCGGCATCCAGGTATTTCTGCGGGAGAGGACGTTTGGGGAAGTTCCCGAGGAACAGGTATCGGTCCCGGAAACGCTGGTCCATGATGAAGTACGCCGGAATGTGCCCGACGCCCGTCGCTTCCTGCTCGTACATCTTGTGCACCACGTTCACGTACGGGGCCGATTCGTTGACGAATCGCTCGCCCGCGTGATTGACCATGATGCCGCCGGGCTGGGAACGCTCGGCCAGACAGAAGAACGGCGGCCCATCGGGGTTGCGCACGGACGGACCCCACCAGGCGTCAGCCATGAGATCCACCGCGCCACCGGCCTTCTGGCCCGCGACGATGCCCTCCCCGACGTTCTCGGTGGCGCCCACCGTCCACTCGGTGGACTGCGGACCGCTCATGTACTGCTCGCGCATCGCCAGGTTGTGCTCGAAGCCACCCGCCGCCAGCACCACCCCGCGGCGCGCCTTGATCACCACCGGCGTCCCGTCGTGCTCGGCGCGCACGCCGACCACCGCGTCACCCTCCGTGACCAGCTCGGTCAGCGGCGTGTTCAGCCACACCGGGACCCCGGCGTCCCGCAGCGACAGCCACAACCGGGCCGCCAGCGCCTTGCCCAGGCTCAGCGGCAACCGCCCCCGCAGCTTGTTCCCGACCGCTTGCATCCCGACCTTGATCGCGGTGCGCTTGCCGGCCCAGGTGCGGGCGATCATGTTCAGATCGTGGAAGTCGCTGACCGTGAACGCGATGCCCTTCGGTCCGGACATGGTCGGCTGATTGATCTTGTGCAGATCGCCGCCGAGCAGTCGTCCGTCCAGCGGCGCGGGCTCGATGCTGCGCCCTTGGGCCAGGCCACCGGGGAATTCCGGGTGGTAGTCGGAATAGCCGCGGTCGTAGACGAATTCCCAGTATTTGCTGCGAGCGCCGAGATAGCGCATCATCTCGGGTCCGCGATCGAGGAAGGCGCGCTGCTTGGCGTCCGGCACCCGATCGCCGACCACCGCCTTCAGATAGGTGCGGGCCAGTTCCGGGCTGTCGGGCACGCCTTCGCGCTGCAGCACCGGGTTGTTCGGGATCCAGATGCCACCGCCGGACCGCGCGGTGGACCCGCCGAAGGAGCGGCTCTTCTCGATCACCGTGACCGACAGCCCGCGGTAGGCGGCCGTCAGCGCGGCGGTCATGCCCGCGGCCCCGGAGCCGACTACCACCACGTCGAATTCGAATTCCTGAGTCATCGCATCGCTTCCGTCAGTAGCCGCAACCGGTCAGCATGCCGCCGTCGACGACGAATTCGCCGCCGGTGCAGTAACCGGCCGCGTCCGACGCCAGGAACACCGCCACATGGGAGACCTCGACCGGCTGCCCCCAGCGCGGAATCGGCAGGCTCGCGAAGAAGCCCTCGCCGTCCACGCCGGACGCCCCGGCCACCGCCGCCGTCATGGGCGTGGCGATGCCACCCGGGTGCAGCGAGTTGACCCGGATGCCCAGGTGGCCCAGCTCGCGAGCGGCCGACTTGGTGATGCCGCGGATGGCGAACTTGCTCGCACTGTAGGCGGACAGGCCCGCCGCGCCGACGAACCCTTCCACCGAGGAGACGTTCACGACCGAGCCGCCGCCGGCCTCGGCCAGCGCGGGTGCTGCGGCCTTGATGCCCAGCCAGGTGCCGGTCACGTTGACCGTCATGATCGCGGTGAAGTCCGCCAGGGCCATCTCGGTGATCGGGACGAACCGCAGAATGCCCGCGTTGTTCACCAGCGCGTCGAGCCGCCCGTAATGGGAGACCGCCTCGGACACCGCGGCGGACCAATCGGCTTCACTGGTCACGTCGTGGTGCACGAATCGCGCGGCGTCGCCCAGCTCGGCGGCCAACGCCATTCCCTCGTGGTCGAGCACGTCACCGAACACCACGCGCGCTCCTTCGGCCACGAACTGCCGCACGTGCTCGGCGCCCATCCCCCGCGCCCCGCCGGTGACCAGCGCCACCTTGCCGTCGAGTTGTCCCACCGATTCCCGTCCTCTCTGACCGTCGCTTCGCACCGACGCTAGGACGCCCATCGGGGCGCGGCACCGGACCGTCCCGGCCACCGGGACTTGCGCCTGACCTGAGAAGTTGCACCGGTCATATTTCGATTAGGCATACCGCTCCGGCCGTCCCGCCCCGGGCCGAGCCACACCGACGAAACCGCTGATCGCCCGATCGGGCGATCGAGAAGGAGACCGGATGAAGTTCTCGATGATCTTCGAGGCCCAGATGGCCGACCCGTCGCGCGAGCACGAGCATCAAGTGCTGCGCGACTGTGTCGAGCAGGCCGTGCTCGCCGACCAGATGGGATTCGACACCGTCTGGGCGGTCGAACACCACGGGCTGAAGTGGTACGCGCACATGAGCGCCCCGGAGGTCTTCCTGACCTGGGTGGCCGCCAAGACCGAGCGGATCCGGATCGGGCACGGCGTGGTGTGCATGCCGTTCAACTTCAACCACCCCGTGCGCGCCGCCGAACGCGCCGCGATGCTCGACGTGCTGTCCGGCGGCAGGCTCAACCTGGGCGCGGGCCGCGGCGCGACCCCGGTGGAGACCTCCATGTGCGGTGTCGACCCCGAGCGCACGTACCAGGAGGTGGAGGAATCGCTGCGGATGATCGGCAAGGCGTGGCAGGATCCCGAAGCCGAATTCGAGTACAACGGTGAGCTTTTGCAGGTCTCGCCGCATTCGCTGCTGCCGCGACCGGAGCAGTTGCCGCATCCGCCGCTGTTCATGGCCTGCACCAAGAAGGACACGCTGAAGATGGCCGCCGACTACGGAATCGGCGCACTGGTCCTGGGATTCGCGGGTGTGGAGGAGATCGCCGAACTGCGGCGCACCTACGACGAGGCGATCGCCGCGCGCACGGGCGAGCGT
Source organism: Nocardia sp. NPDC019219 (assembly GCF_040632645.1). NCBI lineage: Bacteria > Bacillati > Actinomycetota > Actinomycetes > Mycobacteriales > Nocardiaceae > Nocardia > Nocardia sp. NPDC019219. The sequence goes on along the minus strand of NZ_JBEYCG010000015.1, from coordinate 114,335 downwards.
TTCGTGTCGACCGTCGTGAACGATCATTTCGCGGCGCTGTGCCCCACCATCGTCCTCGACGACCGGGAGAAGGCCCAGCAGATCGGCGCTCGCGGCCAGCGCTTCTTCGCGCAATCCATCAAGCACTACTACGGCGCGGGCCCGGCCCCCGACGAGGCCGTCGACCCGAACGCGGACGAGGTCGCCGCGATCAAGCAGGCCGCCGACGACCACGTGGCCTACCTGCACGAGGCCAAGATCCCGGTGAAGACCGGCGCCACCTCGGTCTTCAATGTCGAGCACGCCTACGGCAGCCCCGAGGACGCCATCGCGTACGTCGAGCGCCTGCAGGCCGCGGGCGCCGACGAGATCCTCTGCCTCATCCAGATGGGCACCGTGCCGCAGGAGGCCTGCCTGGAGACCATCCGGCATTGGGGCGAGAAGGTCATCCCCCACTTCCGCAACAGCTGACCCACGGCGATCGCCGAGAACAAGAGGAGTTCGACATGGTTGACCTGAAAGGGAAGGTCGCCCTGATCACCGGCGCCGCGCGGGGACAGGGCGCCGCCGAGGCGCGGCTGTTCGTGGAGCGCGGCGCCCGCGTGGTGATCACCGACGTTCTGGAAGCCGAAGGAACACAGCTGGCCGGGTCGCTCGGCGCGGCGGCCCGTTTCGTCCGGCACGACGTCGGCAGCGGAGCGGACTGGGAAACAGCTGTGGGCGAGGCGGTTTCGGCGTTCGGCAAGCTGGACGTCCTGGTGAACAACGCCGCCATCTACACCGCGAAGCCGCTGACCGAGACATCGCCGGAGGAATTCGAACGCATTCTGCACGTCAATCTGCTCGGCGCGTTTCGCGGCATCCAGGCTGCGGTCGGGCCGATGACGCGGGCGGGCGGCGGCTCCATCGTCAACATCTCCTCGCAGGCGGGCCTCGAGGGGCTGATGGGCCATTCCGCTTACGGCTCGTCGAAATGGGGGCTGCGTGGTTTGTCCAAGACCGCGGCACTCGAGCTGGGCCCCGCCGGAATCCGGGTCAACTCGGTGCACCCGGGCCCGATCGCGACGCCGATGGTCCCATATCTGACCACCGGTCCGGGCAGCTTCCCGTCCTTGCCGCTGCAACGCACCGGGGAGCCCGAGGAGGTCGCCGAACTGGTGGCGTTCCTGGCCTCCGACGCTTCGGCCTACGTCACGGGCGCCGAGGTCACGATCGATGGCGGCTTGGCGGCGGGCAAATTCTTGCCGCCGGACGCGTAGCAGTAGGCGAGGGAGCGAGCCGGATGCCGCTGACACCCGAAGCGCAGGCGCACGACGGCGCCGACCCCTACGCCAACCCGCTGCGCGCCGAGCTGTCCGGACTTCCGCCCGCACACATCGTCACCGCCGAATTCGATCCGTTGCGCGACGAGGGCGAAGATTACGGGCGGCGGGTTGCGGCAAGCCGGTGTCGCGGCCGAAATCCATCGATACGACGGCATGTTCCACGGATTCCTGAGCATGGCCGACCACCTGCCCGAGGCGCTGCGCGCGAACGCCGCCACCTACTCGGCCGTTCGTACCGCGCACGCCGTGCCGCGTTCCTGAACAAGCCCACTGTTACGGAGACTGATGACCATCCAGCGAATCGGGCCCGCCTACCCCACCGACGATCTGGCCACGACCGTGGCCCTGCTGACCGCGATCTTCGGCGCCGGACCCACGGCGGTCGACGGCGACCGATGGGCCCAGTTCGACAGCAACGGAGTCCGCGTCATGCTCGCGGGCACCGACCGCGACGACGACACCCCGTTCCTCGCGATCAAGGTCGCCGACTTGGACGCCGAACTAGACCGGCTGCGCGCCGAAGGATTCGAGGCAGCGCAGCCGGTCACCGGACCGCACGAACGCCGAGCCGTCATACGGCCGACGCCCGGCGCGGTCTGGCACGTCGCGCTCTACGAACCGGTCATCGCAGCTTCGACGTGACCGAACCAAGGGAGCCGCGCGGGATCGAGCCCGCTCATTCGGTGCCGATGCCCGCGGTCGGCCCCGGCGCGGATGGCATCGGCCCGGCACGATTCCTCCTCCGCTTCGCTCGCTTCGGGAGCTTCCCGTCCGGAGTCGCCGGATCGGGCAAGACAACGCGGAACGATTCGGACGGCGGTCGCCGCAACGCGCGGTCGAACGCGCGAGCCGACGACGGCCACGGATTGGTGACGCGTCCGCTCTCGTGCTTGTACCAGCTCGGCCCCACGGCAGGCCACACCGTCTTCGCGAGGGCCGCCTCGATCCACTGCCGGTGTGCCCGCATCGCGCCTGCCCGGACTTCGACGGCGGACGCGCCGATCCGGTCCCGCCAGCGCAGACAACGGATGATGTAGTCGATCTGGCATTCCTTCATTCCCGGGTTGCTACCCGCGGGATTGAAGCTGTTCGGTCCGGCGATCAGGAACGCGTTCGGATACCCCGGAACCGCCACACCAAGGAGAGCCGCCGCGCCTGCGCGCCATTCGTCGTGTAGCAGCGCTCCCCCGCGCCCGCGCACGGTGATCGGGACCAGGAATTCCGGAGCGCGGAAGCCGGTGGCGTAGACGATCACGTCGGCCCGATGGAATGCGCCGTCGGCGGTGCGCAGTCCGTCCCGGGTGATCCGGCTGATGGGAGCGGTGACCAGCTCGACGTTCTCGCGGGTCAACGTCGAGTAGTAGTGGCTGTCGAAGATGATGCGTTTCCCCCCGATCGGGTAGTCGGGAGTGAGTTTCGCGCGCAGTTCCGGGTCCGCGATCCGGCTACGCAGATACCCTCGGGCAGCCCATTCGGCGGGGCGCGCCGACCAGCCCCGGCGCATGATCGGCGCGAGCACCGCATCGGCGCCGTAGTACAGCGCTCGGCGATACAGACAGTGCGCGCCGGGCAGCCGCAGCGCCGCTCGGGCGAGCGGCCCGAAATCGGCCGGTGGTTTGGGCAGCACCCAGTGCGGCGTGCGCTGGAAGACGCGGACGCGGCGGGCGGTCGCGGCCAGCGCCGGCAGCATCTGGGCCGCGCTCGAACCGGTGCCGATCACAGCCACCTCCAGCCCGCGTAGGTCTTGTCCGTGGTCCCAGCGCGCGGAATGGAAGGACGGTCCTGCGAAGTCTGCCCGGCCGGGAAGATCGGGAATGTTCGGCCGGTGCAGCTGCCCCACGGCGAAAACCACCACTTCCGCGTGCACGCGCTGTCCCTCGGAGGTGACCAGTTCCCAACCGCCGCGGGTTTCCAGATAGGTGGCCTCGCTGATCGCGGTACCCAATCGCAGATGCGGCGCCAAACCGTGGTCGGCCACCACCCCGCGCAGGTAGTCCAGGATCTCCGCCTGGCGCGGAAACCGAATGCGCCGGCTGCGGTAGGGCGCGAAGGAGAACGAATACAGATGCGACGGTACGTCACAGGAGCACCCTGGATAGGTGTTGTCCCGCCAGACGCCGCCCACGTCACCGCCCCGGTCGAAGATCACGAAATCGGTGATGCCGGCTCGTCGCAGCTCGACCCCCATCCCGATGCCGCCGAAGCCCGCGCCGACGACAGCCACCTTGCAGGTCATCGCGTTCGCCACCCCTCCTCCTTCACGCTCAGCACACAGTCAACGTTCAGCTACCTGAACTCTTCGTTGGCTGGAGCGTTTCGGATGGCAAGATCATCGAGGCACTTGCTCGACGTCATCGACATCCAGAAGTTCGGTGCCACACGGCACTACACTCATGACGTGATCAGCGGGACATTGTCCGGCGACCCGTTCGGAGCACACCGGTCACCCCGCTCGCCCGACCGCGAACGATGCGAACAGCACACCTTTCGCTATTCAACGCGTGACGGGCCCGTGCCTTACCCGCGTGGACCGGATGTCCACACGGGCAGGATCCCAGGCGAGAACCACCGAGATACCGTGCGCCGCAAGCCCGCCGAAGCGTTTCCTCGACGAGGGCGTAAGCGTGGGAACGGTTCACCGGGGCGCTCGCCAACGGCACACCGATCCGGAATCCGCTGGAAGTGGATGCGGGCTGCCGGAATTCAGCCCATCAGGTCCCGGTCGTTCGCTCAGGCCGTGGCGCGGGCGGTCAGGTCGTCGAGCAGAATCATGACCTCCCCTTCCTGCTTCACCACCTGGGTGAGCCGGATCGTCACAGCGACGATTTCGCCGTCGTCCACGGGATCCGCCGGTTCCTGTTCGAGACGCCGCCATTCGCCGGTCGCGGGGACGCTTCCCAGCACCAGCTCGCGCTCGCCCCCTCCGGCGCCACGGAGTCGCGCGGACACCCGGATCGACGCGTGCGGCGAACGCACCCACAGGTTGAGGGCGGCCAACCGCCCGGGGATCGACAATGCGCGGCCGGGCTTGGCCACGAGGTCGACTTCGAGGTCGTCGGTCGCCGACCGGACGAGCAGGACGAGCGCGCGGTAGTCGGCGCCCGCGACGCCGTCGGCGTATACGCCCGGCCGTTTGCTCGGCGCGCCTTCGGCGAAGGTCGTGAGATGGGTCCGGTCGGCCCCGGTTCCGGCGAGTTCCCACCTGTCCTTGCTCTCGAAGTCGTCCAGGAGCACCTCGACCGAAGCGTCCGACATCCCTGCTGTCCCTTCCCTAGCGACCGCGCCGGACGTGCCTCCGGCTCCGAGCACACCCTACAAGCCACCGAATGTCGTTGCGGCGCGCGGAACTGAGCGTTCACCTGCCGCGCACGCGGCATCCCACCGACCGGCCCGACGCGTCGGGATCAGCCGGCCACGGCGGTCGGTCCGGCCACTACCGGAACCAGGTACGTGCGCGCGAATTCGTCTAGCTGCTCGTCGGTTTCGAGTTCGGTGAGCCCGTGGGGCGCGAGGATCAGGGAGTGGACGATCCGGCACACGATCTCCGCGCGGGTGGTCAGATCCGTTGCGGGAGGCAGGATTCCGCGCTCGACGGCGCGCTGGAGGGCGGCGGCGGTGGCGTGGACGGACATCGCGAACGGAGCCGCGCCGTCGACGGTGAGTTTGAGGACCACGCGCGCCGGTTCCAGCGTCAGCATGCGTGCCACGAGCGGATTCGTGCGCCAGCGGGTGATGACGGTGACGAAGATGTCCGCGACCAGCTCACCGAGGTCGTCGTGGCGGTCGGCGATCTCGGTGATCTCGGCGAGCACCGCGGCCACCTCGCGACTGATCACGGCTTGCACCAAGTCGTCGCGGCCGCCGACGTGGCGATAGACCGTCACCCGGTCGACGCCCGCTTTCCGGGCGACCTCCTCGATCGTCGTCTTCTTGACGCCGACCTGCTCGAACAGCACCAGAGCCGCGTCCAGGATCCGGGTGACCAGGGTCCCGGGGACGTTCTCGCTGCTCGTGGCGGCCTTCGAGGCGGTGGGCATAGGCCAACGCTAGCAAAATCCAGCCCTCCTGCAACATTCTTCCGGTGTTGTTGCTGCAACATTGCAATACGATTTGTAGCTATGTATGGTCGGATCATGGCTGAGCAGGAGGGCGCGACGCAGCGCCGGTATCGCGACGAAGCGCATGCCATCCATGCGCGCGACGTCCATTTCGACTTCGATTCCGTGCCCATGCACTACATACCGGGCGAGGCCTTGGCCACCCACATCGTCAACGTGATGCACCTGGTGCTGCCCGAAGGGGAACGGGCGATGGCGCAGGCGTTGACCGAAGCGCTGCCCTACATCGATGACGAACGGTTGCGCGAGGAGGTGACGGGGTTCATCGGGCAGGAGACCATGCACGCGAACAGTCACGAAGCCGCGCGCAGGCATCTCCAGTCGATCGGCTTGGACGTCGACTCGTATGTCTCGAAGGTCGCCTGGCTCGTCGACCGCATCCTCGGCGACCACGGCTTGACCGGTCGTGCGCGGGAGGAATGGCTCAAGGAACGGCTCGGCCTGTTCGCGGGCATGGAGCACTACACCGCGGTACTCGGGGAATGGCTGCTCAACGCCGACATCCTCGAGGAAAAGGGCATGCACCCGGCGATGCTGGACCTGGTCCGCTGGCACGGCGCCGAAGAGGTGGAGCACCGCAGCGTCGTCTACGACGCGTTCATGCATCTCGATGGCAGCTACGCGCGGAAAACCCGGACGGCGATCCTGGCCAGCGCGACGTTGCTGCCGCTGTTCATCGTCTCGACCGCCTATCTCTACCGGAAGGATCCGTCTTCGGAGAAGGGCCGGTTCTGGGCACTGCAGTTCTGGAGCGCGACCCGGCGCGGCGTCATCCCGAAATGGACGGTCTTCTTCACCGAGATGCCGCGGTATCTGCGTCCTGGCTTCCATCCGTCCCAGTTGGGACCGATGGACAAGGCCCTGCGCTATCTCGCGCACTCACCGGCGGCACGGGCGGCGCACCGATGACCGGATCGTCTGCCCTCGAAGACCGCTCGGCGCCCTCGGGACTGCGGCTGATCGGCGATGTCATGGACATCTACCGGAAGGTATTCGTCACCGGGCGAGCCGCTTCGCTCCTGTCCCGTCCGAACGTGGTGCGGCGCACCGGGTTCGACTTGGACACCACGATCACCGCGATCGATCGCGAAGCCGCCGACGTGGTAAGCCTGACGCTGCGCGCGGCCGGCGGCGGCCCGCTGCCCACGTGGCGGCCGGGCGCGCACGTGGACGTCTTCTTGCCGTCGGGCCGTCAGCGCCAGTACTCGCTGTGCGGCGACCCGAGCAACCGGTTCCGGTATCGCATCGCGGTGCGGCTCATTCCCGAAGGAGGCGGCGGATCGCGCGAGATCCATCAATCGCTGCGGATCGGCGACCGGTTGCGGATTCGCGGGCCGCGCAACGCGTTCACTTTCGTCGACGCGCCGTCGTACTTGTTCCTGGCCGGTGGGATCGGCATTACGCCGATCCTCCCGATGGTCAAGGCGGCGGGCACACGGGGACGTCTGGTGTATGTCGGCCGCTCACGCGAGACCATGCCGTTCCTCGCCGACCTGCCGGACGCCGACGTCAGGCCGGACGATGAATTCGGGCCGCCGGATGTCGCCGCGCTGCTGGCTCGCGCCGAACCCGGCGCGGCGGTGTACGTGTGCGGGCCACCGCCGATGCTGGAGGCGGCGCAGCGGTGCCTGTTCGAACTCAACCCGACCGCCTCGTTGCACACCGAACGGTTCTCCGCCCTTCCGGTCGTGGACGGCGCGGAATTCGATCTCACCCTGGCCCGCAGCGGTACCACGATCCGGGTCGCGGCCGACGAAACCGCGCTCACCGCGATCCACCGCGAATTGCCGGACGTCGCCTACTCATGCCGACAGGGTTTCTGCGGCACCTGCAAAGTCGCGGTCGTCTCCGGCGCCGTCGACCACCGCGACCGCGTGCTCACCGCCGCCGAACGCGAGAACCAGATGCTGGTCTGTGTCTCCCGTGCCGCGAGCGAGCACCTCGTGGTCGACCTCTGAGACCGACACACGAAAGGGACAGCGTTGTCTATCCGCCGCCGAACGAGCGAGCCCACCCTATGAGCGTTTCCACCAACCACCCCGCACAGTCCGTGGTGTCGACTTTCGACGTGCACGATCCGGCCACCGGCGCGGTGGTCGGCACCTACCCGGTGCACGATCGCCACGCCGTCGACACCGCCGTCGCCGCCGCGTACGAGGCCGCGACCTGGTGGCGCGATCTCGGCTTCGCCGGTCGCGCCCGGCATCTGGACGCGTGGCGTGCCGAGATCGCCGCCGGCCGTGACGAACTGGCTGACATTATCCATCGGGAGATGGGCAAACCAGTATCCGACGCCAAACTCGAGATCGCCATGGCGCTCGAACACTTGCGGTGGGCGGCACGCAATGCCGAGAAGGTGCTCGGCCGCCGCACCGTGCCGTCGAGCCTGCTGACGGTGAACCACGTGGCCACGGTCGAATACCTTCCTCTCGGGGTGGTCGGCGTCATCGGGCCGTGGAACTACCCGGTGTTCACTCCGCTGGGCTCCATCTCGTTCGCGCTGGCCGCCGGGAACGCGGTGGTGTTCAAACCCAGCGAGTACACCCCCGGCGTCGGGCTCTGGCTCGCCGAAGCGTTCACCCGCACCGCACCCGCCGAGCCGGTGCTGCAGGTGATCACCGGTCTCGGCGAAACGGGGAACGCGCTGTGCCGCAGCGGCGTCGGCAAGATCGGCTTCACCGGGTCGACCGCCACCGGCAAGCTCGTCCTGGCCGCGTGCGCGGAGAACCTCACACCGGTGCTGATGGAGTGCGGCGGCAAGGACGCGCTGATCGTCGACGCGGACGCCGACCTCGACGCCGCTGCCGACGCGGCGGTGTGGGGCGGATTGTCCAACGCCGGGCAGACCTGTTTGGCCGTGGAACGCGTCTACGTCCATGCCGACGTCTACGACGAGTTTCTCGCGAAGCTGGTGGCGGCGGCGAGCCGAATCCAGGCCGGTGCCGCGGACTCGAAGATCGGACCGATCACCATGCCCAAGCAGCTCTCCGTCATACGCCGTCACATCGAGGACGCCGTCGCGCGCGGCGCCCGCGCCGTGCTCGGCGGGCCGGAGGCGATCGATCGCCAGTTCGTCCAACCGACCATCCTCGTCGACGTCCCCGAGGACGCGGCCGCGGTGACCGAGGAGACCTTCGGCCCCACCCTGACGGTCGCCAAGGTCCGGGACATGGACGAGGCCGTCGAGCTGGTGAATCGCTGCGCGTACGGGCTGGGCGGCACCGTCTTCGCCCGCCGTAACGGTCGCGACATCGCCGACCGCATCCGCGCGGGCGGCACCTCGATCAACGCGTTCGTCGCGCACGCCACCATCCCCGCTCTGCCGCTCGGCGGTGTGGGCGCATCCGGCTTCGGCCGTGTCCACGGGCCGGACGGGCTGAAGGAATTCACCTACGCCAAAGCGACCACGCGGCAACTGTTTCCATCCCCGTTGCCCTTGACGTCGTTCCGGCGCGATCACCGTGTGGACGCGATCGTCGACCAGCTCATCTCGGTTCTGCACGGAAGGAAGCGGCAGTGACGGACGAACGGATGGAGCACACGCCCATAGCCATCGTCGGCGCGGGCTTCGGCGGCATCGGCCTGGCGATCAAACTGCGCGAGACCGGGTTCGACGACCTGATCGTTCTCGAACGAGCCGACGACCTCGGCGGCACCTGGCACGCCAACACCTATCCCGGGTGCGCCTGCGATGTGCCGTCCCACCTCTACAGCTACTCTTTCGCGCCCAATCCGGACTGGTCGCGCACCTACGGGCGGCAACGCGAGATCCTCGACTACCTCCGCGCGGTGGCCACCCGACACGACGTCGTCCGGCATATCCGGTTCGGCGCCGAACTGCTGGATGCCCGGTGGGACGAGCAGCGTTCGCTGTGGCGGATCGAGACTTCGCGGGGTGCGCTCACCGCGGATTTCCTGCTCTCGGCCACCGGGCTGTTCGCCGAGGCGAAATACCCGCAACTGCCCGGCATCGACTCGTTCGCGGGCACGTCCTTCCACTCCCTGCACTGGGACCACGACCACGATCTGACCGGCGAGCGGGTCGCGGTGATCGGCACCGGCGCCTCGGCGGTGCAGTTCGTCCCGGAGATCCAGCCGAAGGTGGCGAAACTGTCGCTGTTCCAGCGATCGGCGCCGTGGATCGTCCCGCGCATGGATCGTCGCACCCTCGAACTGGAGCGGCGGCTGCTGCGGCGTCTTCCGTTGGCGCAACGCGCGATCCGCGGCGGGTTCTACGCGGCGATCGAGACGTTCGGGCTCATCTCGCTGGTCGACCAGCGCTTCCGGCACCCCTACGAAGCGTTGGGCCGATGGCAGTTGCTGCGTCAGGTGCGCGATCGTGACCTGCGCAAGAAGCTCACGCCCGACTACGTCATCGGCTGCAAGCGCGCCATCTTCTCCGACACCTATCTTCCGGCGCTCGATCAGCCGAACGTCGAGGTCGTCACCCAGCCCATCGCCGAGATCCGCCCGCACTCCATCCTGCTGCGCGACGGCAGCGAGCACCCGGTGGACACCATCATCTTCGGCACCGGCTTCACCTCTATCCCGACCGCCTACGAACGTTACGCCGGACGGGGCGGGCGAACGCTGGCGCAGCTCTACCGTCGGCGACCGCAAAGCTACCTCGGTGTCGCGGTGGCCGGGTTCCCCAACTTCTTCTGCACGCTCGGCCCCTTCGGAGCCGCCGGGAACCAGTCCGCGATCTACATGATCGAATCCCAGATCGCCTACATCGTCGACGCTTTGCGCACCGCGCGCTCCTCCGGAGCTCGCCGCGTGGAGGTGCGTCCGGAAGCGCAGGAGGCTTTCGTCTCGGAGATGGCCCGGCGCAGTTCGTCGACGGTGTGGCTCACCGGCGGATGCCAGAGCTACTACCAGACCCCGGACGGGCTCAATGCCGGTCTCTACCCCAACTGGAGCTTCGAATACCGGCAGCGCACCAGCCGATTCGACACCGCAGCCTACGAGGTCAGCCGATGATCAACGACATTCTCTCCTTCGGCCGAGGGCGCCGCGGCTATTCGGTCGAGGGGCGGGTTGTGCTCATCACGGGCGCGGGCCGCGGGATCGGGCGCGAGCTGGCCGCTGCGTTGCACCGGAAGCATGCCTCGGTGGTTCTCGTCGACGTCGACCAGGACGCGGTCGACGCGGCGGCCGCGGCGCTGGGCGCGCGGACCCTGGCCATCGCCGCCGACGTCGCCGACCGCTCGGCGATGCGGGCGGCCGTCGACCGGGCCGCCGAGCATTTCGGCCGCTTGGACGTGGTGGTGGCGAACGCGGGCGTGGTGCCCCGCCCCGCGACGGTGCGCACGCTCGACGGGCGGGACTTCGATCGCGTCATGGACATCAACCTCACCGGTGTGTTCAACACGGTGCGCCCCGCGCTCGACCATGTCGTCGCCGCCCACGGTCACGTGGTCGTGGTGTCGTCGTGCGCGGCGTTCGCACCCGGCATGGCGGGCGCGCCGTACATGATCAGCAAAGCCGCGGTCGAACAACTCGGCCGGGCCCTGCGCGTGGAGCTGGCGCCCTTCGGCGCGTCGGCGGGGATCGCGTATTTCGGCATCGTAGACACCCGCATGACCCAAGACACCCTCGACCACGACGAGCTCGGCCGTGAGCTGGACGAGCTGCTGCCGTGGCCGCTGAACGTGCGGATCTCGGCCGAGCAGGCGGCACGGACCATCGCCGACGGCATCGAACGGCGCGCGGCGCGCACCATCGCACCAGCCGGCTGGGAGCCGTACGCGCTGCTGCGCGGCGCGGTCAACGTAGTGCTCGACAGCGCGCTCGCTCGTGACAGCCGCGTGCACGACTTGCTGCGCAGGGTCGAAGCCCGCACGACCTCGTCGTGACGTTCGCGCTCAGCCCGGCCCGGCCACTGCACCCGTCACCTGATCCGAAGGACTCCCTCCCGTGAGCACTCGACGCTTCGACACCCTCCCCGCCGCTTTCCAGCACAACGCGACCATCGATCCCGACGCGGTCGCACTCCGCACACCCGGGGACGCCGCCACCCTCACCTGGCGCGAATACGAGGCGCAGGTCCGGCGGATCGCCGCCGGCCTGGCGGGGCTGGGCGTGCGCCGCGGCGACACGGTGGCCTTGATGATGTCCAACCGCATCGAGTTCTATCCGCTCGAAGTCGGTGCCCAGCACCTCGGCGCCACCAGCTTCTCGGTGTACAACACCGCCGCGCCCGAGCAGATCGGCTACGTGCTCGGCAACGCCGGTGCGCGGGTGGTGATGTGCGAACCTCGATTCGTCGAGCAGATCCGCGCGAGCGGAGTCGGGCTCGAACACATCATCTGCGTCGATGACGCACCCGAGGGAACCTTGTCGGTCGCCGACGTGATCGCCGCGGGCGAAGAGAGCTTCGACTTCGACGCCGCGTGGCGCGCGGTCGGGCCCGACGACGTCGCCACGCTGATCTACACCTCGGGAACCACGGGCAACCCCAAAGGAGTGGAGACGACGCACGCGAACCTGATGTTCGAGTGCTACGCCGTGGACCAAGTGCTGGGAATCCGGTTCGGGGACACCATCACGTCCTATATGCCCACCGCGCACATCGCCGACCGGCTCACCGCGCTCTACTTCCAGGAGGTCTTCGGCACTCAGGTGACCTGTGTCGCCGACCCCACCATGATCAGCGCCGCCTTGGCCGACCTGCATCCCACCATCTGGGGAGCCGTCCCTCGCGTCTGGGAGAAGCTCAAGGCCGCTATAGAATTCGCGGTCGCGAACGAACCTGCCGAGGACCGGAGGGCGGCGCTGCGGTGGGCGCTGGCGGTGGCCGCCCAGCGCAGTGCGCATCAATTGAACGGGGAGCCGGTCCCCGAATCGGTCGCGGCCGAGTGGGCGCGCGCCGACCAACTGGTGCTGTCGGGGCTTCGAGCGAAACTCGGGCTCGACCGTGTCCGCTGGGCGATGTCCGGCGCCGCGCCGATCCCGGCCGAAACGCTCGGCTTCTTCGCCGGCCTCGGCATCCCGATCGCCGAGATCTGGGGCATGTCCGAACTCACCTGCATCTGCAGCGTCAGCCATCCCGCCGACGCGAGGCTCGGCACCGTGGGCAAGCTGCTGCCCGGCATGCGGGCCCGGCTCGCCGACGACGGCGAACTCCACGTCCACGGCCCGTTGGTGATGAAAGGCTATCGCGGTGAGCCGGGCAAGACCGCCGAAGCCGTCGACTCCGAGCGCTGGCTGAGCACAGGCGACGTGGTCACCATCGACGACGACGGCTATCTCCGGGTCGTCGACCGGAAGAAGGAGTTGATCATCAACTCCGCGGGCAAGAACATGTCGCCGACCAACATCGAGAACGCGATCAAGGCGGCGACACCGCTGATCGGGGCCATGGCCGTGCTCGGCGACGGCCGTCCCTACAACACCGCACTGGTCGTTCTCGACGCCGAATCCGCCGGACCGTACGCCGCGCGCCACGACCTGGGCGACGCCTCGGCGGCGGCCTTGTCGGCCGATCCGGGTGTCATCGCCCAGATCGCGGCGGGCATCGCCGCGGGTAACGCTCGACTCTCGCGGGTTGAGCAGGTCAAGCGGTTCCGTCTCCTGCCCACCTTCTGGGAGGCGGGTGGCGACGAAGTCACCCTCACCATGAAACTCAAGCGCCGGGTGATCGCCGAGAAGTACGCCACCGAAATCGCCGAACTCTACGAGCCCGAGCGCCCCGCGGGTGTCCACGAACCCGCCGCCACCCCGGCGGATGCAGTCGTGACAGCGCGCTGAACGCGCGCTCAGCGCTGCTTGACCCAGAACATTCCGCGACCGGACTCCGCGGGCGCGCGCTTCTCCCGCGGCTCGATCCGATCCAGCCGATAGCCGAGCCGCCGGGCGACCGCGGCACTGCGGACATTGGCCTCGTCACAGTGGATCTCGACCCGGTCCACGCCGGGCAAGTCCAACGCGATCCGGGTCAAGGCGGCTGCGCTCCGGGTGATCACACCCCGGCCGGTGTGCGCGGCGTGACACCAGTAGCCGATCTCCACCGCACCCGGACCGAGCCGGTCATGCAGGCCGATCGCGCCGAGCACATTGCCCGCGGCATCGAAGATGCCGTAGTTGAAGGCTCCGGCGGCGCTGGGCCAGCTCTCGTCCGTCTCCCGGCCGAAGGCGCGCTGACTGTCCAGGGTGGCGGGTTCGGGCAGCCAATCCATCCAGGGGTGGATGAGGTCGTACGACGCGTTGATCGCCGCGAGCCGCGGACGCACATCCTCCGGCAGCCACCGTCGCAACAGCAGGTGGTCCACCTCGATTCGTTGCGGTGGCCCGACGCCCGGCGCCAGCGCGGAGCACGATTCGATGTCCATACCGATATGGTGGTGTCCCTGCGCTTGGCCGGGCAACGGATATATCCGGTGCCTTCGCTGTGCCGCCTCCGCATCGGCGCTGTTCAGCGGTGGAAATCAAGCGCCTCGGAGGCGGACCTCGGCGTCCAGCTCGGCGGCCGCTTCGGCCAGCGCGGCGGCGTCGGGATCGGCTCCGAGCCGGTCGGCCAGGTCGGCTCGCGACAGGATGAGCATCCCGCGCGGCTCGGACCCGGCACCGGGTTCGACCTTGATGCGCCCCTCTTCCAGCACCAAGCGCGCGTCCGGCTCGTCGGTCGCCAGCAACCGGCGCAAGTCGTCCTGCGTGACTCGACCGGAACCCTGGGTGCCGCTCGGCGTGGCGTCTGCCGACCCGCTCGTCTTTTCAGCGTCCATGGGGATCGATTGCCCTGGCGAATCCACGGGAAACCACATGATGATCGCCGCGCACGCGTCCGTACCGTAGACGACGGCGTTCGGGAGGACCGAGACGACGGTGAGAACCTGAATGGCCATGACGATGATAGGCAGAATGCCCTCGGCTCGAACCGGCGGCCGCGCTCGCTGGGCGGGCCCGGAGCGAGCGTTCAGCCGAACCCGAGACGCGACACGGGGCGGACGAAACCGTCTAACAGCACCCTGAGGCACCACACTTCAGAAGGACCCAACAGTCGAACCGACCCACTGCGCTGTCGGATGATGGAGGCACGTCATGGCGACTGAAGAACCTCAACCTGAACCCGCACGCGACCCCGCGCCCCAACGGATGCCGGAACCGCTGAACCCCCCTTCGGACGCACTCCAGCGGGAGATCCGAGTCGCCTCACGCAACGGGCGCTATGCGTTGGCAGTCGCATCCTTGGCCGCCGTGGCGGCCCTGCTGTCGTCTGGAGTGTCCGCGTGGGCGTCGGTGCATGTGAGCAGCACGCAGATAGACCGGCAGGAGAGGCTGGCGCGCGAGCAAGCCATCAGGACCGATCGGTTGCGCGCCTATTCGGACTTCGCTACCACCTACATGGGCACCACTGCGCAATTAGCCGAGTTCAAAGGAGTGCTCACGAGAACCTCGAACGTCGGTGACCTGCAGAATGCCGTGGCGAAAGTACGTGATTCGATCATGACCTACCAACGAAGCCTGGCAACGCTGGAGATCGTTGTGAGCGCCTCTACGAATGCCGAGCTAGCCGGAATCGTCGCCGCACAACAGGCTCTATGGGAGGGGCCGGACTCCCTCACCGCGACCTTGGAGTATGCTCTCAACCATCACATCGCGACCGATGAGAACTGGCCACGAGTTGCCGCCGCCGGCGCGGCCGCGATCGACAAATTCGTGAGCGACACTGCTCTCGACAAATTTGTCGAGGTTGCGCGAAAAGACGTGGGATCCGGCTAGACGGCTCGAGCTGACCGACTCCGAGAACGCCAGGAATCGACGTGCACGAGCCTATCCGGCACCAGGAGCCGTTGCGCCAGAGAAATGCTCATACGCGCCACACGGGTACAGTGCCGCCACGAAAGGCCGCGCGGCAGGCGCAACGCTAAGACGCCTGCCCGATACCCGACCGCCGCAGGGCTCGCTGCGCGGCGTTCGCGCCGCACATGCCGTGCGCTCCCGGGCCCGGCGGTGTTGCGGCGGAACAGAGGTAGTGGCCTGGTACGCCGATGTCGTAGGGCTGCAGGGTCATTCGAGGGCCGAACAGCAGCTGGGGGATGTCTTTCGCACCGGTCATGATGTTGCCGCCGACGTAGTTGGGGTTGTATTCGGCGAACCCCGCCGCGCTGCGCGCGCTCGTCCCGACTATGCGGTCGCGGAACCCCGGGGCGAAGCGTTCGATCTGGGCGGTGATCGCCGCTGTGGCATCGCCGCGATATCCGTGCGGGACGTGGGCGTACGCCCAGATCGGATGGATGTCGCCGACCGACCGTTGCGGATCGGCGAGGTACTGCTGCCCGACCAGCACGAAGGGGCGTTCCGGCATACGGCCGCGGTGAATCTCACGTTCGGTCGCGGCGATCTCGGCGAACGTACCGCCCAGATGCACCGTCCCCGCCCGGCGGGCCGCCTCCGCCGTCCACGGCACTCCGCCGTGCACGGCGAAGTCGACTTTGCAGGCGCCAGGACCGTAACGGAAACGGCTGTAGGACTTCCTGATTCGCGGCGGCAGGCGCTCGCCCATGATCTCCGCGACCGCAGTGGGCGCCAAGTCCCACATCGTCACATCCGCCGTCGGCAGATCGGACACCGACCGCACGCGAACGCCCGTTTCGATCTTCCCGCCCAGGTCACCGAGGGCCGCCGCCATGGCTTCGGTGATTCGTCGCGATCCACCGGCGGCGACCGCCCAACCGTAGGTGTGGCCGGCGGTGAGGATGCCCAGGCCGATACCAGCGCTGAGCGGTCGATGCAACGGATGAAACGCATGAGCCGCGACGCCGCCGAACAGCCCCTTGGCCTGCTCGGTCCGAAACAGTCCGGCCAGCAGCGCGGCCGGGGCGAGGGCGGGTATCCCGAACCGGGCCAGCGAGATCGGATGGCGTGGCAGGCGCAGCAGCGGCCGCATGATGTCACCGCTCATCCGCTCGTAACCCGCGGCCGTACGCTCGAACAGCAGCCGCCACGCTCGGCCGTCGCTGCCGAGACCGGCGGCAGTCTCCCCGACCGAGCGCAGCAGCACGCCCGCGGTGCCGTCGTCGAGCGGATGGGCGCAGTCGATCTCCGGCCACGCCCAGGACAATCCGTAACGCGTCAGGTCGAGCTCGCGCAGGAACGGAGAGCCGACCGCCATCGGGTGGATGGCCGAGCAGTGGTCGTGCAGTAGGCCGGGCACGATCGCCTCGCCGGTGCGGGTGCCGCCGCCGATCTCGTCGGCGGCCTCCAGCACGGTGACGTCTGATCCGGCTCGGGCCAAGATGATGGCCGCGGCCAAGCCGTTGGGGCCGCTGCCGACCACCACTGCGGTACTCATGTCGCTCTCCTGTCCCTACGGTATGCCTCAGCCGACGGTCTGCGGGGCCAGAACCCGCGTCGATTCGTCCGGCAGCATCGGCACCGTGTAGCCCGCGCGCCGCCACGTCACCTCGTGCGGGATCGGGCCGTCGGGCAGCCACGGTTGCGTCTCGACGGCGTCGCGCACACGCCAGGTGCCACGTTCGACGACGCCGAGCGCCGCGTCGATCACCTGATACTGCTGGACGCCGCGGTGGATGGGCTGCGACTCCACCCACACCACGATCCACTCGCCCGGCGCGAACCCGACCCGGGACTGCACAGCGTTCACCAGGTCCAGGTTGTGCAGGTGACCATCGCCGAAGTTGAAGCCGATCAGCGAGTTGCAGCCGAATTCCGCTTCCCGCACGGTCCATCGATCGATGTCGGGAAGGAGCTTGTACAGCAACGAGAACAGTCCGCGTCCCTGGCTGTGCATCGAGCGCCACGCGATCGTCTGCTGCATGGTGATCTCCGCGATCGCGGGCGGATAGCCCATGGCCTTCAACTGGTCGATCTGGTTCGTCGTGGGCCGGTGCTCGATGGTGTTGAGCTTCTCCTCCGCACCAGGGGCGAAGGCCCACAGGGCCGACGCCCAGTTACCGGCGTACTGGCGCATCGACGGCAGGAAGGACACCAGATCCGGGCGCAGGTTCCCGAGGACCGGGAAGAACATCAGCGCCGCGACGATCACCACAGCCAGCCACGGCGAGGAGATGTCACCGAGGCCATAGCCGGCTTCGTTGGGAAAGCCCAGGAACAGGAAGACGGTCAGGTAGGCGAACAGGACATTCCACTCCAACGGCACCGCGAGCGGGAACGTCGAGGTGATGAACGCGTGGAAGATCACCATCAGCACCACGCCCGCCAGCGTCAGCCAGTGGTTGGTGGAGAACAGCAGCACCAGCGGCGTGACGATCTCGACGGTGGTGCCCCCGACATGGGCCAGGAACGACGCGACCTTCGACGGACGGAGGTCCCGGGGGAAGTCACGGTAGTGCAGCCGCTTGATCCACTTGGCGGGCACGCCCGGGCTGTTGGAGACCATCGGCGGAACCACATTGGTGAAGTGCCGCCCGAACTTCGACACACCCGCTCCGATCCACACCACGCAGATCAGCAGCTTGGCGGCGACGATCATGTCCACGAACGGCAACACCGCGAAGAACACCAGTGCGGGCAGGTACTGCTCGCCGCGCGCGGTGAGGAAGATCGTCTTGTCCCGCAGGCCGCACAGGACGTACAGCACGATCGGGGCGATCAACAACGCTGGATTCACCAAGCCGGAGGTGTTGTCCGGCAACACCGCGCTGAGCGAGGCGCTCGGCACACCGGGCAGCACGATCGCCACCAGCAACGTCGCCAGGAACGCCAGATACAGCAGCACGTCGAAGACCGTGCGCGTGTCGCCGCCCGTGAACGGGACCCGCCGCCAAGGGCGCAGGCGGATCGTGCCGGGGCGTGCGTAGAACAGGATTCCGCCGGTCATCGGCTTGAACTTGCCCGCGAGCGGCCCCCACGACCCGGCGATCCCGAGTGCCTCGATGAAGACCGTCCACAACACCAGCTTCTGATAGACGATCGGCTCGTCCCACCACGCCGTCACGTCCCAGAACGGGCCGACGCCGGAACTCCAGGTCGCCAACGCGACCCCGGCCAGCACCGAGACCAGCAGAACCTTGAGCAGATAAATCGTGTGGATCATCCTCGGCGAGCCGAAGCCGTATTCGGCCCAGTGCAGAGCGAGTGTTTTCATCCGCTCCCGCAACGGCTGGTCGAGGAATGTCGTCACGTCGACGGGCGGAAAATCCGCTGTTTTGAATCCCATTGTTCGGACCTTTCTCATCCGATGAATCGAGCGCATGCGAGGACCCGGCCGAATTCGGTTCGGATCGTTGAATTCCGCTCTCCGCCGAGCGGATTGTTCCTATGCCGTGTATGCCGTGGTGACCGCGTCGACGGCCAGCGCGCGGAGCTTTCGTTTGTCGATCTTGCCGACCGCATTCCGTGGCAGCGCGGCGGTGAGTCCGATCGACACCGGCACCTTCCCGCGGGACAGGGATTTCCGGCAGTGCTCCACGAGATCCACGGCATCGACTCGCGTCCCGGGCATGGTCACCACTTGGGCGACGGGGACCTCACCGAGAACCGGATCGGGAGCGCCGACCACCGCGGCCTCCAAGACGGCGGGATGGGCGTGCAGGACGTTCTCGATCTCCTTGGGGTAGATGTTCTCCCCGCCGCGCAGGATCATGTCTTTGATCCGATCGACCAGGACCAGGTATCCGTCCGAATCGAAGTAGCCGACATCGCCGGTGTGCAGCCAGCCGTCTCGCACCGTTCGCGCGGTCGCCTCGGGCCGGCCGAGATACCCGCGCATGACGTTGGCGCCCCGGATGACCACTTCCCCGCGCGTCCCGGTGGCCACGACTCGGCCGTCGGCATCCACGATCGCTACGGCTTGCCCTGGCAGCGGCCGCCCGACCGTGCCCGGCTTCCGTGGTCCGTCCGGCGGATTGAGCGTCGAGGCGCAGGTGCCTTCCGACAATCCGTAACCTTCGACGATCGGTACCCCGAAACGCGCTTCGAATCGCGCGATCAGTTCCGCGGGCATGGGCGCGGCCCCACAGATCGCGCGGCGTAGCGACGAGGTGTCCGGCACCGCATTCTCGGGCTGCGCGACGAGCATCGCGTAGATCGCGGGCACAGCCGAAAAGTAGGTCGGCCGAACGCGTTCCACGATGCCGAAGAACGCCGAAGCCGAGAATCGGCCCGCGATCGTGGCCCGGCCACCGGCGAGCAACGGCGACAGGACGCCGACCACGATCCCGTTGACGTGGAACAGCGGCAGGACCAGCAAGCTGTGGTCGGTGTCGTCCAAGCTCAGAGCTTCGACGAGCATCTCGCACATCGCGGCGATGTTGGCGTGGTCGAGAACCACCCCCTTCGGCTGCCCGGTGGTGCCACTGGTGTAGATGATCAGCGCCGCGGCGCCGGGATCCACCGGCACCGGTTCGGGCCCGCCGGTTTCGGGGCCGGGCCCGGCCACTTCGGTGACATCCAGCGTTCCCGCTCCGCGTCCGTCTTCGGTCACGACCACCTTCGCCCGGCAGTCGTCGATCTGATAACGCACCTCCTCGGAGGTCGAATCCGGCTTCACGGGAGTGACCGCGGCGCCGAGCCGCCACGCCGCGAAAAGAATGACGATGAATTCGAGTCGATTCCGCAATACGAGAGCGACGACATCGCCCTCGCGGACTCCATTGACGTAAAGGACGGCCGTGGCCCTGCGCACTCTTCTCGCGAAATCCTGATTATCGAGCTGCTCGCGGTCGTCCGCGATGCAGGGGTCGGACGGATTCCATGCGGCGCGGACCTCCGGAATTTCTACAACGTGCTGCATTCATAGCCTCGACTGCTTCGGGGTGACTGGAATTACATACCAAGGTAGATTCGGCGCCAGGCCACAGCTACGGGCCCGCATCCCAGAGTTTCCGTGCGGCTTTGTACCGTCGGCACAAAAGGATGGGGAATGCGTCCGAGCCGTCGCACCGATTCCGGTACGGTCCGGACATGAGCGTTGACGTGGACAGAACCATCCGCGATGTCGCCGGACGCGTCAAAGCCGATCTGGACCGACTGATCCCCGAGATGACCGCGATGTTCGTGGAGGTCATCCCGGAGTTCCGCCACGACGACGAAGTGCGGCGGCTGATGGTCGCCAGCACCGCGTCCAACCTCACCGCGATCCTCGACATGCTCACACTGAGCATCTCCCGCGACGACATCACCGTGCCGCCCGCCGCCGCCGAATACGCTCGGCGCTTCGCCCAGCACGGAATGTCGCTGGAGGCCCTCCTGCGCGCGTACCGCCTCGGCGAGCACATGTTCATGCAACGGACCATCGCCGTACTCCGGCACTCGGAGGCCTCCGCCGACCTGGCCCTGGAGACCACCAGCCGGGTCGGCCTGCTGGTCAACAGCTACATCGACCAGGTCATCGAGGGTGTCATCGACATCTACGAGAGCGAACGCCGGCGCTGGGACGCGCGCACGGACAACACCCGCGCGGCCCAGATCCGCGCGGTGCTGGACACCGAAAACCTCGACCTGGCCTCGGCGGAGCAGATGCTGGCCGCCTCGTTGCGGGGATGGCACGTGGCCGCGATCGTCTGGGTGCGCGAACCCGTCACGTCATCGATCGACTCGGTGCGAGCGGGAGTCTCGATGCTGCAGGCCGCGACCGGGAAGCATCCGCTGACGGTGCTGGTGGACGAGCAGAATTGCTGGGCCTGGATCTCCTCCATCGGCCGACCGTCGCTCGATGCCGATCGCTTGGAGCGAGACCTGGCCCGCCGACCGGAACTCCGCGTCGCGATCGGCGATCCCGGCGCCGGACTGGCCGGCTTCCGGCAGACCTTCCGCGATGCCCAGCGCGCTCGCAACCTGGCGTTGACCGCCGACCCGACCCGCGCGCTGACCTTGTACTCCCGCGTGGCATTGGCGAGCCTGCTCGTCGACCATCTGCCCGACACGAAAGCATGGGTACGCCGGGTGCTCGGCGACCTCATGCGCGACGACGAGACCACCGCGCGTCTTCGTGAGACGGTGCAGACCTATCTCGAAGCCCGCGGCAGCCTCACCGACGCCGCGGCGCGCATGCACGTGCACAAGAACACCGTCCACTACCGGATTCGCAGAGCCGAGGAGGTGCTCGGCCACCCGTTGACGGTGAACCGGCTGGAGACCGAAGTCGCCCTGATGGTCTCCGAACAGCTGGGCCTCGACCGGATGGAGTGAACCCCGCCCGGCGGCGATGACCGCATCCGGCCGGCGGTTTCCGGCGAGCGGAGAGGTGACACGCGGGGACATCTGCACAGCACGGCGATTCGTCATGGCGTGCGAAGCCCCGCGGCCCGATACTGAGGGCAGGTTGGACCGATTCCGAGGTGGAAGATGAATGTGATCGGGGTGGGCTCGGACGGGCTTGTCGCGGCCGGTGAGACCTGGGGCATCTCCGGGCCGGAATTCCTGGCGATATACCTGCCGCTCGTGCTGGTGGCGGCGGTCGCCGGGATCTGGCTGCGAGTACGTGTCACGGGTGCTGATCCGGAGGCAGACGCGGTTGCGGCGCCGGGCGCGGAACTGACGTCGCCCGAAGTAGGAATGCTTTTCGGCGACCAGAACGCCGAACTGGCGGCGATGGCGCGGCTGCGCGCTGTCGACGCGATCGATTCGGGGGCCGCGCCGGTTCGCACCCTCACGGCGCAGGAGCGCGGACAGCTGGATCCGTTCACCGTGTCGGTGTACGACCGGCTGTCGGCGGGTCAGCGCAAGACCGTTGTCGGCGGATCGTCCGCCGCGCTCGAGGCACTGCGTACCAGAATGATCGACCTCGGGTACTTCCCCGGACCCACGGTGCGCCACGGATTGCGCGACGCGGGCATGCCGCTGCTGGTCACCGGCGCGCTCGGCGTGGTGCGCATCATCGCGGGCGCCTCGCACGGAAACCCGGTCGGCCTGCTGGTGCTGGTGGTGATCGCGCAGGCGTTCGCCTACTGGCTGGTGGTGCGCAAGCCGCGGCTCACCGCGCTTGGCGTCCGCGCGCGCGACGCCGCGAACGAGCGCAATCGCCATCTGCGCCCGAGCAATTCCCCTTCTTTCGCCACCTACGGCGCCGAGAGCGCGGCGATCGCGGCCGCCGTGTTCGGCATCGGCGCGCTGAGCGCGCTGGATCCCGGCCTCGCCCAAGCGGTCGTACCGCCGAGCGCGTCGAGCGGCGGCGGCGACAGCGGGGGCGGCGGCTGCGGCGGCGGCTGTGGAGGCTGTGGTGGTTGCGGCGGCTGAACCGTTCGGGCCGCTGCCCGAGGGTGCGCTCGGAATAGGCTGGCGACCGGAGATCTGCGGGGTGATAGCGGCTTTGGATGGACTCGAGTTCTGCGAGGTCATCGCCGAGTCGTTGCCCAAGGATCCCCGCCGTGCCGGACAACTGATCGTCCCCGAAGAATTGACAGCTCTGCGTGCGCGAGGCGTCGCCGTGGTGCCGCACGGCATCGCGCTGTCGCTCGGCGGCGCGGAGCCGGTCGCAGATCAGCGCGTCGAGCACTTGGCGGCGTGCGCGGTGGCCGTCGCGGCTCCGCTGGTGAGTGAGCACGTCGCTTTCGTCCGCGCGGGCGGCCTGGAAGCAGGCCACCTGCTTCCGGTCCCGCGCACCCGCGAAGCGCTGGACGCGCTGACCCGCAATATCACCCGAACACGCGCGGCGCTGGACGTCCCCCTCGCTGTGGAGAACATCGCGACGCTGTTCGACTGGCCCGACGACGAATACACCGAAGCGGAATTCCTGTCCGAACTCGTCGAGCGCACCGGTGTCTTGCTCCTGCTCGATCTCGCCAATGTCTACGCGAACGCTCGCAACCGAGGTCGCGATCCCCTCGCCGAGCTGCTGCGCCTGCCCGCCGAACACGTCGCCTACTGTCATGTCGCGGGCGGTCACGAGTCCGGTGGCCGCTACCACGACACGCACACCGATCCGCTTCCCGCGGAGCTGCTGACTCTGGTCGCGGAGTTCGCCGCGCGGCACCGCGCGCCGATGATGCTCGAACGGGACGGCAACTATCCGCCCGCGGCCGAACTGCTCGACGAGCTGGATGCCATCGCGGCGGCCGCGGGCCGGCCGCCGATCACCACCGGCGCCAGGGCGGTAGTGGCGTGAGCGCCGGATCCGGACCGGCGCCCCACGCCACCCTGGCCGAGCGACAGGCAGCACTGGTGCGAGCGCTGGTCGCTGGAGCCGCCACACCCGTGGGTTTCGATGTGGACGCCGTCGCTGCCGCGGCCGAGGCATTGCTGCACAAGCGTGCCCATGAGGTGGCGCGTCGCTTCCCGCTGCTGGTGCACGCCTGCGACGGCGATTTCACCGCACGCTTCACGACGTGGGCCCGCGAGCATCCCAAGACGACGACCTCCGCTGACGCGGCAGCTTTCGCGGCCGCCGAAGGTATCGACTGGAACGCCACGCCGCGCCGATGGGCAGTCAGCCGCTTGTTCCGCCGACATCGTGCCGCAGGCCGCGGCGCTCGCTGAACGCCGAACCTGGACGTCGGCTCAGGGGCGGCGCGCTTCGACAGGCATCGCGGAGTCGCCGGCGTCGCGCCGATCCTCGAGCCACACACTGACCGCCACCGTCGCATACGCGGCGACGGTCGCCATCCCCGGCAGCATCAGCATGAGCATGAGAAAAGACAGCATGGAAAGCCCTCCCGGACAACGCGATGGAAACTGTCGCACCGGTGCGCCGCGCTGCGTCACCGTCACGCCCGGCATACCCACGACCGGAGGTCCAATCTCGCCCGCACCGGCGAGCCGATGTGATTGATCTCACTCTCGAATCGAGCCACGCCGCGCTAGGGTCGCGCGGGATAATCCGCCGCTGGCGCGGCAGCTCGACCGAGGTCGCCTCCGAGGTGGTACACCGGTCACCATGCGGTTGCTCATCATCTCCGATACGCACGTGCCCAAACGTGCGCGTGATCTCCCGGAGCCGCTGTGGCGCGAGGTCGACGAGGCCGACGTGGTCGTGCACGCGGGCGACTGGGTGGAGGCCGCGCTGCTGGACCGGCTCGAAGCGCGCAGCGCGCGCCTCATCGGCGTCTACGGCAACAACGACGGTCCAGAACTACGGGCCCGGCTGCCCGAGGTGGCCCATGCCGAACTCGACGGGCTCAGGCTGGCGGTGGTGCACGAGACCGGGCCCGCAAAGGGGCGGGAGCAGCGCTGCGCCCGAGATTTCCCGGACACCGATCTGCTCGTCTTCGGGCACAGTCACATCCCTTGGGACAGCGTCACCGACAGCGGATTGCGCCTGCTCAATCCCGGCTCGCCGACAGATCGACGCCGACAGCCGGAGCACACCTATCTCACGGCGCGGATCGAGTCGGGTCGTTTGAGCCGGGTGACTCTGCATGCCGTTCCGAAAGAATGACCGCCGTCGGCACGCTCCTCTTCCAGGGGCGACGCGGATCGCCGGGCCGCACCGGGCCCCTAGTGCCGGGTAGCGGTCAGCACTCCGAGGGTGACCGGTTCGACGAAGCATCCGCCGGGGCCGATGCCGAGCACGGTGCCTGCGAACAGGTCACCCGGCGCATCCGGCATGGTCGCCCCACTTCGAATCCCGGAATGCTTCCAGCAGCGGCGATCGTAGCCGTCCGGCGGCGAGGCGAGCTGCCCTCGCACCTCCCGAACCGGCCACAACCGCTGTCGAAGGCAGCGCCGCCCCGGCCGCCTGCGCCGCCGGTCAGTCGCCGCGATCGCCCGCCAGCGCCAAGCGGTGGTCGCCGATGGCGGAGTCGGTGATCGCGGTGGAGATCTTCGGCAGGGCGTGCGGATGGTTGCGGCCGAGCCAGTCGAGCATCTCCTCTCGGACCGCGCAGCGCAGGTTCCACACGTCGTCGGCATTGGCGGCCGACATCGTCGCGCGCACCACGATGTTTGTCGGCGTGCTGTCGGTGACTTGCAGACCCCAGTCGCGACCGTCCCAGTCCGCGCGCGTGCGCAGGTACTCCTGCAAATGCTCGCGCAGCAGCGGCACCGGCGTGCTGTGATCGAGGTAAAGGTAGACGGTGCCGGTGATCTGAGGGCCACCGCGCGACCAGTTCTCATACGGCTTGTTGTTGAAGTAGGAGACCGGCATGGTCAGCCTCCGGTCGTCCCAGATCCGCACGGTGAGGAAGGCGAGGGTGATCTCTTCGACGATGCCCCACTCCCCCTCCACCACGACGGTGTCCCCGATCTTCACCGAGTCGCCGAACGCGATCTGCAAACCGGCGATCAGGTTGCTCAAGGTCGACTGCGCCGCGACACCGGCGATGATGCCGATCACGCCCGCCGAGGCCAGCAGGGAGGTGCCCAGCGTGCGCAGACTCGGAACGAGCAGCAGGATGACCACGGCAGCGGTCGTCACCACCAGGACCGAGGTGATGATCCGGCGTACCAGGCCGAGCTGGGTACGCAATTGCCGCACTCGCGTGATGTCCTGGGTGCGCCGAGCATAGGAACGCAACGTATTCTCCGCGACCGCGTCGGCGGCGCGGATGACCACCCATGCCGCCGACATGATCGCCGCCGTGGCCAGCACGGTGCGGATCATCGCGTCCTGGCGCAGATCCAGGTGCGCCAGCGGATAGGTGGCATGCAACGCCAACGCGCCCAGCAGGACTTGCAGGGGCAATTGGACCCGGCGCAACAGTGTGGGGAGTTGGTTGCCCGGACGTCTGCGAGCAGAGAAACGTAATAATCGATCGATCAGCAGACCCGCCGTCACGGTGAGCGCCACCGTGCCGAACACGACGATGAGCGGCCGTAGTACTTCCTCCAACAGAGCGAACTCCTTCTCCTCATCCACCCGGTCTCTGGCGCTGCCGCGGACTCTCGCCGTCCGGGCAGCGCGATGAGATCTCCGAGCAATGCGGCTCGGCTTGTGTACGGGTGCGTGGTGCTTCGGTGCCGGCTTCGGCGCAGCGGCGTTCAGCCGCGGTCGTTTGCTGCCGAGCCGTCACCCGGCCAAGGCGGTGTTCCTACAGCAGTGCCAGTGCGATGCTCAGCACGGTCACGATCAAGACCCATGCCGCGACGGTCCATTCGATGGGCCCTTCGGAGCCGGAACAACCGCTGTGGTTGCGTCGGGCGGCGCGATACTGCGAGCGCGAGGCCGAAACGGACATGACATCCTCCTTCGGTCGGTTGCGTCATTCAGCGCATACCCGCTCGAGCCGTCGATCGTCGCCACATCACTGTGGCGAATCCCACCCAACCGGCCTGCCCGCGAGCGCGATACGTTGCCGATCAGGGCTTCTCGAGATGTCATCGCCTGCCGGAGCGGCTGCGGTAGCGAAAATCGTCCAACGAAAGAGGCGGAACGTAGCGGCTCACGAGCGTGCGGTGCCACCACGCCTTGGTGTCGGCCAACTCGCGCGGTGTCGTGAAGCGGTATAGATACAGCTGTGCCCGGATGAAACGCGGCGCGGCATCGGGAAACGGATTGTGTCGTAGCAGCCGCAGCGTGGCCCGGTCGTTTTGCAGCAGCCGTGCCAGGAACGGGCCCAGCCACGACTCCGCATACCCCGGCGAGGCCGCTGCGAACCACATGAGCCAATCCAGGCGCAGATGGTAGGGAGCCCATTGACGGGGAAGCCGGCGCGGATCGCCGGGCTTGCCTTTGAACTCGTATTCCTTCCACTGCGTCCGGTCGGTGACGGTCGGCTCGTCGGTGCCTTCGACGACTACTTCGTAGCGGGTGCGGCCGATGCTGCCGAACGCTCCGTAGGTGTTGACCAGGTGGTACGGGTCGAACGATCGGTTCATCGCCTGGTGACTGGAGACCAGGTTGCGGGCGGGCCGGTAGCTCAGGAAGACCACCTGCGCGGTGAACGCGACGACCAGGGCCGTGAACCACGGCGGCGGCCCCGGCAGCGCGGGCGGGGCGGGCACCGGTAGCACCGCCGCGGCCGCGGGCCCGCTGACGGCGCCGCACGCGAGGACGATCGTGATCCAGTTCAGCCAGGCGAAATTGCCCGACAGCACCAGCCACAGCTGGGTGATCACGATGACGGCAGCGGCGATGCTCGCCACCGGTTGCGGGGCGAACAGCCCGAAGGGCACGACGAGCTGCGCGAAATGGTTGCCCAGCACCTCGGCGCGGTGCAGCGGCTTGGGCAGGTGGTGGAAGAACCAGCTCAGCGGTCCGGGCATCGGCTGGGTCTCGTGGTGGTAGTACAGGCAGGTCAGATCGCGCCAGCACCGGTCACCGCGCATTTTGATCAGCCCGGCGCCGAACTCCACCCGGAACAGCAACCAGCGGGACAGCCACAGCACCAGCACCGGCGGCGCCGTGTGGTCGTTGCCCAGGAAGATCACCAGGAAGCCGCATTCCAGCAGCAGTGACTCCCAGCCGAAGGCGTACCACTCCTGTCCCACGTTCACGATCGACAGGTAGAGCGCCCACAACGTCGCCCACAGCAGCATCGCCGCCCACAGCGGCACCGCGTCGGCCGCGCCGGCGACCATCGCCGCGGACAGCGCCGCACCGAACCAGCAGACGGCGGCGAAGAAGCGATCGGAATAGTGGATATGGAAAATGCTCGGCGTCCGCCGGAACGACCGCCGTTCCAGCCACCGCGGCACCGGCAGCATGCCGTGCTCCCCGATCAGCGCCCGGAATTGCCGGGCGGCGACCACGAAGGCGATCAGATAGACGGCCGCGACACCGCGGGTCAGCACTTGCCTGCTGAGCCAGTATTCGGATGCGGTGAACCAGTCCATGCCCGCAACTCCTCCGACCGCGGACCTTCGTCCCACCCGGCCGCATACCCACCCCGGGAGCGGGAAAACCCGTCGCTACATCGGGTACACGCTGTGCTTGCGCGGTTGTGTTCGGCGGCCGCTTCCTTGTCCCGCAGGAGCTGGAGCGCATGCCGAATCTCCAGCCGCGTGCGCGAAGGCTCGATGACGGCGTCGATGTAGCCGCGTTCCGCCGCGTTCCGCCGCGATCCACGGCGTGGCGACCGTGGCGTTGTACTGGTCGATCATGAACTCCCGCGCCGCCGCGCGCTGGTCTTCGGGAACCTGCATCAGCTGGCGTCGCCCGGCGATGTCGACCGCGCTCTCCGCGCCGATCACGGCGATGTGGGCGGTGGACCAGGCCAGGCTGATATCGGCGCGCCGAGCTGCTTGCACTTCGCGTCCGGGGCTCCTGGCGTGCGAGTGCGCCGATCTCGACGAACGTTCCGGGATCGAGCAGTGGTGACGTCGGCACAGCGCCCTATGGATCGACCGCGCACGGAGGTTTCCTTGCGGCCTGGAAGGATTCGGTGCATGAGTTTCACCGGGGACGATGTCCGGGCCTTCGCGCTGTCGCTGCCGGAGACATCCGAACAGTTCGCTTGGGGGATGCCGATCTTCCGCGTCGCGGGCAAACTGTTTCTCACGCTTCCGGAGGCGGAGACCTCGATGGCGGTCCGCTGCCCCGTCGCCGACCGAGACGAACTCGTTGTCGCCGAACCGGGCAAATTCTGGATCGCCGCCCACGAAGCCAACAACGCCTGGGTTCGCGCGCGTCTGACCGCCCTCGACGACCAGGACGAACTGGAAGCCATCGTGCTCGACTCCTGGCGGCAGGCCGCGCCCAGGCGTCTTCTCGACGACGCCGGGTGACCTCCGCGACGCCGCCTGCGTCAGCGTGCGCGGCGGCGGCGCGGCCGGGGCGCGAGTTTCAGCCCGAAGAGCAGATCGGTATTGCGGGCCGGTGTCGGTTGTTCGGACCCCCGCAGGAGTCCGGCCTGGCGGATCCAGCTGTGGTGCCAGTGGTACAGGTCCGGCAGGGTCACCTCGCACGCCGCGGCGAGCCTGCGGAGGCGGAAACCCGCGCCGCCGATGGCTCCGGCGAAAAGTTTGCCATTGGACGCGGGGCGTGCTTCCTGCTGGACGCGGGCGTCGTAGAGCAGCGGACGCGCCGCGGGCGGAATCACCCACACGTACAGGTCGGGCGCGTGGGTGTAGCCGATCGGACCGTTGAAGATCAGTGCGTCGGCGGCGAGCGCGACCGTGGGGATCGCGTTGAGTTCCATCGCGGTGGCGCCGGTGAACAACGCGGTGGCCAGCGCCGCCGCGTCCACCGGATCGGATGTGCGGGCACGAATTCGGGCGATGAGGTCGTCATCGGTCGGGACCGTCGTCAGCCCCGGCCCGACCGAGTAGGCCAGGTCCGGCGGCAGGTCCAACCGCAGACCGTGCAGCAGGAACGCGGCCTGCGCGCCACGCAGGCGCGTGATGGTGTGCCCGCGGCCCGGGCTGTCGGCGACCAGACTGCCGAGGAACCGGTACAGGCTCAGGATGTCGTTCCACTCGTCCACCAAACCGGCGCTTCGACTCTGCGGGAAGCGATCCGGCGCGGAAAGGCGAGGTTGCAGCACCGAGAGCATGTATTCGGCCAAGCCCGCCCCGCGAGGACCCAGCCAGCTTCCGACGCCGTTCTGGTTCAGGTCGTGTCTGCACGGCCGTCCGGTATGTTCGGCGAGCCACCGGCAGGCCGTCTGGATCCCGTCGGTGTAGACGGCGTCGATGCGGGCGAACTCCTCCGGTGGCAGGCTCCGGTAGGCGTCGGCCCGGAAATTGGTGACGTCACCGTCGGAGATCTGCGGCAACAGTCCGTCGCCCGCCGCGTCGGCGAGCGTGATGATGCGGGACGGCCGCTGGTTGACCTGGCCGTACCCGACGTACTTGGTCGGCGGCTCCGGCACATTGATGCGCGTGGTCCGCGGCTCGGGGACACCGATCCGCGTAGTGGCCGGGTCAGGAACACCGATGCGGGTGGTGGCCGGCTCGGGAGCACCGATACGCGTGGTCGGCGGATCGGGGGCATCGATACGCGTGGTGGCCGGCTCGGGGGCATCGCCCGTGGCGACCGGATCAGGGTCGTCGACGCCCGTCGTGACCGGAGCGGGGTCAGCCACGCGGTCGGTGGCCGCGGACGCGCCGCGGCGGTCCGCCAGCCACCGCCACAGGTCTTCCTCCGGCACGCCCAGCCGCTCCGAACTCTTTCTCACCTGGTCGGCGGAGAGTTCGTTGTGTTCGTCGAGCTGAGCCAACCTCTTCAGCTCGGACGGACGCAGCGTGGGCACGCTTGCGTCGACCACCGCCACAACCTCCCGGATTCGGCGAACCCGTGACGCCTCACAACGGGTTCTGAATGTCAGTTGCAGAGCATTCGATCACGTACCCGCCGGTAAGGCGGTGAATTCCACCGAGTTTCGGATGTTGTCTACGTCACCGACAACTTCACGGTCTACCGAAATCGCTATGGCCGGAATGCGTTCTGCCTAGTCATGATGCCTGTCGGCAGTGGCGACGGAAACAAGTGCGCCATAGCGACATCGGAAAAACTGGGTGACTTTGTCTACCGCGCTGGACACCGCCATTTCGGCACCTCCCACAGCGCCGTCGTTCCGCGAGCCACGCGCCGATCCGGCGCACGCCAGGATCACCAAACCGATTCCGAGCCACTGCGTCGCCCGCATGTCCTCGCCGAGCAGGAGCAGTCCGGCACCCGCGGCCACCGCGCACAGCACTCCGCTCCACGACACCGGCCCTTCGCTGTCGACCAGACGCGAAGGAAGCCGAGGCTCCACGAGAGGACGGTCGACACCGGCCGTGACCTGATCGAGAGCGAATTCTCAGCGTTCCCACAACCGGCTCTCGCCAAGCCCAAATACTGATGCGGTGTCCTTGACGTGTGCTGGTCGGCAGCACTCCCCAGCCCACTCCGAGGAGACCAGCTTGATGCACACCGGTACCACCGCGAGCATGCCGCGGATCGAGACATCCTGGCTGGGCGGGTCCATGGGAGCTTCCGCCAGTCGGCGTGCGTCACGGTCCATCAACGCCGACGCGGTCGCGATCGAGACCGACGCGCTGACCGGAGCGACGGCATTCGTCGTCGCCGACGGTGTCGGAGACCATCTGCTCGGCGCCCGGGCGGCGCGCACGGCGGCCGCCGCGGCGGCACGTGCCGGAGCCCGCGACGGCGCGCGAGCGGGGATCCTGGCAGCACAGGACGAGCTGCTGCGGGAGGTCCCGGAACCCTCGGCCGACGCCGTGCTCGTAGTCGCGGTGCTGCCCTCGGCCGGTCATCCGGATGGCCCCTGCGAGGTGGCGTGGGTCGGCGACTGTCGCGCGTATCGCTGGAATGGCCGGGTGCTGCATCAGATCACTTCCGATCACACCGTCGCCGAGTTCTACCGCGCCCGGGGGCGCGTCCCCACGGCGCGGATGGGTCATCTGGTCACCACCTCGGCCCGCACCGTCCGGCCGGACCACATCGGGTATGCCGCCACCGGCTCGAGCACGGGCAGGCTGCTGCTGAGCACCGACGGAGTGCACAAGCCGCTGGGCATCGCGGCCGTCAAGGCGATCCTCGCCGAGGGCGAGGCGGCTTCCGTGATCGCCAACTCGCTGGTGGACGCCGCGCTCCTGGCCGGAGGAAGAGACAACGCCACAGCGCTGGTCGTGGACCTGCCTTCCCGCACCGGTTGAGCCGCTGCCCGCGCCCTCGGGAGCGGGGCGAGCCCCACCCTTCGCGACGCGAGCAAAATTAATTCGTAAATGCTATGAATCGGCAGCGTCGGCGCGCAGTATGTCGCTGTGGATCTGACAGCCGTGCGCATCGACAAGCCGGACGATCTCAACGTCGTCATCGGACAGTCCCATTTCATCAAGACCGTGGAAGACCTGCACGAAGCGCTGGTCGGGGTCGGTCCCCATCTGCGCTTCGGGCTGGCGTTCTGCGAGGCCTCCGGGCCTCGCCTCGTCCGCCACTCCGGCAACGACGACTCCCTCGTCGAACTCGCCACCAAGAACGCGGCCGCCCTCGGGGCGGGGCACTCGTTCATCGTCTTTCTGCGGGAAGGC
Source organism: Nocardia sp. NPDC019219 (assembly GCF_040632645.1). NCBI lineage: Bacteria > Bacillati > Actinomycetota > Actinomycetes > Mycobacteriales > Nocardiaceae > Nocardia > Nocardia sp. NPDC019219. The sequence continues at coordinate 82,135 of NZ_JBEYCG010000015.1, read as the reverse complement.
TACCCCGTCAACGTGCTCAACGCGATCCAGCAGGTTCCGGAAGTCTGCGGAATATTCTGCGCCACAGCCAATCCCGTGGAGGTACTGATCGCCGAAACGGAACTCGGCAGAGGAATCGTCGGAGTGATCGACGGTTCGGCGCCGCTCGGCGTGGAGACCGCCGACGACCAGGCCGCCCGTAAACAGCTGCTGCGCCAGATCGGTTACAAACTCTGACAGAGCGCCGCTCCGGCTTCCGCAGAGGTCGTTTCCGCGAAATCGCCGACCGGGCCCGGCATCCGGTGAAGCGATCCGGGCCCATACCGCGATACCTCCGCCGCGCCGGCCTCGATGGCGGACTGCGTTGCGTCAGCCGAGTTCGGCCAACTGCTGGACGGCGGGCGACATGCCATCGATCCACGCCGCCGGGGAGCCGGTAGTCGGCGTGACGATGGCGGTTTCGATGCCGAGTTTCGCGTAGTCCGCCATCTGCCGGACGAATTCGTCCCGGTTATCCGGGTTCGGCCGCGGATTGTTGGCGATGATCGTTTTGCGAATATCGTCGTAATTCCGGCCGACGTCGTCGCAATGCCGGCGCAGCACCTCGAGCTTGTGCTCGACGTCCGCGGGCGAGGAGCCGAACAAGTTGCAGGCGTCGCCGTATTGCGCGACCAACCGCAGCGTCTTGCGCTCTCCCCCGCCGCCGATGAGCACTTTGGGCCGATTGATGGGCTGCGGCGAGCACAGCGTCTCGGCCAGTTGGTAGTGCTTCCCCTCGAACGGCCCGTTGTCCTGCGGGTCCCACATCTGACGGCAGATGCGCAACGCCTCCTCCAGCCGCTCGAACCGCTCGGCGGTCGACGGGTACGGCACGCCCAGCCCGTGGTGTTCGCGTTCGAACCACGCGGCGCCGATCCCGAGCACGGCCCGGCCACCCGACAGCACGTCGAGAGTGGTGACGATCTTGGCGAGCAGGCCGGGGTGGCGATAGGTCACGCCGGTGACGAGCAGGCCGAGGTCGACGCGCGAGGTGTGCGCGGCCAAGTACCCGAGGGTGGTGTAACCCTCCAGCATGTTCGCCTCCGCGGGCAGCCCGGTCGGCTCGATCTGGAAGTAGTGGTCCATGAACGACAACCAGGTCGCTCCGGACGCCTCGGCGGCCGCGCCCACTCGCGCCAGCTCACCGGCGATGGCGGTCGTACCGCCGTCGATGTCGAAGATGGGGACGTGAAAACCGAGTTCCATGAACCGATCCCTTCCGGTGGACAATCCTGTACGACCGCACACTAAGTGCTGGAGTGCGCTCCAGGTCAAGCGGTGGATTTACCGATCGATTTCCGACAGTCGGCCTGCGGTCTCGGGGCGGTCGGCCAGCCCTAGCCGCAGATGCTCGCTGTGGTAGATCGCCTCGTCCAGCAGTTGAGCGACGTGGTTGTCGTAGAGGCTGTAGACGATGCTGCGGCCGGTGCGAGTGCCCGTGACCAGCCCGAGATTGCGCAGCAGCCGCAGCTGATGGGAGACGGCGGACTGTTCCATCCCGATGGCGTCGGCGAGCGCGCTCACCGGCAGCGGGCCCTGACGCAGTTCGGTGAGGATCATCAACCGGCTCGGCGTGGCCAGTGCCTGCAACGTGGTCGCCACATGGCCGGCCGATTCGGGGTCCAGGCGCGCGGCAGGGCGATCCCTGCCCTCCACGCCGTGTCCCATGACTGAGAAGCATACTCCAAGAACAAATGAAGACATGTTCATGTTTTCTGATATGGTCGGCGCGATCGTTCGACTGCTCTCCTGGAGGTGACCCGTGGCCGCGCCGACACTCGCGCCGACCCGTCCGACTCCGCCGTCCGATCGCGTGCTCACGCGCCGGACTCGGCTGTTCGCCCTGCCGGAAGTACGGTGGGCCGCCCTGGCGGTGGCGTTCTTCCTCGCCGGTCTCGCGATGCAGCTGGCCGATGGTCCGCAATGGCTGTGGTGGGGCCTCTACCTCGCCTGCTACGCCGCGGGCGGATGGGAACCGGGATGGGCCGGCTTACAGGCGTTGCGGGACAAGACGCTCGATGTCGACCTGCTCATGGTCGCGGCGGCGATCGGCGCGGCCGCCATCGGCCAGATCACCGACGGCGCGTTGCTGATCGTCATCTTCGCGACTTCCGGCGCCCTCGAAGCGCTGGCCACCGCCAGAACCGAGGACTCGGTACGCGGATTGCTCGACCTCACGCCGGACACCGCGACCCGGGTCGCCGCCGACGGCGCCGAGGAGACGGTGCACGCCGCGGACCTGCGCGTCGGGGATGTCGTGGTGGTGCGCCCCGGTGAGCGGATCGCCGCGGACTCGACGGTGCTCTCCGGCGGCAGCGAGGTCGATCAAGCCACCATCACCGGTGAACCTCTGCCGGTCGACAAGACCGCGGGCGACGAGGTGTTCGCGGGCACACTCAACGGCACCGGCGCGCTGCGAGTCCGCGTCGAGCGCCGTGCAGAGGACTCCGTGGTCGCCCGGATCGCGGCCCTGGTCGAGCAGGCGGCCCAAACCAAGGCGCGCACCCAGCTTTTCATCGAGAAGATAGAACAGCGCTACTCGATAGGCATGGTCGCGGTCACCCTCGCGGTCTTCATCGTTCCCCTGCTGTTCGGCGACACCGTGCGGCAAGCGCTCTTGCGCGCGATGACATTCATGATCGTCGCCTCCCCCTGCGCGGTCGTGCTGGCCACCATGCCGCCGCTGCTGGCGGCGATCGCCAATGCCGGTCGCCACGGCGTCCTGGTCAAATCCGCGGTCGTCATGGAGAAGCTCGGCGCCACCACACACATCGCCTTCGACAAGACCGGCACCCTGACCCGCGGCATCCCCGAGCTCGCCGAAATACGCCGCCTCGACGAACGATTCACCGACGACGAGTTGCTCGCGCTCGCCGCGTCGGCCGAGCGCCCGAGTGAACACCCGCTGGCGGCGGCGATCGTGCGCGCGGCCCGGCGCCGGGATCTGCGACTGTCCGAGGCCACCGAGTTCACGGCATACCCCGGTCGCGGCGTGACCGCTCGCGTGGGCGATCGCCTCGTCGGTGTCGTCTCCCCCACGGCGTCGCGTCCCGCTGATCAAAGCCACTCCCCGCACACCGCCGTCGACGCATTCCACGCCGACGGCTACACCGCCGTGGTCGTCACCTGTGAGCATCGGCCGATCGGAGTGCTGGCCCTGACCGACCGGCTCCGCCCCGAAGCGGAGGCCGCCGTGCGCGCGAGCAGCGCGGTGACCGGCACCGCGCCGGTGCTGCTGACCGGCGACAACCGCGCCGCCGCCGACCGGCTCGCCGCCGAGTTGGGCATCACCGATGTGCGGGCCGAACTCCTGCCCGACGACAAGGTGACCGCCGTGCGGGAACTGCAGAAGGACGGACGGAAAGTGACCGTGGTCGGCGACGGCATCAACGACGCCCCGGCCCTCGCCACGGCTGAGGTCGGCATCGCCATGGGGGGCGCCGGCTCCGACCTGACCTTGCAGACCGCCGACGCCGTCGTCGTGCGCGACGATCTGACCGCTATCCCGGCGGTGATCGCGCTGTCGCGGCAGGCGCGGCGGGTAGTGCTGGCGAACCTCGCCATCGCCGCCACCTTCATCGGCGTGCTGGCCGTCTGGGATCTCGCCGGAACGCTACCGCTTCCGCTCGGCGTCGCCGGGCACGAGGGTTCCACCGTGATCGTCGGGCTCAACGGACTGCGCCTGCTGCGCCGGGCGGCGTGGGAGCGAGCTGCCGGAATACGCGACTGACCGGAACCGGATGCGCAGTGCGGGAACGAACCCCGCACTGCGCTTGCGCCCGGCTAGTCGGCGCGGACCTCGCTGCGGTCACCGCTCCAGAGCGTGTGGAACTTCCCATCGGCGTCCACGCGCTCGTAGGTGTGCGCGCCGAAGAAGTCCCGCTGCCCCTGGGTGAGCGCGGCCGGAAGACGCTCGGCGCGCAGGGCGTCGTAGTAGGACAGGGACGAGGCGAACGCGGGCACCGGGATGCCCAGCAGGGTCGCGGTGGCCACGACCCGGCGCCAGCTGTCGATGGCCGTCTCGATCGCCTCGCGGAAGTACGGCGCCAGGATCAAGCTCGGCAGCGCGGGGTTCTCGTCGTAGGCTTCCTTGATCCGGTTGAGGAATCGGGCGCGGATGATGCAGCCGCCACGCCAGATCGTCGCGAGATCGCCGGGGCGCAGGTCCCAGTCGTATTCGGCACTGCCCGCCGCGATCTGGTCGAAGCCCTGCGCGTAGGCGACCACCTTGGAGGCGTAGAGCGCCTGCCGGATGTCCTCGGTGAACTGCTCCACGTCGGTGGGCTTGTCGGCCAGCCGGCCCGAGGCCAAGCCGCGCGCGGCTTTGCGCTGCTCGCGGGAACCGGACAGCGCCCGCGCGAACACCGCTTCGGCGATGCCGGTGACCGGCACACCGAGATCGAGCGCGGACTTCACCGTCCAGCGCCCGGTGCCCTTCTGTTCCGCCGCGTCGACGATCACGTCGACGAGCGGCTTGCCCGTCTTGGCGTCGACCTGATTCAGCACCTCGGCGGTGATCTCGACGAGGTAGCTCTCCAGGTCGCCGGAGTTCCACTGGGTGAACACGTCGGCGATCTGCTTGGCATCGAAACCGAGCGCGTCGCGGAACAGGTGGTAGGCCTCCCCGATCAACTGCATGTCGGCGTACTCGATGCCGTTGTGCACCATCTTGACGAAATGTCCGGAGCCGTCGGGACCGATATGGGTGCAGCAAGGCGTTCCGTCGACCTTGGCGGCGATCGACTCCAGCAGCGGCCCCAGCGAGTCGTAGGACTCCTTGGGACCGCCCGGCATGATCGCGGGGCCGTTGAGAGCGCCCTCCTCTCCACCGGAGATGCCCGCTCCGACGAAGTTCAGCCCGCGCTCACGCATCGCGGCCTCGCGCCGGATGGTGTCGGTGTAGAGGGCGTTTCCGCCGTCGATGATGATGTCGCCCGGCTCCATCGCGTCCGCCAGTTCCTCGATCACCGCGTCGGTGGCCGCGCCCGCCTTCACCATGATCAGCACGCGGCGCGGCTTCTCGAGCGCGGCGACGAACTCCTCGACGGTCTCGGTGCGCACGAAGTCGCCGTCGTCGCCGTGGGCCTCGAGCAGTGCGTCGGTCTTGGCGACGGTACGGTTGTGCAGCGCAACGGTATAGCCGTTCCTGGCGAAGTTCCGTGCGATGTTGCTACCCATGACCGCCAGACCGGTGACCCCGATCTGTGCACGCGCTGTGGAGGTCGGCATCAATCAGCTCTCTTCGTTCGACAGGGCGGCGCGTCCGCGCGAAGGACTTCGGCGGCTGCATCGTGGAGTCCGTTCCACGACGCTTCAGACCTTACCTACCGCATCGGTGCGGATCCGGACGGCATCGCGAGCGCTCGAGGTGACCACAACCGAGCGATTCATCGATCGGCCGACGGGCCGGCGACCAACTGGTCGCGAATCTCGGTGAACGCGTCGGCCAGTTGGTAGATGCCCGGCGTCTCCACGGGATAGTGCGCCGCCGCGTCCAGCACGATCAGACGCTTGGGCGCGGCGATCCGATCGAAGAACGCCTGGCTCAGCGACAGCGGAGTCCAACGATCGGCCCCAGGGTGCACCAGCCACACGGGGCAGGCGGTGAATTCCTCCGGTTCGACATCGGGAGCGGACCGCAGATAGGTGCGCAGGAATCCCAGCGGTATCCGGGAGCCGCCGCCGTGGGGATCGGTCGCGACGACACGGGTCAACCCGGGGTCGCTGGACATCGCGGACATGTTGGCGAGCAACCGCACCGGAACCCGCAGACCGTCGAGAACGGGAATCAGCAGCCGAATTCCGTACCGGCCCAGCCACCGGTGCCGGGCGATGGCCGCCCGAACCGGCGGCAGCCGCGGGTCCAGCAGACAAGTGGCCGCCAGCGCGTCGGCCATGCCGGTGCGCGCCGCCGCGGCGTACGCCAGCATGCCGCCCATACTCGCGCCGACCAGCACCAGCGGCCTCGGGTCGGCCGACTTCGCCGCCCGGACCAGATCGGCGACGCAGTCCACCCAGTCCGAGTACCGGATCCCGCGAGGCGACGGGACCCCGGTGTGGCCGTAGCCGGGCAGGTCGGGCACCTGAACGTCGAAACCCCGCGCCGCCGCCAGCGCCGCGAACGGCCACATGGCCGCGGCATGCCCACCGGCGCCATGGATCAAGATCATCTGCACCTCCGCCTCCGGTCGGCGGACACGTTCGACGTGCACCCGGTGCCCGCGCCACGACCAGGCGGCCGACTGCGGCCGTAGCTCCGGGTCCGCGCGCAGGTCGGCGGGAAGAAATGCGAGGTAGGAGGTGTGCATGCCACAATAATTCGAGCAATCCTCGGTTTTGCCAACTCGATTTCAGGACCCCATGTCGACACCCCGGAAAACCCCGCGCCAGCAGCGCTCGGAGTTCACTTTCGAAGCGATCCTCGACGCCGCTGCTCGACTTTTCCAGCAGCAGGGATACGCGGCCACCACGACGAACAAGATCGCCGAGCTCGCCGGCGTCTCCATCGGAACCCTCTACCACTACGTCCCGAACAAGGACGCGCTGCTGTACTCGCTCGCCGAACGTCACCTCCGCGAGGCCTCGCTGACGCTCCTCGTTGCGGCCGAACGCCTCCGTGCCGAGCAGCCACCGCTGCGCGAAACCATCGAGCAGTTGGTCGACGCGGTGACGCGGTTGCATACCGCGCAGCCGGAGATGCACCGGCTGCTCTTCGATCAGGCGCCGCGCACGCCCGATGGCGTCGAGCGCCTGCGCCAACTCGAACAGGTTCTCGCGGGCGAAGTGGAGTTCCATCTGCGCCGCCTCGACGTCGGCGGCGCCGACCCGGCATTGACGGCCGTGTTGCTCGTGCAGGCGGTGGAGGCACAGATCCACGGCGCGGTCCTGGACCCACCGGCCGGTCGCACCGCGGACGAGTGCGGCCGGGCGATCATCGATCTGTGGACCGGGGCGCTCACCCCGTCTCCCGGCGGACCGGCTGCCATGTCATCGTGCGGTTGCCGGGCAAGGTGACTCGGCTTCGAGGCAGCCTGCGCTCGATGAAGCCGCGCCGCGATCACCCATAGGCGATGCGCTCCAGCAGATCCAGCGCCTCGCCGACCTTGTGCAACTCACCGGTCCGCAGGCTTTCCGACAACACCTGCGCGAGCGCGGCGTTCGCGGAGGCCTGGTGACCGCACACCCACGCGCGGCCTTCGTCGGTGAGGGTCAGATTCACCCGGCGTCCGTCGTTCGAGTCGCGCACACCGACGATCAGGCCCTGATCACGCAATCCGTCGACCACGTTGCGCATCGTTTGCGGCCGGAGCATCTCCAGCCGCGCCAAGTCGACCGCGGCCATGGCGCCGTGCCGATGCAGACGACCCAGAACCGCCCACTGCGTCGCGGACAGCCGCCGTTCCTCGGGATCCCGCCGGGCGCGCCGCAGGATGACGGTCGACGCGATGCGCAGGCGAGCCGCCATGCTGGACAGTGCTGTGGCGTCCGCGGTGTCAGCGCTCACGGGCGGGCTCCCTCTGCTTACCTGATCGATGAACGATCCCCGGGCTGGTGATAGCTGCGGGAAGCCTACTCGACAGTAGAACCGCGGCGTCGACTATGACGAAATCGTCATACGGATGGTCGTCGCGCCGGATCCCCGCCGCGCCTACCAGCGAACGGCTCGCACGCGGAGGCGGCCCGACCCCACCGAGGACGATCCGATACGCGACACTGACCGCGATGGGCACACAGGCGCACGGCGGACAGCCACGACGAAGACCACCGCATCGGCGCGAGATGATCCTCGACGCCGCGGTCGACGCCTTCACGCACGGCGGCTATTACGGCACGACGATGGCCGACATCGCGGCAGCGGTCGACATCTCGGCGACGGCGTTGTATCGGCACTTCCGCAACAAGCAGCAACTTTTGGGGCAGTGCCTGATGGTCGGGCTCGACAACACGCTCCACCGGCTCGACGCCGCGTATCGCGCCGACGATTCCGGTGGCGCGGTACTGGCCGAATTGGTCCGGGTCGCGCTCGAGCTGCGCGGCCTGCCGCGCCTGTGGCAACTGGAGTTCCGCAACTTGACCGCCGCCGACAAGACCGCGGTGCTCGTCCGCGTCGCGCGGCTGACCCGCTACCTGCGGCGCGCGATCCGCCTGCGCCGCCCGGAGCTGAGCGCCGCTGACGTCGAACTGCTCAGCTGGTGTGTGCTCTCGATCGCGGTCAGCCCCTCCTATCATCGCGCCGAGTTGCCCGCACCGGCCGCCGCGCAGGTGCTCGACGCCGCCGTCGCGGCCGTGATCACGACCCGGATGCCCGCGCGTCCGGCAGGCTACGCGCCGCACCGGCCACCGCGCATGGAGACCGGCAACGCCGCGCTCGATCGAGCGCTGCGGTCGGAGCGGATGCTCGCCGAGGCGGCGCGCCTGTTCAGCGCCCGCGGTTATGCCGCCGTGGGCATCGAGGACATCGGTGCGGCGGTCGGCGTCACCGGACCCGCGCTCTACCACCACTTCTCGAGCAAGGCGGATCTGCTGGACCAGATCGTCCGGCGCCAGGACGAGTGGCTCCGGCTGCTGCTCGCCCGGGCCATCGCCGAGGGCCGCAGCGCCGAGGAGTCCATGCGCTCGCTCATGCGCAGCTTCGCCCAACTGGGCGTCGACGAGCCCGATCTCTTGGCGATCACCGTCAGCGAGATCCGGCATCTGCCGGGCGACGGGGTGCGGCGCTACCGACGGGTGCGCCTCGACGGCATCGCCCAGTGGGCTCGCATGCTGCAGGCCGTGCGACCGGACCTGTCCGCGCCCAGCGCACGGGTGCTCAGCCGCGCCGTCACCACTGTCGTCATCGATGCCGTACGCAATCCCCGCTTCCGGCGGCGCGCCGATCTCGTCGAGATTCTCGTCGCCATCGGGGAGGGCATCGGAGCGGCCGGTAGCCATGGCCGAGTTGGTCGGCAGTGATTTGCGCCACTTAGTGGCTATTAACTTATGCGCGCCGATTATGCGCTAGCAGCGGATTGAATATTGCCGCTCCTCTGAGACTTTACTTAGCAGTCATTAACATGAGATTGCTTTCGAGTTGCCGGTGCCGCACAGTGTGCCGTGGGTGATCACCTCTCCGTGCGCCCGCCGAATCCTCGCCGGTACACCGGCCCGTTTCTCGAAAGGCACTGGCCCGTGAGCCATTACAAGAGCAACGTGCGCGACCTCGAGTTCAACCTTTTCGAGGTGTACGGACTCGACGACATCCTGCGGACCGGAGCGTTCGGGGATCTGGACGGAGACACCGTGCGATCGATGCTGGCGGAGGCGGCGCGCCTGGCCGAGGGACCGGTCGCCGAACCGTACGCCGAAACCGACCGCACCCCGCCCGTTTTCGATCCGGCCACGCACTCCGTCAGCCTGCCCGAGCCGTTCAAGAAGGCGGTGCGCGCCTGGTACGACGCCGACTGGTGGCGCGTCGGCAAGGCGGAGGCGGTCGGCGGGGTGCCCGCTCCCTCGATGGTCAGCTGGGCCATCAGCGAATTCGTTCTGGGGGCGCAGCCCGCGGCCTACATGTACCTGACGGGGCCGATGATGGCCCACATCATGCACGGCGTCGGCACCGAGCAGCAGCAGCGCTGGGCACAGTTCATCACCGAGCGCAACTGGGGCGCCACGATGGTGCTGACCGAGCCCGACGCCGGTTCCGATGTGGGTGCCGGCCGCACCAAGGCGATCGAGCAGGAAGACGGCTCCTGGCACATCGAGGGCGTCAAGCGGTTCATCACCTCCGCCGACTCCGACGACCTGTTCCCGAACATCATGCACCTGGTGCTGGCCCGCCCCGAGGGCGCCGGGCCGGGCACCAAGGGCCTGTCGCTGTTCTTCGTGCCGAAGTTCCACTTCGACCACGAGACCGGTGAGCTGGGCGAGCGCAACGGCGTCTTCGTCACCAACGTCGAGCACAAGATGGGCCTGAAAGCCTCCGCCACCTGCGAGCTGACCTTCGGCGGCCACGGCATCCCGGCCAAGGGCTGGCTGGTCGGCGAGGTGCACGACGGCATCGCGCAGATGTTCCAGGTCATCGAGGAAGCCCGCATGATGGTGGGCACCAAGGCCATCGCCACCTTGTCCACCGGTTACCTCAACGCCCTCGAATACGCGAAGAACCGCGTGCAGGGCAGCGATCTGACCCGCATGGCCGACAAGACCGCGCCGAAGGTACCGATCACCCGGCACGCCGACGTGCGCCGGTCGCTGATGATGCAGAAGGCCTACGCCGAAGGTCTTCGCGCTATCTACCTCTACACCGCCGGGCACCAGAACGACGTGGTGGCACAGCACATCTCGGGCGCGGACGCGGAACTCGCCGCGCGGGTCAACGACCTGCTCCTGCCGATCGTCAAGGGCGTCGGCTCCGAGCGGGCCTACCAGTACCTGACCGAGTCGCTGCAGACGCTGGGCGGTTCCGGCTTCCTGCAGGACTATCCGATCGAGCAGTACATCCGCGACGCGAAGATCGACTCGCTCTACGAGGGCACCACCGCCCTCCAGGCGCAGGACTTCTTCTTCCGCAAGATCGCCCGTGACCGCGGCGTCGCGCTGGCCCACCTCGCGAGCCGGATCCGGGACACGGCGCACTCCGCCACGGGCAACGGCCGGCTCAAGGCCGAGAAGGTTCTGCTCGCGACCGCGCTCGAGGATGTCCAGGACATGGCGGGCCGGTTCACCCAGCATCTGCTCGCGGCCCAGCAGCAACCTGCCGAGTTGTACAAGATCGGACTGAACTCCGTCCGGTTCCTGCTCGCCGTCGGCGACCTCCTCGTCGCCTGGCGGCTGATCGTCGCCGCCGAAATCGCCATCACGGCATTGGATGCCGATCCCGGCGACCGAGACCGCGCCTTCTACCAAGGCAAGGTCGCCGTCGCGTCGTTCTTCGCCAAGACGGTCCTGCCGCACCTCAGCGCGGAATGGTCGGTGATCTCCGATGTCGACATCAGCGTCATGGATCTCGATGAAGCCGCGTTCTGACCGGACCTGCCTACGCACAGGGTGATGCGTCGACCGGAAGCAATCCGGTACGGGAACAGCCTCGACTACTCGGGGCTGTTCCCGTACCGGTGGGACGTTGTACGACGGAGTCTGTCAGACGGTCTCCGGCCGCACGGCGTAGATCTCGTGCAGTTCGGTCCCCGTCAGGCTCGGGTCCTGGCGGGTTCGCGCGAGCAGGCCGTGGCTGCGCAGTAATTCGCAGCACTGCGCCAAACGATCGTCCCGGTCGTGCACCTCGGCCACCACGGCGCGGATGCGCGGCCAGTCCGTGTCGGCCACCCCGAGCAGTACGTCGAGTTCCGCTCGCTCGACATCGACCTTGAGCAAGCCGACCTCCGCGTTCGGACCGTGCTCGCGCAGGATCGCCGAAACGGTGGTGACCTCGACGTCCATGCGCTCACCCTCGTGCAGCCCGGCGGTGATGAGCGCGATCGCCTCGTCGTCGAGGCCGCTGTTGCGCAGATAAATCTCGGTGGCTTCGTCGTCCGCCGCGCGGTCGGCGTAGAGCCCGGAATTCGCGGAGGCTCGCGGGTACCAGGTGAACGGCGCACTGCCGGGCGCGGCGCCGACCGCGACTTGCAGTGCCACCCCGTCCGGCACGTGCATGCCCATGTTGCGCTGTAGACAGTCGAAGGTCGCCGGGGCCGGCTCGGCGGCGATCACTCGCACCCCGGGGCAGGTGTCGGCGAACATCATCGCGCTCAGCCCGATGTTCGCGCCGATATCGAGTGCGATGTCCCCCGGTCGCAGGAGCGCGGCGGCTAGCCGGTAGAAACCGTCGGTCGACATCTCGCCCCACAACATCCGCGCCTCGGCCGGACTGGTGCAGGCGACCGTCCTGCCGTCCTCGAGCCGGAGTTGCTGGAGTTGATCGAGAGTCTTCAGCATTCGTTCAAGAACCTTTCGAGGATCGGGCCGATGACGGCCAATGCGTGCGGGTGGGTCAATTCGAGATGCCGTGCGTCGACGACCGTGTTGTGCAGGTCGCCGGTGATGAAGGGCCGCCACGTCCGCAGGACGGCGTCGCCGTCCGCGCGGTCTTTCCCCGCGGTGAAGAAGACCAGGTCGCCGTCGAAGACGCCCGGCTGGTACTCCTCGGCGATGGCGGTGGCGGTCTGGAAGCTCTCCATCACCCGGTCGACCTGTTCGGCGGTGAACATGCCGCTGGCGGTCACCTGCGCGCGGATCACCGCCCATGCCTGTTCGTGGGTATCCGCGGTCACCTCCGCGCCCAGATCGAACAGTTCACGCCAGCCGCCGAGCAGATCGGCCATCAGTTCGCCGGGCGCGGGGTCGCCGGCGGTGGATCCCATCGACGCGGCCAGCGCCTGGGAGTCGCCGACGGCGCTGTCCATCATCGCCAGCATGCCGACGTGCTGCCCTTCCCGCTGAAGCCGGACGGCGACGGCATGGGCGATCGCACCGCCGAGCGACCACCCGAGCAGGTGGTACGGGCCGCTGGGCTGCAGTCGGCGAATCTCGGCCGCATAGCGTTCGGCCAGTTCGTCGACGGAACGCGCACCCGGTTCGCCCGCCACGACGTGGGGATCCTGCAAGCCGTAGACCGGCCGGTCCTTGTGCAGATGCTCGACCACGCCGCCGTAGAACCACGCCAGACCGCCCGCGGGGTGCACCGCGAACACCGCGGGCTTCGCGCCCTGCGCCCGCAGCGGCAGCAACACTTGCAGGCCCGAGCCGCCCGCCGCGCCGTCGGCCCTGGCCGCCAGCGCTCGCGGCGTCGCGTCGTCGAACATCCACGGCAACTGGATGGTCACACCGCGACCGCGCAATTCGGTCACCACCATCGTGGCCAGCAGCGAGTTGCCGCCGAGATCGAAGAACCCGTCCGTCGCCCCGACGCGCCGGACACCCAGAACCTGCGCGTAGACGTCGCTGATCACTTTCTCCGTGTGCGTCCGCGGCTCCGCGAACGCGGCCGTCGATTCCTCGAACTCGGGCGCAGGCAGCGCTTTTCGATCGAGCTTGCCGTTGACCGTCAACGGCAGTGCGGGCAGCACCATGATCGTGGCGGGCACCATGTAACTCGTCAGGACCTCGGCGGCGGTCTCGCGGACCTCCACCGGATCGATCCGCTCCCCGCCGACGCCGACGACGTAGCCGATCAACTGGTCCACCCCGCGATCGTGCCGGTGCACCGCCGCCGCGGCCTGGGTGACCAGCGGGTGCCGCAGCAGCGCCGACTCCACCTCGCCGAGTTCGATGCGGAAACCACGCAACTGCACCTGCGCGTCTGCCCGGCCCGCGTAGGCCAACTCCAGCCCGCTCGCCGACCTCCGCCAGCGGCCCACGTCCCCGGATCGGTACAGCCGGGAGCCGTCGCGGTCGAACGGGTTGGCCACGAATCGGCCCGCGGTCAGTGCCGGGGCTCCCAGATACCCTCGCGAGAGCTGGCCACCGGCCACGTAGATCTCACCGGCGACGCCGATCGGCACCGGCCGCAAGCGGTCGTCGAGGACGTACACCCGCAATCCGGGGAGCGGCGCACCGATCCCGGCCGCACCTGCCTGAGCCGGCGTGACCTCGGAGAACGTCACGTGCACGGTCGTCTCGGTGATGCCGTACATGTTGACCAGCCGCGGCGACCCCGGCGCGTGCGCGGCGAACCAGCCGTCCAACCGGGACGCGTCCAGCGCCTCACCACCGAAGACGACATAACGAAGCGCCAGATCGCCTGCGGGGCAGCCCGCTTCCCGGTAGCGGCGCTCGGCGTCGGCGAAGCCGTAGAACGCCGAGGGTGTCTGGCTCAACACCGTCACGCCTTCGCGGGCCACGACCTCGACGAAGGTCTCCGGCGACCTGGAGGTGTCGTAGTCGACCACGACGACCTTGCCGCCGGACAGCAACGCACCCCAGATTTCCCACACCGCGAAATCGAAGGCGTAGGAATGGAACATCGTCCACACGTCGTCGGGTCCGAGGTCGAAGCGCTCGGCCGCGTTGGTGAACAGGGTGACCGCTTCGCGGTGGCCGACCGTCACGCCCTTGGGACGGCCCGTCGATCCCGACGTGTAGATCACATAGGCGACGTTGCCCGGTCGCGCAGCGGAAACCACCGGATCGGACGCGTCATCGCAATCCTCGAGGAGCAGGACCGGCGCGGCGCACTCCGGCACCGCCGCGGACATGCCCGCCGTGGTCAGCACCGCGGACGGACCCGCGTCGTCGAGCATGAAGCGCAACCGCTCCACGGGATACGCCACGTCCAGCGGCAGATATCCCGCACCCGCGCGCACGACGCCGAGCAGGCCAACCACCAGGTCGGTCGAGCGCGGCAACGCCACGGCGACCAGCGATTCCGGTCCCACGCCGAGTTCGGTCAGCCGTGCCGCCACCGCGGCGGCGCGCCGGTCCAGCTCCGCGTAGGTCAGCCGCGCCTGACCGTCGGTCACCGCGACCGCGTCCGGCCGTGCGGCGGCCTGAGCGGCGAACAGCTCGGCGAGGGTGGTCTCGGGCACCGCGACCCCCGCGTCACCGGCCGCGTCGAGCACCGCACGACGTTCCCCCGCGCCCACGAGGTCGATGTCGCCGACCGCGACCGCCGGGTCGGCGGTCACCTCCTCCAAAATCCGCACATATGCCTGCGCGAACCGGGTCATCGTCTCCTCGACGAAGAGATCGGTGGCGTAGGTCAGGCGTCCCCGGATGCCATCCGGCTGCCCCTGGGCGCCCGACCGTTCGACCAGGTTCAGGTTCAGGTCGGCCTGCGCCGGTTCGAATCCGTTCTCGACCGGCTCGACGATCAGGCCGGGCAGTTCCAGCGCGGCCTTGCTCAGGTTCTGGACATCGAGCGTGACCTGGTACAGCGGCAGATGCGCGGTGGACCGCGGCGGGTTCAGCGCCTCCACCACTTGCTCGAACGGCACGTCGGCATGCGCGAACGCGGCCAGGTCCGTTTCCCGGGTCGCCGCGAGCAGCTCGGCGAACGACTGGCGCGACGACACCCGTGACCGCAGCACGAGGGTGTTGACGAACATGCCGATCAGATCGTCCAGCTCGCGCTCGCCGCGGCCGGCCACCGGGGTGCCCACCGCGACGTCGCCGATCCCGGCCAGCCGCGAGAGCAGGACTGCCAGCGCGGCGTGCATGACCATGAACACCGTCGCGTTCGCCGCACGTGCGACCGCGCCGATCCGTTCCTGCAACGCGGCGGAGATCGCGAAGTCCACCGTGCGGCCGCGCATGGACGCCACCGGCGGGCGCGGCAGATCGGTCGGCAATTCGAGCAGCTCGGGCAGCCCGCCGAGGGTGTCCTTCCAGAAACGCAACTGCTGGGACATGACCGAGCCCGGGTCGTGCTCGTCGCCGAGCACGTCGCGCTGCCACAGGGTGTAGTCCGCGTACTGGACCGCGAGCGCGGGCCACGGCGGCGGCGTCCCTTGCTTGCTCGCCTGGTAGGCCATCGCCACGTCCCGGGCGAGCGGCAGCATGGACTGCCCGTCGGCGCAGATGTGGTGAACTGCGATGACCAGGACGTGCTCGTCCGCACCGAGCCGGAACAACTCCGCGCGCACCGGGGGCGCCTGCGTCACGTCGAAGCTCGCCGAAACCGTGGCGAGCACGAGCTCCATCAGCCGTTCCGCGTCGACCTCGACCGCGTCGAGTCCGGTCGGGACCTCCTCGACGGGCACGACGACCTGATGCGGTGTTCCGTCGGTTATCGGGAATTTGGTGCGCAGCGACTCGTGCCGATCGATGACCAGCGCGCACGCGCGTCGCAGTGCGTCGAGGTCGAGTTCGCCCTTCAGCCGGAGCACCAGCGGGATGTTGTAGGCACCCATCGAGGTGTCGAGCTGATTGAGGAACCACATTCGTTGCTGGGCCAGCGACAGCGGGACGAGTGCGGGGCGGGTGCGCGCTACCAGGGGCACCCGGACTGCCAGCTCGGAGGTGTCCAGCCGGGCGGCGAGCTCGGCGACCGTCGGCGTTTCGAACAGGTCGCGAACACCGACGCGCACGCCGAGCGCGGTGCTCAACTGGGCGGTCACCCGCGTCGCCGACAGTGAATTGCCGCCGAGGTCGAAGAAGCTGTCGGTGGCCCCGACCCGGTCGACGCCCAGGACGTGTGCGAAGACGTCCGCGACGTGGCGTTCGGTCTCCGTACGTGGAGCCGTCCAGGCCCGTGCCGCCGTGAATTCCGGTGCGGGAAGCGCCAAGCGGTCGAGCTTGCCGGTTCTGGTGAGCGGGAATTCGGGGAGCACCGTGCACACATCGGGCACCATGTGCGCGGGCAGCCGCAGCCGCGCGGCGGCCCTGACCTCCTCCGGATCCAAGCCATCGGAGCCGACCAGATAGCCGGCGAGCCTGCCGATGCCGCGCTCGTCCTTGCGCAGCACGACCACCGCGTGCTCCACGCCGGGCTGTGCGGCGAGCACGGCCTCGATCTCACCGAGCTCGATACGCTGGCCGCGGATCTTGACCTGGAAATCGCTGCGGCCGAGGTATTCCACGGTGTGTTCGGGCGTCCAGCGAGCCAGGTCACCGGTGCGGTACATGCGCGACCCCGGCGCGCCGAACGGATTCGCCACGAACGCACCCGACGTCGCCACCGGCCGGTTGACGTATCCGCGGGCCAGTTGCACACCGGCGAGATACAACTCGCCGACCACGCCGACCGGCACCGGTCGCAGCCACGCGTCCAGCACGACGGCCTCGACACCGCCGATCGGACCACCGATCGTGACGGTCTCGCCGGGATGCAGCGGATCGCTGATGCCGGCCAGAATCGTCGTCTCGGTCGGACCGTATCCGTTCAACAGCCGCCGGCCCGGCGCCCACTGCGTCACAATCTCCGGTGTCACCGCCTCGCCACCGGCCATCAGCACCCGCAGCGAATCCAGGCCTTCTGGCGACATCGTCGACAGCACGCTCGGCGTCATGAACGAGTGCGACACCCGCTGCGCGCGAATGAACTCCGCCATGTCGGGCCCGCCGAACACCTCCGGCGGCGGAACCACGAGCACCGCGCCGTTGGTGTGGGCCAGCAGCAGCTCGAGGACCACCACGTCGAAACCGGGAGCGGACGCGTTCAGCACCCGCGACCGGTCGTCCACGCCGAAGCGAACCCGTTGCACGGCGGCGAAATTCGCCAGTCCCTCGTGCGTGACGGCAACGCCCTTCGGCGTTCCGGTCGAGCCCGAGGTGTACAGCACATAGGCCGCGTCGCGAACGTGTGGCGTCCGCCGCCGATCCCGGTCGGTCACCGCGGCCGAGGACCGCGCCTCGATCGCCTTGCCGATTTCCGGATCGTCGAGCACCAGCCGCCGGACAGCGTCGGGAACCAGCCCTCGCGACGCCGCGACCGTGACCGCGACGCGAACCTCGGAGTCGGCGACCATATGCGCGACGCGCTCTGCCGGATTCCGCGGATCCACCGGCAGGAACGCGGCGCCGGTCTTGGCCACCGCCCACATGCCGACCACGAGTTCCACCGACCGCGCCATCGCCAACGCCACCTGGTCGCCCGGGCCGACGCCCCAATCGATCAGTTCGCGCGCCACACGGTTCGACCAGGCGTCCAACTCGGCGTACGACAGCGCGCGCTCAGCCGAAACCACCGCTGCCGCATCCGGATTCATCGCGGCACCGGCCGCAAGCAACTCCGCCAGCACACGGGGCGCTTCGGCCGGTCCGCCGGTGGCGGGTACCAGCGCACGGCGCTCCGCCGCCGTCAACAGGTCGACCGCGCCCAGCCGCGCTTCCGGATCGGTCGTGATACCCCGCAGCACGGTCTCCATCCGAGCGGCCAGACCGGCGGCCGTCCGGTCGTCCACGCGGGCCTGCTGGTAGCGGATCCGCACGTGCAGTCGGTCGGTCTGGTGGGCCTGCACCGTGATCGGGTAGTGCGCGGCGTCGCTTCCGTCCGCCGCGACCACCCGCATGCCGTCGATGTCCGCGTCGCCCAGGCCACTGCTGTCGACCGGGTAGGACTCGAAGACGACCAGCGTGTCGAACAGCGGGCCGGCGTCCGCCTCGGACAGGATCCGGGACAGTTCGACGTCGTGGTGATCGAGCAAGCGGGTGTTGTCGGCCTGCAACCGCCGCAGCGCGTCCGCCACGGTCGCGTCCCGCGGGACGTGCACGGCCACCGGGATCGTGTTGATGAACAAGCCGATCATCGATTCCACGCCCGGCAGGTCGGCGGGACGTCCCGAGACCGTGCCGCCGAACACGACGCGCTCGACGCCGAGCAGGTTGCCCAGGACCACCGCCCAGGCGAACTGCACGATCGTCGCCATGGTGACCGCCCGTGCCCGAGCGAATTCCACGAGCTCGGCGGTGACGGCGCGATCCAGCTCGACCGCGAGGTCGACCGGGATGCCGACCGTGGTGTGCGTCCGCGCGTCGGCGACCACCGTGGGTTCGGTGAAGTCGCGCAGGGTGTCGCGCCACACCTCGAGGCCGGTGGACGGCTCGCGCCGATCCAGCCATTCCAGGTAGCCGCGGTAGGACGCCGCGGCGGGCAACAGCTCGGCGCGTGCGCTCACCGCGTACAGGCCGATCAGCTCGCGCCACAGCAAAGGCAGCGACCAGCCGTCCAGCAGCAGGTGGTGAGCCGTCAGCACCAGCCGGTAGTCCTGCGGCCCCACCTCGATGAGCAGGAAACGCAGCAGTGGAGGATCGGCCGGATCGAACGGGATCGCCCGCTCGGCCGCGATCAGCTCCTCCGGCGTCGTCGTGCTGCCGCGCAGATCGACTCGCCGCAAGCGCACGACCGCGGACGCCGGAATCACCTGCGCCGGAACGCCTTCGACGGTCCGGACGAACGCCGCGCGCAAGTTGGGATGACGCTGCAGCAAGGCCGCCGCGGACCGCTCGAGCCGATCCTCGTCGAGCACACCGGCGAGGGCGAGGGTCGATTGCGCCGTGTAGACGTCGAGATCACCCGCCGCGAGTTCGGCGTGGAACAGCAGGCCGGCCTGCAGCGGCGCCAGCGACCAGACATCCCCGAGGGCACCGTAGCGGTCCGCGAACGCGTCCAGGTCGGACTGCGTGACCGCGACGAGCGGAACGTCGGTGGGTGAGAAGCCCCAGTCCGCGTCGGCCCTGGCCGCTACCGCGATCGCGGTCAGCGCCTCGACCCACGCGTCGACGAGTTCGGTCACGTCGTCGTGCTCGAGCAACCGCGACGCGTATCCGACATGCGCCGACAAACGCGGTCCCGCCTCGGTGTCCACGATGTTGACGTCGATGGTGAGTGCCGCGGCCGCGGGCATGTCCGGGTCGAAGGCGCCACGCCGGTCGAACGTCTCGTCGGTCGGAATCCACGCGAGGTCCGACAGTGCGGTGAGGTCGACGCCGACGCGGCCGAGATTGTTGAAACTGATCTGCGGCTCCGGCAGCGCGGCGAGCCGGTCGGCCGTGCCCGCGTGCAGGTAGCGCAGCAGGCCGTAGCCGATTCCCTTGTCCGGAATGCCGCGCAACTGCTCCTTGACGGCCTTCACCGCGGCACGCGGATCGTCCGTCTCCACACCGTTCAGGTCGAGCGCCACCGGATAGGTGTTGGTGAACCACCCCACCGTGCGGGAGACATCCGCGCCCTCGGCGATCTGCTCCGCCCGGCCATGCCCCTCCAGCAGGACCTTGACACCCGCGTGCGCGACGCCGCGCCGGTGGCGCCAGCGTGTTGTCGCCACGGCCAGAGCGGCCAGCAACGCGTCGTCCACGCTGCCGTGCGCGGCCTTCGGGACCGCGTCGAGCAACGTCGACGTGACATCGGCAGGGAGGGACACCGTCAGATGCCGGACGGTCGACTGGATGTCGACGGCGGGATCCAGTACCGCGCTGCCGAGCAGTGGGTCGGGGGCAGCGCCCATCCGGTGCCACAGCTCGAACTCTCCGGCGCGGGCCGCGGCGGCGTCGGCCACCGCGTGCGCCCACCGGCGCATGGACGTGCCCTGTGCGGGCAGTTCCACCGCGCGCCCCTGGGTGATCTGCTGCCATGCCGTCGCGAAGTCGGGGATCAGGATCCGCCACGACACACCGTCGACCGCCAGGTGATGAACGACCACGAGAGCGCGGGCTTCGGCCTCGACACCCGATTCCGGCAGCAGGCACACGACCTGCACCATCCGGCCCGCCGCCGGGTCGAGACGGTCGGAGGCCTCGGCCAACGCCGCTTCCAGCACCGCGGTGAACCCTTCGCTCCCCGGCGTCTCGTGTGCGCGGAAAGTGCGGGTGAACACCACGTCCGCGACGTCGGCGGCGCTGTCCGGCGGCACCTCCAGCCACTGTTCGCGCAGCCGCGCACGCAGCATGTCGTGCTGCTGGAGCACCGCCCGCACGGTCGCGGTGACGTCCTCGACCCGCGCGTCGCGCGGCAAGCGCACCAGCATCGATTGAGCGAACCGGGGGGCGGCGCCGAGGCGCTCGGTGAACCAGGAGACCACCGGGGTGAACGGGACCCGGCCCACGCCACCACCGGGCAACTCCGCGAGCGAGACCCGTTCGGCGGCCGCGGCGACCCGCGCCAGGCCCCGGACGGTCTTCTGCTCGAAGATGTCGCGCGCCGTCACGACGACACCGGCCGACTTCAACCGGGAAGCCAGCTGGATCGACAGGATGGAATCGCCACCGAGAGAGAAGAAGGAGGTGGCGACACCCACCGACTCGATGCCGAGCACGTCCGCGAACGCCGCCGCGACGGTCCGCTCCAGCTCAGTCGCCGCTGTCTGCCCGTCGTCGTCGGTGACTCGGAACACGGGTTCCGGCAACGCTTTCCGGTCCACCTTGCCGGTCGAGGTGATCGGCATGCGGTCGAGCACGGTGACGACCGACGGCACCATGTGCGCGGGCAACGCCGATGCGACGTGCTCGAGCACGGTGTCCGGGTCCACGTCCGCACCGGCGTCGGTCACGATGTACGCGGCCAGCAGCGGCTGTCCTCCCGGCCCGGTGCGGCTGACGGTCACCGCGGCGGCCACCTTCGGGTGCGTGAGCAGCGCCGCATCGATCTCCCCGAGCTCGATGCGCTGGCCGCGGATCTTGATCTGGAAATCGCTGCGGCCGACGTATTCCAACGTGCGCTGCGCGGTCCAGCGGACGATGTCGCCGGTGCGGTACATCCGCGCACCCGCTCCGCCGTAGGGATTCGCGACGAACGCACCGGCCGTCACCGCGCGCCGGTTGAGGTAACCGCGCGCCAGCTGGGCTCCCGCGAGGTACAGCTCCCCCGCGACACCGACCGGGACCGGACGCAAACGCGCGTCCAGCACCACTGCCTCCGCGCCACGAATCGGGCCGCCGATGGCGATCGGATCGCCCGGGCGCACCGGGGCGCTCATCGTGATCACGATCGTCGTCTCGGTCGGGCCGTAGATGTTGTGCAACCGGCGGCCGGGCGCCCAGGTGGCGATCAGTTCCGCGGGCACCATCTCACCGCCGACCGCGAGCATCCGTACCGACTCGAGGCCGGCGGGCGACATGGTGGCCAGCACGCTCGGCGTCAGGAAGGCGTGCGACACCTGATGCGTCCGGATCAGCGCGGCCAGATCCGGGCCGCCGAACACCTCCGGCGGCGACACGACCAGCGCCGCGCAGGCCGCGTGCGCCATCAACGCTTCCAGCAGCACCGCGTCGAACGCGGGCGCCGCCACTTGCAGCACGCGGGACGTGCCGTCGACCAGGTACCGATCGCGCTGCTCCGCGGCGAAATTGGCCAATCCGGCATGGGTGACCACGACGCCCTTGGGCGTTCCCGTCGAACCGGACGTGTAGATCAGGTAGGCGGCGTCCTCCACCCGCAGGACACGTCCCCGTTCGGTGTCCGTCACCGGCCGGTCCGACTGCGCGGCGATCTCGGCCGCCGTCCGTGCCTCGTCGAGCATCAGCCAATCCACACTGTCCGGCAGCGCCGCGTGGGTGGTCGCGAGCGTGATGCCGATCGCGGCGCCGGAATCGCTCAGCATGTGGGCGATCCGCTCGACGGGGTAGCGCAGATCCACCGGGACGAACGTGGCGCCGGTCTTCGCGATCGCCCACATGGCGACGTGATAGTCGACCGACCGTGGTACGGCCAGCGCGACGAACATGCCCGGCCCGGCGCCGCGGGCGAGCAGCACACGGGCGAGGCGGTTGGCCCTGCTGTCGAGTTCGGCGTAGGTGAGGGTTTCGGTGTTCCCGATCAGCGCCGTCGCCGCCGGGGCCACGGCCACGGCGGTGGCCAGCACATCCGGAAGCAGGCACGGCTGGGTGCCCTCGATGCCCCGCACGGGCACCAACCGTTCGAACTCGGCCGCGCTCAGCAGGCCGATGCGGCCGATCGGCCGCGCGGGATCGCTGACGACCGCCTCGAGGACACGAACGAATCTCTCGCCCAGCGCTTGGGCGGTCGACTCGACGAAAAGATCGGTGGCGTAGATGATCTCGCCGTCGATCCCGGCGGGCTGATCGCCCTCGCGGCGTTCGGTGACCAGCACCGTGAGGTCGGCCTTGGCCTGCGCGAGGCCGGGGTCGAGGACTTCGACGCCGATGCCGGGCAGCTCGAATCGGGCCGCTCGGGTGTTCTGCAACCCGAACATCACCTGGAACAGGGGCGAATACGCCGTCGAGCGCGGACGTCCGATGACATCGACGAGCCGTTCGTAGGGCAGGTCGGCGTTGGCGAGCGCTTCGAGGTCGACGTCGCGCACCTCGGTGAGCAGGTCGCGGAAAGAGCGGGCCTCGTCGATCCGCGTGCGCAGCACCACCGTGTTCACGAACATGCCGACCAGATCGTCGAGTTCCGGCCTGCCGCGACCGGCGACCGGCGTGCCCACGGTGATGTCGTCGCTGTGTGCGGTGCGCGCCAGCAGGATCGCCAGCGCCGCGTGCAGGACGACGAACACGGTGACGCCCTCCCGGTGGGCCAGCCGCACCACGGCGTCGTGCAGCGTTGCCGGCATCCGGAACCGGACGTTGCCTCCGTCGGTGGACAAAGTGGCGGGCCGCGGCCGGTCTGTCGGCAAGGCCAGCAACTCCGGGGAACCGTCGAGAACGTCGGTCCAGTACTCGATCTGCCGGGCGATCGGTGAGCTCGGATCGTCCTCGGCGCCGAGCGACTCCTGCTGCCACATCGCGTAGTCGGCGTATTGGACGGCCAGCGGTTCCCACTGCGGCGTGTGGCCGTTCACCCGCGCCCGGTACGCGGCGAACACGTCGCGCGCGAGCGGAGCCATCGACGCTCCGTCGGCCGCGATGTGATGGACCACGACCACCAGCACATGCGTATCCGGCGCGGTGCGATACAGCCGCGCCCGCACGGGCGCCGATTCCGCGACGTCGAATCCCGCCTCGACCGCGTCCCGGATCCGCTCGGCCAGTTCCGTTTCGCCGCTGACCGGCTCCGCTGCGAGTGTCACTTCCGCGTCGATCGCCGCGACGTCGCGCACCACTTGGCGGGGCTCACCGTCGATCAGCGGATACACCGTCCGCAACGGCTCATGCCTGGTCACCACGTCCAAGAACGCCGCCCGCAGCGCATCTACGTCCAGCGCGCCGGTCAGGCGGGCCGCGAAGCAGATGTTGTAGGCAGAGGAGGCGGTGTCGAACTGGTTGAGGAACCAGATGCGCCGTTGCGCCGCCGCCAACGGGACCGCACCCGCGCGTTGCCGTGCGGTCAGCGGAATCGCGGTGGACCGGGTCCGCGCCGAAATCCGTTCGGCCAGAGCGGCGATCGTCGGCGCGTCGAACACGTCCCGGATACCGACGTCGACACCCACGGCCGCCTGCGCCCGCGCGGCGAGCTGGGCAGCCGACAGCGAGTTGATCCCGATCTCGAAGACGTTCGCCGTCACGCTCACCCGGTCCGCGCCGGTCAGGTCGGCGACCAGCCGCGCCAGCATCGCCTCGGCGTCGGTGCGCGGCGAGACGAAGGCGTCGCCGGCGTCGAACACCGGCCGGGGCAGCGCCGATCGGTCGAGTTTGCCGTTCGCGGTGAGCGGCATCGCGTCGAGCACCTGCACGGCGTCCGGCACCAGGTAGGACGGCAGGGTGCGGGTCAGCTGCTCGCGGATCGCACGGCCGTCGGTCACCGCGCCCGGTGCCAGGGTGACGTATCCGATGATGCGTTCGGTCGTCACGACGGCCACCGCACGCGCCACCTGCGCGACAGCGCGCAGGGCGGACTCGATGTCACCCGGCTCCACCCGCTGGCCGCGCACCTTCACCTGGAAGTCGCTGCGGCCCAGGTACTCGAGCTCCCCGGTCTTGCGCCAGCGGACCAGGTCACCGGTCCGGTACAGCCGCTCCCCCGCCGCACCGAACGGATTCGCGACGAACGCGCCGCAGGTGAGGTCGGTGCGCGCGTGGTAGCCGCGCGCCAACTGGACACCGGAGACGTACAGCTCACCGACGACGCCGACCGGCACCGGCCGCAACCGCGCATCCAGCACGTAGACCTTCATGCCCGCGGCGGGCGCCCCGATCGGCACCGTCGCGGCGGTCGTCGCGTGCGGTGCGCACCGTTGCGCGGTCACCACCTCCGCTTCCGCAGGCCCGTACCAGTTCACCAGTTCCGCGTGCGCGAAGACGCGCTCCGCCGCGTCGACCGTGCGTTGTGCCAACGCCTCGCCCGCGACGAACACCCTCCGGATCGACGGCAGTGCCGCGACACCGGCGGATTCCAGCAGGACGTCGAGCATCGACGGCACGAAGTGCACGGTCGTGATCTCGTCGCGCGCGATGATCTCCGCGAGATAGGCCGGGTCGCGATGACCGCCGGGTTCGGCGACCACGATGTGCGCGCCGGTCTGCAACGGCCAGAACAACTCCCACACGGCGATGTCGAAGGTGATCGGCGTCTTGTGCAGCACCGCGTCGGAGGCGCCGTGTGGCCACTGCTGCTGGGCCCAGGCCAACTGGCTCACGGTGGCGGCATGGGTCAGGGCCACGCCCTTGGGGACGCCGGTCGACCCGGAGGTGAACAGCACGTAGGCCAGGTGGTTCGGCCGCAGCGGTGTGCGCCGCTCGGTGTCCGTGATCCGGGCGCCGGACAGGCCGCTCACGTCCAGCCGGTCGATCGGCGCGTACTCGAATCCGTCCGGCAGACCGTCGCCGTCGTTCTCGGTCGTGAGCACCAGCAGCGGTCCGGCCGCGCTCAGCACGTGCGCGATCCGCGCGCTCGGGTGGTCCGGGTCGATCGGCAGGAACGCCGCGCCTGCCTTCACCACCGCGTAGAGAGCCGTGACGAGCTCGGCCGATCGACGGATCGCCACCGCCACCACCGTCTCCGGGCCTGCACCGCGCGCGATGAGCCACCGGGCCAGCCGGTTCACGCTCGCGTCGAAGTCCCGGTAGGTCGAGGTGCTGCCGTCCGGCAGGCGAAGCGCCGTACCGTCGGGGGTGCGGGCGACCTGTTCGTCGAAGACGTCGACCAGTGTCCGGCCCGCCGCGGCGGAGCCACCGGTGTCGTTCCACTGCTCCAGCACCTGCGACCGCTCCGCCTCGTCGAGCAACCCGAGCGCCCCGACAGTGGCCTCGGCGTCGCGGGCCGCGGCATCGAGGACGCGAACGAATCGGTCGGCGAAGCGCCGCACCGTGTCCTCGTCGAAGAGGTCCGTGGCGTAGGTCAGGCGCAGCGTCATGCCGGTGGGCTCGTTGTGCGTGCCGTGGCCCTCGCTGATCATGAGCAGCAGGTCGTAGATCGCCGCGCTGTCGCCCGGGTCCACGTTCTCGACGGTGAGGCCAGGAAGCTCGACGCGAGCGCGGGTCATGTTCTGGTAGGCGAGCAGTACCTGGAACAACGGCGTGTGCGCCGTCGAGCGCACCGGGTTCAGCGCGTCGACCAACTGCTCGAACGGCACCGTGGCATGATCGAACGCCTCGATGTCGGTGCGCCGCACGTCGTCGAGCAGGCTCGCGAAGGTCTGATCCAGGGAGATCCGCGTCCGCATCACCAAGGTGTTGACGAACATTCCGACCAGGTGGTCCAGCGACCGGTCGCCCCGTCCCGCGTGCGGAACGCCGACCGTGACGTCGTCGCTGCCGGACAGCCGCGACAGCAGCACCGCCAGAGCCGCGTGCACCACCATGAACGTCGTGGCCCCGGCTCGCCGCGCCAGCGATTCCACCCGGCCTTGCAACTCACCGGGGATGGTCACCTGGATCACCGCGCCACGCTGGGACTGTTCGACCGGCCTCGGACGGTCGGTCGGCAACTCGAGCAGGTCGGGCACGCCCGCGAGTTGCGTTCGCCAGTAGGCGATGTCGCGGCCTACGAAGGAATCCGGGTCGTCGACGGAACCGAGGACCGCTCGCTGCCACAGGGCGTAGTCGGCGAATTGCACCGCCAGCGGCGCCCAGTCCGGCGCGGCGCCGCCGGAACGCGCCCGATACGCCGTCACCAGATCGGCGGCGAGCGGAGCCACCGAGAAGCCGTCGCAACTGATGTGGTGCGCGGCCAGCGCGAGCGTCCACGCCTCGTCCGACAACTGGTACAGCGCCACGCGCAGTGGCACGCCCGCGGCGACGTCGAATCCGGTGCCGCAGAATTCGGCCAGCCGGTGCGGCAGCTCCCGCTCGCCGACCGCCTGCGGGGTCAGATCGCACGTCGCCAGCACGTCCTCGGCGTTCAGCACCACCTGGGTGGGCGTGCCGTCGACCGCCGGGTACATCGTGCGCAGGCTCTCGTGCCGCTCGACGACATCGCCCACGGCGGCGGTCAGCGCCGCCAGATCGAGCTCGCCCTCCAGCCGGATCGCCAGTGGCACCACGTATCCGGGCGCCGCCGGGTCGAACTGATTCAGGAACCACATCCGGGTCTGCGCGTGCGACAGCGGAATGCGGTCCGGCCGCGGGATCGGGGTCGGCGCGGGAAGACCGGGAATCGCGCGCAACTGGGCGATACGCTCGGCCAGAGCGGACACGGTCGGAGCCTCGAAGATCGCGCGCACCGGGATGGTCACGTCGACGACGTCGCCGATCCGGCTCAGCGCGCGCGTCGCGACCAGCGAGTTGCCGCCGAGTTCGAAGAAGTCGTCGTCCGCGCCGACCTCGGGCCGGTCGAACAGTTCCGCGAAGACCGCGGCGATCGCCTGTTCGACCAGGCCACGTGGCGGCCGGAACTCGGACTCCTGGACGCTCGGGTCCGGTTCGGGCAGCGCCCGATAGTCCACCTTGCCGTTGGCGTTGAGCGGAATCGAGTCGATCCGGGTCACCGAGGAGGGCACCATGTAGGCAGGCAGCCGGTCCAGCAGCACGGCCCGGACCTGCCGGACGTCGAGCGCCGCGTCCGCGACCACGTAGGCGACCAGCCGCTGCTCGCCGCCGTCGACCCGTACCTGCGCGACGGCCGCGTGCACCTGCTCGTGCGCGATCAGCGCCGCTTCGATGTCGCCGAGTTCGATCCGCAGGCCGCGCAGCTTCACCTGGGTATCGGCGCGGCCGACGTAACGCAGGTTGCCGTCCTCGTCCCAGCGCACCAGGTCGCCGGTGCGGTAGAGCCGAGCGCCGGGCGCGCCGGCGAACGGATCGGCGACGAACGTCGCCGCCGTCAGCCCCCGGCGGTCCTGGTAGCCGCGAGCCAGCTGGACGCCACCGAGGTACAGCTCACCGGTCACCCCGACCGGCACCGGATGCAACCGCGCGTCCAGTACATGCACGGTCACGTTCGCCTCGGGCACGCCGATCGGCACCGCCACGCCCTCGACCGAATCGATCCGGTGCGCGGTGACGCTGACCGCCGCTTCCGTCGGGCCGTACAGATTGTCGATCCGCGCGTCGCTGAAATCCCGGAAGTGGCGCACGATCTCGGCAGACAGCGCCTCACCGATGCACAGCACCCGCCGCAGGTCGGGGAACTCGCGCGGAGTGGCCACCTCGAGGAACGCCGAGAGCAGTGACGGCACGAAGTCCACCGTGGTCACCCGATACTCGGCGATCAGCCGGGCCACTTCCCGCGGATCGCTCTGCGCGTCGGGACCGGCGACGACCAGGGCCGCACCGCAGGTCAACGCGGAGAACAACTCCCAGACCGAGAGGTCGAAGGTCACCGGCGTGCGCAGCAGCATGACGTCGCTGCCGCCGAGCCGGTAGTGCTCGCGCATCCAGCGCAACTGGTTCACCACCGCGGCGTGCGGAACCGCCACGCCCTTGGGCACACCCGTCGAGCCGGAGGTGTAGATGACGTAGGCCAGGTCGTCCGGGCGCAGCGGGCGCGTCCGGTCGGCATCGGTCACCGCGGAGGCGTCCAGCCGCTCGGCCTCGAGGTCCCCGAGCGCCCAGACCGGCACGTCGCCGGGCAGACTCGCCCGATCGTCCGGACGGGTGAGGATCGCGGTGGGCCGTGCGTCGGACAGAACGGCCCGCACCCGGTCGACGGGGTGATCCGGATCCAGCGGCAGGTAGGCCGCACCTGCCGCGTGGATGGCGTACAGCGTGGTCAGCAGGTCCACCGAGCGGCGCATCGCCACCGCCACGACGGTCTCCGGGCCGATTCCGCGCTGGATCAGCGCACGCGCCAGCGCGTTCACCCGGGCCGCGAATTCCCGGTAGTCGAGCCGGGCGCCGCCGTCGGCGTCCACCACCGCCGTGTGCTCCGGCGTCGCCTCGGCCTGCACGGCGAACAGGTCCGCGATCGTCGCCGCCGGCGCCTGTGTGATCACACCGCTGGACCGCTGCGCGATCCGCCGCGCTTCCTGATCGGTCAGCAGATCGATGTCGCCGATCGCGCGGGTGGGGTCGAGGACGATCGCGCGCAGCAACAGCAGGTAGCGATCGAACATCGCCGTGATCGTCGACTCGTCGAAAAGGTCTGTGGCGTAGCCGAACTCGACGGCCATGTCGCCCGGCTCGCCGTCCGGCGCCAAGGCGTCGACCAGATTCAGGTGCAGGTCGTATTTCGCCACGCTCGGATCGGCCATCTGCGCCGAGACCGTCAAGCCCTCGAATCGCACCGTCGGGATCTCGATGTTCTGGAACGAGAAGCCGACCTGCGTCAGCGGGGCGTGTGCCGTCGAGCGCGGCGGGTTCAGCACCTCCACCAGACGCTCGAACGGGATGTCGGCGTTCTCGAAAGCGGCCAGGTCGGTGGCCCGGACCTGATCCAGGATCCGGACGAAGGACGCTCCGGGCGCGATGTGCGTGCGCAACACCAGCGTGTTGACGAACATGCCGACCAAGCCGTCCAGCCCCGGCTCGCCGCGACCGGCGATCGGGGTGCCGACCGCGATGTCCCCGGTGCCGGACAGCCGCGCCAGCAACGCCGCGTAGGCCGCGTGCATCACCATGAAGACCGTCGCGTCGTGGCGGCGGGCCAGCGCGACCACTTCCCGGTGCAGATCCGCGGGCAGGGTGGCCGAGACCGTCGCGCCGCGGAACGACTGCTTCGCCGGCCGCGGACGGTCGGTGGGCAGGTCCAGCACTTCGGGCAGGCCGGCGAGGGCCGCGAGCCAATAGCGGGTCTGCGCGACGGTCGGGCTGTGCGGATCGTCCTCGCTGCCGAGCAGCTTCCGCTGCCACAGCGCGTAATCCGCGTACTGTACCGGCAGCGGCGCCCACTGCGGCGCTTCGCGCCGGACCCGGGCCCGGTAGGCGGTCATCAGGTCCGCGGCCATCGGCGCGAGCGAGGATCCGTCGAAGCTGATGTGATGGACGACGAGCACCAGGGAGTGGTCGTCGGGTGCGCTGCGCAGCAGCGCGACCCGGAACGGAACCTCGGCGGTGACGTCGAAGCCCACCGTTACCTCGGCGGCGACACGCGCCTCGATTTCCTCGGCCGCGACGGTCACCGGAGTCAGCGGGCGCAGCGCCGTCTCCACCGGCACGATCACCTGGTGCGGTCCGCTGTCGCTGTCGGGGTAGACAGTCCGCAGCGCTTCGTGCCGTTCGAGCACGTCCGCGATCGCCGCGTGCATCGCGGTCACGTCGAGGTCTCCGGACATCCGCACGACCAGCGGGATGTTGTACACCGGTGAGCTCGTGTCGAACTGGTTGAGGAACCACATGCGGGCCTGCGCCGGTGACAGCGGGATCCGGTCCGGGCGCTCCTGCGGGACCAGCGGCGCCCGGGTCGCCGCGTCGGCGCTGCGCAGCCGCTCGGCCAGCGCACCGATGGTCGGCGTCTCGAAAATCGCGCGCAACGGCACCTCGACGCCGAACGCGCCGCTGAGCTGCGCCGCGGCGCGGGTGGCCGACAGCGAATTGCCGCCGAGGTCGAAGAAGCTGTCGAGGACGCCGACGCGGTCGATGCCCAGCACGCCCGCGCAGATGTCGGCGACGATCTGCTCGGTGGCATTGCGTGGCGCGACGAACTCCACGCCGGGAGCGAACTCCGGTTCTGGCAGCGCGGCGCGGTCGACCTTGCCCACCGCCGACAGCGGCAGGGTGTCGAGCACCATGACCGTGTCCGGCACCATATGCGACGGCAGGCGTTGGGCCGCGTACTTGGTCAGCTCGGCGGTGTCGACCGCGCCGTCGGCGGGCACCACGTACGCCGCCAGCCGCGAGCCGCTCTCGGCGTGCACGCCGACCACTACTGCCGCCGCGACGGCGGGATGTCCGGCGAGCACGGCTTCGATCTCGCCGAGTTCGATGCGCTGCCCGCGGATCTTGACCTGGAAATCCGTGCGCCCCAGGTATTCCAGCGTGTGTTCGGCGGTCCAGCGCGCCAGGTCACCGGTGCCGTACATGCGGGTGCCCGCAGGGCCGTAGGGGTTGGCGACGAACGTCACCGCCGTGGAGGCGGGCCGGTTGAGGTACCCGCGGGAAAGCTGCACACCCGAGACGTACAGCTGCCCGGTCACGCCGACCGGGACGGGCCGCAACCGCTCGTCGAGGACCACCGCGTCGACGCCGCGGATCGGGCCGCCGATGGTCACCGGGTCGCCGACGCACAGCGGGTCGCTGATCGCGACCATGATCGTGGTCTCGGTGGGCCCGTACCCGTTGTGCAGCCGTCGTCCCGGCGCCCACACGGCCACCGTCTCGGCCGACACCGCTTCCCCGCCCGCCACCAGCACCTGCAGCGAATCGAGTCCGGCGGGCGACATCGTCGCCAGCACGCTCGGCGTCACGAACGCGTGCGAGACCTCTTGTGCGCGAATCAATTCCGCCAGCTGCGCACCGGCGAACACCTCCGGCGGCGACACCACCAGCACCGCGCCGTTCGCGTGTGCCATCAGCAACTCCAACATCACCGCGTCGAAGCCAGGCGCCGCCACCTGCAGCACGCGCGACCGGCGATCGACGCGATAGCGCTCCCGCTGCTCGATCGCGAAATTCGCCAAGCCCTCGTGGGTCACCGCCACGCCCTTCGGCTTGCCGGTGGAGCCCGAGGTGTACACCACGTAGGCCGCGTCGGCCACCCGGCAGGCGCGCAGGCGCTCCGCGTCGGTCACCGCCGCGGACGATTGCGCAGCGAGGAACGCCTCGGTGGCCGGGTGGTCCAGGACCAGCTGCCGCACGTGGCCGGGAAGCAGGGCATGCGACGCCTCGACACTGAGCGCGACCTCCACATTCGAGTCCGCGATCATGTGCGCCACCCGCTCGGCGGGGTAGCGCGGGTCGACCGGCACGAACGCGGCACCCGCCCGCGCCACCGCCCACACGCCGACCACGAACTCCACCGACCGCCCCATGGCCAGCGCGACCTGGTCGCCCGGCCCCACGCCCCAGTCGATCAACACGCGGGCAAGACGATTCGACCACTCGTCGAGCTCCCCGTAGGTGAGCACACGATCCCCCGCCACCACGGCCGGCGCGGTGCGCTCACCGACCAGCAGCACATCCGCGAGCACGCGGGGCTGCTCGGCACGACCGCCGGATGCCGGGACCAATTCCAGGCGCTCGACTCCGGACAACAGGTCCACGTCGCCGACGCGCGCCCGCGGATTCGCCACGAACGCGTCGAGCGTGCGGTTCAGCCGATCGGCGAGCTCTTCGACGGTCTCCCGGTCGAACAGATCCGTCGCGTAGTTGATCCGCAGCGCCACATCGCCACCCGCGGCGGTGTTCTCGGCGACGGTGACGATGATGTCCACCTTCGCCGGCTCGGCGCCGGGATCCAGCAGCTCGACGGTGAGTTCGGACAGCTCCAAGCTCGCCCGGCCCATGTTCTCGAACGCGAGATATACCTGGCACAGCGGCGCGTACGCCAGGGACCGCTTCGGATGCAGTTCGTCCACGACGCGCTCGTAGGGCAGGTCACTGTTGGCGAAGGCGTCGACATCGATGCCCTTGACGCGCGTCAGGAACTCGGTGAACGACTCCTCGGCGGACACCTCGGTACGCAGCGGCACGGTGTTGACGAACATGCCGATGAGCGGCTCCAGCGCCCGTTCGCCGCGACCGGCGACCGGCGTGCCGATGGTGATGTCCGCCGAACCCGACATCCGCGCCAGCAGCACGGCCAGCGCCGCGTGGACGACCATGAACGTCGTGACGTTGGCCGCGCGTGCCAGCCGCTCGATCCCGGCGAAGGTCTCGGCCGGGATCACCGTGTCCGCGACGTCGCCGCGCATGGATTGGCGGGCCGGACGCGGCCGGTCCGCGGGCAGCTCGAGGACCGGCGGCATGCCCGCCAGTCGCTGCGACCAGTAGCGCAATTGGCGGGCGGCGCGCGAATCCGGGTCGTCCAGGTCGCCGAGCAGACTGCGATGCCAGACGCTGTAGTCCGCGTACTGAACGCTCAACGGCTCCCAATCGGGGGTCTTCCCCTGCACTCGGGCCTCGTAGGCGACCGCGACGTCGGCCGCGAGCGGCCGGAGCGAGGACCCGTCGCAGCAGATGTGGTGCAGGATGACGGCCAGCACATGCCGGCCGCGGTCCGCGGTCGCCAGCAGCGCCACCCGGATCGGGGCGCGTTCGCGCAAATCCGTTCCGACGGAAGCCAGCTCGCGAATTCGATGTTCGATCTCGTCCGGGTCGGTCGGTCGCGGAGTCAGGTCGAGACCGGCGACGACCTCGTCGGCAGGCAGAACGACCTGGGTGCCCTCGCCGTTCACGGCGGGGTAGACGGTGCGCAGCGATTCGTGCCGATCGATCACGTCGGTGAGCGCGGCACGCAGCGCCGCGGCGTCGAGACGCCCGGTCAGCTGCACGATCAGCGGAATGTTGTAGGCGGCCGAGGTGGGGTCGGTCTGGTTGACCAGCCACATCCTGTTCTGCGCCGGCGCCAGCGGAATGGGCTCGGGCCGGGGCGCCGCGGCCCGCAGCACGGGCCTGCCGGAACTGCGTCCGGCCTCGAGATGCGCGGCCAGTTCCGCGACGGTCTGCTTGACGAACAAGTCGCGCACCGACATATCGCACCGGGTCACCTCCGCGATGCGCACGGCAGCGCTGGTCGCGGTGATCGAGTTGCCGCCGAGTTCGAAGAAGCTGTCGAAAACGCCCACCCGGTCGATGCCGAGGACTTCCGCGAAGACATCCGCGATCGACTCCTCGACGACCGTGCGGGGCGCGACGTATGCCGCGGCCGAATCGAAGACCGGTTCGGGAAGTGCGCGGTAGTCCACTTTGCCGTTCACGGTCAGCGGCACGGCGTCGATCACGACGACGCTCGACGGCACCATGTACTCCGGCAGTCGCCCGCCGACGTGGGCGCGCAAGGCGTCCGGATCCACGTCGGCGCCGACGGCGGGCACGACGTATCCGACCAGCCGGGCGGCCTCCGTGCCGGGCAGGTGCACGACGACGACCGCCGCGGCGACGGCACCGTGCGACAGCAGCGCGTTGCGGATCTCGTCCAGCTCGATCCGGAACCCGCGCAACTGCACCTGCTGGTCGGCGCGGCCGCGATATTCCAACTCGCCTCGGTGGTTCCAGCGCGCCACGTCACCGCTGCGGTAGAGGCGCTCCCCCGGCCGCCCGAACGGATCGGCGACGAAACGTGCGGCGCTCAGCGCGGGCCGGTTGAGGTAGCCACGAGCGAGTTGTGTTCCGGCGACGTAGATTTCGCCCCAGGCGCCGAGCGGGCACGGGCGCAAGCGCTCGTCGAGGACATACGTGCGCAAGCCCGGCAAGGCCGGGCCCACCGTGCTCGGTGCGCCTGGAACGGCGACGTCCGCGGTGAGACCGGTGTAGGTGACGAAGACGGTGGTTTCGGTGATCCCGTAGCTGTTGGCCAGCACCGGCAGATCCGGGTTGTGCTCGTACCAGTCGGACAGCCCGGCGGGATCGAGGGCCTCACCCGACAGGACGACCAGACGCAGCGACAGCTCGCCTTCCGGCTCACCGGCGTGCGTGTACCGCTGTCGGGCGGCCGCGAACTGGTAGAACGCCGAAGGGGTCTGGCTGAAGACCGTGACCCGCTCGCGTGCCGCGAGCCGCACCATGTCGTCCGGCGAGCGGCTGGTGAGGCCGTCCACCACGACGATCCGGCCGCCGCTGACCAGCGCACCGAAAATCTCCCAGACCGAGTAGTCGAAGGCGAAGGAGTGGAACAACGTCCAGACGTCGCCGGATCGGATGCCGATCTCGGCGCACGAGTTCACCAGATAGGTGGCCACGGCGCGGTGGCTGATCGAGACGCCTTTCGGCCGGCCGGTCGATCCGGACGTGTAGATGACATAGGCGAGGTGGTCGGGACGCAGCAAGCCGAGCCGATCGGCATCGGTGATCGGGTCCGCGGCTTCCTCGGCGGCGAGGACGTCCTCGAACAGCACGACGCGGCCGGGATCACCCGGCACGTGCTCACGCATGTCCCGCTTGGTCACCACCGCGATCGGGTTCGCGTCACTCAGCACGTATTCGAGCCGCTCGGCCGGATGGGCCGTGTCCAGCGGAAGGTACCCGGCGCCTGATTTCAGTACGCCGAGTACCGCGACGATCAGATCGGCATCCCGTGGCAGTGCTATGGCCACCAGCGCTTCCGGCCCCGCGCCGAGCGCGATGAGCCTGCGCGCGAACCGGTTGGAGCGTTCGTCGAGTTCGCGGTAGGTGAGAGTGGTGTCGTCGAATGTCACGGCGACTGCGGACGGCGTGGCGGCCGCCTGTCGGGTCAGCAGATCCACCAGTGTGGCCGAGGGCGATTCGCCGTCGCGGCCCGCGAGTTCCTGGACGATACGCAGTTCCTCGGCGGGGGCGACGAGCGGGATGTCGCCGATGCGGGCGTCCAGGGGCGCATCCATCATCCGGTGCAGGAAATCGAGGAACCGGTCGGCGTGCGACTCGAGTTCGTCCTGCCCGTAGAGGTTCGGATTGCCGTGCAGTTCGATGAGCAGCGGCGCGTCCGCGCCCGAGCGGTACAGGTTCAGCTGCAGATCGTCGAGCGCGCCGGAGGTCAGGGCGCGATAGCGGCCGACGGCCGAGCCGAGCCGAATCTCCGAATCGAAGAACAGGATGTTCACGATCGGGCCGTACGAATTCGCGGAGGAGTCGATCGCGGCCGACTCGCGGCGCAGATCCTCGAACCGGTACAGCTGGTGACGCATGGCCGCGACCAGTTCGGACACCGACGCGCGGACCAGCTCCTCCACGGTGGTCGAGTGGTGTACGGCGAAGCGGATCGGCACCATGTTCGCCAGCATCGCGGCGGCATTGCGCAGGCGCTTGGTCACCCGGGCGGTCACCGGCAGCGACAGCACGACATCCTCGGTGCCGGTCATCCTGGCGAGGAACGCGGCGAACGCCGCGATGACCACCTGCGCGGCGGACGCGTTCACCTCCTCGGCGTAGCGGTCGAGCCGGTCGGACAGGCGTGCGGGCAGCTGCAACCCGGCCACGCGGTCGACCTTGCCGGAACGGGCTGTGCGGCCGGACAGACTGACCGGCTTCGGCAGGTCGGAAACCTTGTTCATCCAATACGCTTTGTCCGCCTCGTATCGCGAGCTGGCGCGATAGGCGTGCTCCGCCTCGACGATGTCGTGCAGGCTCGCCGCGTCCAGTCGCGTCGGCGGCCTGCCCTCCAGCAGGGCGTTGTAATGCTCGGCCATCCGGGTCAAGCTGTTGAAGGCGCCGTACCCATCGATCACCAAATGGTGCGCGCGGCCGTACCAGAAGTAGTGGTCTTCGCCGACCCGGATGAGCCTCGTCTCGGTGAGCCGGTCGCGGCTCAGATCGACCGCCTTCGTGTTGTAGTCGCGGCGCATCCACTCCATCGCCGTCGCGACCGGATCCTCCGCATCGCTGAAATCCAGCACCGGCTCGTCATAGATGATGCCGCGGTCGACGAATTGATAGGGGCGGCCGTCGGATTCGACCACGCGCACCACCAATGACTCGGTTTCGTGACCGCCGTCGTTCACCGCCTGGGTGAACGCGTCGTAATCCACCGGGCCCTCGATCTCGACACAATGTGCGATGTTCACAGCCGGTCCGCCGGGCACATGGTCCGCGAGCCACATGCCGTACTGCGCACTCGAGAGCGGGATCAGCCCCAGATCGCCGTCGGCGGTTCCGTCTGACTTCAGATTCATCGCATGTCCCCTTATTCATACCCGGACGCGCGAAGGCATGACGGAAGCACGCCCGCTCTCCGCGTCCGAAATCTGGCTTGTATATGCACTTCGTGTACTGGGAAGCGGCGCTACCCCTGCGCTTCGCCGCTCCGTTCAGGTTCCGCGTGTAGCTCGATCCGCCGGTGCCCGACCTCCGATCGGCCTGCCTACGGCGACTCCCACACCTCCTGTTTGTCGGCATTCCAGTCGTCCCAAAATCTGAAAACAGAACTTTTGAACCTGTGGTGAAGCATCGACACTCTGGCGGGACAAGCTATCTGACAGCAGCTCGGCTCAGTCTAGTCATATCAAAGCTCCCAGCTCCGCACGGAAGCCGGGCGTTTCGAATCTCGGTGCGCGCAATGCGGGCCGTGACACAGCCCGGGCGATGCGACCGCAGTGCGCAGGTATCCGACACCGAAGTGCCTGGTTCCGAGGGGTCGCCCCGCTAGGAGACACCCGCGATCGGGCATCGTACATGCCGGGTCGCGGCCGGAATCAAGCCGGGATGGCCAACGCCGCGGAAGCGAGCAGGAAGCAAACCTCGACCGCCGATGCTCCGAATCTGCTATTCCTCTAGAAGAAATTGATTGACAACAGGGCAATACATTGGCAATTGCATCGGGTCCAACCCTCTCGCATCTAACCAATTGCCTCAGCTCGGCTTGAAGTCAGATTTCGACGCAACACCACCGGCATACACATATTTATGTGTCATCCGAATTCTCCGGTATACACTTCCGGGCGGAATCATGCACGTATCTCTCGCTTTTCCGTCGGGCGCCGTTGTCTTATCCAGAACGATTCCGCCGGGCTGCGCACCTTTCCGCGCTCGCCATCATCCCGATTCGCCGGTCAGCCGAAGGCGCGCAGCCGTCGAGACGAACCCGGCGAATGGCGTCCGGCCGGTCAAACCACGGATCCGCCCCGCCAACCGGTTCGCCGGAGACCGGCGCCGACCCTCCTCGAGCATGCTCGAGTCACCATGGAGTGTGTTATTCCGCAGCGGATCTCGCACGTCGAACGGACACGCGAACGATCGCACCGGAAGCGTCGCAAAGAATTCTCGGGACGATGGTTCGGCAAATTCGGTCGATGGCTCACGCGGCGTACCGGGGGGACAAATCTCCCGGTCGAGGGGATGCGGAGAGGTCCACCGGTCGCTTTCCGCACCCGAAAGTCCTCGATTCTCCGATATCTCACACCTACCGCCGCTGAACCGATACGCTCGCCGTCGCTGCGCAACCACTCCAGATCGGCCTCGCCCAGCGAGATCCCGGGCCCGGAGCCGGTCCGGATCGCCATCGAAGTGACGATGTGCAACGCACAGCCAGGCAGCGCGGCTTCGACTGCCGCTCAGGCGTCCACCTGACACGAGCCGGCCGAGCCGTCGACCGCGGCCAGGATTCGAGAGTCCAGATCTGCTACGCGCGAGATGGTTTCCGTGTCCATGGGATCCTTCGGGGTCCATCGGATCCTTCGGGCCTGCCGGGGTCAGCGCGCCGCCTGATCCTGCTCGCCGAGCAGCCGGACACCCGTCACAATCGTGGGTTCGATGGCGATGACCGTGTCCATGACCGCATCGGCCCACGGCCGCAGCAGTCGGGTATAGCGCTCCACCCGTTCGGGGTCGGTGACCGTACGGGCGAGGCCGGTCACCACGACCGACCAGCCCACGTGGGTCACCGCATCGATGTCGTCGGCCTCGTAGGCGACGACGACGGAGGGATCGGCGCGGACGGTGCCGGTGAGCCGCGAGGTGACCCGGGTACGCACGATGACCAACCCGGCGTCCACGAAATGGTTGACCGGACGGATCGCGGGCAATGCGTCCCGGGTGAAGACGACGCGGCCGTAGGCGACGCCGGCCAGCAGACGCAACGCCTCCTCGCGGTCGATCTCGACCATCGTGCGGGCCGGGACGCCGTTGTCCGCGACACGGCCGTTCGATGCGATCATGATCTCGCACCGCGGCACATCACGCGCGCATCCACTGGGGACGACCTCGCTTTCCGGTCTGCACTCGATACCACGGCTTCCCATACCATCACCGAGTTCTCCTGCTGGACAGAGCAGAAAGTCCCCGATCGGTCCCTGCCACCTGCGGAGCCGGGACTCCCGGCCGAGTGATCGTCATGGTCCGCTCACCTCCGGCCGGGACGGTCGCCGGAGGCCGGCACGCTCCCGTAGCCGCCGGATGTCCCGCTCGATACCCTCCGCGAGCACCGCGATATCGGGGGCGCTGTCGTAATCTCCCGTGATGCCGAACGTCAACTGGTCCGCGTAGCTGAGCACCGCGACGGCGGTGCGCACTCGCATGGCGATCGGCACGGCGGGCAGGATCTCCGATACCGTGCGCCCCCGGATGGTCAGCTGGTCACGCGGGCCGGGCACGTTCGTCACCAGCGCGCCGACGGTTCGTTGCGGGAACCGCGCCAGCAGACGGAGACTCCACGCCAGGGGCGCGAACGGCAGCAGGCCGGCCAGGGCGAGCACCGAGTTCTCGGCTTGCGCCGCACCGCCCGACTTGTGCCTGGACATCCGCTCGCCGATCGTGTTCAGCCGCTCCACCGGATCGGCCATATCGATCGGCAGGAACGGCAGCACCGCCGTAACCCGATTGTCCATCAGGTATTTCGCCTTGTCGGACCGCATGGAGATCGGGACGAGGATACGCAGTTTGTCCGGAGCTGTCCGCTCGTTCCGGCCGGCCAGCAGGTCGCGATAAGCGCCGGCGACGGATGCCAGGACGACATCGTTCACCGTGACGCCGAACGCCGCACCGATGTCGTGCACGTCCGACAGGGCGGCCCGTGCCATCGCGTACCGGCGTTGCCGTCCGATGGGGCCGTTGAGCGAGGACTCGGCGGCCGGCGACACTACGGCGGACACCACCGGAGCCAGACCGCGCGTCACCGCGAGCACCGACCGTGGCGCGACGACGGGGAGCCGCGTCACTCCGCGGACCGCATCGAGCCACCGCATCCCGGCGCGGCGGCCCTGCGTGTCGGACCTGGGGTGGTCCGGCTCCCCCGGCACGGGATCGCAGAAACTCCGGAACACGGATATCCCGGACACGCCGTCCACCAAGCTGTGATGCGCTTTGACGAACAGTGCCCACCGGTCTCCCGCGAGATGTTCGACGACGACGCACTGCCACAGCGGATGGTCGCGATCGAGCCGCTCCTCCAGTTCCGCCGCCACCAGTTCGCATAATGCGGGGTCGTCACCCGGCGTGGGCAGCGCGGTCCACCGAATGTGGTGCGTGACATCGAAATCCGGGTCGTCCTCCCAGACCGGCGTAGCCAGGTCCAGCGGCGCGCGCCGCACCTTCTGGCGCAGGCGTGGGTTCCGCTCCGCACTCCTGGCGACCATGTCGCTGAACTCGGGCCTGCCCGGCGGAGCGCCGGCGATGATCGCCACCGCGCCGATCCCGAGGCTGATGTGCCGGTCGGCGTCCTCCAGTTCCATGAAGCCCGAATCGAGGGGCCGTAGTTCTGTCATGGGCACGCTCATTCCGGTGGTAGATGCCCAGCGCTCCGGCCACACGGCCCGGCGAGATACATCGCGGCACCTCGATCACTTGTTCGTCGGAACCCGCCGTTCCAGTGCGTCCTCGACGACCGGCGCGCGCGGCTGGGACAGGGACTCCTCGGTTCGTCTTTCCAGCATCGCGCGAAGTGTCGCCGGAGTTGATGGCCGAAGGTCACCGATTGCAGGGCCCTCCGGCCACGCGGCACGAGCATCGGCCCCGGCAGGCACGGGGGGCCTTCGTCACGCCTGCGGACGGAGGTGAAGACGTGCTCGACTCGTCGGCGCCGCAGGGTGAAGAATCACCGTATGCGAACCGTACTCATTCTCGGTGCGGGGTTCGGAGGACTGGAGCTGGCCACCCGTCTGTCGGGTTCGCTCGCCGGTGATCTCCGTGTCGTCGTCATCGACCGAAACGACTCTTTCACCTTCGGCTTCGCCAAGCTGGACATCCTGTTCCGAGACGTGCCGCCGGAGGCCGTGCGCGTGCCGTACACCCGTTTCGCACATCCGCGCGTCGAATTCCGGCAGGAGGAGGTCACCGAGATCGACCCGAGCGCCCGACGGGTCCGCACCGATCACGACGTGTACGACCCGGACATTCTCGTCATCGCACTCGGCGCCGATTACGACCCCGGCGCCACCCCCGGATTCCTCGAAGACGGGTACGAGTACTACTCCATCGACGGCGCCCGCCGATTGCGCGAACGCCTGACCGGCTTCGACGGCGGTTCGGTGCTCATCGCGGTGCTGGGCGTCCCGTTCAAATGCCCGCCCGCGCCGTATGAAGGCACGATGCTCCTGCACGAGCAGCTGGATCGGCGTGGGGTCCGCGACCGCGCCGAGATCCGGTTCGCCAGCCCGATGGAGTCACCGATCCCGGTGTCCCCGGAGACCTCCGCCGCGATCGTCGAAGCGCTGGCCCGGCGTGGGATCGACTACTCCCCCGGGCTGCCGGTCCAGGCGCTCGACCCGAGCCGTCATGTGGCGGTCACCCGCGGCGGCGATCTGTCCTACGAGCTGTTCATCGGAATTCCGAAGCACCGCGTCCCCGCGGTCGTCGAGGCATCGGGGCTCACCGAAGGCGGGACCGACGGCTGGGTCGCCGTCGACCCGCAGACCCTCGCAACGCCGTATCCCGGCGTCTACGCCCTCGGCGACTGCGCCGATGCTCCGGTCCCGCGTGCGGGCGTCTTCGCCGAGGACGCCGCCCGCACCGTCGCCGCGTGTATCGAGGCCGAGCTGCGCGGAGCGGCCCCGTCGGAGCGGTACCGCGGCCGGGGCACCTGCCATATCGAGTTCGGCGACGGGCTGGTCGGCAAGGTGGAGGCCGATTTCCTCTCCGGTCCCGCGCCGGCCGCGCCGTTCTCCCCGCCGTCGGCGGAACTGGCCCGGGAGAAGGCCGCGGCCGCCGAGGCCAGGCTGCGGCGCTGGTTCACCGGCTGACCGGCCGCTCCTGGCCCGTCTCGCCCGCACGCCACGCTCGGGTGAGCACGTCGGCTATCTCCGCCAGGCCGGCCGCCGTGGTCATCCGCCAATGCGTGGTGGACACGGCGTGGTTGTGCACGCGACCCTCGACGACCTCACGCCACAGCGACGCGCCCACACAGCCGGTCGGGTCGTCGAGAGCGGCGGTGAAATAGACGACGTCGCCGCGGTACACGGGCGGGTCGTAGGCTCCGCGCAGCGCGACCGAGTGCACTGCCGCGTCGAGGATGCGAGTGACGCGGTCGGATCCGAACGAAGCGAAAGGCTCGGGGAATTCGGTCATCCTCTGGGGCAGCGCGGCCCAGTCCACTTCCGCGACGTTGCCGAGGTCGCCGGCTTGCTCACCGAGCAGACCACCCATGAGTTCGGCCACCGGCACCTGGCCCGCGTCGCCGGGCGGTGTGCCCGGCGGATCCGCCATGTAACTGTCCATCACCGCGAGCAACGCGACTCGCTCGCCTCGACGTTGCAGTTGGACGGCTATCTCGTGCGCGATGACGCCACCGAAGGACCAGCCGAGCAGATGATAGGGGCCGGTCGGTTGCTTCGAACGGATCAGCTCGACGTAACGGTGCGCCCATTCCTCGATCGAACCCGGCATCACTTCGTCGGTTGCCAGTACCGGCGTTTGCAGACCGTAGAGCGGGCGCTCCGGGTCGAGGTAAGCGGCGAGGCCGGCGTACGACCAGGAGATCCCCGAGACCGGGTGAACGCAGAACAGCGGTGCGGCCGAACCCGAGGGGCGCAGCGGCAACAGCATGTCGAAGGCCGCCTCGGTCTCGACCGCGCCGCTCGCACGACGGGCCAGGTCGGCGACCAGCTCCGCGGGTGTGGACGCGGTGAACACCCGCATCACCGGGATACGAGTGCCGAGCGCGGACGACAGCCGGAGCGTCAGCTTGGCGGCGAGCAGCGAGTTCCCGCCGTGTTCGAAGAAGTTGTCGTCCATGCCGAAGCGCTCGGCGCCGAGCACCGCGGCGAATGCGTCGGCGACGGTGGCCTCGACGGGCGTGGCGGGCGCGCGGAATTCCCGTGTGCCGAATGCCGGCGCGGGCAACGCCCGACGGTCGAGTTTGCCGTTGGGCGTCAACGGGAAGGCGTCGAGCACGACGATCGCGGCGGGAACCATGTAGCCGGTCAGATACGCGGCAACCTGCTCGCGCAATCCGGCCGGGTCGGGCCGCGCACCGGGCTCCGGTAGCACATAACCCACGAGCTGATCGCCGAGAGCGGCATCGGTCCGCACCAGCGCGACGGCCTGGCGCACGCCCGGACAACGCACCAGCGCCGATTCGATCTCCCCCAGCTCGATCCGGAAGCCCCGCAGCTGCACCTGCTGGTCGCCGCGACCCGTATAGGCGAGACCGGCGTCACCGCCGAAGCGGCTCCAGCGCGCGAGATCACCCGAACGGTACATCCGGGACCCGGGCGGCCCGAAAGGATTCGCGACGAACCGCGTCGCGGTGAGGCCGGGGCGTCCCGCGTAGCCGCGCGACAGCTGACCACCCGCGACATAGATCTCCCCGGGGGTACCGAACGGCGCCGGTCGCAGGCGGATGTCCAGCACGTGCGTGTCCAGCCCGGGCAGCGCACGGCCGATCAGGCTGAGCGGACTGTCCGCCAGATCCGCGCCGACCTCCAGGAAGGACACGTGCACGGTGGTCTCCGTGATGCCGTACATGTTGACCAGGCGTGGCGTGTGCGCCGGATGACGCTCGTACCAGCGTCGCAGGTGCCGCAGATCCAGCGCCTCACCGCCGAATATCACGTACCGGAGCGCGAGCTCCCCGGGCGCGGCCGAAGCGTCCCGGTCGGCGTCGACGAGTTGGCAGAACGCCGACGGCGTCTGGTTCAGCACCGTCACCCGCTCGCGAATCAGCAACTGGCGGAACTGCTCCGGTGATCGCGAGGTCTCGTAGTCGACCACGACGACGGTACCGCCGGTCACGAGCGCGCACCACAGCTCCCACACCGAGAAGTCGAAGGCGAAGGAGTGGAACAACGTCCAGACGTCCCGCTCGCCGAATTCGAACAGCGGCTGCGCCCTGGTGAACAACTCCACCGCATTGCGGTGCGTGACGCCGACACCCTTGGGCACGCCGGTGGAGCCAGAGGTGTAGATGACATAGGCGAGGTTGTCCGGGTGCAGAGGCGTCACGCGGTCGGCATCGGTGAGCGGATCGTCGGTGTATTCCGCCGTCTGCTCCAGCAAAACGGCGGTCAGGCCCGAGTCCGGCAAAGCGGACTGTTCGTCGGTTGTGGTCAGCACACACACCGGTGCCGCGTCGGCGAGAACGAAGGCCAGCCGCTGCGCCGGATAGGTGAGGTCGATCGGCAAGTACGCGGCGCCGGCCGTGAGCACGCCGAGCAGCGCGGCGGGCAGTTCTTCGGTGCGTGGCACCGCGACGGCCACAACGGTTTCCGGCCCCGCCCCGGCCGCGATCAGAGCGCGGGCGATGCGATTCGCACGCCGCTGCAACGCGCCGAAGCTCAGGGTGGCGCCACCGGACCGCACGGCCGTCGCCTCGGGCCTGCGGCGCGCCTGCTCGCCGATCAGCTCGGGTAGCGTCGGCCCGATCACGTCCGGTGCCTCGCACGATCGCGTGACCGCCGGGCAGCTTTCGCCTTCGTCGAGGACATCGATGTCCCAGACCCGCACCGAGGGATCCTCCGCGACCGCGGACACGACGCGCTCGAACCGGCGAGCGAAGGCGCGGACGGTCGATTCGTCGAAGAGTTCGGTGGCGTAGGTGAAGGTCACTGCCATCTCGGTCCGGCCGTCGTCACCGAGCCGGGGCTCGACGACCACTTGCAGATCGAATTTGGCCGCGGTCGAGCCGTTGTCGACCGCGGTGACCGTCAGGTCGGGCAGTTCCAGGGTGGGCTGCTCGATGTTCTGGAACGACAGCAGCACCGGGAAGAGCGGGTTGCGCGCCCCGGTGCGTGCGGGGGCGGCCTCCTCGACCACCCGCTCGAACGGCACGTCGCCGTTGCCGAACGCCGAGAGGGCCGCTTCCCTGGTCCGGCCGACGAGGTCGCGGAACGTAGCGGAGGGGTCCACCTCGACGCGCAGAGCCAACGTGTTGACGAACATCCCGACCAGGTCGTCCAGCGCGCGTTCGCCGCGCCCGGCGACCGGGGTGCCGATCACGACATCCGTCGCGCCGCACAGGCGCCCGATCAGTGTCGCGAGCGCCGCGTGCACGACCATGAACAGCGTCGCGTTGTGGTCGCGCGCGATCCGGCTCAGCCGCTCGTGGATCCGCGCCGGGATCGAATGGCCGATCGACGCGCCACGGAAGGAGACGGCCGACGGTCGCGGTCGATCGGTCGGCAGTTCCAATGGTCCCGGCAGCCCGGCCAGCTGGTTGCGCCAGTATGCAAGCTGTTGCGCCGCAATCGAATCGGAATTATCACCGAGTCCGATGGCGGCGTGCTGCCAGAGGGCGAAGTCGGCGTACTGCACCGGCAGCGGCGCCCGGTCCGGCGCGCCACCGCCGAGACGCGCCGTGTAGGCGGTCACCAGGTCGCGCGCCAGCGGCGCGAACGA
The DNA here is from genome assembly GCF_040632645.1 of Nocardia sp. NPDC019219. Taxonomy (NCBI): domain Bacteria; kingdom Bacillati; phylum Actinomycetota; class Actinomycetes; order Mycobacteriales; family Nocardiaceae; genus Nocardia; species Nocardia sp. NPDC019219. The sequence continues at coordinate 37,156 of NZ_JBEYCG010000015.1, read as the reverse complement.
CGATCCGTCCGCCGCGATGTGGTGGGTCACGATGACGAGCAGATGATCGCGATCCGAGGTGAACAGCCGGACCCGGATGGGCGCGGCCGCGGTCACGTCGAAGCCCGCGGACATCAGCCCGTCGACCATGTGCGCGACGTCGGCGGCGCGGTGCTCGACCGCGATGCCGTCGGGAAGAACCGCGTCCGCCGGAAGGATCTCCTGGTAGGGCTGTCCCTCGGCGTCGACCGGGTACCGGGTGCGCAGCACCTCGTGGCGTTCGATCACGTCGGCGACCGCGTGGCGCAGCGCGGGCAGGTCCAGGACACCGGTCAGCCGGATGGCGAAAGGCATGTTGTAGGCAGGTGAGTCCGGCTCGATGCGGTTGAGCAACCACATGCGCTGCTGTGCGAGCGATAGCGGAATGCGGTCCGGCCGTCGCGTCCGCGTCAACGGCGGACGAGTGGTACCCGCCCCACCGGCGGCAACCCGCGTGGCGAGCGCGGAGACGAGCGGCGCCTCGAAGAGGTCGCGCACGCCGACCTGAGATCCCAGCGCCTCGTTCACCCGCGCGACGGTTCGGGTGGCGAGCAGCGAATTGCCGCCGAGGGCGAAGAAATCGTCATCGATCCCGACTCGCTCGGCGCCGAGCAGCTCGGCGAACACCTGCGCGACGGCCTGTTCGACGGGGTTGCGAGCAGCCCGGAACGTCCTGGCCTCGATCGCCGGCTCGGGCAGTGCTCTGCGATCGAGTTTGCCGCTCGCGTTCAACGGCAGCTCCGGGAGCTCCACCAGGGCGGACGGGATCATGTAGGGGGGCAGCACCGCCGAGATCCCGGCCATGAGTTCCGCGCGGTCGACGGCCTGGCCGGGCTGCGGGACCACATAGGCCACCAGCCGATCTCCCGATGGCGAGGGCACCACCGCGGCGACCGCTTGGCTCACCGAGGGCTGCGCGAGCAGCGCGGTCTCGATCTCCCCTGGTTCGATGCGCTGGCCACGGAACTTCACCTGGAAATCGGTGCGCCCGAGATATTCCAGTCGTTGGGGCCGGCCGCCGCCGGGCGCGCGCCACATGGCCAGGTCGCCGGTGCGGTACATCCTTGCGCCGCTGTCGAACGGGTTGGCGACGAAACGACCGGCGGTCGATGCGGCCTGCCGCACGTATCCACGGGCGAGTTGGTCTCCGGCCAGGTACAACTCGCCTGGCACGCCGGCCGCGACCGGTTGCAGCCGCGAATCCAGGACGTAGACCTGGGTGTTCCATTGCGGCTGACCGATGGGCACCGTGATCCCGTCACCTGTTCCAGCGGGCCAGTAGGTGACCGATACCGCGGCTTCGGTGGGTCCGTAGAGGTTGTGCACGTGTGCGCCGGTGACCGCACGGACCGCGCGCACGGTCTCCGGTGGCAGCGCCTCCCCGATGACGAACAGATCGCGCAGTGTCGCAAGGCTTTCGGCCGGCGCGTGCGCGGCGAACGCCGTCAACATCGAGGGCACGAAATCGGTGACCGTGACACCGTGCGCGGCGATGGCCGACGCGAGGTAGCCCGCGTCACGATGCCCGTCGGGTTCGGCGACGACCAGTTTCGCGCCCGCCCGCAGCGGCATCAGATAGCCCCACAACGAGACGTCGAAGGTGGTCGCGGTCTTCTGCAGGTAGGCATCCCCCGGCCCCATGGGGTACCGGGCGAGCATCCACCCGATCTGGTTGTCGATCGCCTTGTGCGAGACCATCACGCCCTTCGGGCGTCCGGTCGAACCCGACGTGAAGATCACATACGCCGGGTGTTCGGGGCGCACCGTCCGCAACAGTTCTTCCGTGCGGATCGGCGCGCCCGAGCGCCGATCGGCACCGAGCGCCTCCACGTGCAGGACGGTGACGTCGTCGGGCACCGGTACTTCGTCGGCGGAGGTGGTGAGCACGCAGAGGGGCCGGGCGGCGGCGAGCACGTGCGCGATTCGTTCGGCGGGATGTTCGGGGTCCAGCGGTACGTACGCGCCACCGGCGGCGAGAATCGCGTACATGCCGACCACCAGATCCAGCGAACGCCGGATCGCCAGTCCCACCAGCGTTTCCGCGCCGACGCCGTGGTCGATGAGCACCCGGGCGAGCCGGTTGACCCGCTCGTCGAACTCACGGTAGGTCAGCTGCCGGTCCAGGAAGACGACCGCGACATCGTCCGGATGACGCGCCACCGCACGCCGGTATCCGTCGAGCACCAGACCCGCCGGGACCGGGCGCCGGGTGTCGTTCCAATGAACCAGGATCGCGGTGCGCTCCGCGGCGTCCAGCAGGTCGATCTCCCCTACCGCGCGATCCGCCGCATCGGCGACGGTCGCGAGGATCCCGCACAGCCGCCGGGCGAAACCCGCCACCGTGGCCTCGTCGAACAGGTCGGTGGAGTAGGTGAACGCCGCCGAGATGCCCAGCGGCGTCCGCTCGTCCTCGTGCGGCACCATGGTCAGCTCGAGATCGAATTTCGCCAGCGGCAGGGCGAAATCCAGCGCGGAGACGCGCAGCGCGGGCAATTCCAGTATCGCGGGCGCGAAGTTCTGGAACGTCAGCATGGTCTGGAACAGCGGGTGATGCGCACTCGAACGCACCGGGTCCAGTAGTTCCACCAGACGTTCGAACGGCACGTCGGCATGACCGAACGCTTCGATGTCCCGGCCGCGCACCTGCGCGAGCAGTTCGGCGAAACTGTGGGCGGGGTCGACGTCGGTCCGCAGCGCGAGGGTGTTGACGAACATGCCGATCAGGCCGTCCACCGCGGCCTCGCCACGTCGGGCCACCGGTGCGCCCACGGTGATGTCGCGGGTGTTGGACAACCGCGCCAGCAAGACGGCGTACGCGGCGTGCGCGACCATGAACAGCGTCGCGTCGGTTCGGTGCGCCAGCCGGTTCAGCGCCGCGTGCACCGTCGCGTCGATCTTGAACTCGTGGACGGCGCCGCGACCGGAGAACACCGCGGGGCGCGGCCGGTCGGCCGGTAGATCCAGTCTCTCCGGCAGGTCGGCCAGCCGCTCGCGCCAGAATTCGAGTTGTCGCGCGAAGATCGAGTCCGGATCGTCCTCCGCTCCGAGCATGTCGCGCTGCCACAGCGTGTAGTCCGCGTACTGGAAGGGCAGGGGTTTCCAGGCGGGCGCGCGGCCTGCGACCCTGGCCGCGTATGCCGTCATCAGGTCTGCGGTCAGCGGGCCCATGGAGGAGCCGTCCGCGGCGATGTGCTGGACCACGCCCACCAGCACGTGCTCGGTCTCGCTCGAGCGCAGCAGACGCAACCGGACCGGCGGCGCCGCCGTAACGTCGAAACCCTCGACCACAGTGGCCACCGTGCGCTCGAGGATTTCGGCTTCGGTGACGTCGAGCACCGGCAGTTCCGGGACCGCCCCGGGCTCCGACAGGGCGTGCACCCGCTGGCTGCCTGACCCCTCGTGCTCCGGATAGCTGGTCCGCAGCACCTCGTGCCGCTCGACGAGATCCCGGATCGCGGCCCGCAGCGCGTCCATGTCCAGCTGTCCGCTCAGCCGCACCGCCAGCGGGATGTTGTTGCTCGCTCCGGCCGGATCGAATCGGTTCAAGAACCACATCCGCCGCTGCGCGAACGACAGCGGCACCCGCTCCGGTCGCGCCATCGGTCGCGGTGCGGGATGGCCGAGGCGTGCCTGCTCGTGCAAGCGTTCGGCCAGTTTCGCCACCACCGACGCCTCGAACAGCAGCGCGACCGGAACCCGCACGCCCAGGGCGGCGCCCAGCCGCGCGGCCGCCCGCGTCGCTATCAGCGAATTGCCGCCGAGCTCGAAGAAGTCGTCGTTCGCACCCACCCGGCCCGCGCCGCCCGGCGGCAGGAGCAGCGCGGCGAAGATGTCGGCGACCACCTGCTCGGTCGGTGTGGCGGGGGGCCGGAACTGCCGGGTGGTGAGCACCGGCTCCGGTAACGCGGCGCGATCCAGCTTGCCGACCGGCGTCAGCGGCAGATTGTCGAGCACCGTGATCGCGGCCGGAATCATGTATGCCGGAAGAGATTTCGCGAGAAAATCGGTGAGCTCCGCGGTGTCCAGCGCCACCCGGACGCGGCCGCCGGTGGTGGATGCCGTTCGTGGCAGCACATAGGAGACCAGCGCGGCGCCACCGGAGGGCAGTGTCATGCCGAGGGTCGCGGCGTAGTCGACGTCGGGGTGGCTGGTCAGCGCGTTGTCGATCTCGCCGAGCTCGATCCGCAGCCCGCGGATCTTGACCTGGAAGTCCACCCGCCCGTGGTGTTCGAGCACGCCTGCCGAGGTGCGCCGTACCAGGTCTCCGGTGCGGTACATGCGGGCGCCGGGCACCGCCGCGAAGGGATTGGCCACGAACCTGTCCGCGGTCGCCCCGGGGCGCCCGAGGTAGCCCTGAGCCAGCGCCGGTCCGGACAGATACAGCTCCCCGATCACGCCCGTGGGCACCATCCGCAACCGGGCATCGAGCACGTGGACGCCCAGCGCCGGTACCGGGGTGCCGATATGGGTCGCGCCGCCCGCGCACAACGCCTCGGTGCCGGTGGCGAAGATGGTGGTCTCGGTGGGGCCGTAGACGATGTAGAAGCTGCGGTCGCCGGTCGCCCATCGCGCGGTCAGTTCGGGGCCCACCCGTTCACCGCCGCACAGGATGGCCCGCAGTTCGCCGAGACCGGCCGGCTCGATCGATTCCAGCGCCCCGGGCGTGATGCACAGATGCGTCACCCGCTCACGGCGCAGCAGATCGGCGAGTTCGACGCCGCCGAACACCGTGGACGGCGCGACGACCAGCGTCGCGCCCGCCGAGAAGGCGAGCAGCATCTCGATCACCGAGAAGTCGAAGCTCGGTGTGCACAGATGCGAGACGCGCGACTCCCGCCGCACCGCCCGGGCGGCGATCTCGTGCTCCACCAGGCTCGCGAGACCGGCATGTGTCACCGCGACGCCTTTCGGCTTGCCCGTCGAGCCGGACGTGTAGATCACGTAGGCGAGGTGCTGTTCGGTGAGCGGACGTAGCCGGTCCAGATAGCAGACCGCATGGCCCGGCTCGGCGGCGACCTTCTCCCGGTGTGCCGCGGAGTCGAGTTCGATCCACCGCACTCCGAGCGGGGCGAGCGCGCCCACGTGCGCCGAGGTGGTGAGCCCGACGACCGCGCCGGTATCCGCGATCATGTGCGCGATTCGATCTGCCGGATAGGAAGGATCGACGGGCACGTAGACGGCGCCGGTCTTCGCGACCGCCCACACCGCCAGCACCGACTCGATCGAACGGGTGATGGCCACCGCGACGAAGTCCCCCGGCCCCACCCCGAACCCGATCAGATAGCGCGCCCACCGCGAGGACGCCTCGTCCAGTTCCCGGTAGCTGAGCTCCCGCTGATCCGCTGGATCGCCGGTGGGATTATACCGGACCGCCGTGGAGTCGAACGCCGCGTCGACCGCGGCCGTGAGCAGTTGAGGGAACAGGAGATTGCGTGCCCGTGAATGCTGGGTGCGACGTGCGGAACGGCGTGTCGGGGTCATGCGGCGGCGGGTTCACTCTCTGGTCGATCATCGTCCGCCCTGGCGATGGAGCCAGAAGCAGTGCCTCAAATGCGTGAACCATGACCCGAGCGTGCAGACGGACCTTAGCGAACGCCGCATCGATCGGCGCGGCGAGGCTAGGAGAGTTCACAGGAGTACCCCGGCCAGGATTGGGCTACGACATGGTGTGATGTGAAGAACAGCCATCTCGTCACAGGAATCGATGTGATTAAAATCACTCAATCTCCCTCGGATGACGCTTCCGCAAACCGGTTCTCGGGCGGGCGTAGTGCACTGAGATCGAGGTGATCGACCAGCCGATCCTCTGCCCGCAGCGAAGATCAACCGCACCGACGCCGACCCGGGCGCGGCAAAGCCGATGGACGTCGGAAGTCGGGAGCCGCCTGTCGACGGCGGCGCTCCGGCCCTTACCGATACGACCGGACAACTCGCCAACCGCTCCAGCGTGGACGGCCCAACCATTGATCGCCACGAGGAAACAGTGCATGCCCCCGATCGCGCCAGCAGCATCGACCTCCCCTGCACCCCCAATTGAACATGAGGTAATTTACTCGCAAGTCAATTAGATCGTGGGAATGGAGCCGTGTGATGGCGACGAGGTCCTGGTGGGGATGGGGCAACCGGGAAGACGCGGTGACCGGCCACGAGCGAGCCGCCCTGACGAAACGCGTAGCGGCCCTGCTCCCGGACGCCGAGTTGACGGTGCACGAAGCGCCGGACCTGACCTCGTTGCGCGTGCCCCCGCCGCGCGTCCAGGTACCCGATGCGCTGGCTGAACTGGCCTCCGACGACCTCGGCGACCGCGTCGCACACGGCCACGGGCAGGCGTTCCGCGACGTGGCGAGGGCGCTGCTGGGACGTCTCGACCACATTCCCGACCACGTGCTGCGGCCGCGTACCGAGCAAGATGTGGTCGACATCCTGGACTGGTGCGCGAGCGCGGGGGTCGCCGCGGTGCCGTTCGGCGGCGGAACGTCGGTGGTGGGTGGGGTGGAACCGCGGTGCGCCGACGCCTACGCCGGAGCCGTGTCGCTGGACACGAGCCGCCTGAACCGGATTCTCGAACTCGACCGCACCAGCCGGGCGGCACGAATTCAAGCGGGCATCCTCGGCCCGGCGCTGGAAGCCGCGTTGCGGCCAGAGGGCTTGACGCTGCGGCACTTTCCGCAGTCGTTCGAATTCTCGACGCTCGGTGGCTGGCTGGCCACCCGGGCGGGCGGCCAGCACGCGACCGTCTACACCCATATCGACGACATGGCCGAATCGCTACGGGTGGTCACTCCCGCCGGCCTCAGCGAATCCCGCAGGCTGCCCGCGTCGGGCGCGGGACCCTCGCCGGATCGGATGTTCCTCGGGTCGGAAGGCATACTCGGCGTCATCACCGAGGCGTGGATGCGCTTGCAGGACCGGCCGCGCTGGCGGGCCGGCGCATCGGTGCTGTTCGACGACTACGACGCGGCGGTCGCCGCCACCCGCGCCGTCGCCCAGTCGGCCTTGTTTCCGGCCAACTGCCGGTTGCTCGATCCGGTGGAGGCGTTCCTCAACGCGGGCACGAGCGCGCCGGGCGGAGTGCTGGTCCTCGGATTCGAGTCCGCGGACCATCCCGTGGACGAGCCGATGCGCCGGGCGGCGCAGATCTGCCGCGAGCACGGCGGCACGATCCCGGACGGCATTCGCACCACCGACTCGGCGGAAGACCCGGCGCGCGCGGGCGCGGCGGACACGTGGCGCTCGTCGTTCCTGCGTATGCCGTATCAACGGGACGCGCTCGCGGCCCAGTCCATGATCGTGGAAACCTTCGAAACCGCCTGCACCTGGGATCGTTTCGACGCCCTGCGCGCGGCCGTGCGGGCGGCGACCACGGCCGCGTTCCGATCCGCCGGTGTCACCGGGGTGCTGACCTGCCGGTTCACCCATGTCTATCCGGACGGTCCCGCGCCCTACTTCGGCATCTACGCCGCGGGCCGCTGGGGACGAACGGTCGAGCAGTGGGACGAGATCAAGACCGCCGTATCCGAGGCGCTGCACGGCAACGGCGCGACCATCACGCACCATCATGCCGTCGGCCGCGACCACCGCCCCTGGTACGACCGCCAGCGACCCGAACCGTTCGCCACGGCGCTGCGGGCGGCCAAAGCGGCGCTCGATCCGGCCGGAGTCCTCAATCCCGGGGTGCTGCTCGACCCGATCGTCCAGCCGCCCGCGCAGGACGCCCGATGAGCAGACCCGGCACAAAGGGTGTGCCGCGGGAGCGGCGCGAGGAACAAATTCTCGACATCGCCACCACCGAGTTCGGCGAGCGCGGCTACGCCAAGGCTTCCGTAGCCGAGATCGCCACGGCCGCAGGCGTTTCCAAGCCGCTCGTGTACGCCTACTTCGGTTCCCGCGACGGACTGCACGCGGCTTGCGTGCACCGCGCCGGGAAGAGTCTGATCGCTGCGGTGGCAGCGGCTCAGTTCGCGCAGGGCGCGCACGACCGGGCGCTGAAGACACTGACCGGAATCTTCCACGCACTCGACGGGCGCACGCAGAACTGGAAGATCATCTACGACGCCACTCTGCCACGGCCGAGTGCGGCCTACTCGGTGGCCCGGGAGTATCAGGATGCCCTCAACGGCATGGGCTCGGCAGGCGTGTCGCAGGTGCTGGCCGATGCCGGCATCTCCGACGACGACGATCACTCCTTGTTGCTGGCGCTGTGGTTCAGCATCGTGTCCACCACCATTTCCTGGTGGAGCGACCATCCCGGCCATACACCCGACCAGATGACCGCACGCTGCCTGCGGCTGTTCACCACGATCCGCGCGACGACCGTCTGACACGCCGAGCGGTGATCACCACGTGTCCCAGTGCAGAACCTCGGCTCGATCGATGCGTTCGGCGGGCCGGAAGTCGGTGCCGAGGGTGAACGCGAGCGGGATGAACGCCGCCAGCATGACCTTCTCGTAAGGCACGCCGAGCACGGTGGAGAGTTCCCGCTCTAGTGGTGCGTGCGCCGTGGTCCAGACCGTGCCGAGCCCCCGCGCGCGGGCGGCGAGCATGAAACTCCAGACCGCGGGGAGGATCGAGCCCCAGGCCATGGATTGCTCGAGAACGCCCGCGTGGTCGGTGCGGCCTTCGATGGCTGGGATCACGAACGCCGGCACCCGGTGGATGTTGTCGTAGAGGTGCTGGAACCCCTCGCCGATCCGGCGCAGAGACGCCGGATGAGCGGACATGCGACGTACGTCGGCGGGCGTGAGTGGTTGTCCGCCCGCACTGTGCACCGCGCGTCGGAAGATGTCGGCGACGACTGCACGCCGCGCCCGGTCCGTGACGACCACGAAGTGCCACCGTTGCCGGTTGCGTCCGGTCGGCGCTTGCGTTGCCAGGTCGACGCATTCCTCGATCAGCCCTCGCGGTACGGGCTTGGTGAAGTCGAGCCGTTTGCGCACGGCTCGCGTGGTGGACAGGACTTCGTCCGCGGACAAGTTCAACGACATGGCGCCGGATCCATCTCTCTGCAGATTATTGGTGAACAGATCATCTGTGACAGTACGGTTCATAATCATCTGACGTCAAATGATCTGCGCACAGATGGTCTGATACACTGCATCGATGCCGACCACGACCGACCGAGCGCGAGTGGAATACCTTTCGCGGCTCGCCGCGCAGCGCCCGGATATCGCCTTGTGCCGCGTGTCGTCCGCGATCGCCCGCGCGGCGGAGGCCCATGCTCAGCAGCAGGGCTTGGGCGTGGCTCAGCATCTGGTGCTGAAAATGCTGGCCGATATCGGTCCGTGCTCGCAGCGCGTGCTCAGCGAGGAACTTCGCATCGACCGCAGCGTGATGGTCGGCATCGCCGACGATCTCGAGGGCTCGGGCTACGTCCGGCGTGAACGTGACCCCGCCGACCGCCGGGCCTACGCCGTGACGATCACCGAAAAGGGGAACCGGGCGCTGTCGAACGCCGAACAGGCGGTCCCCGAATTCCTCGACCGCGCGTTTACCGCGCTCGAGCCGGACGAACGCCGACAGCTCACGGCATTGCTCGGCAAACTCCTCACCGTGAGCTGAGCGTCGCCTCGACAGTCACCGGTTGCCCCCGCGTTCTCGCGAAGGGCCGTCCGCCGCGGGCCGTCCTCGCTTATGCGCTCGGCGCCAGAGCGCGCAATGGCTCGTCGAGTTCCCGCCGGTAGAAGTCGATGAAGCCGTCCGGGTCCGGGCCCGCGTTCTGCATCACGAGATGATCGAAGCCCGCGTCGGCGTACTGCTTGGCGGCGTCGAGGTAGCGGGCCGGGTCCGGACCGCAAGCGAAATTGTCGAGGATGTCCTCCAGGCGGACGGTGGTGGTCGCCGCGGCGAAATTGACCGGATTCGGCAACTCGCTCATCACCTTCCATCCCGTGACGGCCCAGCGCGTCGTATCCAGCACCGCCTTCGCGGCCGTCTCCTCGTCCGGCGCCCACGCCATCCCGACCTCCGCATAGCGCGGGCCCGTGCCGCCCGCCGCGCGGTAGCGCTCGACGATCTCGGAGTTCGGTTCGGTGGCGAACAGGCCGTCACCGAGCTCGGCGGCGATGCGGGCCGCCTCCGGCCCACCCCCGGCGACGGCGATCGGCGGGAGCCTCTCGGGCAGATCGAAAACGCGCGCCTCGGAGATGGTCAGGAACTCACCGTCGTAGGAGTGGTAGCCGCCGCTCCAGAGCAAGCGGATGATCTCGAGCGCTTCACGCAGCATCCGTTGCCGGATCCGCACCGGCGGGAATTCGCGGCCGACGACATGCTCGTTGAGACGCTCGCCCGAACCGACACCGAGGGTGAAACGATTGTCGGACAAGATCGCGAGCGTCGCCGCCGCCTGCGCGATGATCGCGGGGTGGTAGCGCAGGATGGGGCAAGTCACTCCGGTCGCGAGTGCGATCCGATCGGTCTTCGCCGCGATGGCTCCGAGCACGGTCCAGGCGAACGGCGAATGGCCCTGATTGTCCAGCCAGGGATGGAAGTGATCGCTGATCTCGACGAAGTCGAATCCGGCCTCCTCCGCTCGAATCGCTTGACGGACGAGCTCGTTCGGACCGAATGCCTCGGCCGCCAGTTTGTACCCGATGCGCATCGCCACCTCCTGGTTCGGCTGGAGGGCCGGTCACCTCGCGAACCGGCTCTTGGCGCGCGTACCCGGCATCCGGCGGCGAAAACTCCGCGTCGACCGCGCGGCACAGCTGCCCCGGCGCGGCGGGTCGACCGGACGCGCGCCGCGGACCAGGTGCCGCGTAGTCGCTTCACTCGCGAGTCGGCCAATAGCTGGCGGCGTGGCGGCCCTGCGGAACGTAGGTGTTCTCGTCCTCGACCTCCGTGATGCCGAGGTGGAGCAAGAGCATCACGGTCACCAGGCTGATGCTCACGATCAGTGGAGTCAGCAACTGCGTCGCGCCGGCCCCGGAGGGTGCGTGCATGTGCTCGGCTTCGTGCACGCGCATCGCGAACATGCCCGTGTAGTGCATGCCCGACACCGCGACGCCCATGACCAACGCCGCCGCGACGGTGACGAGCGTGCCGCGGACGTGCAGCGTGAACCACAACGCGGCGGTCGCCGCCACGACGGCGATCACCATGGACAGCGCGACGATCCGTCCGTCGTAGCTGATCGACGCATCGGATTTCATGGCGTACATGCCCGCGTAGTGCATGGCGCCGACGCCGAGACCGGTGATCCCTCCCCCGGCGAAGAGGCCCACCGGACCCAGCGCCCGCTGGTGGGCGATCCGCAGTCCGACCCACACCACCGCGATGGCGATCAGCGCGCTGATCAGGGTGAGCGGAACGTCGTAGCGGATCGATGCGCCCTCGATCGCGAACCCGAGCATCGCGATGAAGTGCATGACCCAGATGCCGGTGCCGCCGATCGCGACCGCCGCGGCCAGCAGCCACCCGTCGCGCGCGGAACCGGTACGGGATCTGGCCATGCACCGAAGTCCTAGCAATGAACCGGTGAACGACATGACATAGGCGACGATGGGTGTGAGCCACCCGTGGCTGAAATGGTCGATTTCCAGCACGCGACACTCCCTCGCTGGATAGATTCGGCGTGTCGATCGGACGGCGACCGAATCTCACATAGTGAAACTGCAGGTAGATAATTTAGAGTACTACTATCCTGTTTAAAATCATAGGATGAGTCTCGAATAGCGGGAAATGCGCTGGCAGTGAAGTGAAACGCCCGCCCTTCGGTCGGCACGACCGTCTTCGGAGGTGTCGCGTGTCAACAGCTAGCAGCTGGCTTCCCCATCGCACCACCGGTGCGCTGATGTCCTCAGTGCACCGGGAGAAGAGGGCGCGCCACGCGGCCGCCCATGACGTCTCGCCCGCGGTCCGCGACGAAACCAGCGCGCCGGCCAGGATCGACGATGGATAACTGCGAATTCGCTGCCGGGACGCGAGCGATTGGTGACAATAGAGAAAACCGCTTCTATCAGGGACTTCTCATGGAAACCCACACCGACGAGATAGCTGAGAAGATCTACCGCATCTCCACATTCGTTCCGGAGGTGGGACCAACCGGCTTCACGTTCAACCAGTTCCTCGTCGACGCCGAGGAGCCGTTGCTCTTCCACGCCGGCATGCGCGCGCTCTTCCCTGCCGTATCCGCGGAGATCGCGCGGATCATGCCGGTCGAGCGGTTGCGGTGGATCACGTTCGGGCATGTGGAAGCGGACGAGTGCGGGGCGATGAACCTCTTCCTCGCCGCCGCACCGCGGGCGCAGGTCGCCCACGGTCTGGTCGGATGCCTGGTCTCGATCGATGATCTGGCCGACCGGCTGCCACGCCGGTTGACCGATGGCGAGGTGATGGACCTCGGCGGCCGCCGGGTGCGGCATCTGGACACGCCGCACGCGCCACACAACTGGGAGGCGCGGGTGCTCTACGAGGAGACGACCGGCGTCCTGTTTTGCGGCGATCTGATGACCCAGCTCGGCAATGGTCCGGCGCTCACCTCCGCGGATCTGGTGGAGCAGGCGGAAGTCGCGGAGGATGTCTTCCATCCCACGTCGCTGGGCCCCGCCGTACCGGCTGCCCTGAATCGGCTCGCCGGACTGGCGCCGACCACGTTGGCGATCATGCACGGCTCGAGCTTCGTGGGCGACGGGGCCACGGCCCTGCGTGACCTCGCGAACGTCTACCAGGCCCGTCTGGCCGCCTGAGCGCCGCGCCGCACGCCGAATGAACAGCGGCACGGTCGCCGCCACAGGCCCCTCCCCGACTGTCATAGGGCGCACTCGTTCTCGTTTTCGAGTGCACATGCACACGTGTTTTCAGCACCGCCGCAGACCTTTTCAGCCGGAGGATGCGGGTACAACCGCAGTTAACGCCGCCGGTGCGGCACTGTGGCGATTCTGGTGCGACGCTGCTGCCGAGATGGCGCACTCCGGAAAGAGCTTCCGCACCAGGGAAGCTGCTGGACTGTCGTCCGGGTACCGAACGAAGGGGACGATCCAGTCTCTCACTCCGGACCCCGGCGGCGGCGGTGCAGCCGGATCCCGAACGCTCGCACGACTGTGCTCCACGACATCTGGCGAACTTCCAGCGTTTCTTCGTATGTCTCACCCGGATAACGGCGTATGGTCGCGCTATGACGACAGCGACGTCGATCGATACCGGAGCCGAACACCTCGCCTGCTGGGTCACCGTCGTCGGGCAACGGCTTCACCAGTTGCCCACAGCAAACCCCAACGTTCTGCTCGCCCACGCGATGAGCGGGTTCCTCGCGATCGGGCGGGCCAGCATGGCCCTGCTGACCACTTCGGCGAATCCCACCGATATCCGAGACCACGATCTCGTCTTCGAGATCACGGCCGACGCGGAACGCTGGCTCACCGATGCGGCGACCGAGTCGATCGTCAACCGGGTCACCGATCGCGGCGAGCACATTCAGCGCTACCTCAGTCCCACCGCGCTCGATACCGTGGCGAAAGCCCGCCTACGGCGCTGTGCGCAGGCAACGGCGATCCACACCCGCGATCTGCTGGCCGGGATCGACGCCGACCCGACCGCGTCGGACGAGATCCGCGACCTCGCGAAGGATCTGGCCGCACGGGCGAACATCATCGCCACCGTCTACGCCGACGACCCGCAACAGCTGCTTTCTATGTCCAGCAGGTGAGCGGGACGGGCCCGCGCGGGTCCTCGCCGACCGACCGACCGTGCGCCCGCGCCCGGCCGTAGAACTCGACGAACAGCGCGTTCCCATCGGCCCCGCGATAGCCGACAATGGTGGTATGCCGACGGTGCTGCTGGGCGGCGACGTCATGCTGGGGCGGGGTGTGGACCAGATTCTGCCGCACCCCGGCGATCCGAGGCTGCGCGAACGATATGTCAACGACGCGCGAACCTACGTCGAGCTGGCCGAACGGACGTACGGCGAGTTCACCCATCCGGTCGGCTACCGGCACCTGTGGGGTGACGTCCTGCCGATCCTGGCCCAGATCGCCCCCGAGGTGCGGCTGCTCAACTTGGAGACGTCGATCACCGCAGGCGGTGTATTCGCTCCCGCGAAAGGCATCCATTACCGGATGCATCCGGACAACGTGCCCGCGTTGACCGCGATAGCGCCGGTCGTCTGCGCACTGGCCAACAATCACGTCCTCGATTTCGGGATCGCCGGTTTGGCGGACACGCTCGCGGCGCTCGACGCCGCACACATCGATCGCGCCGGCGCCGGGAGCGATCTGGCGGCTGCCCGCGCTCCCGCCACCGTGGAACTCGCCGACGGGCGCCGGGTGGTGATCGTCTCGGTCGCCGCGGGCTCGAGCGGCGTTCCGGAATCCTGGTCGGCCCGGCGCAACCGGCCCGGACTGTGGCGAGTGGGTTACTCCCCCGACGCGGCGGCGGCCGAGGACGTCGCCGCGGAGGTGGCCGCGCACAAACGCGATAACGACATCGGCATCGTTTCCGTGCATTGGGGGCCTAACTGGGGCTATGAGGTCGCACGAACCGAAACGCGGTTCGCGCATCGATTGATCGAGGCCGGCGTCGACGTGGTGCACGGGCATTCCGCGCATCATCCGCGTCCGATCGAGATCTACCGCGGTAAACCGATCCTGTACGGATGCGGCGACGTCATCGACGACTACGAAGGCATCCGCGGCCACGAGCGGTACCACGCCGACCTGCATCCGCTGTACCTGGTCTCGCTGGAGTCCGGCTCGACGGAGGTCCGGCTGATCCCGCTGCGCGTGCGGCACATGCGGCTGGAATGGGCTCCGCGCAGCGAATCCCGCTGGTTGTGCGAGAAGATCCAGGACATCAGCCGCGGCTTCGGCACTCTCGTCGCGCCTCGGCCCGGCGATCTGCCGGTGGTATTCAGTGCAGCACGACGGTGAGATGGCGGTGGAACCATTGGACCGCCAGGTCGGCGACCTGCTCGAGCGCACCGGCTTCCTCGAACAGATGGGTCGCTCCAGGGACGATGTCCAATTCGCTCGGACATGGCATCCGTAGCTGGGCCTGACGGTTGACCTCCAGCACCCACCGGTCGTTCCCACCCACGATGAGCAGCGTCGGGGCGCGCACCGAACCCAATCGCGCACCGGCCAGGTCCGGCCGCCCGCCCCGGGAGACGACCGCAGCGATCTCGGTGCCGGGTTCGGTCGCCGCCCACAGCGCGGCGCCCGCGCCGGTGCTCGCCCCGAAATATCCGGTCGGCACGCCGTCGAGTTCCGGTCGCGTCCGCAGCCAGTGGGTGACCTCCACAAGGCGATGAGCGAGCAGCGGAATGTCGAACACGCGAGCGCGGTCGCCCTCCTCCTCGGCGGTCAGCAGGTCGACCAGCATCGTCGCGAACCCCGCCCGATTGAGGACCTCGGCGACGAACCGGTTGCGTGGACTGTGCCGGCCGCTACCACTGCCGTGTGCGAAGGCGATCAGCGCGGTGCGGTCCGGTGGGACAGCCAGTACCCCGGCCAGCCGGGCGTATTCCGACGGCACGATGACCTCTTCTGTCCGCGTCGGGGACCGGTGTGCGGACGGCATCGAACACCTCCTGATATCCGGGGTACCCGATCAGACCGGTCATGCGCAAGGGGGTTCGCACGACGGCCCGGCCCGCATGCCGGGCGCAGCAGCGGACACCGGGCATCGCCGAACGGTCAGTCGGCGTCTTCGGACTCGCCAGACCGTTTCGTCGTCACGATCCGGATGCCCCCCGGTAGACGGAACAGACCGCTGGATCGGTTGCGGATCCACTGGGTGAGGGCGGCAACCGCGGAGCCCAGCGATGTCACGCCCGCCAGCAGCGACCACGGCGTGAGCGTCGCGGACGTGTACGCGACCTGACCGATGCCGGGCACGACGAGTCTGCCGTTGCCGAACGCCCAGTTCATCAACGACCCGATCTGTCCGCCGAGATCCGACTTGCGTCCGACCATCGCCTTCAGCTCGGGGCCCTTGCTGTTGATGTAGAGCACGGTGATCACCACGAGCACCGCCCCCGCCAACGTCGCCAGCGTGGCCAGCCGATCGAGCGCCTCGATGCGCAGACGCAGGTTCACCACGACCGAGAAAACGACGACGATGATCGCGGCGCTGGCGAGCAGTGCCCAGAAGCCGGTGACCCGCGCACCGGGCGGGGCCGACCGCGACCAGACGTTGAGGAATCGCGTCGTGATCTCCATCCGGCCGAACGCGTTGGTGCTGACCTTGCCGTCGGCGCCGGCGGCGGTGAGCCACGGCTGGAACAGCAGCACCAGCGTCACCAGGCTGCCGACCGCGGCCCACACGTAACCCCAATGCCCGCGCAGCGCGGCCAGAATCGCCTTTGCCGGTACGGCGCCGCTCTTCGCCTCGTCGGGCTGGTCGGATCGGCCGTCTCGAGCTTCGTCCGACTGCCACGGCGTTGGCTGCACCATTGCCTCAGTTTAAGGTCGTGTCGGTGTCCGAATTCGGAGCGGACTCACCGCCGGTGGGAAGTGCACGGTGCACTATGCCACCGGGTCTTCGAGCGCAGGCCGGCGTAACCTCTACCGCCCGTGCGCGATCGCGGCAGCGACGTAACGATCACCGTTACCGACCGGCGCTACCTTCAACGGCCGAATCAATTCGCCGGTGGAGCCGCGGTAGCGGCGGCGAGTCGTATACCGCGACGCAGCGCCGTCGCCGTATAGAGTTGGTCCCCCGCGGCCGAATATTTCCGATTCCTTTGGAAGAGCACAATTCGGGCAAGGTGCGGGGAGTAAAGAGTCTCCAGGTTTGTTTTCGCCGCGACAACGGAGCCGCCACCCCGGAAAAAGCACCCTCGGTGATCTTCCCGTTACGCGCCGGCGGGGAACTTGACATTTCTTTGCCTGGTGTTCACCGCTCTATAGGTGAAGCATGAAAATCGTGAGTCAGAGATAAGTTTCACTCGAGTCGAAGGATGCACAATGTCCACCAAAATCACGAAGATCCTGGCCGCGACCACAATGGCCGTCTCCTTGGGCGTCATCGCGGCTCCCGCCGCTTCTGCCGAAACGACGCCATCGGACGTCGCGACGCCGGTATGGGGCTCGGTTGTACTCTGCGTTCCGCTCGGCAGCGTTGTCTTCTGCATCTGATGCGGAAGCTGTGCGGCCGCGCCTAGGCGAGGTGCGTCGCACTTTTCGGTCGGAAATAGTTTCAGTCCAGGTACTCGGCGGTGTGCGGGGGCATCCCGCCGAGTCTCGCGCGAACAGACGCAAGGAGGCAGCGCGACAGTAGTTGCCGCCGCACGTGGATCGACCGTCGCGGCGGCACTGTCACGACTGCCTTCGTCATGTCACACCCGCCGTCGTCGTTTCGTCCACTCACCGAACGTGAGTCGAAGGAGATTGCGATGCGAGTAGCGGTTGCCGGCGCAAGCGGGCGGATCGGCCGGGATGTGACCGACGTGCTGCGGACCCAGGGCCACGAGGTCGTGGAGATCAGCCGATCAGTGGGGGTGGATGTCCGAACCGGAGCCGGCTTGGCGGATGCCTTGGCCGGGGTGGACGCGGTGGTGGACGCGATCAACGCGGCGACCACCGAAACCGAGGCGGTGACCGAGTTCTTCCGCACCGTCGCCCGGAATATCCAGCGTGCCGCGGCCGCAGCCGGTGTGCGGCGGATCGTGCTGGTCTCGATCATCGGGATCGATCGGTTCACCGCGGGCCACTACGCCGGGAAACTCGCCCAGGAGAACGCCTACCGGGAAGGTCCCGTGCCGGTGCGGATCCTGCGCGCGGCCCAGTTCCACGAATTCACCGAGATGATGCTCGACTGGACCACTCGCGGCGACACCGCCTACGTCCCGAAGTATCGCGCCCAGCTCGTGGCCGCCCGCACCGTCGCAGAGCAGTTGGCGCATCTCGCCGTCGCCGAGACGGCACCCGAATCGGTCGAAATCGCCGGGCCGGAGGAGCTGAACCTCGCCGCGGCCGCGGCCGACGTCGCGGCTCGACGAGGTGAACCGGCGCGAGTCGAGGAGATCGTCGACCTCGACGACCCGGATCACGAACTGCAGGCCGACGGTGCCCTTTTGCCCGGACCGGGCGCCATCCTCGCCGGGCCGACCTTCCAGCAATGGCTCACGCGGAAGTACCCGGCACAGCCGTGACCGCTCGACCCACACCGTACTTCTCTTGACTTCAGGTCGACCTCAACTCGCAAGCTGAGCGCACCACGAGGAGAGGTTGATCATGACAACGTTCGGAGAAAAACAGAGCCGGGGATACGACCAGCGGGCATCTCGCCTGCTCGGGGGCCTCTACCGCCGGATCGCCGCCGACATCGACGCGTCCGCGCGGCCCGGCGCGTGGGTGCTGGACGTGGGGACAGGTCCGGGAAAAATGCTGGCACAGCTGCGTTCTCGTCGGCCGGACCTGCGGCTGCACGGCGTGGACCTGTCCCCGCACATGATCGATCTCGCCGAGACGACGCTCTCCGGCAGCGCGACCGAGTTGGCGGTCGGTGACGTGGCCGCGCTGCCCTATCCCGACGACAGCTTCGACCTGGTCGTCTCGAGTTTGAGCATGCACGAGTGGCCGGATCTGGACCGCGCGGTCGCGGAGCTGGCACGGGTACTGCGCCCCGGCGGCGCCGTGGCCATCTACGACTTCCGATTCGTGCGGGCGGCGGCTGGGCTCAGCGCATTACGGCGCTTTTTTGACGCGGCGACGGTACGGCGGGAGACGGTGCGTCCGCGGCGTCATCCGATCGGGCTGTACGCGCGGCTCACCGCTCGCGTCGCCTAGAGTGCGGCTATGGCGGGCGGCGACATCTCGATCGGTGAGCTGGCAGCGCGTTTCGGCCTGGCCACCCATGTGCTGCGACACTGGGAGGACGTCGGATTGCTCGCGCCGCGGCGGGACGGCGCCGGTCGGCGCCGGTATCACGACGACGACGCGGAGACCGTCGCGATGATATTGCTCGGGAAGCGGTCGGGTCTGGCGCTGGACGAACTCGTCGCACTATTCGCCGCGGCGTCCGACCGGACCGCGCGCCGCGACCTGCTGCGTGCGCACCGAGATCAGCTCGTTCATCGGATCGCGCAGGCCACCGCCGCGCTGGAGACCATCTCACACGCTCTCGACTGCGCGGCCGAGGACTTCCGCGAGTGCCCGCACTTCCAGGCGAAGGTCGCCGACGCGCTCGCACTGGTCACGAACCGGTCAAGATCGCGAGGGTGAATCGTTACGGCACAGGGAATTCCGTCTTGACGGCGGAGTTTGCCGCGGTCCGCGCGCCGCGATGCGATTCGACGGAAACAGGGGGGTTCGGCGGATGTCACCGCGGATTAGGATCGATTCTTGCGAACAGCGACACCGCAACCAGTGACACTTCGACCCGATAGAGGTGCCCCATGAGCAGGACAATTCGTGTGCCCGCCGCGGAACTCGCCGATCACGTGGGCGAATCCGTCGTCGGGTACGGCACCCTCACACAGGCGGGAGTGGTCCAGCCGGGCGGCGACCTCGTGGTCGCCGTTTTCGGCGTGGAAACCAACCGGCGCGAGAAATCTTTCACACCAGCGCAATTGGTCGAACTGGAGGTCGACGACTGACGGCGATGGGAGGCACGGCACGCGGACGACCGCCTCAGCCGATCAGCGCGTTCATAATCGTCCCCGCACTGGTGGCGATGACCCCGCCGAGCATGCCGCCGGCGACCATTTTCGCGGAAGCCAGTGGACCACCGTTCCACTTCTCCCAAGCGAATTTGCCCCCGGCATAGGTGATTCCGGCGACTCCCGAGAGAATCACGAACCACGTGAAATATCGGAAGAGCTGGAGGATTTTCTCCGAGTTCGGGGGAGCCTCGGGGACCGGGTCGTCCACCTGAGCCAGAAGAAATGTTTCGACTGCCGTATGGATCATCATTGATCTGTCTCCGTAGCGTTTCCACAGGACGAGTTATACGCAATCGCTATGACGTTCGAAGTATCGCGATCCGCGGGGCTCGCGTCAACCCTCCCCTGTGGCCGAGGACATCCGCCGCGCCATCGTTTCTCCGCCGCGAGCCGGTGTCAGACGGCCTCGGACGGGTAGTGCGTGCGTGTGAGTTATGACGCTGACGGCACAGCGGCCGGTGACATCGATCCGGTAGCCGCGCGGGCGGTGATCGAACAAGCCAAGGGCGCGGTGATGCTCGTCTACGGCCTCGACGCCGAGCAGGCGTTCGCCATCCTGCGCGTCCGATCCCAGGAAACCAACACCAAGCTGCGGGTTCTCGCGGCCAACGTGGTGGCCGAGCTTCCGTCGATCGGCCTGCCCGCCGTGACCGGCGAACTGCGCAGCCGGGTCGACCGGCTGCTGTCGACGGCACACGAGCAGGCTCGGTGACCAGCCGCGCACCGAATCGAGACACCGCCGCCGCCAGGTGCGGGGTCACCACGGCGCCCCGGCCGAACACCGTGTGCGGACATACGATTGTCCGGGTCTTGTCCGCGCTCGCCTGCCCCCGCGCTACCGCCTCTGGGCAACCGCGAAGACGCGCCGGAACGGCAGCCAGGTCGTGCCGTCGGCTCGCCGAGGGTAGGCGCTACGCAGCAGCGGCGCGAGTTGTGCGGTGAACTCCTGCCACTGCGCGTCGTCGAGCGCGCCGCGCACCGGTCGCAGCGCCGTGCCGGTCACCCACGCGAGCACGGGATCGTCACCGGTCAAGCGCTGCAAGTAGGTCGTTTCCCAGGCGTCGACCGCCCCGCCGGCCAGGTCGAGCAGGTCGGCGTACGCGCCAGGATCGAGTACCGCCCGCGGCTCGAGGATGCCCGCTCGGTCGAGGCTGTCGCGCCACTCGTCGCGGGCGGCCACCTGGCGGATCGCCCGATGCGTGGCGGCGTCGAAGTTCGCGGGTACTTGAACCGCCAGAAATGCACCCGAGGGGAGCTGACGCATCCATCGGGCCAGCAGATCGGGGTGTCCGGGCACCCAGTGGAGGACGGCATTACAGACGACGACATCGGTCTCCGGACTCGGCTGCCAGTCCTGCACCGCCCCGAGCGCGGCGTCGATCCCGCGCGCACGCGCGGCCGCGACCATTTCCGGCGACGAGTCGAGCGCTCGCACGATCGCGCCGGGCCAGCGCTGGGCGAGGACCGCCGTGAGGTGCCCAGGGCCGCAGCCCAGGTCCACCACCACCCGCGGTTCGTCCGCCGTCACCCGGGACAGCAGGTCGAAGAAGGGGCGGGAGCGATGGTCGTCGAACGCGAGGTATTGCTGAGGATTCCACACAGGCCACTCCGAGAGGCTCTACCAAACCGTACGTACGTACTGTACGCCTGCCGTGCATCCAGAGCTGTGTCCGCGGGGTCACCGACCTGCGATCGAGGCCGAGGCGGAAGGCCGACTGTCTATCACGGTTTCGTAACGAGGCAGCGTGGGTATTACATAGCTATGACGGATCACCGACCAACCCGGATCGCCGGTGTGGAACCGGGAACCGGCGCGCTCGCTTTGACCACGTGCCTTGCCTTTTCGATCGGCATCGCGACGCTTACCCAATCGGCGTTCGCCACCCTGGTGGCGTGCGTGAGCATTGTGGCGGGGCTCACGCTGGTACTGAACATCCTGCCGCACAAGGCGTAACCGCACGGACCTTGCCTCACCCGCCGAATCCTGGTGGCATAGCCGGGGTATCGACGTCAATCGGAGGCGGGCATGCTGTCGTTGCAGGAGATTTCGGATCGACTCGAGATCGAAGACCTGATGGTGCGATATTCGCACGCGGTCGACACCCGGCAGTGGGACCTGCTGGACGACGTGTTCACACCCGACGCCCACATCGATTACTCCGCCATGGGCGGCTCGGTGGGCGATCTGGCGGCGACGAAGGAGTTCCTCGCCTCCGTTCTGCCGAACTTTCCCGCCTTCCAGCACCTGATCAGCAACTCGTCCATCGAAGTCGACGGCGACACGGCCACCGGGCGGACGATGTGCCACAACCCGATGGTGGTGTCCGGCGGTGACGGGCCGCCGACGATGATGCTGTGCGGGCTCTGGTACCTCGACACGTTCGTCCGCGTAGACGGACGTTGGCGGATCAAGCAGCGCGTCGAAGAGAAGAGCTTCCTCTTCGTCGCGCCCTCCGCACCCGGCATGGGGTGACGTGGCGGCGGGTCGCCGCCCGGCCGCCCCTCAGCGTGTGGTCAGCGCCGAGGGCGTGTCGTCGGACGTCCGGACCGGCTCGCCGGATGACGGGTTCCCGCCCCGGGTGACGGAGCGCTTCCCGGCGAGCAGGAACAGCACGACCAGCACCACACTGAACCAGACGTAGGTGTTGCCGATGAAGTGCTGCCAGGGCGTCCACGCGGTTTCCCGGTGTTCGCCGTCGGGCAGCCAGTTGTGCGGTCCGATGACGAACACCGCCGCGGTGACCACGAACGTCACCCACCACCCGATCGCGCGCCGGACAGGCAGTCGGCTCGCATAGCCGACCACGGCGAACAGGGCGGGTGCGATCCACACCCAGTGGTGCGACCAGGAGATCGGCGAGACGAGCAGTGTGAAGACGGCATTGAGGGCCAGCGCGAGCGCGGGCAGGTCGGCGGCCCGGCGCATGGCGGCGACGACCAGGGCGAGCAGCAGCGCGCCGAGGACCAGCCAGATCACGGTGAACGCGGGCTCCGGCACTTCGAACCGCGAGAACACCGCCTGAATCGACTGATTGGTGTGGAAGGCCGAGCCGCTCAGTCCGGACACGTTGCCGAGACCACCGAACCAATACTTGACGGATTCCTTGGGGAGAATCGCGAAACCGAGCGCCGTCGCCGCCGCACCGGTGACGGCGGCGGTCGCGGCCGCGCGGTAGTCCCGGCGGACCAGGAAATAGAGCACGAACGCCGCGGGCGTCAGCTTGATCGCGGCCGCGATGCCGATCAGCATGCCCCGGGGCCAGCGCGGCTTGTGCGTGAGACAGTCGGCGGCGACCAGAGCCATCAGCAGTAGATTGACCTGACCGAAATCCAGCGTGGAGTGGATCGGCTCCAGCAGCAGCCCCAACGGAGTCGCGCACGCGGTGGCCCACGCCGCCAGCCGCCGCTGCGACTCGTCCGGCCAGACCCGCCGTGCCACCAGATAGAGCGTGAGAGCCAATGCGGCCACCGAGGAGACGAAGAAGCTCAGGGCGGCGACATCCCACGGCAGCATCGCGAAGGGACCCAGCGCGAGCGCGGCGAACGGCGGATAGATGAACGGCAGGCCCGCCCCGATGGTGGTCTGCGGTAGTTGCCCGTACATGTCGGCGCCGTGCCGCATGGCATCCACGCCCAGTCGATACACCTGCAGGTCGATGAACCCGCCGGTGATCTTGTGGAACGGCCAGACCGGTGTCAGGAGACAGAACGCGGAGAACGCGAGCGACAGGACCGGCGCCGCCCGCAGCACACGCCCGAGTCGACGGTTCTGGGACATCGGCGTTCCGGCGGTGGCGGTGACACTACTCATCCGCGGCGACTATACCGACCCATGTCACCTCGTTCAGCACGTGGGAGGGAGATTCGCGACGCGCGCGTGAGGGCCGCCGAAACGGGTAAGCCGCCACCAGCACGAGCGGCAGCGGAGTTCGGCGACGGCCGTCGCGGCCCCGCCGAAGGCAGGAGGCGGACAGTGACGAAGGCGCCCGGCGCCGCGATGTTCGTACCCGAGAACGCGGATCTGACGGGGCTGCGGCAAGCGGCCTGCGACTGTCGCGGGTGCGATCTCTACCGCCACGCCACGCAGACGGTCTTCGGCGCCGGTCCTCCGGACGCGGACGTGGTGCTGATCGGCGAGCAACCCGGCGATCAGGAGGACGTGACGGGGCAGCCGTTCGTCGGCCCGGCGGGGCGGCTGCTGGACCGGGCGCTGGCGGACGTCGGCATCGATCGCGACGCCGTCTATGTGACCAACGCGGTGAAGCATTTCAAGTTCGTGGAGCGCGGCAAGCGCCGGATTCACAAGCAGCCCGGCCGCACCGAGGTGGTCGCCTGTTCGGCGTGGCTCGACGCCGAGCTCGACCTCCTGCGCCCACGGTTGGTGGTGTGCCTCGGCGCGATCGCCGCGCAGGCGCTGCTCGGCCCTTCGTTCAAGGTCAGCGAACGCCGCGGTGAGGTCGTCGAGACCGCGGACTTCCGCGCGATCGCGACGGTGCACCCGTCGTCGGTACTGCGCGCGCCCGATCGGACCGCCGCCTATGACGGGTTCGTCGCCGATCTACGCATCGTGCGGGAGCAACTGGGAAAATCCGCGGCGACGCGCTGACTCGCGCGCGGCCCACGACAGGAGTGAGCGGATGAACGCCGGCGAAATCGACCCGGAACTGCTCGAACTGGCCACCAAGGTGTTCGACTTCGCCCGGCACGGAGATGCCGCGAGGTTGGCCGCCTACGTGGACGCCGGCGTGCCGGTCGATCTCACCAACGATGCCGGTGACACGCTGCTCATGCTCGCCGCCTACCACGGGCACCCCGACGCCGTGGCAGCGCTGCTGCAGCGGTCCGCCGATCCGAACCGGGCGAACGACAAGGGCCGGACTCCCCTGGCCGGAGCGGTGTTCAAGGGCGAGACCGAGATCGTGCGCCTGCTCGCCGCGGCGGGAGCCGACCCCGACGCGGGCACCCCGTCTGCCCGCGACGCCGCGGTCATGTTCGGCAAGAGCGAGTTGCTCGAACTGTTCGGCGCCTGAGCGCCCTACCCACGTCGGCGAACGGCGGTGACGGCCTTGCGCGCGGCGACCAGAACCGGGTCCCACACCGGGGAGAACGGCGGGGCGTAGCCGAGGTCGAGCATCGTCATCTGCTCCACCGTCATCCGGGCGGTCAGTGCGACCGCCGCGATGTCCACGCGTTTGCCCGCGCCCTCGCGGCCCACGATCTGTGCGCCGAGCAAGCGGCCGGTGAAACGTTCGGCGAGCATCTTCACCGTCATCGTCTGGGCGTCCGGGTAGTAGCCGGCGCGGTTGGTGGATTCCACCGTGACACTCACGTATTGCAGGCCCGCCGCGTGAGCGTCCTTCTCGCGGAGTCCCGTCCGGGCTACCTCCAGCTCGCATACCTTGCTGACCGCGGTGCCCACGACGCCGGGAAAGACCGCGTATCCCCCGCCGATGTTCGCGCCGATGATCTGACCGTGCTTGTTGGCATGGGTGCCCAGCGGAATGTGGCGTGCGCGGCCGGAGACCAGATCCAGCACCTCGACGCAATCACCGCCCGCCCAGATGTTCTCGTAACCGCGCACCCGCATGGCGAGGTCGGTCCGCAGCCCGCCGTACTGCCCCAGCGGCAGCCCGGCGGCGCGGGCGAGTTCGGTCTCCGGGCGCACGCCGATGCCGAGCACCACGACGTCCGCCGGGTACTCCGCGGTGTCGGTGACGACCGCGGACACCCGGCCGTCGGCACCGGTCCGCAGCTCGGCCACCTCCGCGTCGCCGACCACCTTGATGCCCATGCCGCACATGGCGTCGCGCACCAGGGCGCCCATATCGGGGTCGAGCGTGGACATCGGTTCCGGGCCGCGGTTGACCATCGTGACGTCGTAGCCGCGCCGGATGAGCGCCTCCGCCATCTCCACGCCGATGTAGCCTGCGCCGACCACGACGGCGCGGTTGCCGCGGGCCCGCTCCAGCGTCTGGAGCAAGGCTTGCCCGTCGTCGAGGGTCTGCACGCCGTGCACGCCATCGGCGTCGATGCCGGGCAGCGGTGGCCGCACCGGGCGGGCGCCGGTGGCGATCACCAGGTGGTCGTAGGGCAGCCAGGCCGACGCGCCGGTTTCCCGGTCGCGGTGCCGCACGCGGGCGCCGTCGACGTCGATCGCGGTCACCTCGGTGTGCAGTCGCAGGTCGATGTCGCGGGAGCGGTGTTCTGCCGGGGTGCGGGCGATCAGGGCGTCCCGCTCGTCGACATGGCCGCCGACCCAGTACGGGATGCCGCAGGCCGAGTAGGAGGCGAACCCGCCGCGCTCGAACACGACGATCTCCAGCGCGCTCGCGTCCTTCATCCGGCGCGCCTGCGACGCCGCCGACATGCCCGTCGCGTCACCGCCGATGACCACCAGTCGCTCGCTCATGGTCCCCACGCTACGTTCGGTGTCCCCTGCCCGGGGGCGGGACCCGTCGTTCCATGGATTTGCTGGTTGGGCTGCGGTTGACCGATCGGTACTTCACACTGATCTTCTGGCAAACGCGGTATGAGGGCAGCGTTTTCACCCGGGAGCACGACATGACCGACACCCGAACCCCTTCCGACGACGAACGTCGGCTCGCCGAACTGGGCTACAAACAAGAACTGGCCAGGTCCTGGTCGGGTTTCTCCAATTTCGCCATCAGTTTCACCATCGTGTCCATCTTGACCGGCGGATTGGCCAGTTACGGCATAGGTTTGGCCAATGGCGGCCCGATCACGATGGCCTGGGGGTGGCCGCTGGTCTCGGTCATGGTGCTGTTCGTGGGACTCGCCATGGCCGAGTTGGCCTCCGCTTATCCGACCTCCGGCGGGCTGTACTGGTGGGCCGCCGAGCTGGGCGGTCCGGTGTGGGGCTGGTTCACCGGATGGTTCAACTTGATCGGACAGATCGCCGTCACCGCGGCGATCGATTACGGCGCGGCCATCTTCACCACCGTCGTGCTGAACGTCGTCGGGATCGACATCGGCACCGACCGCACCGCGATCTTCCTGGTCTTCGCCGCCGTACTCGTGCTGCACGCCGTCCTGAACGTGCTCGGTCCCCATCTGTCGGCGGTGATCAACAACGTTTCCGCGTGGTGGCACGTCGGCGGCGTGGCGATCTTCGTGCTGGTCCTCGGGTTCGGCGCGCGACACCACCAGAGTGCTGAATTCGTCTTCACCGAGACGGTCGACAACAGCGCGATCGGATTCGGCGGGGTCGCGTTCAGTTTCCTGCTCGGCCTGCTGCACGCGCAATACACGTTCACCGGCTACGACGCGTCCGCGCACATGTCGGAGGAAACGCACGACGCATCGCGGATGGCGGCCAAAGGCATCATCAACACGATCGTCGTGTCGGCGATCGCCGGTTATCTGCTCATCATGGCGGTGACGTTCGCAATTCCGGATCTGGACGACGCGCTGGATCCCGGTAAGAACAGCGGTTACCCCGTGATCTATATCCTGGAGAACTCGTTGAACGGGTTCTGGTCGGGGCTGCTGCTGATCATCGCGGCGGTCGCGCAATTGTTCTGCGGGTATGCCTCGGTGACCTCCGCCTCGCGGATGCTGTTCGCCTTCGCGCGCGACGGCGCGGTGCCCGGATCGAGATTCTGGTCGCGGCTTTCCGCGCGGAAGGTGCCGGTGCACGCCGTGCTGTTCATCTCGTTCTTCGCGTTCGTGTTGCTGATTCCGTCGATGCTGGTGCCCCCGGCGAACGCACCGACCGCCTACGCCGCGGCCACCTCGATCGCGACCATCGGGCTCTATATCGCCTACGGCATTCCGATCCTGCTGCGGCAGCGGCACGGGGCTCGCTTCCGCACCGGCCCGTGGCGACTGGGTGCGTGGTACCGCCCGATCGGGGTCATCGCGCTCCTGTGGATCGCGCTGATCAGCGTGCTGTTCATTCTGCCCACCGACGCCCGCGGATACCCGTGGCACAGCGAATTCACCTGGACCGCCGTGAATTACGCGCCGATCACGCTGGTCGGCGTGGTGGGCGCGATCGGCATCTGGTGGCTGGTCTCGGCCCGGACCTGGTTCACCGGGCCGAAGCGGACGGTGGACGAGCCACCCGCCGACCAGCCGGAAGAACAGGCACCGGCCGAAGCCTGAAGCGCGAACGCGGCCGGGCGCGGCTTCCCGGTTCTGGCATGTCGAGTTTGTCGGCCTCGGTCGCTAGGGTGTGTCGGATGGAAAGGACCGACCTGGTGCGTTTCTCGCCCGCCGGGAGAATTGTGTTCCCGGGCAATCCGTGGCCGGAAGGGCACGCGATCGAAGAGTTCGCGTGGACCGGCCGCATGGACCAGGCCGGCGGCCTGTGGTTCGATCTGCACCTGCGTTCCGCGGCGTACGACGCCGAACGCGATCCCGCCGGCGGCGAGGAGACCTGCGAGGACTGGCTGTCGCCGATCGTCTGGCAGAACTATCACAGCTGCACGCTGTCGTCCACGTACTGGGGTGAGGACGACGCCACCGGGCTGCGCGCCGCCGCACCCGGCCGTCCCTTCCTGCTGAAATCCGAACAACCGCAACGTCTCACGGTCGATCCGCTGCCCCTCGCGCACGCCGACGACGTCGAATGCCTGGCGTTCAACATCTATCTGCTCGGGCACGACTCGGTCGCCGACCAGGAAGTGTTCTTCACCCGCCGCCCCGACGGCAGGCACGACATCGACTGGCAGGGCCGCATCGCGCTGACCTACGCGGGGCAGGGCGAATTCCGGTACCGATTCCGGGCTCGGATATCCGGCGCCACCCTCGAATACATCCGTTTCCCCGCGGAGATCTCCGCCGATCGAGCGCTTCGCCAACTCGGCGCCGTGCTCGACGCTCCCGACGAGTTCGAACTGGGCTTGGTCGACGGGCAGCCCGCGTGGGTTTCGAGAATTCCGAGGTAACTCCCGCGATTCGTCAACCGGCGGAATGGCCGGGCAGCACGCAGACCGAATCCAATCCGAGGACGTGATTCAGTCGGCCGAACGCCAGCCAGGAGCCGATGCTCATGCTCAGTTCGACCACTTCCGCCTGGCTGTAGTGGGCGAACATCCGGCTCCAGAATTCGTCGTCGAGATTGTGGTGGTCGGTGGCGTAGCGTTCGGCGTATTCGGCGGCGAGCCGGGTGCGTTCATCGAAGGCGTCGGTGGTGCGCCACTCGGTGACTGCCTCGGCGAATTCCGGTTCGACCTTCGCCCCGTCACGTTCGGTGCGCCAGTCCATGCAGAACAGGCAACCGTTGATCTGCGCGATGCGCAGCCGGGCCGCCTCGAACTCGCGCAGGCCGAGCGTGCTGTGCGAGTAGACCGACAGTGAGAAGTTCGAGGCGGCGACGCCGATGCCGGGCACCATTTCGCCCCAGACGTAGCCGATCGGATCCTTGCCCTCGGGAACGTCGATGATCATGGGTGCTTCCTTCCGAGTTTGCCGACCGCGGGACGCAGCGGGACGTCCAGTGCGTCGTAGAGTCCGGGTTTCGCCGCTACCAGCCAGTCGATGGCGCCGACCAGGCGGCCGACGGCCGTGGCGTTGCCGCCCGCGGAGCGGTTGCCGTGTTCGTCGGTCGCCTCGACGGTCACCTCGATGCGCGGGTGACCTTCGATGATCACGCGGTGCGCGCCCGCGCCGCCGTCGGCCGGCGCGGGCCAATCAGGTGCGCACGACGGATGGATGCGCGTGACGTGCTCGATGACCAGACGCGGTTGTCCGTCGACGATGCCCTGGACTTCGAAGCGCACGGCGCCCTGGGTACCCGCCGCGAACTCGCCCATGGACGTCGTGGTGACGGCGACCTCCAAGGCGCGCCGGTCCAGCGTCTCGCGGATCTCGTCGAGTTCCACACCGAGCGCCCGCGCCATGAGCCGGATCTGCCCGCCCCACACCATGGTCGGCACCGACGGCGCGAGCATCGGCGGCGGATAGTCCATCGGCTGCCCCATGCCGACCAGGTAGCGCACCGAGTCCGGCTGGTCGTAGGTGGAGTAGTCGAAGATCTCCTGGCAGCGGATCGACTCCACCGTGCTGCCGAGCCCGCTGATCAGGAGGGGCAGCACGTCGTTGCCCCATCCGGGGTCGATGCCGGAGACGAACAACGAGCCGCCGCCCTCGGCGATCGCGGCCAGCACCGGGTCGCGGATCTCGGGCGGTGCGTTGCGCGGGTCGTAGAGCGCGTAGAGCGCCGCCGTGACGACCACCGCGCCCCCGCGTAGCGCCCGCACGATGTCGGCGAGGGCGTCGTCGGGCCGGATATCACCGGAGGCCGCGTAGACGATCGCTTCCGGGCGGGCGTCGAGAACCCCGCCTACGTCGTCGGTGGCGGCGACGCCGAGTTCGCGGTCGAGCCCGGCGAGTTCACCCGCGTCACGGCCGACCTTCGCCGGATCGTGCACGAGCACCCCGGCCAAACGCAGCGCCGGGTGGGCGTCGACGGCCCGGATGGCCGCCCGGCCGACATTGCCGGTGCCCCAGACCACCGTGGAGATCATCGATCGAGCGTAGCAAGCGCTTGGTCGACTGGGCGCCGTTCCGCGGAAGGGCCTCCGGTCGATACGATGCCCCCATGGCGCACCCCGCCCCGCCGGTTCCGGGGGCGACGGTCGCAGCGGACCGATCGCCGATCGAAGCGCGGGGCATCGGAATCGCCGACGTGGTCGAGCGCTTCGCCGACGCCTGGCGGACGGCGGCGACTCCCCCGGATCTGGCCGACTATCTTCCGGACTCCCCCGCCATCCGCCGAGTGTCGCTGATCGAACTGATCAAGGTCGATCTGGCCAACCGGTGGGGCCGTGGAGCCGCTCCCAAACGGCTGGCCGACTACGCCGCCGAACTCCCGGAACTGCGCACCTGGCCGCTCCCGCCGGATCTGATCTACGAGGAGTTCCACGTCCGCAGGCAGGCGGGCGGCACGGTCGACGTCGCCGAGTACACCGCCGCCTACCCCGACCAGGCCGACCAGCTGTCGGAAATGCTCGCGACCGACGACTACCACAGCACGCTGATGACGGTCGCCCCCGAACCGGCGAACCTGGACGACCTCGCGGCCGGCCAGCGGATCGACGACTTCGACCTGATGACCGGCCTCGGCCGCGGCGCGTTCGCCCGGGTCTTCCTGGCGCGGCAGCGGTCGATGCAGCGGTTGGTCGCGGTGAAGATCTCCCGCGACAAAGGCGCCGAGCCCCAGACCCTGGCTCAGCTCGACCACGACTACATCGTGCGGGTGTTCGACCAGCGCGTGCTGGCGGACCGGAAACTGCGCCTGCTGTACATGCAGTACGTGCCGGGAGGGACGCTGTTCACGGTGCTCGAACGCGTCCGCGCGACACCGCAGGCCCAGCGCGGCGGAGCCATGCTGCTCGACGTCATCGACGGCGTACTCGCCGCGAAAGGTGAGATCCAACCCAGTGAATCGCCGCAGCGGGCCGAGCTGGCCGGGCTGACGTGGCCGGAGACCGTGGCATGGCTGGGGCGGCGCTTGGCCGAAGCGCTCGATTACGCGGGGCGGGCCGGTGTGCTGCACCGCGACGTCAAGCCCGCCAATGTGCTGCTCACCGCCGACGGGGTGCCCAAGCTGGCCGATTTCAATATCAGTTTCAGCGGCAACGTCGCCGGGGACAGCCCGCTGGCCTACTTCGGCGGCTCGCTGGCGTACATGTCGCCCGAGCAGCTCGCCGCGGTGCATCCGGATCTGCCCGCCACCGCCGAGGATCTGGACACTCGCAGCGATCTTTTCGCCCTCGCGGTCGTGCTCTGGGAACTGCTCACCGGCCGCAAACCGTTCGACGACGACGCGGCGGCCGGGGGCGACCGCACCGCCCTGGACGCCATGCTCCGACGCCGATCCCACAGCCCCCGCGCCCTGCCCTACTCGGATCTGCCCCCGGACTGCCCCGAGGCGTTGCAGCGTGCCCTCGTCCGTGCGCTCCATCCGAACCCCGCCGAACGGTGGTCGTCCGGCGCCGACATGGCCCAGCAGCTGGCGGTCTGTCTCGACGCCCGCGCCCGCGACCTCGTCGATCCGCCGCCCGGCAGCTGGCGGTTGCGCGCTCGCACGCTGAGACACCCGATCATGGCCCTGGCCGTCGGCGTACCCAATGCGCTCGCGATCCTCTACAGCTACAACCACAATCGCACCCTGATCATCGACAAACTCGACGCGCAGGCCCAGCACCGTTTCGACCAGATCGCGCTGGCGACCTACGCCGTGTGCTTCCTGATCGGCTTCGTGGCGACCAACCTGCTTCTGGCGGGGCTCTGGTCGATCGCGCGCGGGCTGCGGGAGGGGCGCTCGTACGACTCGGCGACCCTGGCGCGGGCCAGGGCCGACACCCTGCGGCTGGGCAGACGCAACGTCCTCACGTGCTTCGCGCTCTGGGCCATCGCGGGCGTGGCTGTCCCGGTGTCGGTGCGGGTGTCCGGCAATCAGATCACCGCGGCGTCCTACGTGCACTTCTTCCTCACCCAGATCGTCTGCGGCGCCATCGCGATGGCGTATCCCTATTTCTTGGTGACCTTCTACGCGTTGCGGTCGCTGTACCCGATGTTCCTTCCCCATGGCGGGCTCGGCGCCGAGGACGCGCGTCGCCTGCGGCAGCTCGACGCCGACAGCACGTACTTCCTCGCCGTCGCGGCCGCTGTGCCGCTGCTGGGCGTCGTGGGGGCGACGTTCATCCCACCGGAGGACATCCCCGCCGTCATACTGCCGCTGCGCGTGCTCTGCGCCGGTAGCGCGGCGGCGTTCGTCGGCGTGTACTGGCTGTTCCGGACGCTGGAAAAGGATTTGGCCGCACTGGGACGCCTCGCCGCCGGACATCGGTAGCCCGGAGCGGCGCCGGTCGCTGACGTACCGGCCGCGCGGCCGGACACGCCACTGTGCAGCATTGGGAAATGGGACGAACCCCCCGGTAGCGTTGGCGCTCGGGGCGTTACCTACCGCCAGGGGATTGCGGCGCAGTTCCGGTTCGCGGCGAGTACGGTATACCCCGCTGCCCGGCGCGGGGGCGGCGGCAGGGATCGGGTGGAAAGGCAGGCGCGCGACAGTGAACGAGCGGTATTCGTCGTGGGCTGCCCGGAATACGCCCGAAGAGCTGCCGCTGGCCGCGCGTTACCAGAGCGCGGATCCGATTCTCTGGCACGGCAGCATGGTCTACCCGATGTACACCGAGCAGGTCGGCCCCGCCCCCACCACCGTCGCCTTGACGATGATCTCGGCGGCGCCGCCTGCCGGGCTGCGCGGGCTCGGGATGGGGCTGTCGGTCGTCGACGGCTATCTCGACCTGCACGGACGTTCGCTCGCCGGAGTCGACGCGTGGAGCGACGCGCTGGCCGCGGGCGTCAGCTTCGCCGTCACGCCCACCGCGCCGGTGACCCTGGTGACCCTGACCCCGGTCTGGGTGGACGAATTCGGCACACAGAAGTCCTGGGCGGGCAACTACGGCATCGTCGTCGAGCACCAGCCCAACGGTCGCGTCGTGCTGTGGTGCAGCATCGGCGAGGGACCGCCGAACTTCGCGAACTTGGTCGTGGAGCTGTCCACCGCTCCCACACCCCTTCCGCCGGAGGCGCCGGCCCCCGCCGCGCCCGCGAGGGCTCCGATCGGCATGAGCCCGCTCGGCCCGCGTTCCTCCGCTTTCGCGGGTCCACCCACCGCGCCGACCATGCCGGTTCCGCGAATCGACGCCGGCTCGCCTGCGACCGCATCCGCGGCACCGACGGAGCGGCCTGCCGCCGAACCGTCCGCGTCCGCGGGTGCGGTGAACGGCCGACTGAGCCAGAGCCCGCAGCCTCGACACTCCGGCAACCTTTTCGTGAACGTGCAGTCGTCTCGGGCAGCACGGCCCGTTCCGGAAACTCCGCGCACAGTTCTCGGAGACCGGGCTCCGAACGACACACTCGCAGCGCCGAGCCCGTTCGCCGGACACTCCGCAACGGACGCCGCGCACGATGCGCCCGACCCATTCGCCACCGGCGCCCCGGTCGAAGCGGAGCGCGTCGCGCCTCCGCCGGCCCCGCTTGTCCCGTCCGCACAGGCCGAAGTACCTTCCCGAAGATTCGATCACCATCCCCGGACCGCGCACGAGAGATCGACGGCGGACTCGTACGGCACGTTCGGACCGCCGGTCGCGCACACGCATCCGCCCGAAGACCCAGCACGCTCCATCACCGCCCTATCGATCAGCGACGCACCGCCTGGCCCCGACTTTCCGCCACCGCCTCGGCCCGTGCCGAATGCCGGTCGCACCGAATCCGACCCGCTATCAGCAAACCCCTGGACCGCAGCGGACGCGTATCACGCACTCGACCCCACCGGCAGACACCCGCAACCCCAGGCGGAGACTTCGCCCTCGCATTCCAGGCCTGGACCGGCAGACCCGCACGGCATGCAAGCTATCCCGGGGTCTGCCGCTACCCCACCCCCGGCAGAGCAGCCGGGCACCGATTCCAGTCCGCTGGTCACGGATTCCTGGACCGCGGCCGAGGCGTACCACGCATTCGACCCCACCGGCACACACCCGCAACCCCGAGCCGAGACTTCGCCTCCCGATTCCCGTGCCGCGCCGGTGGACCAGCACCTCGCCCCTGCGGCGTCCGCCCTCGGCGGACAGGTTTCGCACCCACCCGCAGCGGACGCACCCGCGCGTGAACCCGGTCCGGCCGTCGCGAACACCCGCCCCGCGGCGAGTACACCGATGACACCGCCGAGCCTCGACGTTTCCACCGCACCGGCTCCCGACGGCTTTCCGCAGCGCGCCCAACGATCCGCGACGGTCGATGCCCCGCGCCCGAGCAAGTCCAGTCAGTCGGGCGATCCCGGGTTTCGCGGTGCGCTCTACGACCTGGGTGTCGCGATGTACCGCCGGGGCGAGGAAGAACAGGCGTGCGGATTGTGGGCCCAGGCTTCCGAGGCCGGACACGCCGGCGCCGCCTACGAGCTGGGCATGGTGCGCCTGCGGCGCGGCGATCCGGTCGGAGCCGAATCCTGGTGGCGCACCGCCGCCGACCGCCGCGAGCCGCGCGCCATCGCCGAACTCGCCGATCTGCTCGACCAGCTCGGCAAGCACGCGGAGGCCAAGTCCTGGCGGACCTTCGCCGCCGAGCTGCAGGATCCGGACGTGGTGGATCAGCCGACGTCCCGCTGAGCCCGAAAAGAACTGGCACCCGGCGGCGCGCCTGTCGTACGGTGCCGGACATGGGTGGCAATCCTGGCATGAACGGAGCGTGCGCGGCCGGCGCGTATTACATCCGGCTGCGTACGGAGGCCTGGCCCGCGCCGGCGCACCGTATCGCTCCGATCTGCTGAATCGTTCGAGCGGAATCCGCATCGGCGGCCGGTAGCGGCCGCCGAACTCTTCGTGCCCCGGCATGGGTCCAGGCGAATCGACCTTCCCGATTCGACCACTCCGTTCGGAGGACACCCATGTCCCGCCATCGTTCCCTGCCGCGCGCCCGCAGCCGTGGGAGCCGTCCCGCGACCACGCGGAAACTGCTGTCGCAGAACTTCCTCTCCGATGCCGGCGTCGCCCGGCTGATCGTGCACGCCTCGGGCGTCACCGCCGACGACCTCGTCCTCGAAGTCGGACCCGGTGACGGCATGCTGACCAGGCGATTGCTCGACGCGGGCAGCCGCGTTCACGCCTACGAGAAGGACCCGCGTTATGCGGCGCTGCTGGGTCGCCGGTACGCGGACGACCCGCGAATAGCCGTGCAGCACCGCGATTTCCGCACGGTGCGCCCGCCACGGGAGCCGTTCGCGGTCGTGGCCAACGTGCCGTTCGCCATCACGACCGACATCGTGCGCTGGTGCCTGGCCGCGCGCTGGCTCACCTCCGCCACCCTGCTCACCCAACTCGAGTTCGCGCGCAAGCACTCCGGCGACTACGGCCGGTGGACCAAACTCACCGTCGGCCACTGGCCCACGACGGCGATCGAATCGGGCGCGCGCGTCGGCAGGCACAGCTTCCATCCGGTGCCGCGAGTCGACGCCGCGATTCTGCGGTTGCGAAACCGGCCCGCTCCGCTGCTGCCGCGCGAGTGGATCGGTGATTATCGCAGGCTGGTCGAGCTCGGTTTCTCCGGTGCCGGGGGCAGCGTGGCAGCGTCGTTGCGGCGCGAATTCCCCGCCCGTGCCGTCCACCGCGCATGCGGCGCGGCAGGCATCCCGCTCGATCAGCCGGTCGGACTCGTCTCCCCCGATCGCTGGCTGACGCTGTACCGCGCGTTGCGCGCCTGATCGGAACGGTACTTGCTACACGAACGTATCGGATACATTCATGCATCGAGACGAGGACAGGAGCAGCGTGACCAACTTCGGCGACTACCAGAACGAGATCTACTTCCAAGGGCTCGGCGGCGTGCTGCCGGATTTCCCGATGACGTACGCCGAGCTGGAAGCGAAGGCTCGAGCGGCCCTGCCACCGAGCATCTGGTCGTATGTGGCGGGCGGGGCCGGCGACGAGCTCACCCAGCGGTCCAATGTGACGGCTTTCGAGAAACTGGGCCTGGTCCCCCGCATGCTGCGCGCGAGCAAGACTCGCGACCTGTCCATCCAGCTGTTCGGGATGACGCTGCCGACGCCGGTCTTCCTGGCCCCGGTCGGCGTGATCGGCTTGTGCGCCCAGGACGGGCACGGCGACATCGCCACGGCGAAGGCCGCAGCCCGCACCGGCGTCCCCATGATCGCCTCCACCCTCACGGTGGATCCGCTGGAGGACGTGGCGGCGGAGTTCGGCGACACCCCGGGCATGTTCCAGCTCTACACCCCCACCAACCGAGACCTCGCGCAAAGCCTGGTCCGGCGGGCCGAGGTCGCGGGCTTCAAGGCCATCGTGGTCACCTTGGACACCTGGGTGCCCGGCTGGCGCCCGCGCGATCTGGCGGTCTCCAATTTCCCCCAACTGCGCGGGCACTGCCTGGCCAATTACTTCAGCGATCCGGTGTTCCGCGGCCTGCTGGCCAGTCCGCCCGAGCAGGACCCGAAAACCGCCATCCTGACCTGGATCTCACTGTTCGGTAACGCGTTGACCTGGGACGATCTGGCGTGGCTCCGGTCACTGACCGACCTGCCGCTGGTGCTGAAGGGCATCTGTCATCCCGACGACGCGCGGCGCGCCAAGGACGCGGGCGTCGACGGCATCTACTGCTCAAATCACGGCGGCAGGCAGGCCAATGGGGGCATCCCGGCGATCGAGCATCTGCCGGAGGTGGTGGCGGCCGCCGACGGCCTGCCCGTGCTGTTCGACTCCGGCATCCGCACCGGCGCCGACATCGTCAAAGCGCTGGCGCTCGGCGCGACGGCCGTGGGGATCGGCCGTCCCTATCCCTACGGACTCGCCCTGGGCGGCGTCGACGGCCTCGTGCACGTGGTGCGGTCGCTGCTCGCCGAGGCGGATCTGCTGATGGCGGTGGACGGGTACCCGTCGATCGCCGACCTCGGGCCGGAGGCGATCCGGCGGCTGGTCTGACCTCCGCGCAGAGCCCGGGAGGCCATGCGAAACGCCCCGCGCGTGCGGGGGGGCCCCGGTGGGGGGGGGGCGCACCCCC
>NZ_JBEYCG010000014.1:0-211542 GCF_040632645.1 Nocardia sp. NPDC019219 | reverse complement strand
AGGCGTGGGCGACGGTGTCGTGCCACCACAGGTCGCGGCCCTCGGTCCAGGGGACTTCGATGCCGGTGCGGCGCACGACCAGCACGTGCTCGACGGTCGTCGGGTCATCGCCCAATGCCTCGTCCACCGCGGCCTTGAGCGGTGCGGGTTTGCCGCGCCGCCACTGCCCGTCGGTGGTGATCACCAACCGCGCACCGGCGTCGTCGACGCGCTGGCGCAGGGCGGTGGGGGAGAATCCGGCGAAGACCACCGAGTGCGTGAGCCCGAGGCGGGCGCAGGCGAGCATGGCGACGATGGCTTCGGGCACCATCGGCATGTAGATCGCCACCCGGTCGCCCGCGACCAGACCCAGCTCGGTGAGCGCGTTGGCGGCCCGGCAGACCTCGTCCCGGAGCTGTTCGTAGGTGATGGCGCGCGAGTCGCCGGGTTCGCCTTCCCAGTGGATGGCGACCTGGTCTCCGTGTCCGGCCAGGACGTGGCGGTCCACGCAGTTGTAGGCGACGTTGAGCTTGCCGCCGACGAACCACTTCGCCACCGGCGCGTCACTCCAGTCCAGCACCTGGGTCCACGGCTGCTCCCAGTGCAGCCTGCGGGCCTGTTCGGCCCAGAACTCCAGCCGATCGGACCGCGCCCGGTCGTAGAGCGCGTCGCTCGCGTTCGCCTGGGCGGCGAACTCCGGGGCCGGCGGGTAGGCGGCGGTGGTGTCGCGGTCATCGGTGGTTGCGCTGGTCACGCGAGATCTCCTAACGAAAGAGCAAGGGGGACGAGGTATGCCGGGCGACGATCAGTGCACCACCGCCTTCTCCGCGCCGACGCCGGTGAGCGAGCGGACCTCCATCTCCGCCGCCTTGGCCGGGTCCTCGGACCTGCCGCCGACGAAGGTTCCGAGCACGCCGAGCAGGAACGCCAACGGGATGGACACGATGCCCGGGTTGGACAGCGGGAACCAGTCGAAGTCCATGCCGGGCAGCATGGCGGTCTTGGTGCCGGAGACCGCGGGGGAGAACACGATCAGCACGATCGTCGAGATCAGGCCGCCGTACATGCTCCACAGCGCACCGGTGGTGTTGAACCGCCGCCAGAACAGCGAGTACAGGATGGTCGGCAGGTTCGCCGACGCGGCGACCGCGAACGCCAGCGCCACCAGGAAGGCGACGTTCTGGCCGTTCGCCAGGATGCCCAGGGCGATGGCCAGCACGCCGATCACCACCGCGGTGATCCGGGAGACCCGGACCTGTTCGCGCTCACCGGCTTTGCCGCGCTTGATGACGTTGGCGTAGATGTCGTGGGCGAACGACGCCGACGCGGTGATGGTCAGGCCCGCGACCACCGCGAGAATGGTGGCGAAGGCGACCGCGGAGATCACGCCGAGCAGCACCACGCCGCCCAGCTCGAAGGCCAGCAGCGGCGCCGCCGAATTCTGCCCGCCCGCGGCCGCCAGGATGCGGTCCGGCCCGACGATCGCCGCCGCGCCGTAGCCCAGCACCAGGGTGAACAGGTAGAACGCGCCGATCAGGCCGATCGCCCAGACCACCGAGCGCCGCGCCTCTTTGGCGGTGGGCACGGTGTAGAAGCGCATCAGCACGTGCGGCAGCCCCGCGGTGCCGAGCACCAACGCCAGACCGAGGGACAGGAAGTTGAGCTTCGAGGTCTCACTGCCGCCGTACTGCGCGCCGGGGGCGAGGACGTCACGCGCGGCGACGGCCTTGTTCGACGACTCGGAGACGGCTTCCTGCGCGGAACCGAGGATGTCGGAGACGTTGAAACCGAACTTGGCGAACACCATGACGGTCATCAGCGCCGCGCCCACGATCAGCAGCACGGCCTTGATGATCTGCACCCACGTGGTGCCCTTCATGCCGCCGACCAGCACGTACACGATCATCAACACACCGACGACGGCGATCACGACGGACTGTCCGGTCTTATCGGAGATGTCCAGCAGCAACGCGACGAGCCCGCCCGCGCCCGCCATCTGAGCGAGCAGGTAGAACAGCGACACCGTGAGCGTGGACAGCGCGGCGGCGGTGCGCACCGGGCCTTCCTTCAGCCGGAAGCTCAGCACGTCGGCCATGGTGAATTTGCCGGTGTTGCGCAGCATCTCGGCGACCAGCAACAGCGCGACCAGCCAGGCGACGAGGAATCCGATGGAGTAGAGGAATCCGTCGTAGCCGTAGACCGCGATGGCGCCCGCGATGCCGAGGAAGCTCGCGGCCGAGAGATAGTCGCCCGCGATGGCGACGCCGTTCTGCGGGCCGGAGAAGCCGCGCCCGCCGGTGAAGTAGTCGGCGGCGGTGGCGTTGTTCCGGCTGGCCCGGATCACCACGATCATGGTGAACACGACGAAGACGCCGAAGATGGCGATATTCGCGACCGGGTTGCCGACCGTCGCGGCGGCGGCGTAGGTGTGCACGGTGTTCACGCGCGTTCTCCCTCGAGGTAGCCACGGATCTTCGCCGCGCGCGGATCCAGTTCCCGGTTGGCGAACCGGACGTAGAGCGCGGTGATGGCGAAGGTGGAGACGAATTGGCCGAGGCCGAGCAGCAATCCGACGTTGACGTTGCCGAACACCGGGTGGCTCATGAAGTCGTGGGCGTACGCGCCGAGCAGGACGTAACCGAGATACCAGAGCAGGAACAACGCGGTCATCGGAAACACGAAGTGACGCAAGCGCATTCGCAGTTCCTGGAATTGGGGGCTCGCCTGGACTTCGGCGAATTCTGCTGCGCTCGGCGCTCGCCGCGGGGCGGTGTCGTCGAGTTCGGTACTGGTCATGATGGTCCTACCAAGTGACGTGGCTTACTTCTCGAGGACGGTAAGCCAGACCCGCGGGGCGCCAGTAGGCTGTGGTGTGGGTCACTCCATGAAGGTGTCCGAATCTGCGGTGAGCGGTCGATACCGCGCGACGAACGGTCGGCCCGCGGTGCGGTCCCTGGTCAGTCCGAGCGCAGACTGCGCTCGCGATCGGCACCCATGCCCAGTCGCTCGGGCGCGTGCATCCGGACGAAGATCCGGCTCACCGTCCTGGTCTCCAGTCCCCGGGTGACCGAGCTGACCAGCACCATGGTGGCGAACGCCAGCGGCACGCTGATCGCCGCCGGATAGCCGAGCAGCGCCGCGGGCCAGCCGCCTGCCACGTCGTCGGAGAATCCGCCGGTCACCGAGACGGCGGTGGCGGTGCCCGCGGCGAGCCCGCCCGCGATCAGACCGGCCGCCGCGCCCGTCGCGGTCAGCCCGCGCCACCAGATGCCCAGCACCAGCAGCGGGCACAGCGTGGAGGCGGCCACCGCGAAGGCCAGGCCGACGGTGCGGGACAGATCCAGCGACACCACCGTCAGCGACAGCGCCAGCGGCACCGAGCCCGCGACCAGAGCCGCGGTGCGGAAGTCCCGGATCCGCCCGCGCAGCATGTCGGTGCTGAGCACGCCCGCGATGCTCACCAGCAGTCCCGACGAGGTGGACAGGAAGGCGGCGATCGCGCCGGCTGCGGCCAGCGCCGCGAGCAACTGGCCCGGCAGCCCGGCCACCACCGACCCGGGCAGCAGCACCACCGCGGCGTCGCTGGTCCCGGTGATCAGCAACTGCGGCACGTACAGCCGGGCGAACACGCCCAGCAGGACGGGGAACAGGTAGAACAGCCCGACCAGACCGATCACCGCGAGCGCGGTCGCGCGCGCGGCCCGCCCGTCCGGGTTGGTGTAGAAACGCACCAGCACGTGCGGCAGACCCATGGTGCCGAGGAAGGTCGCGAGGATCAGCGAATACACCTGGTAGGTCGGATGCGGTCCGCCCAAGCCGCGGCCGGGCGCGAGCCAGCCCGCGCCGTCGGCAGGTGCGCCCGCCACCACCGGCACCGCCGCCCCCGCCTCGAGCACCAATCTCGTTCCCGCCGCCAGCTCGTGCGTGCCGGGTGCCAACGGCACCGGGCCGTCGACCACGTGCTCGTCCAGGGTTCCGGTGATCGAGACCCGCTGCGGCGCGCCGACCCGCACCACCACGTCGGTGGTCACGTCGACGGTGGTGCGCTCGGACACCACCGGCGGGGCGGGCGCGCCCAGCTCGCGCTCGTCGGCCAGGAAGTGCCCGAGCAGCACCAGCGCGGGCAGCGCCACCGCGGTCAGCTTCAACCAGTACTGGAACGCCTGGACCAGGGTGATCGAGCGCATCCCGCCGCCGACCACGTTGGCGATCACGATCGCGCCCACCGCCACCGCGCCCACCCAGTCCGGAACACCGAGCAGGATGTGCAGCGTCAACCCGGCCCCTTGGAACTGCGGGATGAGATACACCGCGCAGATGAGCACCACGACGGTGGCCGCGAGTCTTCGCAAACGCACTGAGCCCAGCCGGAATTCGGCGAAGTCGGGCACCGTGTACGCGCCGGAGCGGCGCAGCGGGGCGGCGACGAACAGCAGCAGCGCCAGGTACCCGGCCGTGAAGCCCACCGGGTACCACAGCGCGTCGGCGCCGTACTTCGCGATCAACCCGGCCACGCCGAGGAACGAGGCAGCCGAGAGGTATTCGCCGGAGATCGCGGCGGCGTTCCAGCGCGGCCCCACGCTGCGCGAAGCGACGAGGAAATCCGACGTGGTGCGGGCGAGGCGCACGCCGTACACGCCGATCGCGACCGTCGCCAGCGCCGCGAGCACCAGCGCCGCCACCGTCAGCGCGGGAGCCGTGCCCGGCATCACGGCGTGCCTCCGGGCGAGCCGGACGGATCGGCGCGGTACGCCCCCGCGACATCTCGACCGGTGGGCGAGCGCAACGGTTCGTTGTGCGATGCGGCCCCCGGCGGCGTGGACGTCGTGCCCGACGTCGGGGCGCACCTCTGGGCGGATTGGCTGGATCCGCGCGTTACCTGGATCCTGGGGACGTTTCGGCCGGTGGGCGAGTGGGACGGTTCGGTATGCGATGCGGCCCTGGTCACCGGTGTGGTCGACGCGCCCGATGAGGATCGTGACGGGCTCCGGGTCCACCGGCTCCGGGCGGGTGGCCGGGACTCCCGCGCGCCGGCCGGAGGGCACGGATCGGCACGGGCCATGTGCGGGCGGGCGGAACCGGGCGTCCGTGCCGCGGGATGAGTTCGGGCCGGGTGCACGGTCAGTCCTCGGCCAGTTCGAGGAAATCCTGTTCGTTGCGTTCGGCCAAGCGCACGTAGGTGCGGCCGACCAGGAACAGCAACGGGTATACCGCGCCGCCGAGCAGCAGCCACGGCAAACGGATGCCCAGCACCGTCATCGATCCGATCGAGCCGGTGCGGAACAGCACCGGCAGCGCGCACAGCAGCGCGATCGTCACCAGGCCCACGCGCAGCGCCAGCCCGAGTTGCGCGCGGATGAGGCCGCCGATGAGCGCTTCGCCGAATTCGGTCTGCTCGGCGACCTCCACGCGCGTGCGCACCCGGCGTGCGCCCCGTCGCTCGGAGAGCACCACGCGTCGGCGCTGCGGCGTGGTCACTGATTGCCCCAGTGTTGCCTAGGCCGGTGCACCAGCCGCTGTTTCAGCTCGCGCACCTGTCGTCGGCTCACCGGCAGTTCGACCGCTCGCGCGTCGCCCTCGGCGCGCAGGCACACCACAGTGCCGGAACCCACCGTGCGCAGCCCGGTGACCAACCGCAGCGCCACCAGATACGAGCGGTGCACGCGCAAGAAGCCCGCGTCGTGCCAGCGTGCTTCCAACGCCGACAACGGGATCCGCACAAGATGCGACCCGCCGCTCGTGTGCAGCCGCGCGTAGTCTCCATCGGCTTCCACCCAGCTCACGCTCGACCTCGGCACCAGCGTCGTCACCCCGCCCAGCTCCACCGGGATGACCTCGCTCGGGTCGGCGCGCGCGTCGGCGGCGGGCTGGTGCGGCGCGCTGCGGGCCGCCGCGATCCGTCGCACCGCCTCGGCGAGCCGGGCCTCGCGCAGCGGTTTGAGCAGGTAGTCCACCGCGCCCAGGTCGAACGCGGCGATCGCCCGGTCGTCGTGCGCGGTCACGAAGACCACGGCGGGCGGATTGGCGAACTCCGAGAGGATGCCCGCCAGTTCCATGCCGTCCAGGCCGGGCATGTTGATGTCCAGGAAGACCGCGTCGACGGGGTGGGCGCGCAGCACCCGCAGCGCGCTGGTGGCATCGCCCGCCGCGTGGATCTCCCCGATCTCGGTCCGCGCGCGCAGCAGATACACCAGCTCGTCCAGAGCGGGTTTCTCGTCGTCCACGGCGAGCACGCGCAGCGCGCCCGCCGGCTTGCCGGTAACGCGGGTCACAATCGCACCATCGTAAAGCTCCCGTGCCGGACCGCCGACCGGGCGGCACGCGCCCGGGTCGAGGGTGTCGCGTGCGCCGATTTCACGGCCGGATGCCCGCGCGGAATTTGGGAACGCGCAAGCTGACCTTTGTCCCCGCGCCGGGGGCGGTTTCCACGACCAACCCGTAGTCGTCGCCGAAGGCCGCGCGCAATCGGTCGTCGACGTTGGCCAGTCCGACGTGGGCGGCCTCTCCGGACCCGGCGGGGCCCGTCCCGGCGTCGACGGCGTCCAGCGCGCCGGAGCGCAGGAGGTCCGGGTCCATGCCGACGCCATCGTCCTCGACGCTGATCACGCAGTCGGTGCCCGCGTCGGTGGCGACGATGCTGACGGTGCCGCCGTGGGCGGTGCCCGCCAGCCCGTGCCGCACCGCGTTCTCCACCAGCGGCTGCAGCGCCAGAAAGGGCAGGACCACCCCGAGCACCTCGGGCGCGATCCGCAGCCGGACCTGCAGCGCGTCGCCGAAACGGGCGCGTTCCAGCGCGAGGTATCGCTCGATGTTGCGCAACTCGTCCGACAGCACCGTGAATTCGCCCGCGGCCCGGAAGGAGTACCGGGTGAAGTCGGCGAATTCGAGGATCAGCTCCCTGGCCCGCGCCGGGTCGGTGCGGACGAACGAGGCGATGGTGTTCAGCGCGTTGTAGATGAAGTGCGGGCTGATCTGTGCCCGCAGCGCGCGGACCTCGGCGCGGTCCAGCCGGGCCCGTGACGCGTCCAGTTCGGCCAGCTCGAGCTG
This sequence comes from Nocardia sp. NPDC019219, assembly GCF_040632645.1. Lineage (NCBI taxonomy): Bacteria > Bacillati > Actinomycetota > Actinomycetes > Mycobacteriales > Nocardiaceae > Nocardia > Nocardia sp. NPDC019219. The sequence continues at coordinate 204,516 of NZ_JBEYCG010000014.1, read as the reverse complement.
TCCGCAGGCGTACCGGGCCACTTCGGCGACCGCGCCGAGCCGACCGGGTCCCGGCTGGCCGGTGCTCACCACGCCCAGGACGCCGGCCACGCCGTTGGATTCGATCAGCAGCGGTTGCGCGATCAGGGTGCGCCCCGCGTGTTCGCCCCGGCCCGGTCCGGCGACGAGCACCGGACGCTCGCCCGCGACGGCGCGCTCGGCGGCTTCGCCGAAGTATTCGGCCAGTTCGGCGTGCGGCCCGTCCCAGGCCAGCAGGGTGCCGTCGGGATCGGCCAGCGCGAGCGCCTCGGCCCCGGTGAGTGCCCGCAGGTGCGGCGCCGCCTCCCGGGCGGACTGCTCGGTGAGCCCGCGCCGCAGCGGTACCGCCGCGAGCGACGCGATGTGCAGCGCCGAATGCACCGCCCGCTCGGCGGGGGTGGTCACCACTCTGCGGGTGCGCGACCAGACCAGCAGCGCACCGGCGATCAACGCGGCCGTGGCCGCGACGGCGAGCGCGGTGGTCATGGCGGGCAGCGGCGCGGGGGTTTCATGGGCTGATTATCCGACCTGATCGGTTGCTGGGCGGTGGCGGCCGTGTAGCGCGAAGACGGCGTGCGGTCGAGCGCGGGCACGGGCGACAGCGTCGCGCGAGGGGGCTGGAGCCGGTGAGAGTGGCCGGCCGCCGCGGTCCCCGGCGATCGGGTGCGGGGTGGCGATCGAGCGCTCGCGGCAAACGATCGCCACAGCGGCCGTACGAGCCGGCCGGTTCGAGTCGAGCGCGGACCGCGCCGCCGCCGGGCGAGGGCGCGGTCCGCCTATGGGAGTCTCAGCCCTGGTACGGAGGCACCGTGAACTCGACGGTGCCCGGGTCGGGGAAGTGCGCCGCGCCGATGGTGACGGTCGCGGTGAACTGGCCGATGCCGGGCGCGAACAGCGTGGAGTGGCTGCTGTTGCCCCAGTAGCCGGGGCCCTGGGCGACCACCTGGAACGTGCCTTCCTGGCCGGTGCCGACGTTGTGCCAGTTCAGCGTGATCGGCAGCGTGCACGGCCCGGTGCCGACCAGCGTCGCGCCCACGGTGAACGCCGCCTGGTTGGGGTAGGCGTTGCCGTTGACCGACATCTGCACCTGACCCACGCACGGCCCCTGAGCCAGGGTGTACACGGTGGCGAACGCGGCGGGCGCGGCGGTCGCGGGCGCGGCCGTCGCGCCCAGGGTCGCCATCGCGGTGAGGGGGACGGTCAACAGTGCTGTGGTCGAATTCATCGACACCTCCACGATTTCGGGAAAACAATCCTGCCTGTCGTGCTCGTCCGTCCCCGGAAGCGCCCGGCAGCGTCGCGGGGAGGGAAGCAGAGCGTACCGCCGTGTCGTGGCCCTCGGCCGGTGGTTGCGGCATTCCGTGCAGTCCCGACACTCGCGGAAATCGGCCGCTCACACGGCGAGTCGCCAGGACGCGCCGGTGATCATCCTCACCGACACGCCGGGCACCTGCGCGACGCCAGCGAGCCGTGCCGAACCGGTCGGTGGGCCCGCCTAGAATCGGTCCAGCCAACCCCCGTCGAGACCTTGGGAGGAAGGACCGTCTTGGCCGCCTCGTCCGGATCGTTCGTCCATCTGCACAACCACACCGAGTACTCCATGCTCGACGGTGCGGCCAAGATCTCGCCACTGTTCACCGAGGCGAAACGGCTGGGGATGAACGCGGTCGGGATGACCGACCACGGCAATATGTACGGCGCGTCGGAGTTCTACAACTCGGCCAAGAAGCACGACATCAAGCCGATCATCGGCATCGAGGCCTACATCGCGCCCGCCTCCCGGTTCGACACCAAGCGCGTGCAGTGGGGCGATCCCAGCCAGAAGGGCGACGACGTCTCCGGCTCCGGGGCCTACACCCACATGACCATGGTCGCCGAGAACGCGACCGGCCTGCGCAACCTGTTCAAGCTCTCCTCGCTGGCCTCGATCGAGGGCCAGCTCGGCAAGTGGGCGCGCATGGACGCGGAGATCATCGCCCAGTACGCCGAGGGCATCATCGCGACGACCGGCTGCCCGTCCGGCGAGGTGCAGACCCGCCTGCGCCTCGGGCACGAGCGTGAGGCGCTGGAGGCCGCGGCCAAGTGGCAGGAGATCTTCGGCAAGGACAACTTCTTCCTCGAGGTCATGGACCACGGCCTGTCCATCGAGCGCCGGGTCCGCGAGGGATTGCTGAACGTCGGCAAGCAGCTGGGCATTCCGGCGCTGGCCACGAACGACTGCCACTACGTCACCAAGGACCAGTCCGCCAACCACGAGGCGCTGCTGTGCGTGCAGACCGGCAAGACGCTGTCGGATCCCACGCGGTTCAAGTTCGACGGTGACGGCTACTACCTGAAATCCGCCGAGGAGATGCGCGCGCTGTGGGACGCCGAGGTGCCCGGCGCGTGTGACAACACGGTGCTGATCGGCGAGCGGGTCCAGTCCTACGACGACGTGTGGGCCTTCAAGGACCGCATGCCGGTCTTCCCGGTGCCCGAGGGCGAGGACCAGGATTCCTGGTTGCGCAAGGAGGTCGACCGCGGCCTGGCGCGCCGGTTCCCGGGCGGCGTGCCCGAGGAGTACTACACCCGCGCCTACTTCGAGCTCGACGTCATCAAGCAGAAGGGCTTCCCCGCCTACTTCCTCGTCGTCGGCGACCTGGTCAAGCACGCGCGGGAAGTCGGTATCCGGGTGGGTCCCGGCCGTGGTTCGGCGGCCGGTTCGCTGGTGGCCTACGCGCTCGGCATCACCAACATCGACCCGCTGCCGCACGGCCTGCTGTTCGAGCGGTTCCTCAACCCGGAGCGTCCGTCCGCGCCCGATATCGATATCGACTTCGACGATCGCCGGCGCGGTGAGATGGTCCGCTACGCCACCGAGAAGTGGGGCAGCGACCGGGTCGCCCAGGTGATCACGTTCGGCACCATCAAGACCAAGGCCGCGATCAAGGACTCCGCGCGCGTCCAGTTCGGCCAGCCCGGCTTCGCCATCGCCGACCAGATATCCAAGGCGCTCCCGCCGCCGATCATGGCCAAGGACATCCCGCTGTCGGGCATCATGGACCCCGATCACGAGCGGTACAAGGAAGCAGCCGAGGTCCGTGAGCTCATCGGCAGCAACCCCGACGTGGCCAAGATCTACGAGACCGCGCGCGGCCTCGAGGGCCTGATCCGCAACGCCGGTGTGCACGCCTGCGCGGTGATCATGTCCTCCGAGCCGTTGATGGACGCCATCCCGGTGTGGAAGCGGCCCCAGGACGGGGCGATCATCACCGGCTGGGACTACCCGTCCTGCGAGGCCATCGGCCTGCTGAAGATGGACTTCCTCGGCCTGCGCAACCTCACCGTCATCGGTGACGCGCTGGACAACATCAAGGCGAACCGCGGCATCGACCTGGACATGGACAACCTGCCGCTGGACGACCCGGCCACCTACGAATTGCTCTCGCGCGGTGACACTCTCGGCGTCTTCCAGCTCGACGGCGGCCCCATGCGCGACCTGCTGCGCCGCATGCAGCCCACCGGCTTCAACGACATCGTCGCCGTGCTCGCGCTGTACCGGCCCGGCCCGATGGGCATGAACGCGCACAACGACTACGCCGACCGCAAGAACGGGCGGCAGCCGATCAAGCCGATCCACCCCGAGCTGGAGGAACCGCTCAAGGACATCCTCGCCGAGACCTACGGCCTGATCGTCTACCAAGAGCAGATCATGTTCATCGCGCAGAAGGTCGCCTCCTACTCGATGGGCAAGGCCGACGCGCTGCGCAAGGCCATGGGTAAGAAGAAGCTCGAAGTGCTCGAGGCCGAGTACAAGGGCTTCCACGAGGGCATGACCGCGAACGGTTTCTCCGAGGCCGCGGTGAAGGCGTTGTGGGACACCATCCTTCCCTTCGCCGGTTACGCGTTCAACAAGTCGCACGCCGCCGGCTACGGCCTCGTCTCGTTCTGGACCGCCTACCTCAAGGCCAACTATCCGGCCGAGTACATGGCGGGTCTGCTCACCTCCGTCGGCGACGACAAGGACAAGGCCGCGGTCTACCTGTCCGACTGCCGCCGCCTCGGCATCACCGTGCTGCCGCCGGACGTCAACGAGTCCGAGCAGAACTTCGCCTCCGTCGGCAAGGACATCCGCTTCGGTCTCGGCGCGGTGCGCAACGTCGGCGCGAACGTCGTGGCCTCGATCATCCAGGCGCGCAAGGAGAAGTCGAAGTTCACCGACTTCTCCGACTACCTGAACAAGATCGACGCGATCGCCGCGAGCAAGAAGGTCACCGAATCGCTGATCAAGGCAGGCGGTTTCGACTCGCTCGGGCACCCGCGCAAGGGCCTGATGCTGATCCACTCCGACGCGATCGATGCCGTGATGGCCACCAAGAAGGCCGAGGCGATGGGTCAATTCGATCTGTTCGGCGGCTTGGACGCGGACGAGTCGGTGACTTCGGTGTTCAACGTGAAGGTGCCCGACGAGGAGTGGGAGTCCAAGCACCGTCTCGCGCTGGAGCGGGAGATGCTCGGGCTGTACGTGTCCGGACATCCGCTCAACGGCGTCGAGCATGTCCTCGCGGCGCAGGCCGACACGCAGATTCCCGCCATCCTCGAAGGCGACATCAAAGACGGCACGCAGGTGACCGTCGGCGGCATTCTCGCCTCGGTGAACCGGCGCATCAACAAGAACGGCCTGGCCTGGGCCTCGGCCCAGCTGGAAGACCTCACCGGTGGCATCGAGGTGCTGTTCTTCCCGCAGGCGTACTCCGTGTACGGGATGGACGTCGTGGAGGACGCCGTGGTGCTGGTCAAAGCGCGCGTCTCGGTCCGCGACGACCGGATCTCGCTGATCGCGAACGATCTCGCCGTGCCCGACCTGTCCGCCGTCGGCGTCGCCAAGCCGCTCGCGGTCACCATCACCACCCGGATGTGCACACCGGACAAGATCGGCGAACTCAAGCGGGTCCTGTCCAGGCATCCCGGCACGTCGGATGTCCACATCCGGCACGTCGGCGCCCGAGACAAGACCACGCTGCTGAAACTCGACGACCGCCTACGCGTCTCCCCGTCGTCGGCACTGATGGGCGACCTGAAGGCGCTGCTGGGCCCGGGCTGCCTGGCGAGCTGAGCGGCATGCTGCGCACGGGCCGTTCGTCGGCGCATGCCCACCCGGGGTTGTGACGTCTAGTGGCACATGGCCGCGGCGAAACGCGAGCGAGAAGAGCTCTCCACCATGTGCCGTTGATCTTGATCTGCGTGGCCCCGCCAGGCCGGTGGGATGCCGTTCGTGACGGCGAGTTCGACCGGCCGGCCTGAACGGGTTCCCACGCAGAACGACAGCGGCCCCGCACCCGATCTGCATCGTCGGGCCAGGGCCGCTGCCTGGGTGGGCAGGGGTTATCCCACTTCGGCCAGCGCCGGGGCAGGCGCGCCGGCCGACGCTCGCGCCGCCTCCTTGCGTTGCAGGGCGTGGCTGCCCGCGACGACGGCGAGGGCGGCCACGCCGAGGACCACGCCGATCCACGCGACCGCCGGGTAGCCGAGGCCCGCGCCGATGGCCAGCCCGCCGAGCCAAGGGCCTGCGGTGATGCCGACGTTGAACGAGGAGATGTTGGTGGCTCCCGCCAGGGTGGGCGCGTCGCCGGCGAGGGTGAAGACGCGGCTGTTCAGGGTCGGGTTGATGCCGAAGCCGAACGCGCCCAACAGGAATGACAGCAGCACGACCGGCACGGCGTGTTCCATGGTGAGGGCGAGCAGCGCGGAGGTGAGCACGCCACCGGCGATGCCGACGTACAGGCTGGTGAGCGGGTGATCGTCGGCGGTGCGCCCGCCGAGGACGATGCCGAGGAAGGCGCCCAGTCCGTAGACGCCGAGTACCACCGGAATCCAGCCGTCCGCCAGGCCGGTGGTGCGGGACAGCAGAGCGCCGAGGTAGGCGAAGGTGACCATCAGCGCGGCGATGGACAGCGCGGTGGTGGCGTAGGACAGCCACAGCGCGGGACGCATCATGGTCCGCAGTTCGGTGCGCAATCGCAGCGGCGCGTCGGTCCGTCCGCCGGGGATCTTCGCCAGCACGCCGATCCCGGCCGCCGCCGACAACAGCGCGACCGCCCAGAACGCCGCCCGCCAGCCCAGTTGCTGCCCGATCACGGTGCCCGCCGGGAGCCCGATGATGATGGCCAAGGTGAGCCCGCCCGCGACGATGCTCATCGCCTTGCCGCGCGCGGTGACAGGAACCAGGCTGATCGCCGTGGTCGCGGCCACCGCCCAGAACCCGGCGTAGACGAACGCGCCGACCACCCGCGTCGCGAACAGCACCCAGTAGTCCGAGGTGAGCGCCCCGACGACGTGTGTGCCGACGAACACCGCGAGGAAGGCCAGCAGCGCCGTCCGCCGCGACCAGCGCAGCGTCGCCACCGCCAGCACCGGCGCGCCCACCAGCATGCCCAGGGCGAACCCGGAGATGAGCAGCCCCGCGCGCGGCACGGAGACGCCCAGGTCTCCGGCCATCTCGGTGAGCAGGCCCGCGAGCATCAGCTCCGAGGTGCCCTGGGCGAAGATCGACAGACCCAGGACGTAGATCGCCACGGGCATCGGTACCTCCTTGTTTTGTACTGATCTATCCAAAATGTGGGCGCGGCGAAGCCGTCGCCGAGCCGAGAGGGTTCAGAGGGCGTCGAGCGCGGTGGTCGCGATGGCGGCCAGCGTTTCGCGGTCCGCGCCGCCGCGCGCGGCCACCCGCATCCCGCTGATCGTGGCGATCACGAAGTGGGCCAGCGCTCGCGGATCCTTGTCCGGCGCGATCTCGCCCGCGCGCCGGGCGCTGTCGAAGACGTCGATGAGCGCGGCGAGCCGTCGTTCGTGATCGGCGGCGAGCACGGCGGCGAGTTCGGGATCGCGCGGGGCGAGTTCGATCATCGAATTGACCACGAGGCAGCCGAGCGGGTCCTCGTCGGGGGCCTCGACGATCTGCCACAACAAAGCGTGGATCTTGGCGCGCACCTCCGCCGGGCTGTCGAGCAGATCGAACGTCGCGGCGTTCTTCGTCGTCATGTAGCGGCGCAGGGCGCGGCCGAACAGGTCGCGCTTGCTGGTGAAGGTGTTGTAGATGCTGCTGCGGCCGAGGCCGGTCGCGGCGCAGAGGTCTTCGGTGGAGGTCGCCTCGTATCCCGCGCGCCAGAAGGCGTGCATCGCCGCGTCCACCGCGCGGTCCTCGTCGAACGATCTGGGTCGTGGCATGGGTTCAGGCTAGCACAGTTTTGAACAGATCGTTCCAATATCTGGCCGATGGCTTGTGACCTGCGGTGTTTCAAACCGCAAGGCGCTGTTAAGCATTCGATAGGCGGGTGCGCGGACAGTTCTGGAGCAAGTCGTCCACTCCAGGAAACGAGGATCACCATGCAAGCCATCCTGCGCACCCTGCGCCTGCTCGTGCTCGGCGTCACGCTGTTCGTGCCCGCGTTCGCCGTCGCGGCGGTCGGGGCGGGCGCGGCGAACGCGGGCTCGGTCTACGAGATCGAGTTCGCGCCGGGAAGCGATCACACGTCGATCGACGGAGCGGTCGTCCGCGGCGACGCCGACACCTTCGCGTTCGAGGCGCGGGCCGGGCAGACCTTGACCCTCGACCTCAGCTCGGTCGAGGGCAACGCGCGGTTCACCACCAGCGGCCCGGACGGGCGCGTCCTGTGCGCGGAGGAGACCTGGAGCCGGATCACGTTGCCCAAGAGCGGCTACTACACCATCTCGGTGGAGCCGAGCCGTGGCAACGCGACCTACACCTTGTCGGTGCGCATCGTCTGATCGTCAGGGCGACACCGCGACACCGAGCGTCTGGGCGACCAGGAAGCGGGGAGCGTGCTCCCCGTAGAACGACTCGGCGTCGCGGATCTCGAAACCGGCGTCTGTCACCAGGCCGCGGATGTCGCGGTTGAGGTGGCAGCCGCCGAACAGTCGTTTCTGAACCGGGTTCAGCCGGTTCTGCCACACTCGCACTTTTTCGTCCGGTGCCCGTCCGTGTTCGACGAAATGCAGGGTGCCGCCAGGGACGAGGACCCGGCGCACCTCGGCGAGCGCGGCGGCGATGTCGGGGATGGTGCACATCGTCCAGGTCGACAGCGCGCAGTCGAAGGTGTCGTCGGCGAAGGGCAGCGCCTGCCCGTCCAGCCCGGCCCGCTCGACCGGCACGGTGGCGGCGGCGAGGCGGCCGCTCGCCAGCCGCCAGCCGAGATCGGCGGGCTCGACCGCGCACACCTTCTCGACCGCCGCCGGGTAGAACGGCACATTCAATCCGGAACCGAAACCGATTTCCACGACCCGCCCGTGCAGGCCGGCGCACGCCCGCTCACGTAACGGCTTCAAGTCCTGCAACCCGCAGGCAAGGTCGACGATCCGGGGGACCACGTGCTCCGCATAGACGCCCACCTCTCCACTCTCGCAGGCACGACCTGTTCAGACCAGGGCCCCACGACCATTTGCCAGGCGGATTCCTGCGCTCGGCCGGTCACGCCCTCGACCGCGGACGTCTTGACGTCACGCCGGCCGGGGCGCGCGTGCGCCAGTAGCTGCAGCATCCACGGGTGCCTGCGTTAGAGGCGCCACTTCTGGTGCGCCTTGTCCCGGGCGGCGGGATCTCGGCGAGCACCAGCTCCCGCGATCCTCGTCAGGAGCGCTTCCCGGTCGGGAAGTGGCGTTAGAGCATGGCGGTGGCGACGCCGGGCGCACTGGCCGGGGTGCATGGTGAGGCCGTCGATCCCGTCGCGGTCGGTCGGCTCCACCGCCGCGCGAGTGATGTCGGGTCAGCCCCGTGGGACGAGCGGCGCCGCGTACGGGAATGTAGCGGGCGCGGGCCGGCACTGTCGGTCGCGGATCTGGTCGCGCGGACCACGTGCACCGGCCGGTTGCCGCGCATCAGGGGTTGCTGCATCGAGGCCGGTGTCCGTATCCGGCGGGCCGGGCGTGCCCGTGCGATGCTGGCGCGGTGACTGTGTTCGAGGTGTGGGCGCCGCGGCCGGAGGCGGTGCGACTGGATCTGGAGGGTGTCGTCCACTCGATGAGGCGGTCGCCGGACGGGTGGTGGCGCACCGATGTTCCGGCCGCGGACGGGGCCGGATACGGCTTCCTGCTCGACGACGACCCGACCGTCCTGCCCGATCCCCGTTCCCCGCGCCAGCCCGACGGAGTACACGCCCGCTCGGCCCTGCACACCCTCGATCCGGCGGGGTGGACCGACGCGCACTGGACCGGGCGGCCGCAGGCCGGGGCGGTCTACTACGAGTTGCACATCGGAACATTCACCCCCGAAGGCACCTTCGACGCGGCGATCGAACGGCTCGACCATCTGGTCCGGCTGGGCGTCACCGTGGTCGAAGTGATGCCGGTGAACGCCTTCGACGGCACGCACAACTGGGGCTACGACGGCGTGCTCTGGTACGCGGTGCAGGAGAGCTACGGCGGCCCCGACGGTTTGCAGCGGTTCGTGAACGCCTGCCATCTGCGCGGGCTGGCGGTCTGCCTGGACGTGGTCTACAACCATCTCGGCCCGTCCGGCAACTACCTGCCCCGTTTCGCGCCCTACCTGACGGAGGGCCGCAACACGTGGGGCCAGAGCCTCAACCTGGACGGCCCGCAGTCCGATCACGTGCGCGCCCACATCCTGGACAACGCGTTGCGCTGGTTGCGGGATTTCCACATCGACGCCCTGCGTCTGGACGCCGTGCACGCTCTGGTGGACCGCACCGCCACACACCTGCTGACCGAACTGTCGGTCGCCGTCGAGCGGCTCGCCACCCACGTGCGCAGGCCGCTGACGCTGGTCGCGGAGAGCGACCTGAACGATCCGAAGCTGATCACCCCGCGCGCGGCCGGCGGCTACGGCCTCACCGCCCAGTGGAACGACGACCTGCATCACGCCGTGCACACCGCCGTCTCCGGCGAACGGCAGGGCTACTACGCCGACTTCGGTTCGCTGCGCTGCCTGGCCCGCACGCTGAAGCACGGCTACTTCCACGCCGCAACGTATTCCAGTTTCCGCGGGCGCACGCACGGCCGCCCGATCGATCGGAGCCTGATCCCCGGCAGCGCGCTGCTGGCCTACACCTGCGATCACGACCAGATCGGCAACCGGGCACTCGGCGACCGCCCGAGCGCCTACCTGACCGATGGGCAGCTGGCGATCAAAGCCGCCCTCGTGCTGTGCGGGCCGTTCACGCCGATGCTGTTCATGGGGGAGGAGTGGGGAGCGCGCACGCCGTTCCAGTTCTTCACCTCGCACACCGATCCAGAGGTCGCCGCCGCCACCGCATCCGGGCGCAAGAAGGAGTTCGCCGCCCACGGCTGGCCCGCGGGCGAGGTGCCGGACCCGCAGGACGTGAAGACGTTCCTGCGCTCCAAGCTCGACTGGACCGAAGCCGACGAACCGGGGCACGCCCGGATGCTGTCCTGCTATCGCGCCCTGCTCGCCCTGCGCCGGGACCGGGCGGAGCTCAGTGACCCCTGGCTGACCCACGTTTCGGTGGACTACGACGAGGCCGCCCGATGGATCGTCCTGCGCCGGGGCACGCTGGCCCTGGTGTGCAACCTCGGCGAGGACCAGGTGGCGGTGCCGATCGCGGGCATCCCGCTGCTGTCCTGGGAGTCGCCGACGATCGGCCCTTCCGCCACAACCGTTCCCGGCCACTCCTTCACCCTGCTGGAAACCGCCCCGCCCGGCCCGCGCTGAGCGCGTGGAACCCCAGCTCGCGGCAGGCTTTCGGGCGGTCGCCCGGTAACGGGCGTGCAACTGTCCGAGACAGGTACTTTGCCGGAATCGTCCCATGCCATTACCGTGGAGAGATGAGCAACGTCGCTTCCGGGGACCTCGCGGTTCTTCCCCCGGGGATGGGTGGCAGCGCCGCCGCCGAATTCGCACCGTTCGTGCGCGCTTTCGCACGGGCGTTCGGCAATCGCCGGGGTGCGGGCGCGGCGTTCACGCTGCACCGGCACGGAGAGCCGCTGGTGGACATCTGGGTCGGCTCCGGCGGTGACGCTCCGTGGACCAGGGACACCGGCACGATCATCTTCTCGGCCACCAAAGGGATCGCCGCCACCGTCGTCCATCGTCTCGCCGATCGCGGGTTGCTCGACTACTCCGCCCCGGTCGCGGAGTACTGGCCGGAGTTCGGCGCCAACGGCAAGCGCAAGATCACCGTTCGCCATCTGCTCACCCACCGGGCTGGACTGTCCGCGCTGGCCCCCATCGCGACCGGCGGCCTGGCCGACGTGCTGGATCACGAGCTCATGGAACAGCGCCTGGCCGCGGCGAAGCCCGACCGCCTGCTCGGCGTGCCCACCTACCACGCGCTCACCTTCGGCTGGCTGATCGGCGGCCTGACTCGCTCGATCACCGGCATCAGCCTGGGGGAATTGATCCGCACGGAGGTCGCCGAACCACTCGGCATCGAAGGACTGCATTTGGGCAAGCCGCCCGCCGGCTCGCCGACCATCTACGCCCCGCTGGCGGGCACCCAGCTCAGCGCGCTCGGAAAACCCTTGGGTGCGGCTGTTCTCGGCCGGAGTCACCGGATCCCCGGCGCGCTCGGCGCCGCCACCCGCTGCCTGTTCCTCCCCGGCCTGGAAGCCATTCTGGAAGGCGCGAGCCCGCCGATCCTGGACACCGAACTCGGCGCGGGCAACGGCGTGGCCACTGCCCCCGCGCTGGCCCAGTTGTACGGCGCGCTCGCGGGCGACGGCACCGTGGCCGACCGCAGATACCTCGGTCGCCACACCATGAAGGCCCTGCGCCGCATCGAGACCTACCAGCCCGATCGCGCGCTGTTCTACCTGCCGATGATGTGGCGCCTGGGCTACCACTCCCTGCCGATGCCGGGCGCTCACGCCGGGTTCGGGCACATCGGCCTGGGCGGCTCCTTCGGCTGGGCCGAACCACGGCTGGGCCTGTCGGTCGGCTTCGTGCACAACCGGTTGTCCGCCGCCCAGCTCAGCTACGACCAGACGGTGGCATTCTGGCTGCTGCCGCTCATGCTGAACTGCCTGCGCGCTTCCCGGCGCCGGATCCCGGCCACGGAGACGCCCAAGGCGGCCTGAGGCCCCCGGCGTGCTGTCCGAGCGGGCTCGGGGCACCCGTTCGACCGGTGGTGTGACGTTTCCGAGAGGGCGTAACGGCGTCCCGCACCGGTGGCGTGACGTCCGAGGGCATCAGGTGTTCAGCGGCGTGACGGCCGAGGCGGCGTGACGTGGCCCGGTGCACCGGTGGCGTGATGTCCGAGGGGCCGGTACCGGCGGCGTGACGTCCAAGGGCGTGGGGGCATCCGGTACCGGCGGCGTGATGTTCGGGAGGGCAGACGCGCCCGGTACCGGCGGTGTAGACGCTGACACCGGACGCGCACGGATTCCGGGTCAGGTCAGGTAGCGGTAAGCCGGTGAATCGGGCTCGAGGCGCTCGCACTGGATCGGAGAGTGCCGCATCCGGTCCAGCAACGGCGCCAGCCCGTCCGGCGCGCCGAGTTCGATGCCGACCAGCGCCGCGCCCGTCTCCCGGTTGTTGCGCTTGACGTACTCGAACAGCGTGATGTCGTCGTCCGGGCCGAGCACCTCGTTGAGGAAACGGCGCAGCGCACCGGGTTCCTGCGGGAAATCCACCAGGAAGTAGTGCTTGAGGCCGCTGTGCACGAGCGAGCGCTCGATGATCTCGCCGTAGCGGGACACGTCGTTGTTGCCGCCGGATACCAGGCACACCACCGTCGAGCCCGGCTCCACGGTGATCTCCGCCAGCGCCGTGGTGGTGAGCGCGCCCGCGGGCTCGGCGATGATGCCCTCGTTCTGGTACAGGTCGAGCATGGTCGTGCAGATCGCGCCCTCGTCGACCTGCATCATCTGGAAAGCTCCCGCGCCGCGCGGAGATTCGGTGGTGGTGAGCAACGGCAGCGAGGCGTGCGAGACCACCCGCCCGCCGAAACCGGACACCGCGGCGTACGGCACGGTGCCGACCCGGCGCACCGCGGCGCCGTCCACGAACGGATCGATCTCCGGCAGCGTGACCGGACCGCCGGCCACCAGCGCCGCGGTCATCGAGGCCGCGCCCGCGGGCTCCACGCCGAGGATGGCGGTCTGTGGCGAGCGCGCCCGCAGGTAGGTGCCGATACCGGCCAGGCAGCCGCCGCCGCCCACCGGCACGATCACCAGGTCGGGCGAGGTGGGCAGCTGCTCCAGGATCTCCGCGGCGATGGTGCCCTGACCGGCCGCGGTGCGCGTGTCGTCGAACGGCGGCACCATGGTGGCGCCGGTGCGTTCCACGTCGGCGGCGGCGGCCGCGGCGGCGGCGTCGTAGGTCTCGCCGACCGCGATCAGTTCGACGAACTCGCCGCCGTGCACCCGGATACGGTCACGCTTCTGCTTCGGCGTCGTGGTCGGCACGTAGATGCGGCCCTTGATCCCCATCGCCTGGCAGGCGAACGCGACGCCTTGGGCGTGGTTGCCCGCGCTGGCCGCGACGACGCCCGCGGCGCGCTCGTCCTCGGTCAGCTGGACCACCAGGTTGTAGGCGCCGCGCAGCTTGTAGGAGCGCACCGGGCTGAGGTCTTCGCGCTTCAGGTAGACGTTCGCCCCGGTCAGCTGGGACAGCCGTTCGCTGCGCTGTAGCGGGGTCGGATCGATGACGTCGGCAATTCGCTTGTGGGCAGCATCGATCTCGTCCGCGGTGAGCGCGGGGCGAGAAGCGGACAATGCGTCGAGGACATCAAGCGGATTGGACACCCGAATCATGGTGCCACCCGCTGCGGCGGTGACCTGCGGCGGGTGGCGGTGACACGCTGGCTACCTGCGTAGGAGCTACCTGGGCGTGAGGACGAAGACGGGGATCTGACGGTCGGTCTTGGTCTGATAGTTCGCGTAGTCGGGCCACACCTCGACCGCGCGCTCCCACCACCGCGCCTTCTCCTCGCCGAAGACCTCGCGCGCGGTGTAATCCTTGTTGACCGTGCCGTCGCGCAGCTCTACATGCGGTTCGGCCTTGATGTTGTAGTACCAGACGGGGTGCTTCGGCGCGCCGCCCAAAGAGGCGACCACGGCGTACTCGCCGTTGTGCTCCACCCGCATCAGCGGTGTCTTGCGCAGCTTGCCGGTCTTCGCACCTTTGGTGGTGAGCAGGATGATCGGCTTGCCTTGCAAGGTCGCGCCCTCGGTGCCGCCGGAGTTCTCGTACTTCTCGGCTTGCTCGCGGGCCCAGCCGGATGTGCTCGGTTCGTATTCACCTGTCAATGGCATGTCTGCGGCAACGCCGCGGCGATTCGCTGTGTTCCCTGCGACAAAAGTTCGCTGGCCCGAACTTCGAATTCCGACTACCCTGAGGAGATGGCGGTCGTTCACTCCTCGGCGCGCGGCACCACGATCGACATCGCGGGCTCCGCGTGGCCGGCCTACAAGCTCGACGCACTGGTCGTCGGGCTGGTGAGCTGCCTGGTCCTGGCCCTGATCACAGGATCGTCGCAGATCGCGGTCCTCGTCGCGGCGGCGCTCGGCGCGGCCCGGTGGCTGATCGGCATGGCGTTCGCGGGTCTCGACGACCGGTCCGGCGGCACGCCGTAAGTCCTCCGCATTAACGCTCTCCCGTCCCACGCGATGAATTCGAGTAGTCGAGTACGCGGGTTTCGATGGGATACCAGCGGGAGGATCAGCGCATGAAACGCCTGGTTGTATGTTGCGACGGCACCTGGAAGGCCGAATCGAGCAGCACGGTTTCGAATATTGTCAAGATCGCCCAGACGATCCGGTTCGACGCGCCGGGGCCTGCGGGAGAGACGATCCAGCAGTGGGTCACCTACGTCTCCGGTCCGGGCGCGCGCGGCTTTCTCAGCGATCGCCTGATGGGCGGCGCCTTCGGTCTCGGTCTCGAGGCGAACCTGTCGTCCGCCTACTGGCATCTCGCCTTGAACTGGGAGAAGGGCGACGAGATCTACATCTTCGGCTTCAGTCGCGGCGCGTTCACCGCGCGCAGCCTGGCCGGCCTGATCAGCCGCATCGGGATCATGACCCCGGAGGCGATGATCGAGGGCAAGTACCCGGAAGCATTGCGCATCTACCGGCAGCCCCCGCCCGCGCCCACGCCCGAAGACCCGGACCCGGCGGAGCCGCGGGAGTGGCAGGAGTTCCGCCGGAAGCACTGCAGGAGAGCGAAGATCGATTTCCTCGGCGTGTTCGACACCGTCGGCGCGCTTGGAGTCCCCGGCATCACCTCGCTGCGCCACCGCTTCCACGATGTCAAGCTCTCGCGTCACGTGCACTGCGCCCGCCAGGCGCTGGCCATCGACGAGCGGCGGCGCAACTTCGAGCCGTCCGTGTGGGAGGTGCCGGTCGAACCGACCGTGAAGTACCGGCGCGGGTTCGAGCGGGTCAAGCAGGTGTGGTTCCCCGGCGTGCACAGCGATATCGGGGGCGGCTACGCCGAATGCGGTCTGTCCGACGCGACCTTGCAGTGGATGGTCCGCGAGGCGGAGTCGGTCGGTCTGGCCTTCGACCGCGACCGGCTGGCCGCGCTGTCGAAGCGCTGCGACACCACCGACGGCGATCACATGCGGCTGCACGATTCGCTGAGCATCGGCTACCGCATCCTGAACGTACTGCGCACGCTGCGCAATCCGCGCAGCCCCCGCTTCCACTGGGACTCCTGGCGGCGGATCGCCACGCCCACCGATCAGGGCGTGCGGCTGTCGGCCAGCACGCAGGACGCGCTGGACTACCAGCCCGCGAACCTGCGCCGGTGGCGCGCGGAGCTGGGCGGTGTGATCCCGGAGAAGACCTTCGAGCAGGTACGCGGTGTGTTCGAGAAGGAGCTCGAGCACGTCCCCGTGCCGGCCGACGCGTCCGCGCTCCAGCTCTCAGCGCACCAGTAGGGCGACCGGCAGCCTGCCGAACATCTTCTCCAGCCGCGCCCGGCCCTGGAAGGTGTGCCCGGTCAGCCGATCGGTCCAGCTGCCCGCGGGCAGGTCGAGGAACGTGTCGCCCCATCCGGTCTCGGCCAGGCCCACGCTGTGGCGGGTGGCGGCGACGATCACCTCGGGCGGCTCGCCCGCACGGCCGCGGGCGTAGGACACCACCTTGCTCGCGTGGTCGCCGGTCGCGAACAGCGGCCGGTAGGCGCCGCCGACGAAGCAGTCGGGACGTTCGCGACGCAACCACAGCGCGTAGGCGACGATCCACATCTTCGCCGCGCCGGTGGTGTCCAGCGCCGGTGTGCCGGTGAGCGATTGCAGCATGCCCGCGCGGGCGGCGAAGTCCACCGGCCTGCGGTTGTCCGGGTCGACGAGGGAGTCCTCCCACAGCTCGCAGCCCTGGTAGACGTCCGGGATGCCCGGCCCGCACAGTTGCAGCAGTTTCTGCGCCAGCGCGTCCGACCAAGCGTGCGGGGCCAGCTCGTGCACCAGGTCGCCGAGTTCGGAGCCCACCGGCCCGTCGATCACCGCGTCCAGCCAGGCGTGCACGGCGGCCTCGAACTCGGCGTCCGGCTCCTCCCAGGAGGTCTTGGTGTTCGCCTCCCGCATCGCCTTCTCGGCGAACGCGTGCAACCGTTCGCGCAGACCGGGCACCGACGCGGCGGGCCTGCCGTCCGCGGGCCACACGCCGAACATGTTCTGTAGCAGGAACAGCGCCGTCGCACCGTCCGGCGCGGGGGCCGTCTCCAGCCAGGAGTCGACGTTGCGCGCCCAGGTCTCCGCGGCCTGGGACAGGACGCCGATGCGGGCGCGCACGTCCTCGCCGCGTTTGGTGTCGTGGGTGGACAGCGTCGTCAGTGTGGCGGGCCACAGCTGCGCGCGCTGGCTCATGGACAGATGGAACTCGTTGAGCGAGTGGCCGAAACGCGCCGGGTTGCCGCCCACCTCCTGCAACGAGACCAGCCGCGCGGCCTGATAGAACATGGTGTCCTCGACCGCCTTCGCGGTCACCGCGCCGCAGACCTGGCTGAAGCGCACCGCCGCGGCCCCGTCGGCGGCCAGCGCCGCGACCAGGACCGCCAGCGGCGCGGTGAGCTCGCTGTTGCGCTTCTCCACCTCGGCGATCACCGCGCCCGCCATCCCGGCCAGCGGCGCGTAGTCGGCCCGGTACACCGGCATGAACGCCAGCACCTCGATGGTGGCGTTGGTCAGCGCCATGGTGTCGAAACTCTCGGCGTTCGCGTCCTGTTTGATCGCGGCCACCAGCCGCCGGATCTCCGGCGCCAGAATGGTCTCCGCGACCGCGCGCTTGATCCGGTGCTCGGTCTCGCCGATCCAGGCCCGGTCGCTGCCGTGCCCGGCGACGCGGCGCGAGAGCTCGGTGAGCGCGTGCTCGCCGCGCGGATCGATCAGCACGCCGCCGAAGTCGGCGAGCGCCTCGTAGCCGGTGGTTCCGTCGATCGGCAGGGTCGCGTCCAGCGGCTCACGGTTGGCCAGGATCTTCTCCACCAGCAGCAGCCGGTGCGGGCCGATCAGCCTGCGCAACCGGGTGAGGTACCCGGCGGGATCGGCCAGGCCGTCCGGATGGTCGATCCGCACGCCGTCGATCAGGTCGTGCTCGCACCACGCGGCGAGCTCACGGTGGGTGAGCTCGAAGACCTCGGGGTTCTCCTGCCGGATCGCGGCCAGGCTGCTGACCGCGAAGAACCGCCGGTAGGTGCACAGCCCGGCCTTCCAGCTCACCAGCCGGTAGTGCTGTTTGTCGTGGATGCGCAGGGCGTTGTCGCCGTCGGTGCCCGGCGCGATCGGGAAACGCAGATCGTGCAGGGCGAGCATGGGTTCGGCGCCGGATCGGTCCACGGTCAACGCGGCCGGGTCGTTCTCGCTCTGCAGCACCGGCAGCGCCAGCCGTCCGCCCGCGCCGTTGCCCGGGCTCCAATCGATGTCGAAGTACGGCGCGAACCGCGACTCCTGGCCGTTGCGCAGGACGTCCCACCACCATACGTTCTGCCGCGGATCGGCCACGCCGACGTGATTGGGCACCAAGTCCACGATCAGTCCCATGCCACGGCTGCGCACCTCGTCGGCGAGGGCCTTGAGCCCGGTGGGGCCGCCGAGCGCGGCGGAGACCGTGGTCGGGTCGGTGACGTCGTAGCCGTGCGTCGAACCGTGTGTCGCGGTGAGGATCGGCGACAGATACAGGTGCGAGATGCCCAGCTGCTGCAGGTATTCCGCGATGGCGCGCGCCTCGGCGAAGGTCAGCGCGTCCGGGCGCAGCTGTAGCCGGTAGGCGCTGCGGATCGTGGTCTGGAGTGCGGGCTTGCGGCGCAGGGATACCGGGTCGGTCACGTGCGTCTCGGTGGAATCGGGTGCGTTCATCGGCATTCGGGTCAGGCGGCCAGGCGGAGGACGAGGAGACAGCGAGCTTCGACGGCGACGGTCGCGCCGCCGGGATACCCGGCGTCGGCCAGGCCGGTCGGCGTCGAGCAATCCAGTGCTACCGACCACTCCGTGCCGTCGCCGGTGCTCGGTAGCACGAAGTCGATAGCCGCGTCATGGGCGTTGAAACACAACAGGAACGAATCGTCGGTGATCCGCTCGCCGCGCGGGCCCGGTTCGGGGATCGCTTCGCCGTTGAGGTAGACCGCCAGCGACTTGCCGAATCCGCTGTCCCAGTCCGCTTCGGTCATCTCCTCGCCGGACGGGGTGAGCCAGGCGATATCGCGGGCGTTGTCCGCCGACCGGATCGGCCCGCCCGCGAAGAAGCGGCGACGCCGGAAGACGGGGTGTTCGGTGCGCAACGCCACCACCGCGCGGGTGAATTCGAGCAGATCGGCGTTCTCCTCCCGCAGGGACCAGTCCATCCAGGCCAGCGGGGAGTCCTGGCAGTAGACGTTGTTGTTGCCGTGCTGGGTGCGGCCCATCTCGTCGCCGTGCGCGAGCATCGGCACGCCCTGGCTGAGCATCAGCGTCGCCAGCAGGTTGCGGCTCTGCCGGGCGCGCAGGGCGAGGATGCCCGGATCGTCGGTCGGGCCTTCGGCGCCGCAGTTCCACGAGCGGTTCCAGCTCTCGCCGTCCCGGTTGCCCTCGCCGTTGGCCTCGTTGTGCTTCTCGTTGTAGGACACCAGGTCGCGCAACGTGAACCCGTCGTGCGCGGTGACGAAGTTGATGCTGGCGCTCGGCCTGCGGCCGGTGGCCTCGTACAGGTCCGAGGAGCCGGTGAGCCGGGAGGCGAACTCGCCCAGCGTCGCCGGTTCGCCGCGCCAGTAGTCGCGGACGGTGTCGCGGTATTTGCCGTTCCACTCCGTCCACAGGCCGGGGAAGTTGCCCACCTGGTAGCCGCCCTCGCCGACGTCCCACGGCTCGGCGATCAGTTTGACCTGGCTGACCACCGGGTCCTGCTGCACCAGGTCGAAGAACGTCGAGAGCCGGTCCACGTCGTGCAACTCCCGCGCCAGCGTCGCGGCCAGATCGAAGCGGAAGCCGTCGACGTGCATCTCCAGGATCCAGTAGCGCAGCGAGTCCATGATCAGCTGCAAGGTGTGCGGGTGACGCACGTTGAGGCTGTTGCCGGTGCCCGTGTAATCCATGTAGTGCGACGGGTCGTCGTCGACCAAGCGGTAATAGGCGGCGTTGTCGATGCCGCGGAAACCGATCGTCGGGCCGCGGTGGTTGCCCTCGGCGGTGTGGTTGTAGACCACGTCGAGGATCACCTCGATGCCTTCGGCGTGCAGCGCGCGCACCATCGCCTTGAACTCGGTGACCGCTGACCCGGCGCGGTCCATCGTCGCGTACTCGTTGTGCGGCGCGAGGTAGCCGAAGCTGTTGTACCCCCAGTAGTTCCGCAGTCCCTGGTCCAGCAGCACGCGATCGTGCAGGAATTGGTGCACCGGCATCAGTTCGATCGCGGTGACCCCCAATCCCTTCAGATGGTCGACGATCGCGGGGTGCGCGATGCCGGAGTAGGTGCCGCGCAATTCCTCCGGCACCTCGGGATGGGTCATCGTCATGCCTTTGACGTGCGCCTCGTAGATCACCGTCTCGTGGTAGGGGCGGTTGGGCGCACGGTCGGCGCCCCAGTCGAAGTACGGGTTGATCACCACGCCGGTCATGGTGTGGCCGAGGGAGTCCAGACCGTGGGTGTAGAGCGAGGGGTGATCGTCGAAGTCACCGTCGAACGCCTTGCCGTACGGATCGAGCAGCAACTTGCTCGGATCGCAGCGCAGGCCACGGTCGGGGTCGTACGGGCCGTGCACCCGGAACCCGTAACGCTGCCCGGGATCGATCCCCGGCAGGTAGGCATGCCAGACGTAGCCGTCTACCTCGTCGAGCGCGATCCGGGTCTCGGCGCCGTCCCCCTCGATCAGGCAGAGTTCGACCGCGTCGGCAACTTCCGAGAACACCGAGAAATTGGTGCCCGCGCCGTCGTAGGTGGCCCCGAGGGGATAGGCGGTGCCGGGCCAGACACCCAGTGGTGTCGCGTCGCCGGGCGCTGCGTCGGGCTGAGCCATGGCAACGACAGTAGCGGCAGGCGGGCGCTCCGCTGTGCGGGTGGTTGTGGCCGAGTTGATCAGGGGAGGTCGGAGAGGTTTTCCAACCAGCGGCGGCGGTAGCCGAGAAGTATCGCGAGGTGCGCCAGGCCGCCGAGTGCGTGGCTGGTGGCGCGTCAGGTGGATCCGGCCGACCGGCGGGCAGGGGTGGTGACGCACCGCGCGCGGGCCGGGCGCGCGTCAGTCCGCGGGCGTGAGCGATCGCCGCCAGGTCTGACCGACCAGGTCGTGTCCCCAGCTGTGATGCGGGCTCTGGTCGACGAGTTCGAACCCCGCCCGCTGATACACGCGCCGCGCGGCGGTGAGCACGTCGTTGGTCCACAACACGATCTCCCGATATCCCGCGGCGGTGGCGAAACGCAAGCATTCCTCCACCAGCGCCGAGCCGACGCCCAAGCCGCGGGCGGTGGGTTCGACCAGCAGCAGGCGCAGCCGCGCGGTGGTGTCGTCCTCGCGGACGCAGAAGACACTGCCCACCGGACGGCCGTCGGACTCCGCGATCCAGGCACGCTCGCGCTGCTCGTCGCGGGAAGCCAGGTAGTCGGCCACGATGCGCACGATCAGCTCCTCGTAGGTCCCGTCCCAGCCGTATTCGTTCGCGTAGAGCTCCGCGTGGCGCTGGATCACCCAGCCGTAGTCGCCGGAGCGCGGCGCGCGCAGCGTGCACGAAGGCGAATCGGCGGGCTGGTCCAGGATCTGCTGGATGGTGCGCATGGCGGTGATCAGGCGGGCACGGGCCGCCGGGTGCCGCGCGTCGAGCAACGCGCCCACTTCGTCGCTGGAGCGCCGATCGAGCGTCGCGAAGACTTCCCGGCCCTGATCGGTCAGCCGGACTTCCTGGCGTCGGCCGTCGCTGCCGGAGCGGTTGCGCCGCACCAGGCCGGCCTGTTCGAAGCGGGCCAGGATGCGGCTGAGATAGCCGGCGTCGAGGTCGAGGGCATGCCGCAGCGCGACCACTTCGGTCGTGTCGGATGCGGCCAGCTCGAACAGGATCCGTGCTTCGGTGAGCGAGTACCGGCTGTCGTGCAGTCCTTCGCCCAGTACGCCGATCACCCGGGTGTAGTGGCGGTTGAATTCGCGGACGGCGGCGATGTCGGCGGGTGCGGCAGCGGTCACGTCGGCTCCATTCTTTGACTTCGTCAAAGAATATTCCGCGTCGCTGCCGCCGAGTGGGGAAACGGTGGAACTTCGCCCACCCTTGCGGACCCGCCCAGCTCGGGTGCTAACTTGAACGGCGTTCAAGCCGCCCCGGACGGCCGGGGCCGTGACGCGAGGATTCCTGTGGCACTGACCCCCGACCAGATCACCGCACTCGACGCCGAGCACGTCTGGCATCCCTACGGCGGCTTCCCCGCGACAACCGAACCGCTGGTGGTGGCCGCCGCCGCGGGAACCAGGCTGACCCTGGCCGACGGGCGCGAGCTGGTCGACGGCATGAGTTCCTGGTGGGCCGCGATCCACGGCTACCGGCATCCGGCGCTCGACGCCGCGCTGCTCGACCAGGCGCGGCGGATGAGTCACGTGATGTTCGGCGGGCTCACCCACGAGCCGGCGGCCCGGCTGGCCGAGCTGCTGGTCGAAGCGACGCCGGCCGGGCTGGACAAGGTGTTCCTGTGCGACTCCGGCTCGGTGTCGGTCGAGGTCGCGGTGAAGATGTGCCTGCAGTACTGGCGTTCGCTGGGCAAACCGGAGAAGCGCCGCCTGCTCACCTGGCGCGGCGGGTATCACGGCGACACGTTCACTCCCATGAGCGTGTGCGATCCGGAAGGCGGCATGCACTCGCTATGGACCGACATCCTGGCCGACCAGGTGTTCGCGCCGGTGCCGCCGCGCGACTACCGGCCGGAGTATGCGGCGGAACTCGATCGCCTGATCGCCGCGCACGCGGGCGAACTCGCGGCGGTCATCGTGGAGCCGGTGGTGCAGGGCGCGGGCGGGATGCGTTGGCATCACCCCGATTACCTCACCGACCTGCGCAGGCTGTGCGATGAACACGGCGTGCTGCTGGTCTTCGACGAGATCGCGACCGGATTCGGCCGCACCGGAACTCTTTTCGCTGCTGACCAGGCGGGGGTGAGCCCGGACGTGATGTGCGTCGGCAAAGCGCTGACCGGTGGTTACCTCACCCTCGCCGCCGCACTGTGCACCGCGCGGATCGCCGAGACGATCAGCGCGGCGCACGGCGGGCTCATGCACGGGCCCACCTTCATGGGCAACCCGCTGGCCTGCGCGGTGGCCGTCGCGTCGATCGAGCTGCTGCGCTCGCGCGACTGGCGCGGCGAGGTGACCCGGATCGAAACGGAGCTGACGGCGGGCCTGGCTCCGGCGCGCGACCTGCCCGGCGTGGCCGACGCGCGGGTGCTCGGCGCGATCGGGGTGATCGAGCTGGAGCGCCCGGTCGACATGCGCGCCGCGACCGACGCTGCGGTGGCGGCCGGGGTGTGGCTGCGCCCGTTCCGCAACCTGGTGTACGTCATGCCGCCGTTCATCAGCACCTCCGCCGACATCGCCACGATCACCGCCGGGATGCGCGCCGCGGTGGCCGCGCAGGACGGTCGGTGACCGGTCAGGCGATCCACGGCGGGACGATCGTGCCGTCGCCGTCGGGAGTTCCGGCCCGGGCGCCCGCCGGTGCGGTGACGATGGCGGTGAAGCCCTCCGCGGTGCGCACCTGCCGCAGCGCGTTCGGCGGAAGGATCACCGTATCGCCCTCGGCCGCTGTCAGTTCCGTGCCGTCGATGGCGACGTCGATCCGCCCCGCGAGGACGGTCCAGATCTGCTCGGCGTCGATGAAGTGCAGCGGTCCCGCGGTGTCCGCGGGAACCTCGACCCGCCACAGCGCGAGCTGCGAGCCGCCCTGGGTGGGGGAGGCGAGCGTGGTCATGACGCCGCTCGGGGTCTCGGTGCGGCGGGTGTCGGAGTGTCGGATGACGGTCATCGGGCTACCACCTCTAAGATAGACAATAAGGTTGTCCATATAGTTAACGAGGTTGTCCATCATGTCAAGTGACGCGGGTGGCTACGAGTTGCCGCTGCGCATGCTGCTCGGTTTCCGCACCGTGATCGACGAGGTGCACGCCGACCTGGCCGAGCACGGGCACGACGCGTTGCGGCCGATGCACGGTTTCGTCTTCCAGGCGGTCGGCCGCGCGGGCGGGCCCTACGGGTGTACGGCCGCGGACCTCGGGCGCGCGCTCGGCGTCTCGAAACAGGCCGCGGGCAAGCACATCGAGGCGCTGGAGCGGCTGGGCTACCTGTGTCGCGGACACGATCCGACCGACGCGCGGCGCAAGGTCTACACGCTGACCGAACGGGCGGAGGACGTGCTGACGCGCTCGGCGCGCACCTTCGACCGGATCCGCGATCGCTGGGCCGAGCGGCTCGGCGCGGACCGGCTGGCCGCGTTGGAACGCGATCTGCGCGAGCTGACGCCCGGCGAACTGTTCCGGCTCGACACGCCGAATTGGTTCACCGGTCCGTGAGCCGTCCGTGCGCGCCGGGCGGATTCCCCGCGATCTCGGGACGATCGCTGTCCGACAAGATCTCCCAGACCCGGAAGATGCAGTGGTAATCGTCCGACCAGCCGCGCACCATCAGCAGATAGGTGTCGCCGTCGCGCAGGACGACGCGGCGGCCGCGCAGTTTGGGATGCTCCGGCGTGTAGGTGGGCAGTACCCCGGCCAGCTTCGCCAGTGCCTGCGCGCGCGTGCCGACCACTTCCGTGAGGATCCGGGGTGACCAGCGCTTGTGCTCGCCCGAGCCCGTTGTTTCCTCGACGACTATCGCCCACCGCGGCATCCGGCCGTGTTCCTCCCCGGTGAAACTTCGTCACCGCGGGCCGGTGACCATCACCAACGACTGCCCCACGGTACCAGCGGGCGTCCTGAACGGTGTTCAAGTATGCTGCTCAGCTGTGACTACCGATCCGCTGAGCTGGCTGGACGAACGCGCGGCCGCGCGCGTGGCCGCGGGACTGCGCCGGGAGCTGCGCCCGCGCGCCGCGCGGGCGACATCGATCGACCTCGCCTCGAACGATTACCTCGGCCTGGTCCACCATCCCGACGTGATCGAGGGCGCGATCGAGTCGGTGCGCCGCTGGGGCGCGGGGGCGACCGGGTCGCGCCTGGTCACCGGGACCACCACCGAGCACGAACTGCTGGAAACCGAGCTGGCCGAATTCGTCGGCGCCGAAGCCGGACTCGTGTTCGCCTCCGGGTACGCGGCCAACCTGGGCGCGGTCACCGCGCTCGCCGGACGCGGCTCGCTGGTGGTCTCCGACGCGGGCAGCCACGCGTCGCTGGTGGACGCGTGCCGGCTCTCCCGCGCCCGGGTGGAGATCGCGCCGCACCGTGACGTCGCGGCGGTGGACCGGCTGTTGTCGGAGCGAACCGAGGACCGTGCGCTGGTGCTCACCGATTCGGTGTTCAGCGCCGACGGCGACCTCGCCCCGCTGGCCGAACTGCATCGGGTGACCAGGGCCAACGCGGCGGTGCTGGTGGTGGACGAGGCGCACGGCCTGGGCGTGCGCGGCGCAGGCGGGCGCGGGTTGGTGCACGAGTCGGGCCTGGCCGGCGCGCCGGACCTGGTGATCACCGCGACCCTGTCGAAATCCCTTGCCGCGCAAGGCGGTGTGGTGCTGGCGAGTGCGCGGGTGCGCGCCCACCTCGTCGACGCCGCGCGCACGTTCATCTTCGACACCGGGCTCGCGCCCGCCGCCGTCGGCGCCGCACGGGCCGCCCTGCGCGTGCTGCGCGCCGAACCGGAGCTGGCCGGGCGGGTACTGGCTCGCGCCGCGGACATCGCGCGGATCGCCGGTGTGCCCACGCCCCCCTCGGCGGTGGTGCCGGTCGTGCTCGGCCCGGCGCAGGTCGCCTTCGACGCCGCCCAGGCGTGCCGGGCGCGCGGGCTGGCCGTGGGCTGCTTCCGTCCGCCGACGGTTCCGGAGGGCACGTCGCGACTGCGGCTGACCGCGCGGGCGAATCTCACCGCGGCCGAACTCGACGCCATCGCGACGGTGCTCGGTGACGTACTGGCCGAGGCGCGCGAGGCGGTGCCCGCGTGACCGTCCTGCTGATCACCGGAACCTCCACCGACGTCGGCAAGACCGTCGTCACCGCGGCGGTCGCCGCCATGGCGCGGGCCAACGGTCGTTCGGTGGCGGTGTGCAAGCCGGGCCAGACCGGTGTCGCGGCCGGCGAACCCGGTGACCTCGCGGAGATCCAGCGGCTGTCCGGCGTCACCCGGACGGTCGAACTCGCCCGCTACCCGGACCCGCTGGCGCCCGACACCGCAGCCCGCCGCGCCGGGCTGCCGGAACTGACCCTCGCCGACACCGCCGCCGCCGTCGATGCCCTGTCCGACGCGGACCTCGTCCTGGTCGAGGGCGCGGGCGGATTGCTGGTGCGCCTCGGTGATTTCACCTTGCTCGACCTCGCGCAGAAACTCGGCGCGCCCGTCCTGCTGGTCACCGCGGCCGGGCTGGGCACGCTCAACCACACCGAACTGACCACCCGCGCACTGCACTCGGCGGGCGTGCGATGCGCGGGCCTGGTGATCGGCTCCTGGCCCGCCGAACCGGACCTGGCCGCCGAGTGCAACCGCACCGATCTGTCCCGCGTCACCGGCGTCGATCTGGTGGGCTCGGTGCCGGAGGGAGCGGGCGGCTGGCAGCGTGCGCGTTTCACCGCCGCCGCCCCGGGCTGGTTCGATCCCGCTTGGTCACCGTTCCGCTGACGAGTCGCCCGCGGGCGAAACCTCGGATCAGCTGGCCGAGTCGCTCGGAAGTTCGGGTGCGTGGTCGTGTCCGGGGTTGCGGGCGGAGGGGCTGGTCGGGTTGTTCGGAAGTTCGGGTGCGCGGTCGTGCCCGGGGACGGGGCGGAGGAGCTGGCCGAGTTCATCGGAAGTGCTGACGCCGCTGCCATGTTCGGGCGTCACGGCGAAGACGGCGCGGGCGGGTCCTCCGCCGAGCTGGATCACTGGCCCTCGCCCCGCTCGGCGCAAAGCGCTGCGTGAGTATGTCGGTGCCGCTGCCTAGAGTGAGACGCATGACCGCGACATGGATCCGGTGGCACGTGCGCGCGCCCCGCGCGACTGTCTACCGCCTGCTGTTGGACGCGGAATCGGTGCGGCACTGGGTGGGGCCCGAGGGAATGACCAGCCGCGTGCACGAATTCGATCCCACCGAAGGCGGCGTGTTCCGCATCACGTTCACCGCCGACGAGCCCACCGGTACCGGCGACACCACCACGAACGGCGACACCTACCACGGTCGTTTCGCCCGGCTGATCCCGGACGAGCAGGTGGTGGGGGTCATTCAGGTCGAGACCGACGATCCAGCGGCGACCGGCAAGCAAACCATCACCTATGTCCTCGGCGACGCCGGGGGCGGCACCGATATCGTGGCGATGCACGAAGGTCTTCCGGATGCCATCACCCCCGAGGACAACGAACTCGGCTGGCGGATCTCGCTCGGCAAACTCGCGGCGATCGCCGAGGCAGCACGCTGAGCGGTAGCGGGTTCGTGGCGACCGTCCACTCCCGTGCCTACAGTGGGATGGATGTCGCCGATGGACGCCCGGCACCCGTCCACCGTCTCCGACTGGGACGACGCGCGACGCCGAGCTCGGCTGCGGGACACGAGCCTGGGGCACGGGTGGAAGACGTTGCGCCGTACCAAGGTGACGCTGCTCAGGGTGGCCGCACTGCTGCTGACCGGACTCGTGGTATTCGCGCAGTACTGGAAGTACGACGTCGCGCCGGAACAGGTGCGACTGGCGCGCACCGAGCCGGCCATCCTGCCCGTCGCCCCGCCGGTGGACCCGCAGAACTGGGACACCGTCGTGGTGGACCTGGTCGGGCTCGGCGGGCTCGACGCCAGTGACACCGCCGCCGCGCTGCCCGCTCTGCGCAGAATGGGCATGGTGTGGGCGATCCGCTACGACAACGAGGGCCTCGACACCAAGGTGATCGCCGACCTCGTGGTGCGCGCCGCCGAACTGTCCGGCCTGCGCAACGTCGTGCTCGTCGGCCACAGCATGGGCGGTGTGATCGCGCTGGAGGTCGCCGAACACATTCACCGCGACAGCGATCGCAGACTGGTCGGGGTGGTGCTGGACTGCACGCCGGTGGACCTGAACGCCGTCCGGCCGGAGAGCCGCGGGCGCGGTGAGGACATGCTGCGCTGGATGGGCTGGCTGCCCGGAGCCCGCGAAAGCCGGGCGCTGCGGCTGGCCGTGGAGACCTATGCCCGTCGCGACCGTTTCCTCGACCGCGGCGACAGTGTCCCCGGCATCCGCTTCGGCAAGCTGGGCGAGGTGCTGACGGAAGTGCTGCGGGAGAAGATCGTCTCGCGCGACGCCGCGAGCAACGGTCTGATCGAATCGCAGTTCACCGCCATCGTGGCCGGTGGCGCGACCGACGACCTGCGCACCCTGGCCCAGCCCGTCGCGGACAAGCCGCGGCCCGCCATCGTCTTCATCCGGCCGCGCGACGCGAGCGCCGACCGCGTGGTCGACGTCGAGTACTCCCACCGGGTGCTGATCGAGCAGTCCGGCGGAGTGGACGGCACGCTGCTGGTGGTGCTGGCGCGAAACACCGGGCACGCCAATCCGATGCAGCGCCCGCGGGAGTACAACACGGTGATCGAGCAGCAGATCCTGCCGTTCGTGCAGCGCTATCAGCAGCAGGTCCGGTCGACGACGGTGGCCGCGCCGCCTCGCTGAGGGGTTCGAACCAGGCTGAGACAAACCGTTTTCCCGCCGGTTTCGTCTTGTTTCAATTCGGCTATGTTCCGACCAAGTACGTTCCGGTTCGGCCTCCGCGGCCGCGCGACCGCCGCATTGCTCGCCGTGGCGACCGTCGCGACTCTCGGACTCACCGGCTGCGCGAAGGACGACAAGCCGGTCGGTCCCACCGCCGACGGACCGCTGCCCACCGAGGTTCCCGCCGGAACCACCCTGGTGGTCGCCGACCAATCCGAGCGCCTGCAGTCCGTGCTGCGCCTCTCCGGTGAGCTCGACAAGCTGCCGTTCAAGGTGGAGTTCGCCAATTTCATCGGCGGTCCGGCCATCCTGGAGGCGTTCCGCGCGGGCGCCGCCGATGTCGCGCAGGTCGGTGACGTCCCGCCGATCCACGCCTTGGTAGCCGGGCAGGACGTGCCGATCATCGCGTCCTATCAGACCAGCACCACCGCCTTGAAACTCGCGGTCGCGCCGGGCAAGTCGGTGCCGAAACTGGCGGATCTGAAGGGCAAGAAGATCGCCTACGCCGAAGGCACCGCCCAGCAGGCCGCCGTGCTGCGCGCCATCGACAAGGCCGGTCTCACCACCTCCGACGTGCAGTTGATCCGGCTGCAGCTGGCCGAATTCCCCGATGCCGTGCGCACCGGGCAGGTCGACGTCGCACCGCTGATCGAACCGAACGTCACCCGGTTCCTGCGCACCCCCGGTGCCTCGCTGGTGCCCGACTCCGAGACCGCGGGCATCTACGGCGGGCTCGCCTACCTTTACGCCCGCCGCGCCGTCGTGCGGGACCCGGCGAAGGCGGCCGCCGCGCGCGCGTTGGTCGGCGCGTTCGTCCGGGCCTACCAGTGGGCCAACACCCACCCCGAGGACTGGGCGCGCCGGTACTACGTGGAGAACCAGAAGGTGAGCGCCGACGACGCCAAGCGCATCGTGGAGTCGCTGGGTGTCTACGTCTTCCCACATCTGGACCAGCAGCTCGTCGACCGGCAGCAGGCCACCATCGATGCCATCGCCAAGGCGGGCGAACTGCCCAGGAAGGTGCAGGCGTCGACCGGTTTCGACCTGCGCTTCGACGCCGCGGTCACGCAGGCGGTCACCGAGAGCGGCGCCTCGTTCGAACCGAAGGCACGCTGATGGCGACCCTCGACGCCGGCGTGCTGCGCCGCATCGGGCGCGGCCGCACCGAAGCCCGGCCCGCACTGGCGAAACGCAAACCGGCCCGGCCGCGCCTTGGACCCGGCCGCCCGATTCCGTTCGGCATCGCGCTGGGACCCGCGTTGCTGATCGCGGCGTGGGTGCTCGGTTCCGCCACGGGCACACTGGATCCGGAAACCCTGCCCGCCCCGTGGACGGTCGCCGAGACCGCCGGTGACCTGCTCGCCGACGGCCGTCTGCAGAGTAATCTGCTGACCTCCGTGCAGCGCGCGGCGATCGGGCTCGCTCTCGGTGTCGCGATCGGCCTGGTGCTGGCGTTGCTGGCCGGGCTGAGCCGGATCGGCGAAGCCTTGGTGGACGGCCCGATCCAGATCAAGCGCGCCATTCCCACGCTCGCGCTGATCCCGCTGTTCATCGTGTGGTTCGGCATCGGCGAGGAGATGAAGCTGGTGGTCATCACCACCAGCGTGGCGATCCCGATCTACCTGAACACGCACGCGCACCTGCGCAGCGTCGACGCCAGGTACGTGGAACTCGCCCAGACGGTGGGGCTGTCGCGGTGGGGGTTCATCCGCCGGATCGCGCTGCCGGGATCGCTGCCCGGCTTCTTCACCGGCCTGCGGCTGGCCGTCACCATCTCGTGGCTGGCGCTGGTCGTGGTGGAACAGGTCAACGCCACCAGCGGCATCGGCTATCTGATGACCCAGGCCCGCACCTACGGCCAGATCGACATCATCGTGGTCGGCCTGGTGATCTACGGCCTGCTCGGCCTGTTCGGCGACATCCTGGTGCGCGCGGCGGAAAGGAAGGCGCTGTCATGGCGGCAGACACTCGGGGACTGAACGTCGTCCGCGCCCGGCGGCTGCGCCGTGGCTTCGGCGACCGCGTCGTGCTGCGCGACCTCGACATCGACATCGCCGGTGGCGAGTTCGTCGCCCTGCTCGGCCGCAGCGGGTCCGGCAAGAGCACGCTGCTGCGGGCGCTGGCCGAATTGGACTACGACGTGCCGGGATCCGGCGAGCTGAGCGTGCCCACCGAGCGCTCCGTGGTGTTCCAGGACTCCCGGTTGCTGCCCTGGGCGCGTGTGCTCGACAACGTCACCCTCGGCCTCGGCGGCTCGGACGCGGCCGGTCGCGGTCGCGCGGCGCTGGCCGAGGTCGGGCTCGCGGGTCGGGAGAAAGCCTGGCCCAAGGAGCTTTCCGGTGGCGAGCAACAGCGCGTCGCGCTGGCCCGCTCGCTGGTCCGCGAACCGGAACTGCTGCTGGCGGACGAGCCGTTCGGCGCGCTGGACGCGCTGACCCGGATCAAGATGCATGCGCTGTTGCAGGATCTGTGCGCCAAGCACCGGCCCGCCGTCCTGCTGGTCACCCACGATGTGGACGAGGCGGTGCTGCTCGCCGACCGCGTCCTGGTGCTCGACGACGGGCGCATCGCGGTGGACCAGCGCATCGACCTGGAACGTCCGCGCCGCCACGGCGACCCCGCGTTCCTGCGGCACCGCTCCCTGCTGCTGGCCAGCCTGGGTGTCGACGTCGCGGACACGCCCACCGACGAGAAGAAAGCCTCATGACCGCATCGCGCCAACTCAGCCTCAACGCCTTCATCTACCCCTCCGGCCACCACGAGGCCGCCTGGCGGCATCCGTGGAGCAGCCCCGAGCGGATCTACGACGTCGCCTACTACCAGGAGATCGGCCGCACCGCCGAAGCGGCGAAGCTGGACGCGGTGTTCTTCGCCGACGGTCCGGCCCTGCGCACCGAGGTCAAGCACAACGCGGCCTCCGGCCTGGAGCCGATCACCCTGCTCACCGCGATCGCCACGGCGACCACGCGTCTCGGTCTCATCGCCACCGCGTCGACGACCTACTACGAGCCCTACAACCTGGCCAGGCTGTTCTCCACGCTGGACCACATCTCCGGCGGCCGCGCGGGCTGGAACATCGTCACCACCGGCACCGACCTCGCGGCGGCGAACTTCGGCCTGGCCAAGCATCCCGAGCACGCCGAGCGATACGCGCGGGCGAGGGAATTCGTCGACGCCGTGCTCGCGCTGTGGGACAGCTGGGAAGACGACGCCATCGTGCTGGACCGGGCCGCGGGCGTGTACGCCGACCCGGAGAAGATCCACCGGATCGACTTCGAGGGCGAACACCTGCGCGTGCGAGGGCCGTTCAACGCGCCGCGCACGCCGCAGGGTCACCCGGTGCTGGTGCAGGCGGGCTCGTCGAACGACGGCCGGGCGTTCGCGGGCAAGTACGCCGAGGCGATCTTCACCGCGCATCAGCGGCTCAGCGACGCGCAGGCGTTCTACGCCGACATCAAGGCGCGGGCGCGCGGCTTCGGGCGCGACCCCGAGCACGTCAAGATCCTGCCCGGCATCAGCCCGTTCATCGCCGACACCGAGGCGGCGGCCAAGAAGCTGGAGCGGGAGTTCAACGAGCTCACCGTGCCGGAGTACGGCTTGACCCAGCTCGAGGGCATCGCCGGGATCAGCCTGCGGCATCTGCCGCTGGACGAGCCCATCCCGGTCGAATTGTTCGCCGACGCGGGCGATGTCACCGACAACGGGCAGAGCCGGTTGCAGGTCGTGGCGGGCATCGTGCAGCGCGAGCGGCCGACCGTGCGCGGTCTGCTGCACCGCCTCGCCGGTGCGCGCGGTCACCGGGTGTTCGCCGGAACGCCCGAGCAGGTCGCCGACACCATCGAGGAATGGTTCCGCAACGGCGCCGCCGACGGATTCAACGTCATGCCGCCGTACTACCCGGGCGGCCTGGAGGTCTTCGCGGAGACCGTCGTGCCGATCCTGCAGGAGCGCGGCCTGTTCCGCACCGAGTACACCGGCACCACCCTGCGCGACCACTTCGGCCTGCCCCGCCCCGACAGCCGCTTCGCCCGGCAGCCCGCGCTGACCCGGTGAGCGGCGCCGACGGCAGCGACTGTCCCGCTGCCCCGCGCCTGCTGGATGCAGACGGTGCGCGGACCTGCGGCGACCAGCGAGTCGCGCTCCGGTGTGGCGCGTGGTCGGCACGAGACAGCCTCGCCTCGGCCGGTGACCGCGGACGGGAACCGACCAGCCGGAGCCCAGCGCGGCGACGCTCCCGGCACACCCCGTCGGTGATGCGATGAGCGAGCGTTCTGTTGCGGTCGGCGAAGTCGCGGGGGTGCGGCTGCGGTCGCTGGTCTGGACCGTGTTCGTGCCGATGGTGGTGTACGGCATCGGGTCCGGCGCGGCGGCCCCGATGTACGCGCTGCGCGCGCTGGATCTGGGGGCTTCGGCCGGTCTGGCCGGAGTCGTCGTCGCGCTGTCCGGGCTGGGCATGGTGCTCACCGATCTGCCCGCCGGACGGGTGGTCGCCACGATCGGGGAGCGCGGCGCGCTGGCGGTGGGTTCGGTGCTCGGCGCGATCGGCGTGCTCGCGGCGATCGTCGCGCCGAACGTCGGCGTGCTCGCGCTGGGCATGCTGCTCAACGGCGCGGCGAGCGCGGTGTGGGGCCTGGCTCGCCAGTCCTATCTCGTAACCGTGGTCCCCGCGCACGACCTCGGGCGCGCGATGTCGACGCTGGCCGGTTCGATGCGGCTGGGCTTCTTCTGTGGACCGTTTCTCGGTGCGGCCGTGGTGCATTCGGTCGGTCCCCACGGTGCGCTGTGGTTGCAACTGGTCACCACGGTGGTGTCCGGCGCGGCCATGGCGGCGATCCGATCACCCGAAGCATCGGGTGGGCCGGGCGCGGGGCATGCGTTGACAGCGATCGTGGTCGAGCACCGCAGGACCCTCGGCACGCTCGGCCTGGCCGCGTTGCTGGTCGGCGCGGCACGGGCGGCGCGGCTGGCGCTGCTGCCGTTGTGGGCGGCGCACCTCGGGGTGAGCGCGTCGACCACCAGCCTGGTGTTCGGCGTCGCGGGCGCGATGGACGTGCTGATGTCGTATCCGGCGGGGGTGTGGCTGGATCGCTACGGCAGACGCGCCACCGGCGTGCCGTCGATGATCCTGTTCGCCGCCGGTTTCGGCGTGCTGCCGTGGACCTCCTCGGTGCTCGGTCTCGGTTGCGCCGCCCTACTGCTCGGGCTCGCCAACGGCATGAGCAACGGGCTGATCATGACGGTGGGCGCCGACGTCGCGCCCGACGGGCAGCGCGCGGAGTTCCTCGGCGCCTGGCGGCTCACCCACGACATCGGCATGTTCGCCGGGCCGGTGGCGGTCGGCGCGATCAGCGCCGTGACCGTGCTCGGCGGAGCGGCCATCGCGCTCGCGCTCACCGCCGCGGCGGGCGCCTACGCGATGCATCGATGGTTTCCGGGCGTGGTCGCGCCACCGGCGCGGCAGCCGTCCGCCGAGACCGGGTAGACGGCTTTCGCATCCGTTCCGCGGGATGGAAATTGCCACTGGTGGCCGGTGTCGCTCGGGCACGATCACCGGCGTCCGTCGGTAGGGTGCTGCGGCATGTCCACATCCTTCCTTCGGCGATCCGGTCTCCTCGCCGCCTCGATAGGCATGTGCGTCGCGGTCACGCTCGGGGTGGCGCCGGCGACAGCGGAAAGCCCGAAGGCCGGGCAGCTGAGCGCGTTCGAGCTGCTCGACACCGCGTGGTCGTTCCCCGCGGCCGCGGTGTCCTTCGGGATCGGCTACACCACGACCGATCAGCACGGCGCGCCCGCGCAGGCGTCCGGCGCGCTCTATCTGCCCGCGGGATTGCCGCCGCTGGGCGGCTGGCCATTGGTGGTGTGGGCACACGGAACGGCGGGCATCGGCGATGCCTGCGCACCCTCGCGCCGGCCACAGTCCGAGCGGAACAAAACCTATTTCGATCAGATACTGAACCACGGATACGCGGTGCTGGCTCCCGACTATCAGGGGCTCGGCACCGGCGGGCAGTTCAGCTACTACAACGCGAACGTCGAGGGCATGTCGATAGTGGACGCGGTCGCGGCGCTGCGCGCGACTCCGATCCCGCTGTCGCACAGGTGGGTTGTCATCGGCCAGTCGGAAGGTGCGCACGCCGCGATGAGCGCTGCGGCCCTGTATGCCGAGAAAGGCGGTTCCGCGCCGGGATTGAGCGGGGTGATAGCCACCGGTCTGCGGACCGACCCGAGCACGAGCCTGCCGGAGATGTTCCGGCCGACTTCGACCGGCTCGAAGAATCAGATCGCCTATGCGGCGTACTTCCTGGCCTCGCTGGAGGAGCGGAAACCCGGCAGTGTCATCCCGTACCTCTCCGATTTCGGCAGGGAATTCGTGCAGAAGGCCGCCGACGAATGCCTTTCGGATCTGGTCATGCGCGCCGAGGGGCGCCGACCTGCGGCCCTGTTCGCCGACCCCGACCGGCCGACGCCGACATTCGCCGACGACATCACCGCCTTGGCGGGGTACCCGGAAGACCGGTTCATCAGTGATCTCATGATCGGCTACGGCACCGCCGACATCGACGTCCTTCCCACCGGCACCGACGATTACGGGAAGCGCCTGCAGCAGCTGAATACCGGAATACGGGTGACGGTCGAAGAATACGCGGGCAAGGATCACAGCGGCGCGTTCCTGGCTTCGCTTCCGGATGCGTTGGCCTTCCTGAACACGCATCTGCGCTGACTCCGAGCGCGCACCCGCGAGGCGGAGGCGATCGATCCTGTCGGCAGCCCCTCGCTACACCGAATACGGAACCGCCGTGGCGACGCGCACCGCGTCAGCGGACGCGGGTGCCCAGCAGGTGCCGCACACCCGCGACGAACAATTGCAGGCCGAAGTCGAAACGGGCGGTGGCGTCGGTGGTTTCCTCCATCGGCGACGCGCCCTCGGGCAGGGCGCCCACCGAGTCCATCTGCATCCTCGACTGTTCGTCCACGGTCTCGCCGAGGACGTAGTAGAGCAGCGTGAACGCCGCGAGTTCGGCCTCTTCGCGCGGCATGCCCGCCCGGATCGCGGCGCTCACCAGACGTTCCCGTCCCTTGCTCGTGGTGAGCCGGGAAGCGTATGTCGCCGAGACCAACTCGGCGCCGTCGCGGTATGCCAGCAGGCAGTCGCGCAGCCGGTGGGCCAACTCGGTGATCTGCCCCGACCATTCCCCGGCCTCGATCGGGTCCTCCATCGGCGCGAGGATCTTGTCCGCGACCGCGCCCAGCAGCGCCTGCTTGTTGGGGAAGTGCCAGTACAACGCGCCCGGCTGGACCTGGAGGGAACCGGCCAGTCTGCGCATGGTCAGGTCGGCCAGGCCGTATCGGTCCAGAATCGCGATGGCGCCGTCGACCACGTCCGCCCGGTGCAGTTGCACTCGATGCCCTTCCCGTCGTGCTTTGACTCACTCCTACCGCTACCCTAGCCTGAACACCGTTCAAGTTGCACGGCCACCTCGGCCGGACGAAGGGATTCGTTGCAGTGACCCAGGCACCTGTAGACACCGGCATTCTGTCGATCGCCCGCGAGCAGGTGCTCGAGCGCGGGGAAGGGCTGAACCAGGAGCAGACCCTCGAGGTGCTGCGCTTGGGCGACGACCGGCTGGAGGAACTGCTCGCCCTCGCCCACGAGGTGCGCATGAAGTGGTGCGGCCCCGAGGTCGAGGTCGAGGGCATCATCAGCCTCAAGACCGGCGGCTGCCCGGAGGACTGCCACTTCTGCTCGCAGTCGGGCCTGTTCCAGTCCCCGGTGCGCGCCGCGTGGCTGGACATCCCGAGCCTGGTCGAGGCCGCCAAGCAGACCGCGAAGACCGGCGCCACCGAATTCTGCATCGTGGCCGCGGTGCGCGGTCCCGACGAGCGCCTGATGGCGCAGGTGGCCGCGGGCGTCGAGGCGATCCGCAACGAGGTCGACATCCAGGTGGCCTGCTCGCTCGGCATGCTCACCCAGGAGCAGGTCGACCAGCTGGCCGCCATGGGCGTGCACCGCTACAACCACAACCTGGAGACCTCGCGCTCCTACTTCCCGAACGTGGTCACCACGCACACCTGGGAGGAGCGCTGGGACACCCTGCGCATGGTTCGCGAAGCGGGCATGGAGGTGTGTTGCGGCGGCATCCTGGGCATGGGCGAGACGCTGGAGCAGCGCGCGGAGTTCGCCGCGAACCTGGCCGAACTCGAGCCCGACGAGGTGCCGCTGAACTTCCTCAACCCGCGACCGGGCACCCCGTTCGGCGACCTGGAGGTGCTGCCCGCGTCCGACGCGTTGCGGGCCGTCGCCGCGTTCCGGCTCGCGCTGCCGCGCACCATGCTGCGCTTCGCGGGCGGCCGCGAGATCACCTTGGGCGATCTGGGCGCCAAGCAGGGCATTCTGGGCGGCATCAACGCCGTCATCGTCGGCAATTACCTGACCACCCTCGGTCGCCCGGCCGAACAGGACCTGGACTTGCTCGGCGAGCTGAAGATGCCGATCAAGGCGCTCAACGAAACGCTCTGACCGGCTCGGTTGCGAGGATGAGGCAGGCGAGCATGGGTACTGTCATGACTATGGACGAGCGCTACAACCCGTTCACCGGCAAGCGAATCGTGCTGGGCCTCGACGACGCCATCCCGGCAGCCGCCGCGCTGGGCCTGGAGCCGCCGCGTTTCTGCGAACAGTGCGGTCGCCGCATGATCGTGCAGGTGAGCCCGGACGGCTGGTGGGCCAAGTGCTCGCGGCACGGCGTCATCGACTCGGCCGCATCGGAACGCCGCTAGTGGCGTCGGTGCGGGGCGCGGTGCGCGCGGCGGCGGTGGTCGCCGTCGCCGTGGTGGTGGTGAGCGCGCTCGCCGGTGTCGCATGGGGCTTCTGGGCGCCGACCGAGCGGCTGCTCGTGGTGGAGCCGGGCCGCGGGGTCGCCTTGACCGGGGAGAGCGCGCATCAATTCGACGCGCTGGCGATTTTCGTGCTGGCGGGAGCGGTGCTCGGGCTGCTCTGCGCGCTCGCCGTGTGGCGGTGGCGCTCGGCACGCGGGCCGCTGCTGCAGATCGGCCTGTTGATCGGCTCCGGCGTAGGCGCATGGGTGATGGCCACCGTGGGGGAGCAGATCGCCGCCTGGTCGCATCCGCGTCCGAGCGACCCGCCGGTCGGCCAGATCGTCACGTTGCCGATCGAACTGGGTAGTGCGCTCGCGCTGATCGTGCAGCCGCTGATCGCGTCGTTCGTGATGCTGTTCCTCGCCGCGCTCAGCACGTCGGAGGATCTCGGCAGCGGCCGTCGCACCGCCCGGGACGAGGAGGGGTACGACACCCCCGCCGCGGTCCCCTATGGTGCGGCTGCGAGTGGGGGCGAGCTGCCCTATCGTGGCTACGAGCCTGCCTCGGAGGAGTACTCGGTTCCCGAATACCGACCGCGGTACTGACGCGTCGTCCGGCGGGCAGCCGCGTCGGCGGAGGGTTTTTCGTCCCGCCGTCGGTGTGGAACGAAGCGTGCGCGGAAGGAACAGGACGTGACGTTTGTCGGCGGCGGGCCGATCGTCGAAGAGCTCGACGCCAAGTTCTGGCGGGTGACCGAACCGCTCGTCTATCGCGGCGCGAGTGCGGAATTCGTGGTTCCCGCCGGTTTCCGCACCGATTTCGCCTCGGTGCCGCGCGCGCTGGTCTGGCTGATCCCGCGGTACGGCAGTTACACCCGCGCCGCGATCCTGCACGACTATCTGCTCAGTTCGAACGCGGTGAGCGTGGCCGACGCCGACGGCATCTTCCGCCGGAGCCTGCACGAACTCGGGGTGTCGCTGCCGCGCCGCTGGATGATGTGGGCGGCCGTGCGCGCGGCCCACCGGTTGCGTGGCGCGAGCGCGGGCGATGCCGCCCGGTTCGTCGTCGTCGCTGTTCCCTCGGTGTTCTTCCTCGCCGTTCCCGTGACCGTGGTGACGGTGTTCCTCCTGCTGTTCTGGCTGGTCGAACTGGCCTTCTGGGCCGCATCGCGGGTGACGCAGCGGACCGAGGCCCCGCCACCCGACCCGCAGATGAAAACCGCCTGATCGGTTACGACGTCGCGCCGGAACACGCAAAAGCCCCGCACCCGGAAAGGTGCGGGGCTCCTACCTGGCTACGTCGATCAGATCGCGCGAACGTCCTGGGCCTGCGGGCCCTTCTGTCCTTGGCCGATCTCGAACTCCACGCGCTGTCCTTCTTCGAGGGACTTGAATCCCGAGCCGGACACGGCGGAGTAATGAACGAAGACGTCGGCGCCGCCACCGTCTTGCGCGATGAAGCCGAAGCCCTTTTCGCTGTTAAACCACTTCACACTGCCTTGAGCCATTGCTTACTTCATTCTTTTCTGTAGATGAGCCGAGCGGATCACATCGAAAGCCCGGTCTCAACAGTCGACACTGCCACGAATCGGCGCTTCGCGACACCGTGCGCCTCGGTTTGTGAGCTAACCGACACAAGCGGTCCTCGCCTATTCCACGGCGTGACACGCCGGATCCGGGCGTGGGGCGGCCGGCTCGCTCGGTCCAGCGGCATCTGGCCCGGTCGGCTGCCGTGATGCTGGGCTGCGGGTGCGCGCACCTCCCCGGGGATGTGAGCGAGGCCCTCCGCGTGGCCGTCGTATCCGGTCCGCAGGGGTGCACCGCTCGCCCGCGGCGAAAACAAGTGGAAGGGGACCGGTAGCGGGATAGCGTGGGCGACCGGATGCAGCCGCGAGCGTGTCGAAGGAGGCGGAGCGATGAATCGAGTACATCAAACGGTGCCGCAGACGCCTCCTGTCGCCGCGGAGCGCGCGGATCTAGCGGCTTGGCGGCGGCGAGATGCCTTGCGCCGCAGCAACGCCGCGCGCCCGGTACGGAGCAAGCGGCAGTATCGACGCAAGGACAAGCACCGGAAAGTGGCCACCGCCTACTGACCCGAAGCCCCTTCGCGCAAGTGCTCGCGGGTGGGCCGCGCACGGAGCAGCCGTGCGAGTGTGAACAGTGCTTCGCGCAGAGGGCGCCGTTGATCAGGATGCACCGGGCGGGCGCAGGGCGGCGAATTCGTCTGTGACGCGCAGGCCGGAGTCGCTGAAGCGGTAGACCGCGGCGGGGCGGCCGCCGGCCCGGCCGGGTGCGGCGGTGGCGCCGGTGGGCGTGATGACTTTGCGGCGGGAGAGAACCCGCTGGAGGTTCGTCGGGTCCACGTCGTATCCGAGTGCGGCGCAGTAGATTTCGCGCAAGGTGGACATCGTGAACCGGTCCGGCGCGAGGGCGAAGGCGATGTTGGTGTAGGACAGTTTCGCGGCCAGGCGGGTGCGGGCGTGGTCGACCACCGTGCGGTGGTCGAAGGACATGTCCGGCAATGCCGAGACCGGGTGCCACGCGGTGTCCGAGGGCAGGTGGGGGTCGGCGGTCAGCGGAACGAGGCCGAGGTAAGCCGAGGCGATGCGGCGCGGGCTCGGCACCCGGTCGGGTGCGCTGAACACCGAGAGCTGCTCCAGATGGCTCAGCTCACGCACGTCGACCTTCTCGGCGAGCTGTCGGCGCGCGGAGGTGTCGAGGTCCTCGTCGTCGCGCAGGCGGCCGCCGGGCAGCGACCAGGTGCCCTTCTGGGGGTCGAGCGCCCGTTCCCACAGCAGCACCGCGAGTTCGGTCCGCTGATCGGGCGGACAGCGTCGCAGCATGCCCTCCGCGCGGTCCACGGAGCTGCGACCTGCGGCGATGTCCCGGGGGAAGCGACGAA
Organism: Nocardia sp. NPDC019219; assembly: GCF_040632645.1. Taxonomy (NCBI): domain Bacteria; kingdom Bacillati; phylum Actinomycetota; class Actinomycetes; order Mycobacteriales; family Nocardiaceae; genus Nocardia; species Nocardia sp. NPDC019219. The sequence continues at coordinate 164,580 of NZ_JBEYCG010000014.1, read as the reverse complement.
CCTGGAACACCGCGGTGAGCGATTCGTGGATGGTGCTACTATGGGCCACGTTTTCGATTATAAGTCGAAAACCTGGTTTGGTGCGAATCGGCGGTGTAGCCGACCGCACGAGGAAGGGAGCCATCCATGGCGACGACGGGTGCGAAACTGGCGCCTCCGCTGATGGGGCAGGTGTTCGACGGACCCTCCGGGTTCGCGGGTGTCGAGGCTGGGCCGGAGTGGGCGCAGGAGGTCAAGCGACTGGCCAGGGAGCGCAACGCGACGATCCTGGCGCACAACTACCAGCTGCCGGAGATCCAGGACGTGGCCGACCACGTCGGCGACTCGCTGGCGCTGTCGCGGATCGCGGCCGAGGCGCCCGAGGACACGATCGTGTTCTGCGGCGTGCACTTCATGGCCGAGACCGCGAAGATTCTCAGCCCCGCCAAGACCGTGCTCATCCCGGATCAGCGCGCGGGATGTTCGCTCGCGGATTCGATCACGGCCGACGAGCTGCGCGCCTGGAAGGCCGAGCACCCGAACGCGGTGGTCGTGTCCTACGTGAACACCACGGCCGAGGTGAAGGCCCTCACCGACATCTGCTGCACCTCGTCCAACGCGGTGGACGTGGTCGCCTCGATCGACCCGGACCGCGAGGTGCTGTTCCTTCCCGACCAGTTCCTCGGCGCACACGTCAAGCGGGTCACCGGTCGCGCGAACATGCACATCTGGGCGGGCGAGTGCCACGTGCACGCGGGCATCAACGGCGACGAGCTGACCGAGCAGGCGCGCACCCATCCGGACGCGGAGCTGTTCGTGCACCCCGAATGCGGCTGCGCCACCTCGGCGCTGTACCTGGCGGGCGAGGGCGCGTTCCCGGCCGAGCGGGTGCACATCCTGTCCACCGGAGGCATGATCGACGCGGCCAAGGCGGCGAAGTCGAATCAGGTGCTGGTGGCGACCGAGGTCGGCATGCTGCATCAGCTGCGCAAGGCCGCCCCTGGCATCGACTTCCAGGCCGTGAACGACCGGGCCTCGTGCAAGTACATGAAGATGATCACCCCGGCGGCGCTGCTGCGCTGCTTGGTCGAGGGCCGCGACGAGGTGCACGTCGATCCGGAAACCGCTGCGCTGGGGCGTAACTCGGTGCAGCGGATGATCGCGATCGGCAATCCCGGCGGCGGTGAATGAGTCCGACCGCTGCCCTGGCGGCGGGTCGCTCTCCGGTGGAACGCGCTGATCGCGGCGCCCGCACCGGAGAGCGTTCGCGGATCGGAAGACGGAGAGGCGCGGGCCGATGACAACCCGGGTTTCGATCGACTGGGAGGCCGAGGCCGATCTGGTCGTGATCGGCGGCGGCGTCGCGGGACTGACCGCGGCGCGCACCGCGTCACTGCGTGGCCTGCGGGTGCTCACGCTCAGCAAAGGCGGGCCGACGGACACGTCCACCCAGTACGCCCAGGGCGGCATCGCCGTCGTGGCGCCGCACGGCGACTCGGTCGAATCGCACGTGCACGACACGGTGGAGGCGGGCGCCGGACTGTGCGACGTGGACGCGGTGCGCTCCATCGTCGAGGGCGGGCAGGCCGCCGTCGCCGCACTCACCGATCTGGGCGCGGTGTTCGACCTCGGCCGCGACGGCCAGATCTCGCGGACCCGCGAAGGCGGGCACAGCACCCGCCGCATCATCCACGCCGGGGGCGACGCCACGGGTGCGGAGGTGCAGCGGGCGCTGAACGAGGCCGGGCTGCCGGTGCTGTTCGGCGCGGCGGTCGCCGACGTCGTCACCGGGCCGAACGGCGTGCGCGGCGTCGTAGCGGTGTCGGAGCGGGGGTTCGGCGTCGTGCACGCGCCCGCCGTGCTGCTGGCCACCGGCGGCCTCGGACAGCTGTACGCACTGAGCACCAATCCGCCGGGCGCCACCGCGGACGGCGTCGCCCTCGGGCTCTGGGCTGGTGCGACCGTCGCCGATCTCGAGTTCGTGCAGTTCCACCCGACCGTGCTGTACACCCCGGGTGGCCTGGGGCGCAGGCCGCTGATCAGCGAAGCGGTGCGCGGCGAAGGGGCGAGCCTGGTCGACACCGACGGCGACCCGGTGACCGCGGGCGTGCATCCGCGCGGCGACCTCGCTCCCCGCGACGTCGTCTCCCGTGCCATCGCCGCGCGCATGCGAGCGCTCGGCGCCGAGCACGTCTACCTGGACGCGCGCTCGATCGACGGGTTCCCGCAACGGTTTCCGACGATCACCGCCTCCTGCCTGGCGGCCGGCATCGATCCGCGCACGGACCTCATCCCGGTCGCGCCTGCCGCGCACTACCAGTGCGGGGGAGTGGTCACCGACACCCACGGCCGCACCGGAGTGCCCGGTCTGTACGCGGCGGGTGAAGTCGCGCGGACCGGTCTGCACGGGGCGAACCGGCTGGCGTCCAACAGTTTGCTGGAGGGTCTGGTGGTCGGCGAGCGCGCCGGAGCCGCCGCGGCCGAACGGCTCGGCGAGCGCGCCGGGGTGCACGATATCCCCGCGCGCTCCGCCGAATACGCCGACCGTGCCGTGGTGCAGCGCCTGATGACCACGCACGCCTCGGTGGTCCGCGACCGTGCGGGGCTCGCCGAAGCGCTCAAGCGGCTCGACGACGTGGTCACCCGCCGCGACACGCGTACCGCCGCCGCAGATCCGATCGCCGGGATCGAGGACGCCGCGCTCACGCTCACGGCCCGCGCCCTGCTGCTCGCCGCGCTCGCCCGCACCGAGAGCCGCGGCTGCCACACCCGGTCGGATCACCCGGACGCCGTGCCCGAACTCCGGCACGCCCTCCCGATCCGGCTGAACGGCGACGGCGTGCCCGAGTACGCACCCATTCCCTGATCACAGCCGCCGAGCGGGTACCCGGTGGGACCGCCGTCCGCTCGGCGAGGAAGGACACTTCGATGGCTCTGGATGCCGCCTTGGATCGCGACGAGGTGCTGCGCGTCATTCGCGCCGCGCTGGACGAGGATCTCCGCTATGGACCGGACGTCACGACGGCGGCCACCGTGCCCGCTGACGCGGTGATCAAGGCGTCGGTGGTGTCGCGGGAACCGGGGACCGTTGCCGGGCTGGACGCCGGGTTGCTGGTGCTCGACGAGGTGATCGGCGCGGACGCCTACGAGGTCACCGATCGGGTCGCCGACGGCAGCCGGGTGTCGCCGGGACAATCCGTGCTCACCTTGATCGCCCCGACGCGCGGACTGCTCACCGCGGAGCGCACCATGCTCAATCTCGTGTGCCACCTGTCGGGCATCGCCACGGCGACCGCCGCCTGGGTGGACGCCGTCGCGGGCACCCACTGCCGGATCCGGGACAGCCGCAAGACGCTGCCCGGACTGCGCGCGTTGCAGAAGTACGCCGTGCGCGTGGGCGGCGGCGTCAATCACCGGATGGGTCTCGGTGACGCCGCGCTGATCAAGGACAACCACGTGGTCGCCGCCGGATCGGTGGTCGAAGCGCTGCGCGCGGTCCGCGCCGCCGCCCCGGACATCGCCTGCGAGGTGGAGGTCGACAGCCTCGAACAGCTCGACGCCGTTCTCGCCGAGAACGTGGAACTGGTGCTGCTGGACAACTTCCCGCTCTGGCAGACCCAGGCGGCGGTGCAGCGCCGCAACGCCGCGTCCCCGCAGACGAAACTGGAGTCCTCCGGGGGCCTGAGCCTGGACGTCGCCGCCGACTACGCCCGCACCGGCGTCGACTACCTCGCCGTCGGCGCCCTCACCCACTCGGTCCGGGTGCTCGACCTCGGGCTGGACATGTAGACGCGGACCGCCGCCTCGTATTCCGGCTGTACCCGCAGCGACTCGGTCGACGATCCGCACGTGCGCGAACCGACAAGGCACGCAGCACAGTTCGGTCGCGGTGAATCCGCGAACCCGCCGGTCCGGCGGGTGCCGTCCCGCGGCTCAGGCGGTGAGCTCGCGTTCCAGCGGCGTCCGGAAACGGGGAATGGCGCGCACCTCGCCGAACCATTCGGCGACGCGCTGCGCTTGCGCGGCGATCAGCGCTTCGGCGTCCGCTCCCACGTCCTCGAGGAGGCGGTAGACGATCTCGCCGTCTCTGCGCTGCGCCCAGCCGCCGACGATCCGCCCGTCCCACCAGACGGTGGGGCCCACGTTGCCGTTGCGGTCGAACAAGCGCGGCGCGTGCGGGCCGAGGTACCACTCCCGCGCCTGCCAGCCCATCGGGGTGGGATCGAGGGCGGGCAGCAACGCCGCCCAGGGTTCCGGTGCGGGAACCGGGTCCAGGTCGTCGGCCGGCAGCACGCCGGGCACGCCGTCCAGGTCGACCTCGACCAGATCCAGGGCGCCGAGTGCCGCGCGCACCTCGCCGAGCGTCCACCCGGTCCACCACTTGAGATCGGACACCGGCGCGGGTCCGAAGGCGCGCAACCAGCGGCGGACGAGTTCGACCCGCGCCTCGGCGGCGGGCAGGGCGGCGACGCCGTCGGGCAACCACGACTCGATCGGCGCCCAGGTGTACTGACTGCTGGTCCAGCCGCCGTTCGGCCTGCCGCGCACGATGCGGCCCTCGCAGCCGAGGGTCACCAGCACCCAGGTGGTGATGTTGGTCGGCTTCGAATACGCCTTGTCCGGCGCGGTGTTCACCTGGGTGCGCAACCGCGGGACGTCCTTGCTCAGCTGGGCGCCGGTCGCCGCGCCGCGGTCGAGCAACGCCTTGTGCGTCTCGGTCTCGACTTCGGCCCACCAGCGGCGCACGTCGCCGTCCCCGATGCCCGCCTGTTCCAGGTACTTGCCGTAGGTGCGCCGCTGCTTGTGCGCCAGCGCGTCCGCGCACGACGCCTGGAGAATCGGCACCGACTCCACCGGCACGACGAACATGGTGCGGCGCATGGCCAGCATCCGCAGCAGTGAACGGTCCTCGTAGAGCGCCTGTTCGACATCCGCGGGCGTCAGTCCCTCGGCGCGGGCGGCGACGGACAGGAAGACGGTCGCCGGATCGGTCGCGTGCAGGGCCACCAGCGAGCGGGCGATGTCCGCGACCTGCCCGGCTCGCTCCGGAGTGGCCAGCCGGTGCCGCACCGCCAGCCGCGCGCGCCGCTGCGCGGCATCAATCGAACGCATAGGCGAATCGTAGCGTTCGGATCGTGGTTCAGAGGCCGAAGCGCTCGGGGGCCAGGCGCAGCGCCCGGCAGGCGTCGCGCAGCGCGTCCGTCGCGGCCGGGCCGCAGGCGCCCGCGCCGCTGCCGATCAGGATGCCGGTGCGGATCACCGCGTCCGCCTCGGCCGGCCGGGCTCCCGCTTTGGCGATCTGCCGCAGCACGTGCGCGCAACCGAGGACCGGATCGTTCGCCAGCCGATTGCAGTTGTCCTCGAACAGGGCGCGCAAGTCGTCCACCGGGAAATTGCGCAGGACCGGGTCCGTCGTGACCAGTTCGGCGACGAGGGCGTGGTCCCTCGCCGCGGTGGCGCCGTCGGCCACGGCCACCAGCGCGCACAAGGCGACGGCGGCGTCCCGGAAATTCGCCCCGCGCAATGCGTTCCGTTGGGCGAGTAGCTGCGCTCGCCAGACCGCGGTGGTCTCGGCCGTGTGGATCAGGGTCGCGTCGGGGATGCGGCGGGGTGCGAAGGTCATGGCTGACTCCATGAGAGGACGTCCGAACGCGCGGACCCGTGCCATCCGGACTCGGAATGAATACCCGGACCGTAACAGGGCTCGAACGCCGCGGCCTGCCCCCAAAAATCGGGATCAGTTCTCCGGTTCCCAGGCGCGGACCAGGTCGAGCAGGCCGGGGAAGCGCGCTTCCAGATCGTCGACGCGGACCTGGCTGCGGCGTTCCAATCCGTAGCGCCGCTGCCGGGTGACGCCCGCCTCGCGCAGCACCCGGAAATGGTGCGTCAGCGTGGATTTGGGGCGATCGATGCCGAACCAGGAGCAGGGCCGGTCGGTCTCCGGGGAGTCCAGCAGGAGACGGCGGACCATGGTCAGGCGCAGGGGATCGCTGAGCGCGGCGAGGACGTGGTCGAGCCGCAGATCGGCGCGATCCGGCTCGGGCAGCGTCGTGCTCGTCTCCGTGGCCGCAGGCATCGCGTCTCCTTCCGTTCTCCCCCTTGTACGAGTTATATCGTACTAGGTGTTAAGTTCGACTACTGTCGTACCAGTACGAGAAAAGTCGAACCAAGGAGGGATGATGGCATCGACGGTGACGGAGCCGCACGCGAAAGACGGCCGGGCAGGCGGCTATCCGGTGTGGTGGGCGGCGTGGCCGGTGTTCGCGGTGTTCGTGTTGTCGAACGCGCCGACCCCGCTGTATGTGGTGTGGCAGCGGGAAATCGGGTTCTCCTCCGGCACGCTGACCGCGGTGTTCGCTTGCTACATCGCCGGTTTGCTGGCGGCGCTGCTGGTCGCCGGTGTGGTGTCGGACCGGGTGGGGCGCAAGCCGGTGCTGCTGCCCGCGGTGGTGGCGGCCACGGCGGCCTGCGTGCTGTTCGCCGTCGCGCAGTCGGTCCTGCTCTTGGCGCTCGCGCGGCTGCTCACCGGCCTGGCGGTGGGCGCGGCGGTGTCGGCGGGAATGGCGGCGGTCACGGATGTGGGCGGTCCCGAGCGCAAACGCGTCGCCGCGCTGGCCGCCTCGACCGCGATGGTGCTCGGAGCCGGTAGCGGGCCATTGCTGGCCGGTGTCCTGTCCGAAACGCTGCCCGGCCCCACGGTGACGGTGTTCCTCGTCGAGATCGCCGTGCTCGCCACGGCGTTCGCGGTCGTGGTCCGGCTGCCTTTGCCCGCCGGGTCCGGAGAACGCGGCCCGTGGATCCGGATCCCGTCGGTCGCGCCGGACGGCCGGACCGCCGTGCTGCTCGGGATCGCGGTGTTCGGCCCGGGCATCACCGCGACGTCGTTCGTGCTGTCGCTGGGGCCGTCGGTGCTGGCGCATCTGCTGGGCGCCGCCGACCGCGTGCTCGCCGGGGCGGTGGCGTTCGCCATGTTCCTGGCCGCGACCGGAATCCAATTTCTGGCACGACGGTTCGGTGTGCGCGTCATTCTGCTCGGCGGTGCGGTCGCGACCGTGACGAGCATGGCGGCGCTGGTGGGGTCGCTGGTCGCGGCCTCGCTTCCGCTGTTCGTCGCGGCGGCCGTGCTCGCCGGGGCCGGTCAAGGCCTCGGCCAGTTCGGGGGCCTGACGGCGATCAGCGCGAGCGTGCCGGGCGAGCGGCTGGCCGAGGCGAACGCCGCGCAGAACGTGGGCGGGTATCTCCCGGCCGCGGTGCTGCCGCTGACCGCCGGTCTCCTCGGCGACGCCTACGGGTTGAGCGCCGGGGTGACCGCGTTCGGCGCGGTCGTGGGGATCGCCGCGGCAGCGGGCGGGGCGCTCGTCGTGACGCGCCTGCGACGGGGTGTTCCGAGACGCTGACGACGTGACATCATCCGAGGATGCGACGGGCATATCCGGTACTCGTACTGTGCTGCGCGCTGGCCGGCGTGCTCGTGACAATTCTTGTCGCCCCACATGTTTCGGCGGAGCCGGCCTGCACGCCGGGGGTCGTGGCGCGCCCGGTGTCGCTGCCCGTGGACGGCGAGGAGGCGACCGGGCGGGTGTACGAGCCCTACCGGTGCGCCGCGGATGACGTGACTCCGCGGGCGCTCGTGGTCGCGGTGCACGGGCACGGCGGGTCGTCGGCGGACTTCGCCGCGTATCTCGAGTCGATCGCGCGGCGCACCGCGACGCCGATCCTGGCGATGGACCTGCGCTCCGCGCAGAGCACGTGGCGCACCGGAGACTGGAATCTGTGGGCGGGCTGGCGCGACGTCGTCGCCGCGACCGCGTGGTATCAGCAGACCCACGGCTCGATCACCCGCACGGTGCTGTGGGGCTGGAGTCAGGGCGGCATCACCAGCGGCCTCGCGGCGGCGCACGGGCCGCGCGGGATGTTCGACTACTGGGTGGACAACTACGGTCCCGCCGATGATTTCACCATGTGGCTGGGCGCGGCGGTGGTGGATCCGGCACTGCCCGCCCAGATCGAGCGCGACGCGGGTGGTTGCCCGCCTGCCGCCTGTCCGCTCGCCTACGCCGAACGCTCACCCGCCCTGCTGGCCGCCCGGATGGACCTGCGGCGCGCGTTCCTCGTGCACGGCACCGCCGACGACGTGGTGCCCTACGCCACCAGCCTCGAGATGCGCGCCGGGCTCGCCGCCGCGGGCAAGCCCACCTCCCTGTACACCGTCGTCACCGGGCGCGATCTGGAGGGGCGGGTGGCCCCGGGCGACCACAGCGTCGGCCCGGCCTTCTTCGAGGGCGGCTGCGTCGTCGAGCGGCTGCTGCTCGGCACGGAACCGGTCGACGGCCCCGACCGCGACTACCTGGTGGACGTCGCGCACGGCGTCGTCACCGCACCGCCCGCTCCCGCGGGCGCGAAGTGCGCGGCGTGAGGCGGGAACACGATCGTGTCTGCGCGCGGTTGACGGAGAAGACCGACGACGAAGCGAGGACGCGATGAGCAAGCCGGAAGACCCGGCCTACCACTGGGACGGACCGGAACTGGACCTGGACGCCTATCTGGCCCGGATCGGTTTCGACGGTGAGCGTGCCCCCACCGTCCGGACGCTGCACGAGCTGGTACGGGCGCACACCACGGCGATCCCGTTCGAGAACCTCGAGATCATCCTCGGCCGGTCGATACCCCTCGACCTGGCGAGCTTGCAAGACAAGATCGTGCACCGCCGCCGCGGCGGCTACTGCTACGAGAACGTCGGACTGTTCGCGGCCGCGCTGGAACGACTCGGTTTCGGCGTCACCGGGCTCAGCGGCCGGGTGAGCATGGGCGCGGGCGCGGGATTGCGCCCCGCCACCCACGCGCTGCTGCGCGTGACGACCGCCGCAGACGACCGAGTCTGGCTGTGCGACGTCGGCTTCGGCGCCGGACCGCTCGCGCCGTTCGAGTTGTCTTCGGAGACCGGAGAATTCGCGGCGGGCGAGTGGAAGTTCCGGCTGGAGCGCACCCGCGGGGAGCTGGATTCCGAGCTGTGGGTGCTGCACCAATACGGCCGCGACGGGTGGATCGACCGGCACAGTTTCACGCTGAATCCGCAGTACCGCGTCGACTACGCCGTCGGCAACCACTTCGTGTCGACCTCGCCCCGCTCCCCGTTCACCACCCGGCCTTACGTGCAGCGCTTCCACCCGGACGTGCACCATGTGCTGGACGGCACCACCTTCGTCACCGAGTACCCCGACGGCACGAGCGATACGCGCGAACTGGAACCCGCCGACCTGCCCAAGATCCTCGCCGAAGTCTTCGACATCGACCTGTCCGACGGCGACGCCGCCGCCCTGGCGCAGGCCCGGTGGTCGCGCGACTGAACTCGCGGCCCGCCGCGGCCCGCTAGGGTCGTCGGCGTGCGTACCAACCGGAAATCCCTCGTCCTGTTCACCGCACCGGTGCTCGTGCTCGCCGCCTGCTCGTCCGGACCGGACCAGCCCGACACCGTGGCCGGGCAGTTCGCCGAAGCGCTGAACAGCGACGACATCGCCGCGGCGGCCGCGCTCACCGACAACCCCGCGGCGGCCTCCGACACCCTCGGCGCGCTGTACGAGGGGCTCGGCAAGGACGTCCGCTTCGAGGTCCGCTCGGTCGACGACAACGGTTTCGCGTTGGCCGCCACCTGGAAGCTGGGTGACGACGGCAAGTCCGAGTGGACCTACACCACCGAGGGCACCGCCCACGACGACGGGAACGGGTGGCGGGTGAAGTGGGATCCCGCCACGGTCGCCCCCGGGCTTGCCGCGGGACCGTTGAGCTACAGCAGGGTCTATCCGGCGCCGGCCCGCATCCTCGACGCCGCGGGCGGCGAACTGATGACCGAGCAGATCGTCACGCTGGTGAACATCGCTCCCAGTGCCGACCTCCCCGCGGTCGCGGATCTGCTCGGCCCGCTCGCGCCCGGCCTCTCCGCGCAGTCGCTGCAGGCGGAACTGGCCGCCGCGCAAGGAAAGCCGGTCACCGCGATCACCCTTCGCGAGACGGACCTCGCCCCGATCCGGGATCGCCTGAGCGCGCTGCCCGGGGTCACCCTCGCGCCGCAGACCCGGCTGCTGACCACCGACAAGGCGCTGGCCGCGCCGACCCTGACCGGACTGGCCGAGCTGTGGCAGCAGTCCGCCGACGCGCACGCCGGGTGGGCGGTGCGGGCCCAGACGCCGCAGGGCACCGAGCGCGTCGCCGGGACCGATCCCACGCCCACCGCGGACATCGCGACCACGCTCGATCTCGGCGTGCAGCGCGCGGCCGAGGCGGCGCTCGCCCCGGTCGCCCAGCCCGCCGCGATCGTCGCCGTGCGACCGTCCACCGGCGAGGTCGTCGCGGTCGCGCAGAACGCCCCGGCCGACGCGCAGGGGCCGATCGCGCTGACCGGGCTCTACCCGCCGGGTTCGACGTTCAAGACGGTGACCGTCTCCGCCGCGTTGCAGGCGGGAAGCGTGACACCCGATACCGTGCTGCCCTGCCCCGGCACCGCGAACATCGAGGGCCGCCGCATCCCCAACGACAACAACTTCGATCTCGGCTCGGTGCCGCTGCACACCGCGTTCGCCCGGTCCTGCAACACCACGATGGGCTCCCTCGCCGTGCAACTGCCCGCCGACGCGCTGACGAAAGCGGCCGCACAACTCGGGCTCGGCATCGATTACGTCACACCGGGTCTGACCACGGTCACCGGAAAAGTTCCGGCGGCGGGCACCTCCGCGCAGCGAGTGGAGTCGGCGATCGGTCAAGGGCAGGTGACAGCGTCGCCATTCGGGATGGCCCTGGTCGCCGCGTCCATCGCCCGCGGCGCCGTGCCCGCTCCCACGCTCGTCGCCGGCAAGCCCGGCACCCCCGACCGGACTCCGGACGCACTGCCGCCGCAGGTAGACGACCAGCTGAAAGCCATGATGCGCGAGACCGTCACCGACGGCACCGCGACGCAATTGCGCGATCTTCCCGGGCTGCTCGGCAAAACCGGTACCGCGGAGTACATCGATGACAAGCACGCGCACGGCTGGTTCGTCGGCATCGACGGCGACCTGGCGTTTTCGGTGTTCATCAGCGACGCGGGCAGCTCCGCCCCCGCGGTGGAGGCCGCGGGGCGGATGCTGCGCGCCCGCGAATAGTCCGTTTCGGGCGATTTGGGGCCGCGCGATGCCCCGGCTGACGCGTGCGAGCATTCCGGCGCCCGCTACACTCATCCCCGGACCGCGTGAGTAATCAATATGCGGGATGTCACGATTTCGAGAAGGTTCGGAGTAGGCGCCATCGATACCGGTCAGTTGATCGCGGAGCATTACCGCCTGGTCGAGCGGATTGGTAGCGGCGGCACGGGCGTGGTCTGGCGTGCCGTCGACGAACGCCTCCAGCGCTCCGTGGCCGTCAAGCAGATCCACATCCAACCGAGCCTGCCCGAGGCCGAACGCGACGTGGTCCGCCAGCGCGCGATCCGGGAGGCCCGCAACGCCGCCCGCTTCCAGCATCCGAACGCGATCGTCGTGTTCGACATCACCGAGCACGAGGGCGACCCCTGCCTGGTGATGGAGTACCTGAAGTCCAAGAGTCTCGCCGCCGTGATCGCCGCCCAGGGCACCCTGCCGCTGACCCAGGTCGCGCGGATCGGCGAGCAGGTCGCCTCGGCGCTGATCGCCGCTCACCAGGCGGGCATCGTGCACCGCGACGTGAAACCGGGCAACATCCTGCTCGACGATCACGGAACGGTGAAGATCACCGACTTCGGCATCTCCCGCGCCACCGGCGACGTCACCCTGACCGAGACCGGACTGATCTGCGGCACCGCCGCCTACCTCGCGCCCGAGGTCGCCCGCGGCTCCGACCCCAGCCCCGCCTCCGACGTGTTCGCGCTGGGCGCCACGCTGTTCCACGCGCTCGAGGGCGAGCCGCCCTACGGCGCGGGCTCCAACCCGCTCGCGGTGCTCTACGCCGCCGCCAACGGTCAGCTGAGCGAACCGCGCAACGCCGGCCCCGCCACGGATTTCCTGCTCGATCTGCTCAGCCCCGAGCCGCGCGAGCGCCCGAGCATGCGGGCCGCGCGCGACCACCTCGCCGCGTTCGCCGACGCCGGTCCGGCCCCGGTGGCCGCCGGGTTCGTGCCCGCCAGCGAGGCCTTCACCCGGCCGAGAGCGGGCCAGCCGGAATCGGCGACCCGCGAGCTGCGGCCCTCGGCGATGGCCTCGGCGCCCTACACGCCGACCGAGCGCCAGCCGCGTCCCCGCCCCGCGCCCGCGCCGCCGGTGCAGCCGGACACCGCGTCGCATCCGCGCACCATGGCGCAGCCGCGTCCGGTGCCGCGGCAGGGGTCGTCGGGCAAGCGCCGCGCGGTGCTGATCGGCGCGCTGATCGGAGCGATCGTGGTGGCGGGAGCCTTCATGGTGAACCTGCTGAGCTCATCGGGCTCGAACACCAATGCGGCGCAGGGAAATTCCTCGTCGGTGGTCGCGTCGACGCGACCGGGCGGCAACACGACGTCGGCCGCGGCGCCGGTGGGGGAGACGAAGAGCGTCGGCAAGGCCGACCCGCGGCAGTCCATCGATCAAGTGGTGGACTTCTACAACAATCTGACGTACTCGAGCTTCTCCGCCGCGTGGAAACAGCTGACCCCGGCCGCCCAGCAGGTCTACGGCAGTCAGCAGGCGTTCGAGACCTACTGGACGCAGAACCGGGTCACGGGCTTCAACACCGTCGACGCGGCCGGTGGCGGGTCCGGCACCAATGCGGACGGTTCGGTGGACGTCAACGTGGCCAGCGTGACCTACGGCGGCCGGAACAAATCGGTGACGCTCCGGTTGGTCAACCCCGGCAACGGGTCCTCGCTCATCGACAGCGACACCCGCTGACGGGGCGTGCAGGTTCCGCAGCTTCATCGGAAACAGCTCGCAGTAGGTCGGACGAGAGCGACGCCACACTTCGGCGCACACCGGGCACGTCTCCGGCGGCCGGACCTGCGCACACCGGCCCGGCGCGGCCCGGCCGCCCCGACCACGCGGATAACGGCTGGCGGCGGCCCATTAGGCTGGTAGCGGCAACTTTCCTGTTGCGGAATCAGCTGGAGACAAGGACCGACACCACATGACATCCCGCATCGAGCTCGCCCGCGTCGATCTGCGCGGTCGTACTCCCTCCGTCGCCGAGCTGCGCGCCGCGCTGCCGCGCGGGGGAGTCGACGTGGACTCGGTGCTGCATCAGGTGCGTCCGGTCGTCGAGGCGATCCGCGATCGGGGCGTGTCGGCGGCGCTGGAGTTCAGCGAGCGCTTCGACGGGGTGATCCCGGCGACGGTGCGGGTGCCCGCGGCCGAGCTGGAGGCCGCCCTGGAGCGGCTGGACCCGGCGGTTCGCGCCGCGCTCGAGGAGTCCATCGCCCGGGCGCGCAAGGTGCACGCCGATCAGCGGCGCGCCGACAAGACCACCGAGGTGGTGCCCGGCGGCACCGTCACCGAGCGCTGGGTGCCCGTCGAGCGGGTCGGCCTGTACGTGCCGGGCGGCAACGCCGTCTACCCGTCCAGCGTGGTGATGAACGTGGTGCCCGCGCAGACGGCCGGCGTCGGGTCGCTGGTGGTGGCCTCGCCGCCGCAGGCGCGGTTCGGCGGGCTGCCGCACCCCACCATCCTGGCCGCCGCGCAGCTGCTCGGCGTCGACGAGGTGTGGGCGGTCGGCGGCGCACAGGGCGTCGCGCTGCTGTCCTACGGCGGCCTGGACACCGACGGCGCGCAGCTGGAACCGGTCGACCTGGTCACCGGCCCGGGCAACATCTACGTCACCGCGGCCAAGCGGCTGTGCCGCGGCCTGGTCGGCATCGACGCCGAGGCGGGGCCCACCGAGATCGCCGTTCTCGCCGACGCGACCGCGGACCCGGTGCACGTCGCCGCCGACCTGATCAGCCAGGCCGAGCACGACGTGCTGGCCGCGAGCGTGCTGGTCACCGACAGCGAGCAGCTGGCCGACGCGGTGGACGCGGCGCTGACCGCGCAGCTGACCGTGGTCAAGCACGCCCACCGGGTGAGCGAGGCGCTGCGCGGCAAGCAGTCCGGCACCGTCCTGGTCGACGACATCGAGCAGGGCCTGCGCGTTGTCAACGCCTACGCCGCCGAGCACCTGGAGATCCAGACCGCCGACGCGGCAGCGGTCGCGGCCCGGGTCCGCAGCGCGGGCGCGGTCTTCGTCGGCGCGTACGCGCCGGTCAGCCTGGGCGACTACTGCGCGGGTTCCAATCACGTGCTGCCCACCGCGGGCTGCGCGCGGCACTCCTCCGGCCTGAGCGTGCAGACCTTCCTGCGCGGCATCCACGTCGTGGAGTACACCGAAGCGGCCCTCGAGGACGTCGCGGGCCACGTGGTGGCGCTGGCGAACGCCGAGGACCTGCCCGCGCACGGCCAGGCGGTGCAGGCGCGTTTCGAGGCCCTGTCGTGACGCGCGCGGCGAGCGCGCCCGGCGCCGGCCTCACCCTGGACGACCTGCCGCTGCGGGAGAACCTGCGGGGCAAGAAGCCTTACGGCGCACCGCAATTGACGGTCCCCGTGCAGCTGAACACGAACGAGAACCCGCATCCGCCCAGCCGGGCGCTGATCGACGACGTCGCCGAGTCGATCCGCGCGGCCGCCGCGGACCTGCACCGTTATCCCGACCGCGACGCGGTCGCGCTGCGCACCGACCTGGCGCGGTACCTGACCGCGCAGACCGGCGTCGAGGTCGGCGCCGGCAACGTCTGGGCGGCCAACGGCTCCAACGAAATCTTGCAGCAGCTGTTGCAGGCATTCGGCGGGCCCGGCCGCAGCGCCTTGGGTTTCGTGCCCTCCTACTCGATGCACCCGATCATCTCCGAAGGCATCGACACCGAATGGATCGAAGCCGAGCGCAGCGCCGACTTCTCCCTCGACGTCGACCACGCGTTGGCCGCCATCGCCGAGCGCTCGCCCGACGTGGTGTTCGTGACCAGCCCGAACAACCCCACCGGGCACAGCATCCCGCCGGACGACCTGGCTCGCATCCTCGCGGCCGCGCCCGGCATCGTGGTGGTCGACGAGGCCTACGGCGAGTTCTCCGCGCAGCCCAGCGCCATCGGGCTGATCGACCGGTTCCCCGCGAAGCTGGTGGTCACCAGGACGATGAGCAAGGCCTTCGCGTTCGCGGGCGGGCGGCTCGGCTATCTGGTCGCCGCGCCCGCGGTGATCGACGCGATGCTGCTGGTGCGTTTGCCCTACCACCTGTCGGTGGTCACCCAGGCCGCCGCGCGCGCGGCCCTGCGGCACGCCGAGGAGACCCTCGGCAGCGTCGCCGAACTGGCCGCGCAGCGCGACCGGGTGGCGGCCGCTCTGCGTGAACTCGGTTACGACGTGATTCCCAGCGACGCCAACTTCCTGCTGTTCGGCCGTTTCGCCGACGCCGCCGCCAGTTGGCAGCGCTACCTGGACCACGGCGTGCTGATCCGCGACGTCGGCCTCACCGGCTATCTGCGCACCACCATCGGCCTCGCCGCCGAGAACGACGAACTGCTGCGGGTCAGCGCGGTGCTGGCGAGCACCGACCTGGCACCGCGATGAACCAGCGCCGAGCAACCTTCGGCGCCGATCCGATTGGACGTGAGCATGAGTAGGACCGCCCGGGTGGAGCGGGTCACCAAGGAATCCAGCATCGTCGTCGAGCTGGATCTGGACGGCACCGGCAAGACCGAGATCGCCACCGGCGTGCCGTTCTACGACCACATGCTGACCGCGCTGGGCGCGCACGCGAGCTTCGATCTGACGGTGCGCGCGGAGGGCGACATCGAGATCGAGGCGCATCACACGGTGGAGGACACCGCGATCGTGTTCGGGCAGGCGCTGGGCAAGGCGCTGGGCGACAAAGCGGGGATCCGCCGGTTCGGTGATGCCTACATCCCGATGGACGAGACGCTGGCCCACGCCGCCGTCGACGTGTCCGGCCGCCCCTACTGCGTGCACACCGGCGAGCCGGAGCACTTGGTGCACACGGTGATTCCCGGTTCCGGTCCCGGCGCGCCGTACTCCACCGTGCTCAACCGCCACGTGTTCGAGTCGATCGCGCTCAACGCGCGCATCGCCCTGCACGTGCGGGTGCTCTACGGACGCGATCAGCACCACGTCACCGAGGCCGAATTCAAGGCGGTGGCGCGGGCGCTGCGGGCCGCGGTGGAACTCGACCCCCGGGTGAGCGGGGTCCCGTCGACGAAGGGGACGCTGTGAGCGCGAAATCGGTGGCTCTGCTCGACTACGGCTCCGGCAACCTGCACTCCGCCGAACGGGCGCTGGCCCGGGCGGGCGCGCAGGTCGAGGTGACCGCCGACCCGGAGGCCGTGCTGGCCGCCGACGGCCTGGTCGTCCCCGGTGTCGGCGCGTTCGCCGCGTGCATGGCGGGACTGCGCGGCGTGCGGGGCGAGCGCCTGATCGGTCAGCGGCTCGCGGGCGGCCGGCCGGTGCTCGGCATCTGCGTCGGCATGCAGATCCTGTTCGAGCGGGGCGTCGAATTCGGCGAGGAGACCGATGGGTGCGCCGAATGGCCCGGCACGGTGGAACGGCTGTCCGCGCCGGTGCTGCCGCACATGGGGTGGAACACCGTGTCCGCCCCGTCCGACAGCGTCCTGTTCGCGGGGCTGGACGCGGACACCCGCTTCTACTTCGTGCACTCCTATGCCGCGCAGACCTGGGATCTGCCGCCCAGCGAGCATTTCGCCTTGCCCAAACTGACCTGGTCCGAGCACGGGGTGCCGTTCCTGGCGGCGGTGGAGAACGGCGCGCTCTCGGCGACCCAGTTCCACCCGGAGAAATCCGGTGACGCGGGCGCCCACCTGCTGCGCAACTGGGTGAACTCGCTGTAGGGCCGGTCCCGCGCATCGGGCGCGGGACCGCCCGCCCGGTCAGTGCTTACGGACCTTGCTGACCAGCCAGCGTCCGTCGACGTTGTCCACGGTCACGGTCATCGCCATGCGGCTGGTCTGCGGAAGACCGTCGGTTTCGTCGCTGGTCACCGTCCGCACCACGTCGACGTCCACCTCGGCCCGGCGGTCGTCGCCGGAGACGATGCGGCAGTCGGCCGAGTTGGCCTCGGCGCGGATGTGCGCGGCCTCCGCGCTCGACTGGATGTTGGCGCGGAAGCTCTCGAACTCCGCCCGGAACTCTCCGGTGCTGAGGTCGAGCATCCGGCGGGCGTGCTCGCCGAACCGCGCGTAGTCGTAAGTCGCCGCGGCGTAACCGAATTCGCAGCCCGCCAGGCGTGCCTCCTCCGGCGGCGCGGCGGTGGCGGCGGGTGCGGCGACGAACGCCGCGGAGCAGGCGGCTGCCGAAAGCGACAGGGCGGCAGCCAGTGTGGATCGTGACATGCACTTCCTCGGTGCGAAGGGAAGCGGCGACCGGGGGTGATCGCCGAGCGGAGACGATACCGCCCGCGTCACCCGAATCCTGTTCGACGACCGCCATGCGCACACGCTCGCCGCGCTGGCCTGCTACCGCGCCCGCGTGCTCGCCACGCGCTGATCACGGACGCGTGCCGGTGGACCAGATCGGGGTCGTCTCCACCCGGGACAGGCGCCAGCCTTCCGCGGTCCGGACCGCGTCGAAGCGATACACCTCGCCGAGGGTGTACCGCGGTTGTGGAATCGTCCCGTCGGTGGAGGCGGATGCGAAGGTGGCGATCAGGTTGGCCCGGACGTCGGCCGCATCGCCGCGCAGGTCGATCAGCACGTTGCCGATGACGTGCTGAATGCGCAGGTCGGCGCCGTGGTTCCGGCTCGCCTGCGCGATCAGCGCCGCGCGGCCCTCCGCCGTGCCGCCGGGCGTCTTCGCGGTCGCGTCGGGGGTGTAGATCGTCCGCAGGTCGTCGAAACGGCCCTCGTCCAAGGCGCGCCCGAGACGGTCGACCAAGTCGGTGATCTGCCTGCGGTCCAGCAGCTCGCGAACGTCGGCGGCCGGGGTCGCGGTGGTCGCGGCGCAGGCGGCGGTGAGCGCGGCCAGCGGCAGGGTCAGCAGGGGGAGAACGAGGCGGAGCGTGCGCATCGACATACCTTTCGGTAAAACGTTGGCGAGTCCAACGTTGGTAAGGCCAATGTAACAGATTGTGGGTAGCGCCAACAAGTTTTGGTACTGTGACCGCATGGACATCCCGCACGCGGGCGCCGCCGAACGGCTCCGGGCCCTGCCGACCAGGCTGGTCAATCAGGTCGCTCTCGTGGCGAACCGGGCCACCGAACGGGCGCTGGAGCCCACCGGGTCCCGTCGTCACCATTACGCGCTGCTGGCCACGCTCGCGGAATTCGGTCCGGCCAGTCAGGCCGAGCTGGGCAGGCGCACCCGCATCGACCGCAGCGACATCGTCGCCGCGGTGAACGACCTGGCCGAGCGGGGGTTCGTCGAGCGCAGCCCCGATCCCGCCGATCGCCGCCGCAACATCGTCACCCTCACCGCGGCAGGCGCCCGCCACCTGGACGACCTCGATGAGCGCCTGACGGCCGCCCAGGACGAACTGCTCCCCGGCTTCTCCGAACGGGATCGGCACACCCTGGTCACGCTGCTCACCCGCATCCTGGACGCCCACGCGGCCGGTTCGCCGCGGTGATCGAGGTCGCATCCGCGCAGGCCCAGCGCCCGGACGCGGCCGGGTAACCACTAGGCTGCTCTCGTGAGTCTTGTGCTGCTACCCGCCGTCGATGTCGCCAACGGAGAGGCCGTGCGCCTCGTGCAAGGAGAAGCCGGGAGCGAGACCAGCTACGGCTCGCCGCGTGAGGCGGCCCTGGCGTGGCAGGAAGCCGGCGCGGAATGGGTGCACCTGGTCGATCTGGACGCGGCCTTCGGGCGCGGCTCGAACCGGGAACTGCTCGCGGGCGTCGTCGGCGAACTCGACGTCAAAGTGGAACTGTCCGGCGGCATCCGCGACGACGAGAGCCTCGAGGCCGCCCTGGCGACCGGCTGCGCCCGGGTCAACCTCGGCACCGCCGCGCTGGAGGACCCGGTCTGGTGCGCGAAGGCCATCGCCCGGCACGGCGAGCGCATCGCCGTCGGCCTGGACGTGCGCATCGTCGACGGCGAGCACCGGCTGCGCGGCCGCGGCTGGGTCAGCGACGGCGGCGACCTGTGGGAGGTGCTCGAGCGCCTGGAACGGGACGGCTGCTCGCGCTACGTGGTAACCGACGTGACCAAGGACGGCACGCTCACCGGCCCGAACCTGGACCTGCTGCGCGAGGTGTGCGCGGCCACCGACGCCCCGGTCATCGCCTCCGGCGGCGTCTCCACCATCGCGGACCTGGTCGCGATCGCCGAACTGGTGCCGGACGGCGTCGAAGGGTCGATCGTCGGCAAGGCGCTCTACGCGGGCCGGTTCACCCTGCCCGAGGCGCTGGCCGCGGTGAGATGACCCAGGAGCTGTCACGACTGCTCGCCGAGGCGAGCGAGGTCCTGGACTCGGTGCGCTCGCGGTTCGCCGAGGGCATCGGCGCGCCGAGCGCGGTCGAGAAGGGCCGCAACGATTTCGCCACGGAACTCGACCTGGAGCTGGAGCGCACCGTGTCCGCCGAGTTGCTGCGGCGCACCGGCATCGAGGTGCACGGCGAGGAATTCGGCGGACCGCAGCTCACCTCCGGCACCGCCTGGGTGCTGGACCCGATCGACGGCACGTTCAACTACTCCTCCGGTCATCCGCTGTCGGGCATGCTGCTCGCTTTGGTCCGCGACGGGGAACCGGTGCTGGGACTGACCTGGCTGCCGCTGCTCGGCCGCCGCTACGCCGCCATGGCGGGCGGTCCGGTGCTGCTGGACGGGCGGCCGCTGCCGCCGTTGCCGCGCGGCAGGCTCGCCGAGGCCATGATCGGTTTCGGCGCGTTCAACGTGGACTCGCACGGCCGCATCCCCGGACAGTTCCGCTTCGACCTGCTCGGCCCGCTGAGCAGGCTGTCCTCCCGGGTGCGCATGCACGGCTCGACCGGCATCGATCTGGCGTTCACCGCCTCCGGCGTGCTCGGCGGCGCGATCGTGTTCGGGCACCATCCCTGGGACAACGCGGCGGGCGTCGCCCTGGTGCGGGCGGCGGGCGGGGTGGTCACCGACCTGGTGGGCCGGCCGTGGACCATCACCTCCGGCTCCGTGCTCGCGGCCGCGCCCGGCGTGCACGAGGAACTGCTCGACATGATCTGCACGGTGGCCGACCCGGCGGCCGCGGAGAAAGGGTGAGGCAATGACGTTGGCCGTACGGGTGATCCCGTGTCTGGACGTCGACGCGGGACGCGTGGTCAAGGGCGTCAACTTCGAGAATCTGCGCGACGCGGGCGATCCGGTCGAACTGGCCGCCCTCTACGACGCGCAGGGCGCCGACGAGCTGACCTTCCTCGACGTGACCGCCTCCACCGGCGACCGCGGCACCATGATCGACGTGGTGACCCGCACCGCCGAGCAGATCTTCATCCCGCTCACCGTCGGTGGCGGGGTGCGCACGGTCGAGGACGTGGACCGCCTGCTGCGCGCGGGCGCGGACAAGGTCTCGGTGAACACCGCGGCGATCGCGCGGCCCGAGGTGCTGCGCGAGATGTCCGAGCGATTCGGCTCGCAGTGCATCGTGCTGTCGGTGGACGCGCGCACCGTGCCGGAAGGGCAGCCGGACACGCCTTCCGGCTGGGAGGTGACCACGCACGGCGGTAAACGCGGCACCGGCATCGACGCCGTGGAGTGGGCGGTGCGCGGGGCCGAGCTCGGAGTGGGCGAGATCCTGCTCAATTCGATGGACGCCGACGGCACCAAGGCGGGTTTCGACCTGCCGATGATTCGCGCGGTGCGGGCGGCGGTCACGGTGCCGGTGATCGCCAGCGGGGGCGCGGGCGCGGTCGAGCACTTCGCCCCGGCCGTGCACGCGGGCGCCGACGCGGTGCTCGCGGCCAGCGTCTTCCACTTCGGCGACCTCACCATCGGCCGAGTCAAGGAGTCGATGCGGGCGGAGAAGATCGTCATCCGGTAGCGATCGGCGGAAATCCGCCGCGCCGGAAGGCGGGTGGTCCCCGTGCGGTTGCATCGGGCATGACCATCGGAATCGTTCTGCCGCCGTCCGCCATCGACGCCACCGGCAACGCCGTGGACACGGCGGTGGCGCTGGGTGCGGCGGCGGCCGCCGCCGGAGTCTCGTCGGTGTGGTTGGGTCAGCGGCTGAGCTACGACGCCATCGCGCTGGCGGGGATCGTCGGCCGTGCCGTGCCCGGACTGACGGTCGGCACCTCCGCGGTGCCGATCACCGCCCGTCATCCGCTGCTGATCGCCAGTCAGGCGCAGACCGCGCAGGCGGCCACCGGAGGCCGGTTCACCCTCGGGCTCGGCCTCGGCGCGAGATTCCTCGCCGAACCGGTGTTCGGTGGATCCTTCGACCGGCCCATCACCCGGCTGCGCGAGTTCCTCACCGCGTTGCGCACCGTGCTGCACACCGGCACGGTGGATTTCCACGGCGAGACGCTCACCGCCGCGGCGCCGTTGCCCGCCGCAGTGGCCGGGGCGCGTCCGCCCGCGCCGATCCTGGTGGCTGCCATGGGCCCGCAGGCCCTGCGCGTCACCGGTGAGCTGGCCGACGGCACCCTGCCCTACCTGGTCGGCCCCAAGGCGCTGGAGGAGCACATCGTCGCACCCGTCACCGCGGCGGCCGAGCGGGCCGGTCGCCCCGCGCCGCGGATCACCGTCCTGGTCCCCGGCGTGGTCACCGCCGACGTCGACGCCGCCCGTGCGGCCGCCGCGGCCCAGACGGCGTTCTACGACGACATCCCGTCCTATGCCCGGGTGATCGAGCTGTCCGGCGCGTCCCGGGCGGCGGAGCTGGTGGTGGTCGGTGACGAGGAACTGATCGCGGCCCGCGTCGCGGAGTACTTCGCGGCGGGCGCGACGGAGGTGGTGTTCGCGCAGACCGATCTGACCACCCCGGACGACCAGCGGCGCACCTGGGCGGTGCTGGGTGAACTCCAGCGTTCCCGCGTGGGCTGACCGCGCACGTCGGCCGCGGACGGCCCTGTTATAACGGTGCTATGAGTCTCGATCCCGCAATCTCCGCCCGTCTCAAGCGCAACGACGCCGGGCTGGTGTCGGCCGTCGCGCAGGAACGCGCCACCGGTGACGTGCTGATGGTCGCGTGGATGGACGACGAGGCGCTGGCGCGCACGCTGGAAACCCGCAAGGCGACGTACTATTCGCGCTCCAGGCAGCAGTACTGGGTCAAGGGGGAGACCTCCGGCCACACCCAGTACGTGCACGAAGTGCGGCTCGACTGCGACGGCGACACGATCCTGCTGGTGGTCGATCAAGAAGGCGCGGCCTGCCACACCGGCACGCACACCTGCTTCGATTCGGACGTGCTCCTGGCCGCGGGCTCCTGAACCGGCGGCAGGCTAGCCGCCGTTCGGGCGGTCGTCCCGACTGGCCGGGGCGAGTCCGCCGCGTTGGTCGAGCGTGTCGGCGAGCCGCTCGGCCAGCAGCTCGCCGAGGTCGGCGACCTGGGCTTTCTGCGCATCGTCCAAGCCGTCGAAGACCAAGTGACGCACCGCCTCCAAATATCCGGGGGCGGCTTCGACGACCTTCAGGTAGCCCTCGTCGGTGAGCACGGCGTGCACGCCGCGCCGCCCCGCCGTGGCGGAGCGCTGCGCCCACCCCATGCGCTCCAGCTTGGAGACCACGTGCGACAGCCGCGATAACGATGCATTTGCCTTGTGGGCGAGCTCACTCATCTGCAGTCGGTGGCCCGGTTCCTCCGACAACAGGGTCAGTACCCAGTACTCGAAATGCGTCACGCCGGACTCGCGCTGCAGCTGGGTATCCAGAGCGCCCGGCAGCCGCGTCATCAACGCCACGATCGCCCGCCACGCGCGTTGTTCGACCGGGTCGAGCCACTTCGTCACTGTGTGCCTTCTTTCAAGCCAAGTGACGTGGTCTTGTTCGTTGTCCTAGTGATTGTCGAAAAGCCTGTGCACAGTCACCCGCGACATCGAGTTTGCCACGACTTCGCTCGACCGTCATAAAGATGCTGCGTGGCGTGTTTTCACTCACACGTCCCGCGCCGGCGTGTCCTCGGTCTTCGGAGTAGCCGGGTGTGTGCGCCGCCACCTGCGCAGAAGCAACAGCGCGACGGCGAGGAGGAACAGCGCCGTCGCGATCACGGCGCCGGTGAGCGCGGCGCCCCGGAACGCGGGCGCGTCGACATCGAGGATCCGCTCGCCCGCGTGGGCGGCGCTGCTGTTGCCGAGCACGATGGTCAGCGTCATCAAGTTGGGGATCGCGAACAGGATCGCGACGATCGCGGCCGCCCCGGCCAGGAACTTGCCCGCCTTTCGCCGCCACACCAGCACGGCGAACAGGAGCAGGAAAAGTGTGACGACGGTGCAGAATCCGCCGAAGAACAGACCCCAGCCGATGCCCTTGGCGAAGCTTCCGTGCACCATCGACCCGACCCGCTGCGCCCACCAGCGCGGGATGAACGCGGACAGGATGACGTAGCAGACGACCAGGACCGCGACGAGGACGGCGCCGCCGATTATCCGTGTGCGCCAGACGGCTGCCGCTGGTTTGCGCTCGCCCGGCTGAACGTCGGTCGGAGTCATGGTTCCAGCCTAGGCCGCCCCGTCGGCGGAAACCGGCTGCGGCGCGCGGGCTACCGGCTACGCAGGTAGTTCAGGGCTTCGTCCGCATGCACGGCGGCGCGCAACTCGCCGGTGATGATCTTGCGGATGGTGCGGTCGGTATCGATGACGAACGTTTGCCGCTTCACCGGCGCGAGTTTGCCCAGCAGTCCGCGCTTCACCCCGAACTGCGCGGCGACCGCGCCGTCGGCGTCGGACAGCAAGGGATAGCCGAGGCGCTGCTTCTCGGCGAAGCCGGCCTGGGTGCCGACCTTGTCGGTGCTGATGCCGACGCAGGTGGCGCCGAGGGCGGCGAATTCGGCGGCGAGGTCACGGAAGTGGCAGGCCTCGGCCGTGCACACGGGCGTATTGGCCGCGGGATAGAAGAAGAGGACCAGTGGGCCGTCCGCCAGCAGCGCGCCGAGCGAACGGGGGGTGCCGGACTGATCGGGAAGCTCGAAATCGGGGGCGAGCTGTCCTTGCTGCATACCCGGGAACACTACCGGGCGCTTGGTCGAATCGTGGTGTCGCGTTCCCGAGGCGGGAACCTGTCGCTCGTGCCCGTCGATGCGCCGCCTGGGATGCGATCGCCGCGTCGGTGGGCGGGCACGAGCCGGGGTGCGCGGGCGGCTACGCGCCGATGAGCGCCGCCACCTCAGGATTCTTGATCGCCATCACATCGAGGATGCCGTGGGCGCGCAGGAACGGCCTCAGCTCTTTGATGCGGTCGCTGTGGACGGCGTACTCGTCGGGGAAACGGTTTTTGTCCAGGGACTCCAGTGCTTTGACGTAGGTGACGAAGGAGGCGAGCGCATTGCCGGGAGCGCCGTGATGGCGGACCGGATCGCTCGTGCCCGCCGTCCGTGGAGCGTGGCGGTGCGGGACGCTGTGGTTCGGGACGTGCCGAGGACTCTCGGGCGCTACCGATGGCGAGGGGTACATCAGTTGTCTCCTCTCGAGATGGATACCGCATGCGACGTGGAACGCCGCGAGTGTAGTGAGCGGCGCCACACCTCCGGCGGCCGCGTGGGAACCGGACGGTCGACCTGATTTGTCGGGTTTGTCGCCTCCGGCGTCGCGACATCGGCACCGCTCACCGGCCGCCCTGCCCGGCCTGGGATGATGAGTGCATGCCAGGCGCGTCCACTCCCACCACCACGACCCGCGAACAGTTCCATCAGCTGGCCGCGGAGCACCGGGTGGTCCCGGTGATCCGAAAGGTCTTGGCGGACTCCGAGACTCCGCTGTCGGCCTACCGCAAACTCGCGGCGGACCGGGCGGGCACGTTCCTGTTCGAGTCCGCGGAGAACGGCCGGTCGTGGTCGCGCTGGTCGTTCATCGGCGCCGGGAGCCCCTCGGCGCTGACCGTCGTGGACGGCGAGGCGGCCTGGCTGGGCAGCGTCCCGGCCGACGCGCCCTCCGGCGGTGACCCGCTGCTGGCCCTGCACGAGACGCTGGAGTTGCTGCGCACCGAGCGCCTGCCCGGGCTGCCGCCGCTGACCGGCGGCATGGTCGGATACCTCGGCTACGACGCGGTGCGCCGGATGGAGCGGTTGCCCAGCCTGGCGGTCGACGACTTGCGCCTGCCGGAGATGGTGTTGCTGCTGGCCACCGACCTCGCCGCGTTCGACCATCACGAAGGGGCGATCACGCTGATCGCCAACGCGGTCAACTGGAACGGCACCGCCGAGCGGGTCGACGAGGCCTACGACGACGCGGTGGCCCGGCTGGACCGGATGACCGCCGCGCTCGGCGCGCCCGCGGATTCCACCGTGTCGGTGTTCGACCGGCCCGAGCCGCGGTACCGGCGCCGGCGCACCACCGAGGAGTTCGGCGCGGGCGTGCGCCGCCTGGTCAAGGAGATCGAGGCGGGCGAGGCGTTCCAGGTGGTGCTGTCGCAGCGTTTCGAGATGGACTACGACGGGGCGCCGATCGACCTGTACCGGATGCTGCGCGCGTCCAATCCGAGCCCGTACATGTATCTGCTGCACATCCCGGACGGCGCGGGCGGCACCGCGTTCTCCATCGTCGGCTCCAGCCCGGAAGCGCTGGTCACCGTGAAAGACGGTGTGGCGACGACCCATCCGATCGCGGGGACCCGCTGGCGCGGCGGCACCGAGGAGGAGGACCTGCTGCTGGAGAAGGGCCTGCTCGCCGACGAGAAGGAGAACGCCGAGCACCTCATGCTCGTCGACCTCGGCCGCAACGACCTGGGCCGGGTGTGCGAGCCGGGCAGCGTGCGAGTCACCGAGTACCGGCATATCGAGCGCTACAGCCATGTCATGCACCTGGTGTCGACGGTGTCGGGCCGGTTGGCGCCCGGCCGCATCGCGCTGGACGCGGTGCGCGCCTGCTTCCCGGCGGGCACGTTGTCCGGTGCGCCCAAGGTGCGCGCGATGGAATTGATCGAGGAGCTCGAGCCGACCCGGCGCGGCATCTACGGCGGCGTCGTCGGGTACCTGGATTTCGCCGGTGACGCCGATACCGCGATCGCCATCCGCACCGCGCTGCTGAAGGACGGCACAGCCTACGTGCAGGCGGGCGCGGGCGTCGTCGCGGACTCGGATCCGGAGTACGAGGACGTGGAATCGCGCAACAAGGCGATGGCGGTGCTGAAGGCGGTGGCGGCAGCCGAAACGGTGCGCGCCTACGGCGCGGAACCGGGTACGGCGGACGGCGGGGCACTATGACGGCTGCCCATCCCGAAGACGAATCGGGCCGGGCGCGGGAACCGGTCCCGGAGGCGAACGCGCCGGCGGCGGAGAACTCCGCGACGCACGCGGAGGCGGGCGACGGAAACGAGCCGCGCCGCAACTACCCGGTGGCGCCGGTCGTGTTGCTCGCCGTCGCAGCCGCCGCGCTGTGGGCGTCGTCCCGGATGACCTGGGTGACTATCACCTCCTCGGACGGGCTCACCCAGCCCCGCACCGATCACCTCGACGGCGGTGTCTGGTTCGGCGCGCTCACCCCGCTGGCGCTGGTGCTGCTCGCGTCGATCGCGGCGGTGCTGGCCACGAAGGGCTGGTTGCGCCGCGTGGTCGGCGTGCTCATCGCGTTGGTCGCGGCGGTGGCCGCGGTACCCGCCTTCGCGCTGCTGACCCATTCCGGCAAGACGGCCGAACGTGCCGCGACGCTTGCCGAACTCCCGGCGCGCGCCCAGGTCGAGACGGCGACCACGTCGGCGTTCCCGGCCGTGCTCGCGCTGCTCGGCGCGATCGCCGCGTTCGGCGCGGGCGCGCTGCTGGCCCGCATGCCCGCCGAGTCGGCGCGGCTGTCCGGCAAGTACGACAACCCGGTGTTCCGGCGCGCCGCCGCCTCGGCGGAAGTCACGCAGCGGCGCGCGGACGACCCGTCCGCTCCGCAGCTGTCCGAGCGCGTGCTGTGGGACGCCCTGGACGCGGGCACGGACCCGACCGACGAACCCGCGGCCGGGCACGAACCGCCGGCGGACCCGGATCACGGCGAGGCGGGCCGACGTGGCCGCTGAGCTGTCCCCGCGCGGCGGGTGTGGCGGGTGCCACCTTGCGCGGAGCCCTTCCGCGTGGTTCAACCCGAGCCCCGGCGCATACGCGCCCGGTAGGTCCATTTATTCTTTGTCAGCATCGGTGAGACAGCGCCTGGGGGGATTCTCAGGTAGCAAGTCCGTCTCCCCAGAAAGGATTCGAGCCAGATGACGGTACTCGACTCGATTCTCGACGGGGTCCGCGCGGATGTGGCCGCTCGGGAAGCCCTTCTCGACTTCCAGGCGGTCAAGGCGGCCGCCGCGGCGGCGCCGGCGCCGCTGGACGCCCGCGCGGCGCTGCTCGAGGACGGCATCGGCGTGATCGCCGAGGTCAAGCGAGCAAGCCCGTCCAAGGGCGAACTCGCGGACATCCCGGACCCGGCGAGCCTGGCCAAGTCCTACGAGGACGGTGGCGCGCGGATCATCAGCGTGCTCACCGAGGGCCGCCGCTTCAACGGGTCGCTGGACGACCTGGACGCGGTCCGCGCCACGGTGAACATCCCGATCCTGCGCAAGGACTTCGTCGTCGGCCCGTACCAGATCCACGAGGCGCGCGCGCACGGCGCGGACGTCATCCTGCTGATCGTGGCGGCGCTGGAGCAGGACGTGCTGTCCTCGCTGATCGACCGCACCGAGTCGCTGGGCATGACCGCGCTGGTCGAGGTGCACACCGAGGAGGAGGCCGACCGCGCGCTGGAGGCGGGCGCGTCGGTGATCGGCGTGAACGCCCGCAACCTCAAGACGCTCGAGGTCGACCGCGACGTGTTCGCGCGAATCGCGCCCGGCCTGCCCACCGAGGTCATCCGGATCGCCGAGTCCGGCATCCGCGGCACCGCCGACCTGCTGGCCTACGCGGGCGCGGGCGCGGACGCCGTGCTCGTCGGCGAGGGACTGGTGACCAGTGGCGACCCGCGCGCGGCGGTCTCCGAGCTGGTGACCGCGGGCACCCACCCGTCCTGCCCGAAGCCGGCGCGGCGGGGCCGGTGACCGGCGTGACAGCGGTACCCCAGGCCAGCGACGGCGTCGCCCAGCGCAGCGGCCACGAGCCGGACGTGGGCGGGCACTTCGGCGTCTACGGCGGCAGGCACGTCCCCGAGGCGCTGATGGCGGTCATCGAGGAGGTGACCGCCGAGTACGAGAAGTCCCGGCTCGACGAGTCGTTCCTCAACGAGCTCGACCGGTTGCAGCGCGACTACACCGGGCGCCCGTCGCCGGTGTTCGAGTGCACGCGCCTGGCCGAGCACGCGGGCGGCGCCCGCATCCTGCTCAAGCGCGAGGACCTGAACCACACCGGCTCGCACAAGATCAACAATGTGCTCGGCCAGGCGCTGCTGGCCAAGCGGATGGGCAAGAACCGGGTGATCGCGGAGACCGGCGCGGGCCAGCACGGCGTCGCCACGGCGACCGCGTGCGCGCTGCTCGGCCTGGACTGCGTCGTCTACATGGGCGCGGTCGACACCGCGCGCCAGGCGCTGAACGTGGCGCGCATGCGCCTGCTCGGCGCCGAGGTGATCTCGGTGACCTCCGGTTCCCAGACGCTCAAGGACGCCATCAACGAGGCGCTGCGCGACTGGGTGACCAACGCCGACGACACCTACTATTGCTTCGGCACCGCGGCGGGCCCGCACCCGTTCCCGATGCTGGTGCGGGATTTCCAGCGCATCATCGGCATGGAGGCCCGCGCCCAGGTCCAGGCCGCCACCGGCCGGCTGCCCGACGCCGTGGTCGCGTGCGTCGGCGGCGGATCCAACGCCATCGGCATCTTCCACGCGTTCCTCGACGACGCCGACGTCCGGCTGATCGGCTACGAGGCGGCCGGTGACGGCGTCGACACCGGCAGGCACGCCGCCACGTTCACCGGCGGGACGCCGGGCGCGTTCCAGGGCGCCTACTCGTACCTGCTGCAGGACGAGGACGGCCAGACCATCGAATCGCACTCGATCTCGGCGGGCCTGGACTACCCGGGCGTCGGCCCGGAGCACGCCTATCTCAAGGACGTCGGCCGCGCCGAGTACCGGCCGATCACCGACACCGAGGCGATGGACGCGCTGCTGCTGCTGAGCCGCAGCGAGGGCATCATCCCGGCGATCGAGTCGGCGCACGCGGTGGCGGGCGCGCTGCAATTGGGCAAGGAACTCGGGCCGGGCGCGATCATCCTGGTGAACCTCTCGGGCCGGGGTGACAAGGACATGGACACGGCAGCGCGGTGGTTCGGGCTGTTCGACGAGCCGAAGGAGCAGGGCCGGTGAGCCAGCAGTCCCGCTTGGCGAACACCTTCGCCGCCTGCCGCGCCGAGGGCCGCGCGGCGCTGATCGGCTACCTGCCCGCGGGTTACCCCGATCTGGCCGGCTCGATCGAGGTCGTGCGCGCCATGGTCGACGCCGGATGCGACATCATCGAGGTCGGCGTCGCCTACTCCGATCCCGTGATGGACGGCCCCACCATTCAGGCCGCCGCCGAACAGGCGCTGCGCGGCGGCGTGCGGGTGCGCGACGTGTTCTCGGTCGTCGAGGCGATCACCGGCGCCGGGGGCCAGGCCGTGGTGATGAGCTACTGGAACCCCGTGCTCAAGTACGGCGTGGATCGCTTCGCGCGGGACCTGGCCGCCGCGGGCGGCTCGGGCATCATCACTCCGAACTTGATTCCGGAGGAGGCCGACGACTGGTTCGTCGCCTCGTCCACGCACAATCTGGATCGCATCTTCCTGGTCGCGCCGTCGTCCACCGAGGAGCGCCTGGTGAAGACGCTGGAGGCCAGCCGCGGCTTCGTCTACGCGGCCTCGACCATGGGCGTCACCGGAGCGCGGGACATGGTGTCCTCGGCCGCGCCCGCCTTGTGCGCGCGAATCCGGGCGCATTCCGACATCCCGATCGGCGTCGGGCTCGGCGTTCGCTCCGGGGCGCAGGCCGCCGAGATCGCGTCCTACGCCGACGGCGTCATCGTCGGTTCGGCGCTGGTGAGCGCGGCGGGGCAGGGACTGGACGCGGTACGGGCGCTGACGGCGGAACTCGCCGAAGGCGTGCGGTCGGCGACCGTCGCGTCCTAACCGCTCGCGCCGGTCCCGTGACCGGCACGGGCCTGCCGCGAATCGGCAGTCGCCGTTACCGGCCGGTCCGGTCGCCACGGTGACCCCGGATCAGCCGCTCGGCGCCGTGTGTGCGAGCCCGCCCACGACGAGGGCGGTGCGGTGGTGGCGAGGCGGGCGGGCATCTCCGCTACGGTGGCCCCGTGACGTTACGAGTCCTCGCAGACAGTGTCCTGGCCGACGGCGGCGTCAGCGGCGCCGTGCTGGCCTATCTCCCCAGCCCCGCGCGCGGCGTCTGGCAGCTCGGGCCGTTCCCGCTGCGGGCGTACGCGCTGTGCATCATCCTCGGCATCATCGTCGCGATCTGGTGGGGCGAACGGCGCTGGCGCGCCCGCGGCGGGCAGCCCGGCGCCATCCTGGACGTCGCGATGTTCGCGGTGCCGTTCGGCCTGGTCGGCGGCAGGCTCTATCACGTGGCCACCGACTGGCAGAAATACTTCGGCGCGGACGGCGATCCCGTCGACGCGCTGAAGATCTACCAAGGCGGACTCGGCATCTGGGGCGCGGTTCTCCTCGGCGGCGTCGGGGCGTGGATCGGCTGCCGGGTGTACAAGATCCCGTTGCCCGCCCTGGGCGACGCCGTCGCGCCGCCGATCCTGCTGGCGCAAGCGATCGGCAGAATCGGCAACTATTTCAACCAGGAGCTGTACGGGCGCGAGACCGACCTGCCGTGGGGTCTGGAGATCTACCGGCGGGTGGGCGACGACGGCCGGCTCGACATGATGAACGGCGTCTCCACCGGTGTGGTGGAGAAGGTCGTGCACCCCACGTTCCTGTACGAGCTGCTGTGGAACCTGCTCGTCGTCGTGCTGCTGGTGTACGTGGACAAGCGTTTCCGGATCGGCCACGGGCGCCTGTTCGCGTTGTACGTCGCCGGCTACTGCTTCGGACGGTTCTTCATCGAGCTGATGCGCGCCGACGAGGCGACGAAGATCGCGGGCATCCGGATCAATTCGTTCACCTCCGCTGTCGTGTTCCTCTGCGCGATCGCCTACTTTCTGTTCGCGACGAAAGGCCGCGAGACGCCCGAGCAGTTGCGACCCGGCGGGAGCCCGCGGCCGTGGCCGTGGCAGTTCCGCGCGCTGCGTGCCGCCGGGGCGGCCCCGGCCGAGAAGCCCTCGCAGGCAGCCGGACCCGAGACCGGGACCGCTGCCGATGGGGCGGAGAGTGCACCGGAGGCCGAATCCCATGCGATAGAAGGACAACGAGAGAATGAGACCGCCGGGCCTACGGTCGAGCCCTCCGGAACCGACTCGGAACCGGCGGATTCGGAAAAGACGGCTTCGGACAAGAACTGATCGTCCGGGGCGGGCCGGGTGCGCGAGCGGACTCGGCCCGCCCCGTGATGTGTCGGGTCGGCAGCGAATCCTCATCGGGGGGCAACGATCGAGCGATCGGCGGCGATAACCACGCGTAGGACCGAACCTTCCGGGGGCGACAAGCCGGTCGATCCCGGTGACAATGGCTCCCGATCGTCGCGAGCGCGGTTCGGCGGTCCAGTAAGGCCGGGGGCCGACAAGAGGGTGCCCGCACTAATGAGGAGGACATGAGTGACCGACCCTTATCAGCAGAATCCGAGCGCCGGGGGCCCGCAGTACGGCCCGCCCGGCACCGGCCCTGACCTGACCAAGCCACTGGACGCGCAGAGCCAGCCGCAGTACAGCCCGCCGTCGGATCCCTACGGTCAGCCGCAGTACGGCCAGCCCGTCGACGCCTACGGTCAGCAGCCGGGCGGCTACCCGCCCGCGCCGTATCCGGGCGTCCCGCAGGGCTACAACCCGAACGACCCGGAGGCGCCCTGGGGCCGCGACCCCTTCGGTGCGCCGCTGTCGGACAAGCAGAAACTGGTCGCGGGCCTGCTGCAGATCTTCCTCGGCAGTTTCGGGGTCGGCCGTTTCTACCTCGGATACACCGGTCTGGGCATCGCCCAGTTGGTGGTGAGCGTGCTCACCTGCTTCACCGTCGGCTGGATCTGGGGCATCGTCGACGGAATCCTGATGCTCACCGGCAAGGTGCCCGACAGCAACGGCCGCCCGCTGCGCGACTGAGGCGGTATCGGCAGTATCCGGAGGCGGGCACGGCGCGTGCCCGCCGCCATGCCGTCGCGGGCCGGACCTCGAGCACAACCCTTCGGCGCACCATGATCGCGATACTGTCGCTCGCGGAGGTACGGGCGTAGCGTGACCGGATTCGTGTGCCGTGTGTGGAGCTCCACGCACCGAAGAGAGGGATCCCGTGCGTCGTAGATTGTTCGCCGCCGCCATGCTCGCCGTCGTCGCCGCCACCGGGCTGAGCGCGTGCGGCGACAGCGACCCGAACGTGTTGAAGGTCGGCACCGAGGGCACTTACGCGCCGTTCAGCTTCCAGGGCTCCGACGGCAAACTCACCGGCTACGACGTCGAGGTGATCCAGGCGGTCGGCGACAAACTCGGCAAGCGGGTCGAGTTCGTGCAGACGCCGTGGGACGCCATCTTCGCGGGGCTGGAGTCCAAGCGCTTCGACCTGGTGGCCAACCAGGTGACCGTGAACGACGAGCGCACGGCGAAATACGCGCTGTCGGCGCCCTACACCACGTCGGCGGGTGTGATCGTCACCCGGGCCGACAACAACGCCGTCACCGGCCTCGCCGATCTCAACGGGAAGACCTGTGCGCAGTCGGCCACCAGCAACTGGAGCAAGGTCGCCACCGACGCGGGCGCGAAAGTCGAAGCGGTGGAGGGCTTCGTGCAGGCCATCCAGCTGTTGAAGAACGGCCGCGTGGACGCCACCGTCAACGACAACCTCGCCGTCGCGGAGTACACCAAGAAGACCGGCGACACCGGAGTGAAGATCGCCGCCCGCACCGGATCGGTGAGCAAGCAGGCGTTCGCCGCGCGCAAGGGCGACGCGCTGATCACCGACGTGGACAACGCGCTGAACCAGCTGCGCGCCGACGGCACCTTGGCGAAGATTTCCGAGAAATACTTCGGCACCGACGTCAGCCAGTAGCCGCATCGTCGATGGACGCCGCCACCCGGGACCTCATCTGGCACAACCTGTGGCCGATGCTGCAGGCCACCGTGACCAAGACTCTTCCGCTCACCGCGATCAGCTTCGCCATCGGCCTGGTGCTCGCGCTGTTCGTCGCGCTGGCCAGGATGTCGCCGGTGTGGCCGGTGTCCGCGGCCGCCCGCTTCTACATCTCGATCATTCGCGGCACGCCCTTGCTGGTGCAGCTGTTCATCGTGTTCTACGCGCTGCCGCAATTCGGCATCGTGATCGACCCGTTCCCCGCCGCGGTGATCGCGTTCAGTCTCAATGTCGGCGGATACGCGGCCGAAGTGGTGCGCGCGGCGATTCTCAGCGTCGCGACGGGGCAGTGGGAGGCGGCGCAGGCACTCGGCATGTCGTACCCGATGATGCTACGGCTGGTCATCCTGCCGCAGGCCGCGCGGATCGCGGTGCCGCCGCTGTCCAACACGCTGATCTCCTTGGTGAAGGACACCTCGCTGGCCTCCACCATCCTGGTGACCGAGCTGCTGCGCGTCGCCCAGCTCGCGGCCGCTCCCACGTTCGACTTCTTCGCGCTCTACGGAGTAGCGGCGCTGTATTACTGGGTGATCTGCCTGATCCTCGGGTTCGGGCAGACCCGGCTGGAAACGAGGTTGGCCCGTCATGTCGCCCGATGACTACCCGTTTGTACCTGCAATGGAGCTGTCGTTCATTTTTTTCACCAAGGATTCACCGTGGCCACGGCGGGACCTGCACACCGAGCGGGACTAGGCTCTACTCGTGATGCGACGGACGAAGATTGTGTGCACGCTCGGGCCGGCCACTGCCACCGAGGACCGTATCCGCGAACTCGTCGAGAGCGGTATGGACGTGGCTCGGCTGAACTTCAGCCACGGCGAGCACTCCGACCATGCCGAGAACTACAAGAAGGTGCGTCAGGCTTCCGACCACCTCGGCCGGGCTGTCGGCATTCTCGCCGACCTGCAGGGTCCCAAGATCCGCCTCGGCCGCTTCCTGGAAGGCAGAACCGTCTGGGCGACGGGTGAAGAGGTCCGCATCACCGTCGACGACATCGACGGGACCCACGACCGCGTGTCCACCACCTACAAGGAACTGGCCAAGGACGCCAAGCCGGGCGATCGGCTCCTGGTCGACGACGGCAAGGTCGGCCTGATCGTCACCCGTGTCGAAGGCAACGACGTGGTCTGCCGGGTGACCGAGGGCGGTCCGGTCTCCAACAACAAAGGCGTGTCGCTGCCCGGCATGGATGTGTCGGTTCCCGCCCTGTCGGAGAAGGACATCGAGGACCTGGAGTTCGCGCTGAAGCTCGGCGTGGACTTCATCGCCCTGTCGTTCGTGCGGTCCCCGTCCGACGTCGAGCTGGTGCACGACGTGATGGACCGGGTGGGCCGCCGGGTGCCGGTGATCGGCAAGCTGGAGAAGCCGGAGGCGATCGACAACCTCGAGGCCGTGGTCCTGGCCTTCGACGCGGTGATGGTCGCGCGCGGCGACCTCGGTGTCGAGCTGCCGCTCGAGCAGGTGCCGATCGTGCAGAAGCGCGCCATCCAGATGGCCCGCGAGAACGCCAAGCCGGTCATCGTCGCCACGCAGATGCTGGAGTCGATGATCGACAACTCCCGTCCCACCCGCGCCGAGGCATCGGACGTCGCGAACGCGGTGCTCGACGGCGCCGACGCGGTGATGCTGTCGGGCGAGACCTCGGTGGGCAAGTATCCGATCGAGACGGTGCGCACGATGGCGCGCATCGTGCACGCGGTGGAGACCGAGTCGACCCGGGTGCCGCCGCTGACTCACGTGCCGCGCACCAAGCGCGGCGTGATCTCCTACGCCGCCCGCGACATCGGCGAGCGGCTCAACGCGAAGGCGCTGGTCGCGTTCACCCAGTCGGGCGACACGGTGCGCCGCCTGGCCCGGCTGCACACGCCACTGCCGCTGCTGGCGTTCACCCCGCTGCCGGAGGTGCGCAGCCAGCTGGCGCTGACCTGGGGCACCGAGACCTTCATCGTGCCGACCGTGGACAGCACCGACGCGATGATCCACCAGGTGGATGTAGCACTTCTGTCGATGGACCGATACCAGAAGGGTGACCTGGTGGTCATCGTGGCCGGGTCGCCGCCCGGTACCGTCGGTTCCACCAACCTGATCCATGTGCACCGAATCGGTGAGGAGGACCATTAGTGAGTGCTTCCCTGAGCAGCCCCGTCGGCGTCGCGGAGCCGGATGCGCAGCGTTCCGATCTGGATGTGCTGCTCGGCCTGCTCGATCTCGAGCAGATGGACGAGGACGTGTTCGTCGGCCAGCACCCGGAGAAGGTGTGGAGCCGGACCTTCGGCGGCCAGCTCGTCTCGCAGGCCATCATCGCGGCGGGCCGCACGGTCGGTGACCGTCCCGTACACGCCGTCAACGCGCACTTCGTGCGCGGTGGCGACGTGAAGAAGCCGATCGAGTACCGGGTGGACCGGCATCGCGACGGTCGCGCGTTCGCCAACCGGACGGTGACCGCGAGCCAGGACGGTCAGGAGCTGTTCGTCATGCTCGCCGCGTTCCAGGACTGGGGCACGGGGCTCGAGCACGCGCACGCCCAGCCGGAGGTGCCGGATCCGGAGACGCTGCCGCGGGTGGAGGAGAGCTTCGAAGGCTTGGAGGACAAGCTGGAGATGTTCGTCAAGGCGCCGCATCCGATCGACATGCGCTACACCAACGACCCCGCGTGGATTCTCAAGGGCACGGGGGAGCGGCTCAACCACAACCGCGTGTGGATGCGCGCGGACGGCAGGCTGCCCGACGACCCGCTGATCCACGTGGCGACGCTGGGCTACTCGTCCGACACCACGGTGCTGGACTCCATCATCACCACCCACGGGCTGTCGTGGGGTCTGGACCGCATCGTCGCGGCGACGGTCAACCACTCGATCTGGTTCCACCGCCCGTTCCGTTTCGACGAGTGGGCGCTGTACTGCACCGAGTCACCGGTGGCCGCGGGCTCCCGTGGCCTGGCGACCGGCCGCTTCTACTCCCGCAGCGGTGATCTGCTGGCCACCACGGTGCAAGAGGGGCTCATCCGCCACTTCCCCGCGCGGCGCTGAGGTTCGCCGCAGTCCGGGGTTCACAGCAGTTCTAGGTCGCGATCGATGTCGAGATCGACGTGAGTGCGTTGCGATGCGCGGATCGAGACCGGGATCCCGGGTCCCGGCTCGGTTCGCGCCAACGCTGAGACGGCCCGCAGCAGTTGGCGTTCGAGTGCGGCCAGGTGCTCGTCGGTGAGCTGGTCGGGTGCGCCGACCAGACTGAGCGCGATCTCGTAGGTCGCGCGGTCCGCAGCAGGGTCGGGGGGATCCGTGGGGTAGCGGCTTTGCAGCTCCGCGTGGGCCGGGTCGTCGCTGTCGACCGGCAAAGTGAAGCGCCAGGCGAACACGTCCCGCTCGGCGAGGTGTTCGTCGACCACCGCGCGGACGGTGTCGACGACGCGTTCGAGGGTTTCCGGTGTCACATAAACATGGAGCGAAACATCCGAAATGCGTTTCGGCATGTCTGATTCCTGTCCTGTGTCGAACCAGCAACGGCGGGAATGGTGTCCGGCGGGAGTTTAGTGCGTCCGACGCGGAAAAGAACACAGCCGGTTGGTAACAGGTTGATACGCGGTGGATCCGGGCGCGCTATCGAGTGCGAAGGTTCCCCGGGTCAGCGGGTGCGTTGGGCGGCGAGGAAGGTCGCCAGCGGTGCGGGCGCGCCGCCGGGGCGGATCACCAGTCCCCGGCGCTCGTCGTGCGGCCAGCGCGGTTGTTCGTGTGGAGCCAGCGCCAGCAGCAGCGGCACCAGCGCCTCGGCGATACGATCGCCGACTTCACAGAACGCCTGGGCCGACAGTCCGACCGGGTCGGCGATGTTCTCCCGGCCGACCAGCGACAGGTCGTTGCGCGCCCGGTGCAATTCGGCGACCGTGCGCGCGCCGGTGACGTGCGCGATGCGGTGGGCCTCCAGCAGCGTGAACGTGCGCGCTCCGGCGCCGAAGGCCAGGTCGATCACTTGCTCGCGAATCTGCTCGGTCATCGTGAGGACCAAGTCGGCCTTGTCGATCATCTCCGGCTTCAGCCGGCGGGCCCGGAAGTTGCTCGCGTCGGCGCCGAGCCCGGCGATGGTCTGCGCGGCGAGCGGCTCGACCGGAAATCCGACGAGCGCACGGGTTCCGGCGCTCTCGGCGGTGAGGTAGGGGAGATCGTGTTCGACCGCGAGGGCGCGCGTGAGCCGCTCGGCGATCACCGAACGGCAAACGTTGCCGTTGCAGACGAACAGGACGTGCATACCGATAACGATAAACGGCGCAGAGGCTATCAGACGGACTCGAGTCGTTAGTCCCACATGTGGGAACAACATATTCATCTGTTCGTAGCGCGCCGTACACGAAGTGCGCCGCTTTCGGCCGTTGGCCTGCGATGTAGGTCACTTCGAGAGGTGGTGTCGTTCGTTTCTTCTCCTGGCTGTACCCCGGAGTTCGCGCATTCAAACGCTGCGTTGTGATTGCCTCGTGATATGACCGGGGCGGGCAGGCAGGCTACTCGGATTCGCCAGGGTAGTAAACGGATTCGCTCACGACGGGTTCGATCCCGGCCGGTCCGCCGTGGACCCGGCCGCGGGTGGAGAACCGGTGACCGCGGGAGGCGACGACCGGTGCGAACCGTGCGAGTCCGGTCGGCGGGTCCATGTCGTCGTACATGGCGTCGATGCCGCCGCGGGCGAAATAGGCCTCGTGCCAGAACCCGGTGCCACCGGAGTCGCGCAGGAACTTCTGCCACCAGTCCCGGTGCGGCGCGGTCCGCGTCCATGCTTCGAGGCTGTCGAGATCGCGCCAGTACTGCCGTGCGCCCCAGTGCGGCGGGAACAGCGCCCAGACGAGGTCTTCGTGCAGCAGCAACCCGTCCGGCCGATCCTTGTGCGAGCGATAGAGTTTCGGCCCGAGCCCGAGCAGCCGCAGCATTCCCCGCGGCCGCCGCACCCGCATGCCGATGTAGATGACCACCAGATCCGGATACTCGGACAGGTCCACGGTGGTCCTGTTCACCCTCATCGCATACCTCGCTGCCCCGGCCACCCAATGTCGCCATACGGAATAACGATCCAGCGACCGAATCGGTTCGACGGAAACGAAACGGAACTACTCCGAGACCTATCGCCGACGATCGGCCGCCCGCCTCCGTGTGCCCGGTCCGTGCACCGAGTAGCCGCTCCGGGAGGGCCGCTCCGGGAAGAAAACTATGAACAGAACGCGCCATCGACCGTAACATCCGGGCGGCCACCGAATCGGCAAGGCGAAGCGACGCACACCTGGCGCGAAGGCGGCATCTTCGAGAGATCGAGAGCGCACTCATATGCACCCATATCCCTACCTGAAGCCACCACGCATCTCGGGGACACCCAGAGCGGAAACACCGCACGCTCAATCCGCAGGGGAGTGCTGGACGAACCCTGCGGTAGATGACCGGACCGAAACCGCTTGATCCCCTCCTGACGCAACCACGCGTCTCGGGGGTTCGGGAGGCGAAGCCCCGCCGAGCGGGGCCTGGGGGTGCACCCCAGAAGAAACAACGAGCGCCCCCCGCAAGCGCTCTCCGCGAGCAGGGGACACCCAGGAGCGAGTGCCGAGTGTGGGACTCGAACCCACACGTCCTTTCGGACAACGGTTTTTGAGACCGTCGCGTCTGCCAGTTCCGCCAACTCGGCGCACCGGGTGGCAACTATAGCGGGTCGGGTGGCGTGGACGCGAATGGGTTGGTCCGTACGGCGCGAGCGCGCGGTTTGCGCAGGGTATATGCGTTCTATGCCGAAGTGAAAGGTACTCTTTACATCACTCGACAGCCCGATGGACGGCCGGCGGTCGCCCCGTGCGAGCGCGGCTTTCCTTTGGTTGGGTCGGGTACAGGGCATCGGAACCAGAGGGGTCTACCTATGAGCACAGCAGCTGGGGGCGCCGGCACCAAGCGGGAAGCCGGGGCGAAGCGGGTCGTCGTCGCCGAAGACGAAGCGCTCATCCGCATGGATCTGGTCGAGATGCTGACCGAAGAGGGCTATCAGGTGGTCGGTGAGGCGGGCGACGGCCAGCAGGCGGTGGATCTGGCCGTCGAGCACCGGCCGGACCTGGTCATCATGGACGTGAAGATGCCGCGCCGCGACGGCATCGACGCGGCGGCGGAGATCGCCTCCAAACGCGTTGCCCCCGTGGTGATCCTGACCGCTTTCAGCCAGCGCGATCTGGTGGAGCGGGCACGCGACGCGGGTGCGATGGCCTACCTGGTGAAGCCGTTCACGAAATCGGATCTGGTGCCCGCCATCGAATTGGCGGCCAGCCGCTTCCACGAGATCACAGCGTTGGAGAGCGAGGTCGCGAATCTCGCCGAGCGCTTGGAGACGCGCAAGCTGGTCGAGCGGGCCAAGGGTGTGCTGATGCAGACACAGGGCCTTTCGGAGCCGCAGGCGTTCAAGTGGATTCAACGCACCGCAATGGATCGCCGCACGACCATGAAGGCGGTCGCCGAGGTGGTGCTGGAGAACCTGACGCCGAAGTGACCGCGCCCGTGTAGCGAGAAAATTTACGCAGCTGAAACGTCGTCGTGAACAAGAATTCGAAACGATGTCGCGCGCATGATCCGAATGTGATGCGGAACTAACGTACCGACGCTATGTTCTGACCGGGCTGATGTGAGTCGGCCTCCTCGGCAATCCCGGGGGAGCACAGAACTTAGATGAGGTGTAACGTGCTTAGTTCGACATGGCGCAGTCGCTCGATGCGAGCGGTTCTGGCCGTCGGCGCCGCCGCCGCGCTGGTGCTGACCGGTTGTAGCGACAAATCCACCAGCAGCGGTTCGGATTCCTCGGGTACCAACGGGGCCGGTGGGCTGTCCATCCAGCCGCTCCTGCAAGTCGACCAGCAGGGCAAGGAAGTGCCGAAGGCCGACGCGGCCGCGGCGGCCGATCCCGCGGGCGACGGCAAGGCGACCTGCGCACCGGGCACGGCGGTCGCGATGGCGGGTGCGCTGACCGGCCCCGACGCCGCGCTCGGCATCAACATCGTCAACGGCGTCAAGCTCGCCCTCGACAAGCACAACAAAGCCAACCCCGGGTGCAAGATCGAACTCAAGCAGTTCGACACCGAGGGTGATCCGCAGAAGGCCACCCAGGTGATCCCGCAGATCGTCAACGATCGTTCGATCATCGGCCTGGTGGGTCCCGCCTTCTCCGGGGAGACGAAGGCGACCGGCAAGATCCTCAGCGACGCGGGCCTCGTCTCGGTGACCTCCTCGGCGACCAACGCGACGCTGACCCAGAACGGCTGGACCACCTTCTTCCGCGGTCTGGCCAACGACGACGTGCAGGGTCCCTCGGTGGCGAAGTACCTGGTCAACAGCGCGGGCTACAAGAAGGTCTGCGTCATCCAGGACAACACCGATTACGGCACCGGGCTGGCGAAGTCGATCACGGAGGGGCTGGGCGCCGCCGCCGACCCGGCGTGCGCCGCCAGCATCAAGAAGGGCGACAAGGATTTCTCCGCGACGGTCACCAAGGTGGCGGCCGCGAATCCGGACGCCATCTTCTACTCCGGTTACTACTCCGAGGCCGCGCCGCTGGCCCAGCAGTTGAAGTCCGGTGGCGTCAAGGCGGTCTTCGTCTCCGCCGACGGCACCAACGATCCGCAGTTCGTCTCCCAGGCGGGCAGCGCGGCCAAGGGAGCGAAGCTGTCCTGCCCGTGCGGTCCCGCGCCGGAGAAGTTCGCCAAGGACTACGAGGCGCTCAACGGCCAAGCGCCCGGCGTCTACTCGGTCGAGGCCTACGACCTCACCACGATCCTGGCCAAGGGGATCGACGGCGGCAAGGTGACCCGCCCCGACCTGCTCGACTATGTGCGGACGTACGACGGTGCCGGCCTCGCGCGTCAGTACAAGTGGAACCCGAACGGTGAGCTGTCGAACGCGCTGATCTGGGTGTACGAGGTCAAGTAGTCCCGGATTCCGGGCGCACGGCACGTACGGGGGTTCATCCGAATCCCTGTACGTGCCGTTGTTCGGTGGGCGAATGGATGAGGGCGGAAATAAATGAAACAAACGGCATTGGCCGGTGGCATACAACTCGCGGCCGGTTCGATCGACTTCAACTACGAGGGGCTGATCGATAGTTTCTGGCGACTGACCGTGGACGGCGTGACCTACGGCGCCATCTATGCCTTGGTCGCCGTGGGCTACACCTTGGTGTACGGCGTATTGCGGCTGATCAATTTCGCCCATTCGGAAATTTTCATGCTCGGGTTGTTCGGGCAATTGATCGGCTTGATGATCTTCGGATTCGTCGCCAGTCCCGATGTCTACACCCAAGGCGTAGTGCTCACCGTCGTCTATCTGGGTTTGGCGATGATCGTGGGCATGGCGGTATCCGGCGGCGCGGCCGTCGGCTTGGAGCGGGTGGCCTATCGACCGCTGCGCAAGCGGGGCGCCAAACCGCTGGCCTTCCTGATCACCGCGATCGGCATGTCGTTCGTGCTCCAGGAGTTGGTGCACTTCGTGCTGCCGAAGATCCGCCCCGACCTCGGCGGCACCAACGCCCAGCAGGCCATCCGGCTCGTCGAGCCCACCGTGCAGTTCAGTTTCGGCGGCGCGGACGTCACCAACATCATGCTGCTCATCGTGATCGCGGCGGTGGCGCTGGCGATCGTCACCGAATTGCTGATCAATCGGACGAAGTTCGGGCGCGGCATCCGCGCCGTGGCGCAGGATCCCGATACCGCGACGCTGATGGGCGTCTCGCGGGAACGGGTCATCATGCTGACCTTCCTGATCGGCGGTGTGCTCGCAGGCGCGGCGGCGATGCTGTACACGCTGAAGATCCCGAACGGGATCATCTACTCCGGCGGTTTCATCCTCGGTATCAAGGCGTTCAGCGCCGCGGTGCTCGGCGGCATCGGCAACCTGCGCGGCGCGCTGCTGGGCGGGCTGGTGCTCGGCGTGGTGGAG
The DNA here is from genome assembly GCF_040632645.1 of Nocardia sp. NPDC019219. Taxonomy (NCBI): domain Bacteria; kingdom Bacillati; phylum Actinomycetota; class Actinomycetes; order Mycobacteriales; family Nocardiaceae; genus Nocardia; species Nocardia sp. NPDC019219. The sequence goes on along the minus strand of NZ_JBEYCG010000014.1, from coordinate 122,401 downwards.
CAGTACGGCCAGATCCTGTTCGGCACCGAGTGGCGTGACGTGGTCGCGTTCGTGGTGCTGGTCCTGGTGCTGATGGTGCGCCCGACCGGCATCCTCGGCGAGAGTCTCGGAAGGGCGCGGGCATGACCGACACGACCAAGACGGCGTCCGCGCCGGACACCGCGCGCCGCGGCCTCGGCGACGCGATCCGCACGTGGTGGGATGGTCTGAGCAGGCCCGCGCAGTGGGGCGTCGGCGTCCCGATCCTCCTGCTGCTCGCGCTGCTTCCGCTGTTCCCGCCGCCGCTGCTGAACACTCCTTCCTACAACTTCGGCCTGGTGATGGCGCAGGTGGCGATGTACGCGCTGCTGGCCATCGGCCTCAACGTGGTGGTCGGCCAGGCGGGTCTGCTCGACCTCGGCTACGTCGGTTTCTACGCCGTCGGCGCCTACACCGTCGGCCTGCTCACCAGCCCCAACAGCCCGTGGAACCAGACCGACGGCGGCTGGCTGGATCCGAAGTGGGCCTGGCTGGCCTGCCTGCCGATCGCGGTCGCGGTGACCGCGGTGTCGGGCCTGATCCTCGGGTCGCCGACGCTGCGTCTGCGCGGCGACTACCTGGCGATCGTGACGCTCGGTTTCGGTGAGATCGTCCGGCTGCTCGCCGAGAACCTCACCGAGATCACCAACGGCAGCCTCGGCCTGTCGGGTGTCGCCTACCCGCACGTCGGCGAATCCGCGAGCAAACCGGAGGGCGTGTTCTCCGGTGGCAACAGCGGTGACCCGGACAGCGTCAACCTGCTCGACCGCGCCAGCTACGGCACCTACTGGTACTGGTTCGGCATGGCGCTGGTGGTCGTCGTGCTGCTGGTGGTCGGGAATCTGGAGCGCAGCCGGGTCGGCCGCGCCTGGGTGGCCATCCGCGAGGACGAGGACGCGGCCGAGATCATGGGCGTGCCGACGTTCAAGTTCAAGCTGTGGGCGTTCATGATCGGCGCCGCGGTGGGCGGCATGTCCGGCGCGATCTACGCCGGGCAGGTGCAGTTCATCAATCCCACCGGCTTCAACATCATCAACTCGATGCTGTTCCTGTGCGCGGTGGTCATCGGCGGGCAGGGCAACAAACTCGGCGTCATCTTCGGCGCGTTCGTCATCGCCTATCTGCCCGCCCGGCTGCAGTCGGTGAACCTGGTCAGCGACGAGTCGACCGGCTACGTCCTGCTGGCGATCGACGTGGCGGTGTTCGTCGCGCTGATCGTCGTCTGGCGGCTGTGGGCCGCCCGGCTGGGGGTGTGGCCGCGCCGCGGAGTGATCACCGGCATGGTGGTGACCGGCGTGCTGGCGCTGTTGCTGCTCGGCAGCGTGCTGCTGTTCCGCAAGGGCGGCGCGCAGTCGCTGGGCGACCTCAAATATCTGTATTTCGGTATCGCGTTGGTGGTGATGATGATTCTGCGTCCGCAGGGTCTGTTCCCGGTGCGGCAGAAGCTGCTCACCTACGGCAGGCAGGTGTATCAGGCCGTGCGCAGACCGGCCGCGGCCGAGCCGATCGGAGCGAGCCGATGACCGGGCCGGGCGCGGGTGACGCGCTGTTCGACAACGAGGACATGGCCGCGGGCTACGCGGCCGAACCGCAGGTCGAGTCCGCGGGCACGGTCGACGTCACCCAGGTGATCCCGGACCTCGCGGACGCCGAGACCGTCGCGGAAGTCGTCGCCCCGCACCGGGATATCGAGACCGCGGTGGGCGAGCCGCTGTTGCGCACCGAGGGCCTCACCGTGCGGTTCGGCGGTCTCACCGCCCTGGACCAGGTGAGTTTCGAGATCCGCCGCGGCGAGATCCTCGGCCTCATCGGGCCCAACGGCGCGGGCAAGACCACCTGCTTCAACGCGATCACCGGCGTCTACCAGCCCGCCGCCGGCCTGGTGTACTTCGACGGCAAGCCGCTGACCAAGACCAAGCGCAACGCGATCACCCGCCTCGGCATCGCGCGCACGTTCCAGAACGTGCGCCTGTTCGGCGAGATGACCGCGCTGGAGAACGTCGTGGTCGGCACGGACGCACGGCACAAGACGTCGGTGCCGGGCGCGGTGTTCCGGACGCCGCGGCATCGGCGCGAGGAACGCGACGCCATCGAGCGCGGCATGGCGCTGCTGGAGTTCGTCGGCATCGCCCCGCGCGCGGTGGAGAAGGCGCGCAATCTGTCCTACGGCGACCAGCGTCGCCTGGAGATCGCCCGCGCGCTGGCCACCGAGCCGAAGCTGCTGTGCCTGGACGAGCCTGCGGCCGGGTTCAATCCGAGTGAGAAGTCCGCGCTCATGGATCTGATCCGCAAGATCCGCGACGACGGCTTCACCGTCCTGCTGATCGAGCACGACATGCGACTGGTCATGGGTGTGACCGACCGGATCGTGGTGCTCGAGTTCGGCCGCAAGATCGCCGACGGGCTGCCCGCGGACATCCGGGACAACCCCGCGGTGATCGCGGCGTACCTGGGCGTGCCGGACAGCGAGGTGAGCGAATCCGCGAGCAGCGCGACCGGAGACGGCGAGACCGGCGACGTCACGCCGCCGGGTCCGGAACCCGCAGCGGTGCCGCTCGGCAAGACGGCGGTCACCGAGCCGGTGACCGAGGCGGCGCGCAAGCAGGCCGATGGTGGTGCGGCGCCGCTGCTCGAAGTCGAGGACATGGTCGTCAATTACGGCAGAATCCAGGCGTTGCACGGGATCTCGCTGACCGTCGCCGAGGGCGAGCTGGTCACCCTGCTCGGCGCCAACGGCGCGGGCAAGACGACCACGATGCGTGCGATGTCCGGACTGCTGCCGCTGACCCGGGGCCGGATCATGTTCGAGGGCCGCGACATCACCCGGATGAAGGCGCACGAGCGGGTGACGCACGGGCTGATCCAGGCGCCCGAGGGCCGGGGTGTGTTCCCCGGCATGACGGTGCAGGAGAACCTCGACATGGGTTGCTACGGACGGGGTTTCCGGCAGAAGGCCGAGTACGAGCGAACGCTGGAGTGGGTCTTCGAGCTCTTCCCCCGGTTGCTGGAGCGGCGCAAGCAGGTCGGCGGCACGCTGTCCGGTGGTGAGCAGCAGATGCTCGCCATCGCCCGCGCGCTGATGGCGCGGCCGCGGCTGCTGCTGCTCGACGAGCCGTCGATGGGGTTGGCGCCCATGGTGATCCAGCAGATCTTCCGGATCATCGGCGAGATCAACCGGCAGGGCACCACGGTGCTGCTGGTGGAGCAGAACGCCCAGCAGGCGCTGGCTCGCAGCGACCGCGCCTACATCATGGAAACCGGGGAGGTCACCAAAACCGGTCGCGGCGCGGAATTGCTCACCGATCCCGCGGTGAAGTCGGCGTATCTCGGCGTGGGTTAGGCGGCTTCGCCCGGCGGGCGTGTCCGCTCCGGTGCCGCGCGGCCCGGCTCGAGGCATGATCGTGACCATGGATGGTCACGACGAGCTGATGAGCCTGGCCGAGCGGTACTGGGACGCGGTGCTCGAGGCGGCGCCGAGCGAGGCGACCTTGCTCGGCGACCGCCGCTTCGACGATCGGATCGAGGATCTGTCCGTCGACGCCGAACAGCGGCTGCTGTCGACCTGGCGCGAGTTGCTGCGCGCGGTCGACGCGCTCGACGCCGACCGATTGAGCCCGGCCGACCGCATCACCCGCAGCTTGTTGCGCACCGAGCTGAGCGGCGCGGTCGAGCACCTGGAATGGCGGCCGGTGGAACTGGCCTCCGACCAGATGAACGGCGTGCACGCGGGGGTGCTGATGGTGGCGCCGCAGACGAACGCGCCGCAGCCGGAGCACGCGCTGGCGCTGGTGCGCCGCTACCGGCAGTTCGGCGACATGCTCGGCCAGGCCGTGGAACGCTTCCGGGCCGGACTCGCCGCGGGCCGCCCGCCCGCGCGGATCACCATCGAGCGCTCGCTCAACCAGTTGGACGGCTACTTGGACTCGGACATCGCCGCCGACCCCTTCGTCACCTTCCCCGGGCCGGAGGGCTGGGACGGTGAGGCCGCGTGGCGGTCCGAATTGGCCGAAGTGGCGCGGGATGTCATCCGGCCCGCGTTCCAGGTCTACCGCGACGCGCTCTACGACGAACTGCTGCCGGCCGCCCGTCCCGACGACCGGCCGGGCCTGTGCTGGCTCGGCGCCGACGGCGAGGACATCTACCGGCGGCTGCTGCGCCATCACACGACGCTGCCCGAGCTCGGCGCCGACGAGATCCACGACCTGGGGCTCGCGGAGCTGGCGAAGCTGCGCGAGGAATACGCGACGGTGGGCGCGCGCCTGTTCGGCGCCGCCGATCTCGGCGAGATCTTCGCCCGGCTGCGCGAGGATCCCGCGCTGTGCTACGACGACGCCGAGCAGATCATGTTCGACGCCCGCCGGGCGCTGGCCCTGGCCACCGCCGAGATGGGGAATTGGTTCGGGCGCCTGCCGAAGGAGTCCTGCGACATCGTGCCGGTGCCCGAGTTCCTGGCCGCGGATGCGCCTGCGGCGTACTACTTCCCGCCCGCGGCCGACGGTTCCCGGCCGGGCACGTATTTCGTCAACCAGCACCATCCCACCGGCCGCGGCCGCTTCGAGACCGCGTCGGTGGCCTATCACGAGGCGATTCCCGGCCACCATCTGCAGTTGACGATCGCCAACGAACTCGACCATCTGCCGCGCTTCCAGCGCCAGTCCTTCGCCAACACCGCCTTCGTCGAAGGCTGGGCGCTCTACACCGAGCGGCTGGCCGACGAAATGGGGTTGTACGAGGACGATCTCGGCCGGCTCGGCATGCTGGCCGGGGACTCCTGGCGCTCCTGCCGCCTGGTGGTCGACACCGGCCTGCACGCGAAGGGATGGAGCAGGCAGCAGGCCATCGACTTCATGGTGGCCAACGCGCCGGTCGGGCTGGCCGAGATCACCGTGGAAGTGGACCGCTACATCGCGATGCCGGGCCAGGCGGTCGGCTACAAGATCGGTCAGCTGGAGATCCTGCGCCAGCGGGTCGCGGCCACCGAGCGGCTCGGCGCGGCCTTCGATATCAAGGCCTTCCACGACGTGGTGCTCGGTTCCGGGTCGGTGAGCCTGCCCGTGTTGCGGGAACTGGTCGCCACGCTGTGAGGCCGCGGGGCGCGGCCGACGTCCGCGCCCCGCGAGCCGGAGTACCGGTACCCGGCCGCTCGCGGCTGCCGGGTGTCGGCGTATCGCCTTGTCGGTGCCGGTCCCTAGACTCTGGGACGTGAGTTCACCCACGACCGCTCCCCGTCCTGCCCCCGCGTCCGGCTCCGGCGATCCCGGCTCGGCAGACCGGCCGACGCTGCTGCTGCTGGACGGGCATTCGATCGCCTACCGCGCGTTCTTCGCGCTACCGGCGGAGAATTTCAAGACGGTCACCGGGCAGACCACGAACGCGGTGTACGGCTTCACCGCGATGCTGATCAACCTGCTGCGCGACGAGAAGCCGACGCATGTGGCCGCCGCGTTCGATGTCTCGCGCCAGACCTTCCGCGCCGAGGCGTACCCGGAGTACAAGGCCAACCGCACCACGACGCCGGACGAGTTCCGCGGCCAAGTCGAACTCACCAAGGACGTGCTGGGCGCCCTGGGCATCCCGGTGATGGCGATCGACGGCTTCGAGGCCGACGACATCATCGCCACGCTCACCACGCAGGCGACGGCCGCCGGTTTCCGCGTGCTCATCGTCACCGGCGACCGGGACTCGATCCAGTTGGTCGACGAGAACGTCACGGTGTTGTACCCACGCAAGGGCGTCTCCGACCTCACCCGGTTCACGCCGGAGGAAGTGATGGCCAAATACGGCCTCACCCCGAACCAGTACCCCGACTACGCCGCGCTGCGCGGTGATCCCAGCGACAACCTGCCGGGTATCCCGGGGGTGGGGGAGAAGACCGCCGCCAAGTGGATCCGCGAGTACGGCGACCTGAACACCTTGGTGGAGAAGGTCGACCAGGTGAAGGGCAAGGTCGGCGACGCGCTGCGGGCGAACCTGAGCAGCGTGGTGCTCAACCGGCAGCTCACCGAGCTGATGCGGGAGGTGCCGTTGCCCTACACCCCCGATCAGCTGGCGCAGGGGCCGTGGGATCGCGAGAAGATCCATCAGCTGTTCGACGATCTCGAGTTCCGCGTGCTGCGCGACCGGCTGTTCGAGACGCTGGCTCCGCCGGAGCCCGAGGCGGAGGCCGGTTTCGAGATCAGCGGCGGCGCGCTGGAGATCGGCGCGGTCGCGGGCTGGCTGGCCGAGCACGCGAAAGCCGGTGTGCGCCATGGTGTCTCGATCGCCGGTACGGGTTCTCCGGCCGGTGGCGACGTGCGCGCGCTCGCCATCGCGGCGGGCGACGGCGAGAGCGGTTACATCGACGTCACGGTGCTCACCCCGGAGGACGAGGCCGCGCTGGGGGCTTGGCTCGCCGACCCGGCGGTGCCGAAGGCGCTGCACGAGGCCAAGGCCGCGCTGCACGCCCTGCGCGGCCGCGGCTGGACCCTTGGCGGATTGACCAGCGATACCGCGTTGGCGGCGTATCTGGTCCGTCCCGGCCAGCGCACGTTCAACCTCGACGACCTGTCGTTGCGCTACCTGCACCGGGAACTGCGCGCCGAGGTCGGCGAGACCCCGCAGCTGTCGCTGCTCGACGACGAGGACGCCGTCGACGCCGAACTGGCGCGGGCGCAGATGCTGCGCGCGCGGGCCGTCGCGGACCTGGCCGACGCGCTCGACGGGGAACTGGCCCAGATCGAGTCCACCCCGCTGCTGGCGGACATGGAGCTGCCGCTGCTCGGCGTGCTGTCCACCTTGGAGGAGGCGGGCATCGCGGTGGACACCGACCAGCTGGCGACGCTGCAGCGCCAGTTCGCCGACCGGGTCGCCGAGGCGGCCGAGGCGGCCTACGACGTGATCGGCAAGCAGATCAACCTCGGCTCGCCCAAGCAGTTGCAGGTGGTGCTGTTCGACGAGCTGGACATGCCGAAGACCAAGCGCACCAAGACCGGCTACACCACCGACGCGGACGCGCTCGAGTCGCTGTACGAGAAGACCCAGCACGCGTTCCTGGAGCACCTGCTCGCGCACCGGGACGCCACCCGCCTGAAGGTCACCGTCGACGGCCTGCTCAAGTGCGTCGCCGAGGACGGCCGCATCCACACCACGTTCAACCAGACCATCGCGGCCACCGGCCGGTTGTCCTCCACCGAACCGAACCTGCAGAACATCCCGATCCGCACCGACACCGGCAGGCAGATCCGCGACACCTTCGTCGTCGGCGCCGGCTACCAGTCGCTGATGACCGCGGACTACAGCCAGATCGAGATGCGGATCATGGCGCATCTGTCCGGGGACGAGGGGCTGATCGAGGCGTTCAACTCGGGCGAGGATCTGCACAGCTTCGTGGCGTCGAAAGCGTTCGACATCCCGATCTCCGAGGTGAGCCCGGAGATGCGCCGCCGGATCAAGGCGATGTCCTACGGGCTGGCCTACGGGTTGAGTTCCTACGGTCTGTCCGCGCAACTGAAGATCAGCACCGCCGAGGCGAAGGAGCAGATGGAGGTCTACTTCGCCCGTTTCGGCGGCATCCGGGACTACCTGTACGAGGTGGTGGAGCAGGCGCGCAAGGTGGGTTATACCCAGACACTGTTCGGCCGCCGCCGCTACCTGCCCGATCTGGACTCCAGCAACCGGCAGCGCCGGGAGGCGGCCGAGCGGATGGCGCTCAACGCCCCGATTCAGGGCACCGCGGCCGACATCATCAAGGTGGCGATGATCAACGTGCACCGGGCGATGCGTGAGGCCGGTCTGCGCTCCAGGATGCTGTTGCAGATCCATGACGAACTGCTGTTCGAGGTCGCCGAGGGGGAACGGGAGGCGCTCGAGGCGCTGGCGCGCGAGCAGATGTCCGCGGCGATCGCGCTGTCGGTGCCGCTGGAGGTCTCGGTCGGCGTGGGCCACAGCTGGGACTCCGCCGCGCACTGACCGGTGCATCACAGAAGGACATGCCGGGCCCGACCGCAGGGGCCCGGCGTACGGCATCCCGAGAGCTATCATCGGGCCGCCGCGTGCAAGTAAACGAATCACGGTGAACGGGACGGATGTCCCGTGCCGCGTGGCGACCTACCGTGGGGCTGGTCATACATAGGGATTCACGCATACCGAGCTCAGGGATGGCCCATGACTGTCACCGATGAGTACCTGCAGAACAACGCGGCTTATGCGAGCACCTTCCAGGGTCCGCTGCCGCTGCCGCCCTCGAAGGGCGTGGCCGTGGTCGCGTGCATGGACGCGCGGCTCAACGTGTACGGCGCGCTCGGCCTCGCCGAGGGCGAGGCGCACGTGATCCGCAACGCGGGCGGCGTGGTCACCGCCGACGAGATCCGCTCGCTGGCCATCAGCCAGCGGCTGCTCGGGACCAGGGAGATCATCCTGATCCATCACACCGATTGCGGCATGCTCACCTTCACCGACGACGACTTCAAGGCGAGCATCCAACAGGAGACCGGAATCAAGCCCGAGTGGGCGGCGGAGGCGTTCACGGACCTGGAAACCGATGTGCGCCAATCGATCGCGCGCATCGTCGCCAGCCCGTTCGTGCCGCACAAGGACTCGATCCGCGGCTTCGTCTTCGACGTCGCCACCGGCAAGCTGAACGAGGTCCTTCCCCAGTAGGGAATCCAGACGCACTGCGACTCAGTGGGATCCGGGTGCGATCACCTGTATCCCACTGCGTAGTGGTGTGTTTCACGAAGGCCGGCGCGTGACCAGGCGCGCCGAGCCGGTGGTGAGATCCACCTCGTCACGGGGCGGAGCGCCGTCGGAGGGATCCTCCCGGTGCATCAGCGTCGTCATCCGCTGCTCGAACTCGTGGTGTTTGCCGCCTTGGAAAACCGCCGTGACTTCTTCGAAGCCCGCGGCCGCCACCGGATGGCCGGACCGCTTGCGGGTCCAGGGCAGCGCGCGGGCGCCGGTGATCTTGTTCCAGGCCACTTCGGCGAAGGCGAACAGGATGAGCAGGACGGCTAGGCCCGGGATGGTCATGGCCACGAGGAGACCCATGTCACCGACGCTACCTTCCGCGTGGCCGCACAGCTCTGAACTGCGCGAACAGTACTCGTCAGTAGACAAATCGGGCATCGAATGTGGTTGCTATTGCGTCGCGATGTCCCTATCCTCGATGCCGTGCCGAATCCCGCCGACCGCCGCAGCACAGCGCTCCTTGTCGCAGACCGCGACAGCGCTCTGCTTTCGGCGTCGCTCACCGGGCCCTCCGTGGCTGCGCAGGCTACCGCCTCCGAGCCCGAGGTTCGCGCCGAGCTACTTCCGCTCACCGCGATGGTGGCGCCGCGTCCCCGCGTTCTCGTAGTACCCCGCCGTAGCGGGGTCTGATCCGGGCCGGCCCCCTCGCTGCGGGCTTTTCCACTTGTTAGTGCTGGTCCCCTCTGTCAACTGAGCCACGACATACTTCGGGAAGACCTACTTTCAATGACCATCCTGACTCTTGATACAGACATGTTCCACGCCGCCGCTCCCAAGGGCCTACGCGCCGAAGCCGCGGGGCTGACCTCGGCGGAGTTCCACAGCCGTTACTGCGCGCACGGCGGTGCTATCCGCCTCGGGGAATGGTCGCCCGCGGGCGCCGGAACCGCGGCGTTCACCGCCACGCTGGAATTCGCCGGTCACCTGCGCACCGTGGTCGCCACGGGCAACCCCGTCGCGGCGATGACGTCGGCCCTTTACGACGAGGGCTACCCCGTGGAGATCCTGCAATTCCATCAGCGGCGCACCGCGGACGGCACCGCCACCTTCGTGCAGTGCGAATGCAACGGCAGGCGCGGCTGGGGGGCGGCCATCGCCGATGACGGCGCCGAGTCGACGGTCCGCGCCATGATCGCGGGCGTCAACCTGCTCGGCGCCTCCTGAATCGAGCACCGAACCGCGTCGGCAGACCCCGGACGCACAGCGGGCCCGGACACGGACTGCCGCTTCCGCGTGTCCGTCTCCGGGCCCGAACGAAACTCGTTGCGGCGCAGTGTCTCACCGCGCCGCGCGCATTACTGTCCGGCCTGCTGCTGCTCGGCGAGCTGCTTGCGCACCTCGTCCATATCCAGCGCCTTGACCTGGGTCACCAGATCCTCGAGCGCCGCGGGCGGCAGCGCGCCGGGCTGGGCGAACACCAGCACACCTTCCCGGAACGCCATGATGGTCGGGATGGAGCGGATGTTGGCAGCCGCCGCGAGGCCCTGCTCGGATTCGGTGTCGACCTTCCCGTGCACCACGTCGGGGTGCTTGTCGGAGGAGGCCTCGAAAGTCGGTGCGAAGCTCTTGCACGGACCGCACCAATCGGCCCAGAAGTCGACGAGTACCACGTCGTTTCCGGTGACGATCTCATCGAAATTGTGCTGGGTCAGCGTCTGGGTGGCCATGACGTCCTCTCGTTTCGGTGTGCCTGCTATAACGCGGGCTTCCTCGGTTATCTTCCACGGCGGATCCGGCCGACCGGCCACTCGCGCCGCTGATCCCCGTCCCATCGACGGATACCCAGCACCGTCGCCGGAAAATCCCGGTCCCGCGCTACGGCGTGGATGGCCTCGCCGAGCTGGTTCGGTGGCAGCCGCCTGGCCAGGGTGATGTGCGGAGTCCACGCGTCCGGGTGCACATTGGCCGGGACGCCGGGGCACGGGGAGACCGTGTGGAAGATCCGGCGGTGCAGCGCGAGCAGCGCCTCGGACGGCACCACCAGCCGCACCAGGATGGGACGGCGCGCCCCGAAGACCACCAGTCCACCCAGGCGCACCGGGATCGGCGCGAAGGCCTGTTCGTCCAGCGCTTGCTCGATGCGCGGCCAGATCTGCCTGGCCACGGCGGCGGTGATGTGCGGGCGGTTGGACTCGTCGGTGCGCGCGGCGAGGCTGCGCACGCCGGCCTCCGCGAGCATCTGCCATTGCCGGCGGATCTCCGTGTCGGCGGCCTCGTCGAGGAGTAGTTCGACCGACTGCACCATGGTCCACCGAAGGTAACCGCAACCGGCGTGTCCGCGGGCCGGTTCCGGCGGCCGGGCCCCTCGGCGGGAGGATGTCCCGGTGAACGACGCGAATCGGCCCCGGACGACGCGGGCATTGCGGCTCGGCCTGATCGACGGCGACGGCATCGGCCCGGAGGTGGTGCGAGCCGCCAGGCAAGTGGTTGACGAGGCGCTGTCGGCCGCGGGAGCCGCGCCGGTGGAATGGGTGCCCTTGGTGATGGGGCACCGCGCCATCGCCGAGTTCGGCACTCCGCTGCCCGAGCAGACGCTCGAGGAGCTGTCCGGGGTGGACGCCTGGATTCTCGGTCCGCACGACAACGCGTCCTATCCGGCCGAACACCGCGTCGCGCCGGGCGGCGTGATCCGCAAGCACTTCGACCTCTACGCCAACATCCGTCCCGCGCGGGCCTTCGCGGGCGTGCACGCGGCGGCGCCGGATATCGACCTGGTGATCGTCCGGGAGAACAGCGAAGGGTTCTACGCCGACCGCAACATGTTCGCGGGCTCGGGGGAGTTCCGGCCGACGCCGGATATCGCGATGTCGGTGGGGCTGGTGACCAGGGCCGCCTGCGAGCGGATCGCGCACGAGGCGTTCCGGCTGGCCGCGACCCGGCGCAAGCGGGTGACCATCGTGCACAAAGCCAACGTGCTGCCGCTGACGATGGGGCTGTTCCGGGACGTCTGCCACGAGGTCGGCCGGGCGTATCCCGGGGTCGAGGTCGATGACGAACACGTCGACGCGGCGGCCGCGCACCTGGTGCGTGCCGCCGCCGATTACGACGTCCTGGTCACCGAGAACTTGTTCGGCGACATCCTGTCCGACTTGGCCGGGGAGTTGAGCGGCTCGCTCGGGCTGGCCGCGTCGCTCAACTGCTCGGCCACCACGGCGATGGCCCAGGCGGTGCACGGCGCCGCGCCCGCGCTGGCCGGGCACAACCGGGCCAACCCGGCGGCGTTGCAGCTGTCGGCGGCGATGCTGCTGCGCTGGCTGGCGACTCGGGACGCCGAGGTCGCCTTCGCGCGGGCGGGTGAGCGGATCGAGCGGGCGGTCGCCGCGACCTTCGCGGCCGGCATCGCCACCGCCGATCTCGGAGGACAGGCCTCCACCGGTGAATTCACCGAGCAGGTGTGCGCCAGGGTGCATCGCAGGTAGCCCCGATGCCCAGAAGTCTTGTGGCACAGGGATATCCGCCCCGGTGGTCGATGTCTCTGCCCGAGCGGGCCGCGGTGCCGCGTCCGGCTGCTCGACCAGGCACAGGAGGCCGGGTCCGGCCCGGGGTAGGGTGTCCCGCCGATGCGCCCGGCACGAATTCGCGCCAGGAGTTCGTGTTGCTGTTGCATTACTGTCCAGCGCGGAGCGGCCGGGTCGCTTAGATTGCCAAACGGGTGATGACGCCCGGGTTGCGTGGAGCCAAAATGTGGAGGGCTGCAGTGTCTGATCGTTCGTTTCTCGGCAGGCGCGCCCTGCGAGCCACCCTGGGTGCGCTCGCCGCGGGCGCACTGGTGCTGACCGGGTGTACCAACACCGAGGAAACCGGCCCCTCGGCGGCCAAGGTGCAGGTGGACAAGGTCGACGAGCTCGCCGCCCAGCTCCCCGACAAGATCAAGCAGTCCGGCAAGCTCGTCGTCGGCGTGAACATTCCCTACCAGCCGAACGAGTACAAGGACGCGAGTGGCCGGATCGTCGGCTTCGACGTGGATCTGATGGACGCGGTCGCCTCCGTGCTCGGCGTGAAGGCCGAATACGTCGAGTCCGCGTTCGAGAAGATCATCCCCTCGATCCAGGCCGGTACCTACGACGTGGGCATGTCCTCGATCACCGACTCCAAGGAACGCGAGCAGCAGGTCGACTTCACCACCTACTTCAACGCGGGCGTCCAGTGGGCCCAGCAGAAGGGCAAGCCGATCGACCCGGAGAACGCCTGCGGCAAGAAGGTCGCCGTGCAGGCCACGACCGTGGAGCACACCGACGAGGTGCCCGCCAAGAGCGCCAAGTGCGTCGCCGAGGGCAAGCCCGCCATCGACATCAAGCCGTTCGACGAGCAGAGCGCCGCGACCAACGCGCTGGTGCTCGGCCAGGTCGACGCGATGTCGGCCGACTCCCCCGTGACGGCGTACGCGATCAAGCAGAGCAACGGCAAGATCGAGACCGCGGGCCCGGTGTTCGACTCCGCGCCCTACGGCTGGGCGGTGCCCAAGGGCGCGCCGCTGGCCGCCGTGCTGCAGAAGGCGGTCCAGCACCTGATGGACAACGGCAAATACCTCGAGATCACGAAGAACTGGGGCGTCCAGGAAGGCGCCATCACCAAGTCGGTCGTCAACGGCGCCGTGAGCTGATCGATGGTGGACAACGACACTCGGCCTGCGCCCGGCGATCCCGGGCCCGGCGGAGCGGACTCGACGCGGGAGCCGGAGCCGATCAAAGCGGTTCCGCTGCGCAGGCCGGGCCGTTGGATAGCGGCGGCGGTGATTCTGATCCTGGTGGCGCTGTTCGTCTACGGCGCCGCGACGAACCCGGCGTATCGCTGGGACACCTATGGCAAGTACCTCTTCGACACCCGGATCATGGCAGGCGCGGTCGTCACGCTCGAACTGACCGTGTGCGCGATGGCGATCGCGGTCGGGCTCGGAACGATGCTCGCGGTGATGCGGCTGTCGCCGAATCCGGTGCTGCGCGCCACGTCGTGGGTGTATCTCTGGATCTTCCGCGGTACCCCGGTGTTCGTGCAGCTGGTGTTCTGGGGCCTGGTCCCGTCGCTGTACAGCAAGATCCAGCTCGGCGTCCCGTTCGGACCGCAGTTCTTCCATCTCGACGTGCAGCAGTTGCAGGCCGCGTTCGCCTTCGCCGTACTCGGACTCGGTCTCAATGAAGCCGCCTACATGGCCGAGATCGTCCGGGCCGGAATCAACTCCGTGGGCGAGGGACAGCGGGAGGCGTCGTTCGCGCTCGGCATGTCCTGGAGCCAGACCATGCGCCGCACCGTGCTGCCGCAGGCCATGCGCGTGATCATCCCGCCGACCGGCAACGAGCTCATCGGCATGCTGAAGACCACCTCGCTGGTCACCGGCATCCCGCTGAGCACCGACCTGTTCGGCCGGGCGCGTGACATCTACGGCGTGAACTTCCAGCCCATTCCGCTGTTGCTGGTCGCCGCCACCTGGTACTTGGCGATCACGAGCGTGCTCATGATCGGGCAGTACTACTTGGAGCGCTACTACTCGCGCGGCGTCTCCCGCCGGCTGACCGCCAAGCAGCTGCAGGAACTCGCCGACGCCCAGCAGGTGGAGAAGGCGAAATGAGCGTGGACGTGGCGAAGACCGCCGCCGCTCCGATGATCGTCGCGGACCGCGTCTGCAAGAACTTCGGCGCGCTGCAGGTGCTCAAGGGCGTCTCCCTGGAGGTGGGCCGCGGGGAGGTGCTGTGCCTGATCGGGCCGTCCGGCTCCGGTAAGTCCACCTTCCTGCGCTGCATCAATCACCTGGAACAGGTGAACGCGGGCCGGCTGTACGTGGACGGCGAGATCGTGGGCTACCGGGAGAAGAACGGCAAGCTCTACGAGATGCACCCGCGCGACGCGGCCAAGCAGCGCCGCGAGATCGGCATGGTGTTCCAGCACTTCAACCTGTTCCCGCACCGCACCGCGCTGGAGAACATCATCGAGGCGCCCACCCAGGTCAAGAAGGTGCGCAAGGCGGACGCGGTGACCAGGGCGCGGGAACTGCTGGATCGCGTCGGCCTGGCGGACAAGGCGAACGCCTACCCGGCGCAGCTGTCCGGCGGGCAGCAGCAGCGCGTCGCGATCGCCCGCGCGCTGGCCATGGACCCGAAGCTCATGCTGTTCGACGAGCCGACCTCCGCGCTGGACCCGGAGCTGGTCGGGGAGGTGCTGACGGTCATGCGGGAACTCGCCCGATCGGGCATGACGATGGTGGTGGTTACCCACGAGATGGGGTTCGCCCGTGAGGTCGCCGACCAGCTGGTGTTCATGGACGGCGGTGTGGTGGTCGAGGCGGGAGCGCCGCGGCAGCTGCTGGCCGATCCACGGCACGAGCGCACCAAGGCGTTTCTGTCCCGACTGCTCTGAGCCGGATCACCGATCCTGCCGGACGCCCGCAACCGTGGCGACTAACCGTCGGCTGGACCGGACCTGTGATCCGCCACCCGGGCCGAGGTGGCCGCTCCGGTGCGCGATTCGGTGCGGGCAACCGCTCAGCGCGTAGGCGATGCGCCCGCTGCCCGGGCAACGCCTCGGTCGCGGGTGCGATCGCCCGCTTCGCGTTCCGCCATTCTCGGGTGATTTCGCGCAGGGTGCCTTTCCACGGTTCTCGTGGCGAGGCTCGAAGCCCTGCTTCCTGTCGGCGCGGAGGGCGGTGCACACCTGCCCGAGCTGGACATTGGGCGTCGGGTCGCATGACGCGGGGTGGGCGGTGGGTGGGCAGGGCTGCGCTGTCCGGCCGCGCGAGCAGCAGTTCGGTCGCGACGCCCGGGTGGGTGGTCGCTGGGCTCAGGTATCGGTGCGCAAGGCGAGGCGCAACTGTCCCAGCAGCACCTTGGCAGCCGGGCTCGCCGGGCGGTCGGTGCGCCAGGCCAGGGCGAGCCGCCCACGCGGTTCCGGCTCGACGATGCGAATGGTCCGCACCCCGAAGGCCGCGGCCTCCGCGGCGGTGAGCTCGGGCACGACGGCCACGCCGAGACCGCGTGCGGCCAGGCGCAGCAGCAGCGCGGGCGCCGCCGCCTCGTAGGCGATGCCGGGCTCGAATCCGGCCGCCGCGCAGGCTCGCTCGAAGACGCCGCGAATGCCGGTGCCCGGTGTCAGGCAGATCAGCGGACGATCGCGCAGTGCGATGAGCGGCAACTCGGGACCGCAGCTGGGCTCCGCCGCCGCGACCGCGGCCACCAGCGCGGTCTCCAGCACTACTTCGATGCCGATGGCAGGATCGAGCTCCGCGCCGGTCAGGCCGATCAGGGCCATGTCCAGCTCACCCCGGCCGAGGGCGGCGAGCATCCGCTCCGAGGTGTCCTCGGTGAGGCTGATGCCGACCTGCGGATGGTCGTGATGGAAGTCCGCGAGCACGGCGGCGACGTCGAACTCCTCGACCGCCGCCCCCGAGATGAGGCCCATCCGGACTTGACCCCGCAGCAGGCCGGTGAACTCGTCCACCGTGTGGGTGACTCGCTCGGCGGCGGCCAGCGCCGCTCGCGCGTGCGGCAGGACGGCGGCGCCGACTTCGGTCAGGGTGACGCCGCGCCCGCCGCGGTCGAGCAGCGGATGGCCGAGTTCGCGCTCCAATTGCCGGATTTGGGCGCTGAGCCCCGGCTGAGCCAAGTGCAGCCGTGCCGCGGCGCGCGTGAAGCTCGCCTCCTGCGCGACGGTGACGAAGTAGCGGAGTTGCCGCAATTCCATAACTAATCATTATAACGTTCAGAAGAAGTATCTGTTTTACTTCTGACGCCTGGTGGAGCATGGTCGAAGCATGGGAAACAACGCAGCACAGACCACGGAAAAGCTCGATATCTTCACCGGTCCGGTCTTCCGCCCCGGGGACGAGGGCTACGACGCGGAGATCGCCGGCTTCCAAACCGCCTATACGCACCGGCCCGCGCTGGTCGTCGGGGCGGTGCACGCCGAGGACGTGCGCGCCGCCGTGGAGTACGCCGCGCGCCACGATCTGCCGATCGCCGTGCAGGCCACCGGCCACGGGCTGTCCGTCGCCACGGACGGTGGGTTGCTGATCAGCACCCGGCGGATGACGGGCGTCCGGATCGACCCGGCCCGCCGGACCGCGTACGTCGGCGCGGGGGTGCGTGCCGGCGCGCTGGTCGAGGCGGCGGCCGAGCACGGATTGGCGCCGCTGAACGGTTCGTCGCCGTCGGTCGGCGTGGTGGGCTATCTGCTCGGCGGCGGCGTCGGGCTGCTGGCGCGTCAGTTCGGCTACGCGGCCGAGCACGTGCGGACGATCGAGCTGGTCACCGCCGACGGCCGGGTGCGCACTCTGACGCCGGAGGACGAGTTGTTCGGCGCGGTGCTCGGCAGCGGCGGCAACTTCGGCGTCGTGACGGGGCTGGAGGTCGGCCTGGTTCCGGTGAAAACGGTGTACGGCGGACAGCTGGTCTTCGACACGCCGCTGGTCGAGCGGGCGCTGGAGGCGTGGCGGCGGTGGACCGCGACCGTGCCGGACGAAGTGACCTCGACGGTCACCATGCTGGCCTTCCCGGACATCCCGCAGGTGCCCGCGCCGCTGCGGGGACGGTACGTCGCCTCGGTCCGGATCGCGTACAACGGGCCCGCCGAGGAAGGTGAACGACTGGTCGCGCCGTTGCGGGCGGTCGGGGAACGCCTGAAGGACGACCTGCGCGCGATGCCGTACACCGAGTCGCACACCATTCACAGCGACCCCGACCACCCGCACGCCTACGCGGCCACCAACGCCCTGCTCGGCGAGTTCACCGCGGAGACTGCCGCGGCCCTGCTCGACGTCGCCGGCCCGGAATCCGGCGCCGGGGCGGTCGTCGACGTGCGTCATCTCGGTGGCGCGCTGGCCCGCACCGGCGACGCCGGGATCGCGGTGGACCATCGCGACGCGGCGTACATCGTGCGGATCATCACCGATCCGGCCGACACCGCGACCCGGGCGGGAATCCGCGCAGCGCTGGCGCCGTGGACGCTCGGCCACAGCCTGAATTTCCTCTACGGCGCGGGCGCCGAAGCGGACGAGGCACAGACCCGAGCGGGGTATCGGCCGGACACCTACGCCCGGCTGGCCGCGCTCAAGGCTCGGCACGATCCCCGCAATCTGTTCCGCTTCAACCGCAATATCCGGCCGGACGCCGGGTGATTCGCCGCCGCCGCGCTCTGGCCGGGCGCGGCGGCAGCATGCTATCTTCGTGATATCACTCTGATATTGGGAGGATGTCATGCAGTTTCGACCCGCGTTCCACGTCAACGGCTTCCTGGTGCTGCTGGGGTGGTTCGTGCTCACGGTCTTGTTCGGCGGCGGCGCGGCGCTCGGTTTCGTCGTGGGCGCCCGGGACGGCAACGCCCTCGCCGTGGGCGGCGCGGTGGCGGCGACCGTCGTGGTCGTCGTCCTGCTGCTGCTCGCGACCGGGCTGACGGTGGTGAACCCGAACGAGGCCAAGGTGGTCCAGTTCTTCGGCCGCTACGTCGGCTCGGTGAGCGAACCGGGCTTCTTCTCGGTGCTCCCGTTGACCGACCGCAAGAGCATCTCGCTGCGCGTGCGCAACTTCGAGACGCAGAAGCTGAAGGTCAACGACGCCGACGGCAACCCCGTGGAGATCGCCGCGGTGGTCGTCTACCGGGTGGTGGACAGCTTCAAGGCCGCCTTCGCCGTCGACGACTACGAGGAGTACGTCGAGACCCAGTCCGAAGCGGCCGTCCGGCACCTGGCCACGACGCACCCGTACGACGCGCACGAGGCCGACACCACCAGCCTGCGCGACGGCGCCGAGGTGGCCGAGGAACTGACCGTCGAACTGCGGGAACGCACCGAGATGGCGGGTATCGAGGTGCTGGAGGCGCGGATCACCCACCTCGCCTACGCGCCCGAGATCGCCCAGGCGATGCTGGTTCGCCAGCAGGCCGCCCAGGTGGTCGCGGCGCGGACCAGGATCGTCGAAGGCGCGGTCGGAATGGTCGGCCTGGCGCTGGAGCGGCTCACCCAGGAGGGCATGGTGGAACTGGACGAGGAGCGCAAGGCGGCGATGGTGTCGAACCTGCTCGTCGTCCTGTGCGGTGACCGTCCCACCCAGCCCGTCGTCAACGCCGGTTCGCTCTACTCCTGAGGCGGACTGCCCATGGCCGAGCGCAAGAAACTGCTGCTACGCCTGGACCCGGCCGTCCACGACGCCATCGCGAAGTGGGCGGCCGACGACCTGCGCAGTATCAACGCCCAGATCGAATACGCGCTGCGTCTGGCGCTGGAGCAGGCGGGGCGCAAACCGAAGTCGCAGTGACACGACCTCGATACCGATCAGAGATGGTGCCCTGGCTCGAGGGCGCGAAGACTGCAAGGTGTCAGCAAATGTCCGGCCATCGGCACCGAAAGGGGAAATGATGACCACGATCGTGCACATCGACGACACCGTGCGTGACTACGAGACGTGGAAGCCCGCCTTCGACGGTCTGGAGCAGTTCTTCGCGGAGGCCGGAGCTCGCAACTGCCGGGTGGCCCGATTCACGCACAACCCGAACCGGGTGCTCGTGGAGCTGGATTTCGACACCATGGCGGAGGCCGAAGCCTTCCGGGACAGCCTGCACAAGCTCATCGACCTGCCCCGAACGCAGATGCTGCTGGTCAGCCACGAGGTATCCCTCCTCGAGCTGATCGACGACCGGCACCTCACGGTCCGGGCTTCCTCGTGACGAAGATGGCCGTACCGGGGAACAACTCGCCGCGCAGCGGGCTCCACTGCCCCCATTCGCGCTCGAGCCACTCCGGCCATTCCGGTTCGACGATGTCCTCCACCACCAGTCCCGCCGCGACGATCTCCCGGACCCGGTCGCCGATGGTGCGGTGGTGCTCGACGTAGACGGGCACGTCGTCGCCGTCGAGCTCGACGTAAGGCGTGCGATCGAAGTACGGGATGGTGGCGGTCAGCCCCGCCGGGCCGGGATCGTCCGGGAAGATCCAGCGCATCGGGTGGTTCACGGAGAAGACCCAGCGTCCACCCGGCCGCAGCACGCGCGCCACCTCGCGCATCACCAACCCCGAATCGGCGACGAACGGCACCGCGCCGAATGCCGAGCAGGCCAGATCGAACGACGCCTCCGCGAACGGAAGGGCCTCGGCGTCCGCCTGGACCAGCGGCACCCGCGGACCGCCGCGCGCCATCACCGCCAGGCCCCGCTCCAGCATGCCGCGCGACAGATCGAGCCCGACCGGACGCGCGCCTTGTCCCGCCAGCCAGCGCGAGCACGGGGCCGAGCCGCAGCCGATCTCCAGCACCCGCTTGCCGGAGACGTCCCCGAGGAATCGCATATCGCCCTCGTGGAGACCCTCGGGGCACCACACGAACTCGCCGCCGGCGGAGTCGACGCCGAGGAAATCCCCGTGCGTCTCGTGGTATTGGGCGGCATCGGCGTCCCACCACCGTCGGCTGGCCACCCTGCTGGCCGCCGATCCGATCCGGGTCCGCGCCGTGCCCGCCGTTCCGAGCAGTGCGTTTGCTTGCGCATGGCGATCTTCCGACACGCCGATCAGACTATCGGCGTGGCGACCCGACGGTTTGCCCGCCCGGACCGAGGTCGCGTACGCTGAACGCGCGAGTGTCTTCCGTACAACCGTACCGGAGTTCAACCCGTGCTGAGTTTCACGCGCGTCGCGTGCGGTACGTTCCTAAGTGTCCGTCTTCACACCTCGCGGTGAGATCGCAGCGTACCGAAAGTTCCAATGTCCGCAACCGACCACAATCCGTCCGGAGCAAACCGACATATGCCCACCACCGTCACCTCGCCGCAGGTAGCCGTCAACGACATCGGCTCCGCCGAGGATTTCCTCGCCGCCATCGACGCCACGATCAAGTACTTCAACGACGGCGACATCGTCGAAGGAACCATCGTCAAGGTCGATCGCGACGAGGTCCTGCTCGACATCGGTTACAAGACCGAAGGCGTCATCCCCTCTCGCGAACTCTCCATCAAGCACGACGTCGACCCCAACGAGGTCGTTTCCGTGGGCGATGAGGTCGAGGCCCTTGTTCTCACCAAGGAGGACAAGGAAGGCCGCCTGATCCTGTCGAAGAAGCGGGCGCAGTACGAGCGTGCGTGGGGCACCATCGAGGAGCTCAAGGAGAAGGACGAGGCCGTCAAGGGCACCGTCATCGAGGTCGTCAAGGGCGGCCTGATCCTCGACATCGGCCTGCGCGGCTTCCTGCCCGCGTCGCTGGTCGAGATGCGGCGGGTCCGCGATCTCCAGCCGTACGTCGGCAAGGAGATCGAGGCCAAGATCATCGAGCTGGACAAGAACCGCAACAACGTGGTGCTGTCCCGCCGCGCCTGGCTGGAGCAGACCCAGTCCGAGGTCCGCAGCGAGTTCCTGCACCAGCTGCAGAAGGGCCAGGTCCGCAAGGGTGTGGTCTCCTCGATCGTCAACTTCGGCGCCTTCGTCGACCTGGGCGGCGTGGACGGTCTGGTGCACGTCTCCGAGCTGTCCTGGAAGCACATCGACCACCCGTCCGAGGTCGTCGAGGTGGGCAACGAGGTCACCGTCGAGGTGCTCGACGTCGACCTGGACCGCGAGCGCGTCTCGCTGTCGCTCAAGGCGACCCAGGAAGACCCGTGGCGTCAGTTCGCCCGCACCCACGCGATCGGCCAGATCGTGCCGGGCAAGGTCACCAAGCTCGTTCCGTTCGGCGCGTTCGTCCGCGTCGAGGAGGGCATCGAGGGCCTGGTGCACATCTCCGAGCTGGCCGAGCGCCACGTCGAGGTGCCGGACCAGGTCGTGGCCGTCGGCGACGACGCGATGGTCAAGGTCATCGACATCGACCTGGAGCGTCGCCGGATCTCGCTGAGCCTCAAGCAGGCCAACGAGGACTACCACGCCGAGTTCGACCCGTCGAAGTACGGCATGGCCGACAGCTACGACGAGCAGGGCAACTACATCTTCCCCGAGGGCTTCGACCCCGACACCAACGAGTGGCTCGAGGGCTTCGACAAGCAGCGCGAGGAGTGGGAAGGCCGCTACGCCGAGGCGGAGCGTCGCCACAAGATGCACACCGCGCAGATGGAGAAGATGGCGGCCGACGCCGCGGCCGAGGCCGCGAACGGTGGCGGCGCGTCGAACTACTCCTCCGAGAGCGGTTCGCAGTCCTCCGCCAGCCAGGCCGAGCCCGCCGGTGGTTCGCTGGCCAGCGACGCCCAGCTGGCGGCGCTGCGGGAGAAGCTGTCCGGCAACGCCTGATAGGCAATAGTTCGAACGACTGTGCCCCAACCGGCGGTTCGGTTGGGGCACAGTCGTTTTCGCTGAGCGCCTTCAGACCTTCCCGGTGCGCGAGGTCTTCGTGGTACCGCCGCGTTCGACTTGTGGCGCGTGCGCGGGTCGCCGTGCCGCCTCGTGCGGCGCCACCATCTGAGCCGTGGTGAGCGCGACGACCTGTATCTGTTCGAGCCGCAATCCGCGCGAGGCCAGCCGTGCGATGACGCCGAGTCGATGCTCGGGCAATCCGGGGCGGATCACCAGCGGGTCCTGCCCCGGGCGACGCAAGACGTACGTTCTGCGTTCGGTGTCGTAGTGGACGGGGATGCCGTCCCGGATGGCTCGGTAAGCATCCAAGTCCAAATCGCTGTGCCGGACCGGGTCGATCATCAGCGACTCGACCAGTTGGTCCGCCTGCCGCAGCCACGGCTCCTGGTCCGACGGATCCAGGTGCTCGATCCGCTGGGCCACGCGCCACCGGTAATCCTGCGCAGCGGGGCGCAGCAGGGACCGGTGCCGGTCGATTTCCGCCGTGAAGGCCACGGGCTCTTCGTGGTCCACGGCGCGTCGGTCGGGCGTCGAAGCTTTGACGTCGGGCATGAGGACCCCTATCTCTCGGGTTGCGGATTACTTTGTGTGGCAACCAGATCGACGTCCGACACTTCGTATTGTGCCGGAGGGGTCCGACAGAAACCGCGTGCCCGGCACCGGTCCCGATGGTCAGCTCTTGCAAGCGGGCGGTGGTCGATGATCGGGCCCGTGCTGTGGACATGTGCAGCGGTCGGGCACGCGACAGCGGTGCGGCGCGCAGGGCGCCGGTGATCATTCGCACGCTGCCGACCCCATCGCGGCAGCCGCTGCGAGCCGCGCTCGGTCGGCGTTCGCGCCGGCCACCTGGCCGAGGCCAGGTCCCGCAGACGTGGCGATCGTGGTGGAGCGCGGCTTCCGCCTGGTGCGTCCGCTCAGTATCCGACGGTGAAGCGGCGCTGGACGAAGCGCGGCAGTTCGACTTCGTCGAGGAGGGCGACGGCCACGTCTTCCGCGGTGATGTCCGGGCCGCCGACCAGGAGTTGATCACCGCCGATCCGGAAGCGGCCGGTGCGCTCGCCGGGATTGATCCGTCCGGAGGAGGGGCTCAGATAGGTCCACTTGCGGTTGGACAGCCGATAGATGTTCAACGCGTCGCGTAATGCGCGCACGACGCGGGCGTACTCAGCGGGCACGTCGAGCACCTCGGTGAGGGTGCGGGTGAACTCCTCTCCGGTGTCCAGCAGCTGCACGCCGGGTGCCACCTCGAGGCTGCCCGCCCCGCCCACCGCGATCAGGCGCACGCGCGGCTGCCGGTCGAGCGCGGCGACCATCGCCCGCGCGCCCACCACGAAATCGTCCGCCCTGGCGATGGTGTCGGCGATGCCGTGGCCGGCGTTCACAGCGCTTACGACGACGTCGCGGCCGGTGATCGCCTCGGCGATGCTGCCGGCGTCGAGCCAGTCGGCCACCGCCCACGCCTCGTCCCCGCGCCGGGCCGGAAACCGCGCCGCATCGCGGGTGAAGGCGGTGACCCGGTGCCCCCGGCGCAGCGCTTCGCTGACGACGCGCGATCCGATGATGCCGGTCGCGCCGAACACACCGATATCCATGACCACTCCTTAACGCTATTCATTTACTACACGGCGTTCAGTAAGAATACGGCAGATAGTAGCCGAACACTGTAGGGTGTCAACCGTGGCCGAGATCGTGAGAAGTCGCCGGGAGCGCCTGCGCGCCCAGACGCTGGAGGACATCGAGACGATCGCGATGCGGCTCCTGGCCGAGGGCGGCCCGGACGCGATCTCGCTGCGGGCCATCGCCCGTGAGATGGGGATGACGGCGGGCGCGATCTACGGCTACTTCGCCACTCGCGACGAATTGATCTCCACGCTCATCTCGGACGTCTACACCGCTTTGGTCGACCGGCTGGAAGCCGCGCGCGACGCCGTTCCGGTCGACGATCCGGCAGGGCGCATCGTCGCCTGGGCGGAAGCAGTGCGTGCATGGGCGGTCGAGCGGCCCGCCGAATTCCGGCTCATCTACGGCGATCCGGTCGCCGGTTATCGGCCGCCGCCGGGCGGGGCCGCCGCCGCGGCCGAATTGCGCGCCTGCACCGGCCTGGTCGGTCTCGCGGCCGCCGCGTGGCCCCAAGCCGCGGCGACGCAGTCCGTGGAGGACTGCGCGTGGTCCGACTTCGACGCGGGCTTGGCCGAGCATGTCCGGTCCGAGTTCCCGGAGCTGCCTCCCGACGCGCTCGCCCTCGCACTGCGTATGTGGGGCCGCATGCATGGACCGATCGCGCTCGAGGTGTACGGCCACCTGTATCCGCAATCACAGGACCCGGCCAAGCTTTTCCGCGTCGAGATGCGTGACCTGGTCCGGTCTCTCGGCTTTTAGGTACGAGCCGCCGCGGTGCTTCCGCAGCGGCGTCGGCTCTGCGTGGATGTGCAGGGCGGCTGGGAAGCCGTAATCGACGGCGACGCCGGACGCCCTGTTCCGGCGGCGCGGGGCTGGTGCCGGTCTAGCGTGCCGGTGGCGTCGTCGCGCGGGAGCCCGGCTCCGCGGGCCCGTGCGCGATGTCGTGAAAAGCGTGGCGCAGCAAGGCGACGACGCGCTGCGGCGGCGCGTCCCGCCAGCCCTCGAGCTCGAGAGTGAAAGGGATGATGGGGGAGGAGTTCCCGAACGTGACGGGTAACGCGCCCGTGCGCAATTCCGTGGCCGGATTCCTCGGACTGCTGCTGACGGCGCTGATCGTGTACTGGGCCGACTTGGCCGATCATCCGTGGGCCGGCGCGGTGAGCATCGGCGTCGGCGGTCTGAGCATGGCGATCTTCCACGGGTTGGGCGGGGCCTACCGGCTCAACACCGCCCTGGGGCTGCCGAATCCGGCTCGGCGGCGCCCTTCCGCGACCGCGTGACCCGGCCGATGCCCCGTGGCAGGCGCGGATCGCCGGTCTTTGGCGTCGTAACCCGAGATTGCCGGAGATGCGCCGGATCGATAATCCGTAGGGCTCGAATGTGGCGGATATTACGCCGCTGTACACGTCGCCAACACCGTCACCGTTTTGCTGTATCGGTATTTCGGCGCTGTGTCTTCCTTACCGCGGGTCCGTCCATTGCCGGGGACGGCGGCACGGCTCGGCTCGGGATTGACCACTGCACCGCCCGCTCGGACGTGCGCGAAAAATCACCCGGAATTCGGGAAACATTCCTCCACACGACACGGACCGAGGGTGTCGTTCGTCGCACGACTCGAGGTTTTACTGCGACCGCAACCATCGTGGGGTGCTGTGCCTACCGGAGCGCTGGGCGGTCCCGCGGGTAAGCGACCTTGCATCTGTACTTGCATTTCGGGTTGCGCAAGGGGTGATGCGGTGGACGGATCATCGTGCCGCACAGCGAAACCGGGCGCGCAAAACAGTGGCCCAGCCTTGGCGAGAGGCTGGGCCACTTCGAACTCGGGTTCAGCTTGCGGTAGCAGGTACCCACCGGACCGCGGGTGCGGCCGGACGGTTCCGCATGGCAGCGAAACTGTGCCGCGCGGGACTGATGAACGCGGTGAACCAAGAGCGGCGGTGCTCGGCGAGCGCCGCCGCGACAGCGGGGATCTGAATGCAGTGCACTCGCCCCGCCATGCCCAGGCGGTGGCGACCCGTCTGGTTGATTCTGGTGCCCAATGGTGTTCCTTTGCTTCGCTGGTGTCGGCCTGGATCGCCACGGCGAAGATTAGCGGAACGAAAGTGCTCGGCAGAGTATTTTGCCCGAGTAATTGCCTCGGCGTGTCGGAAAGTCGCCGCCGCGCAACGGCAAACATCCGGAATTGTTGCGAATCGGTCTCGGCGTTGTCACGGAACGGGCAAATGGCGCCGCGAGTGGTGGAATGCGCGGGCCCATCGGGTAATCGACCGAATCGGCTTCGTGGCCGGGTGGACGCGATCGGGGCGGCGGACGCCCGAGCCCGGTCCGGATGCGAGACTGGTCGAATGTTACGAATCGGCCTCACCGGAGGCATGGGAGCGGGGAAGTCGACGGTGGCCCGGGCGCTCGCCGACCTCGGCGCGGTGGTCATCGATTCCGACCTGATCGCCCGGGAGGTGGTGGAGCCGGGCACCGAGGGCCTGGCCGCGCTGGTGGATGCGTTCGGCGCCGACATCCTCGCGGCGGACGGCAGCCTCGATCGGCCGGCCTTGGCGGCCAAGGCCTTCGGTGACGACGCGGCGCGCGCGAAACTGAATTCGATCACCCACCCACTCGTCGGAAAACGCACGGCGGAATTGATCGCCGCCGCGCCCGCGGACGCCGTTGTGGTGCAGGATATTCCGCTTCTGGTGGAAAACGGTCTGGCGCCGCTGATGAATCTCGTGCTCATTGTCGACGTCGATGCCGAAACGCGTATCCGCCGTCTGGTGGAATTCCGTGGCGTCGCCGAAGCCGATGCGCGCGCGCGTATTTCCGCACAAGCCACCGACGAACAGCGCCGGGCCGTTGCCGATGTATTGCTGGACAACAGCGGCGAGCCGGGTGCGGTCGAGGCCGAGGTACGCAGGCTGTGGGCCGAGCGTTTGGTGCCGTTCGAGCGGAACCTGCGGGCCGGGACGCCCGCGCGCCGCGGCGACATCCGGCTCGTGCCCGCCGATCCGTCCTGGCCGGCGCACGCGCAGCGGCTGATCGCCCGGTTGTGGGTGGCCTGCGGCGGCGCCGCGTCCCGGATCGATCACATCGGTTCCACCTCGGTGCCGGGGTTGCCCGCCAAGGATGTGATCGATCTGCAGATCACCGTCGCCGATCTGGCCGCCGCCGACGGCCTGCGCGACGCCCTCGGTGCGGCGGGATTCCCCGTGCGGCCGGAGAACACCCAGGACAATCCCAAGCCGACGCCGCAGGACCCCGCGGGTGTAGACCTCACGCTGTGGACCAAGCGCTTCCATCAGAGCGCCGATCCGGGCCGGTTGGCCAACGTGCACGTGCGCGTCGACGGTTCGCCCGGGCAGCAGTACGCGCTCCTGCTGCGGGACTGGCTGCGGGCCGACGCCGAGGCCCGCGCGGAGTATGTCGCCGTCAAGCGCGAGGGCGAAGCCAAGGCGGCTGGACTGAGCGGCGCGGAGGCGACCGCGGTCTATCTCGGGGTCAAGGAGCCCTGGTTCGACGCCGCTTATCCCAGGGCGCTCGCTTGGCGGGATTCGTCGGCGCCCTAGCGGACCGGCGAGTGTGCCACACGGCTTGGGCTACAGCCAGGTCAAGGTGATGTCCATGGTTTCCAGCCAGCCCTCGAAGGTGTGGCCGTTGGCGGCGATGCCGTCGATGGCGGCGGTCGCGTGCTGCACGGCGGCCTCGGCGTCGGCGAGGCTGATCAGCCCGGCGGCGTGGGCGGCGATCAGCTCGTCGACGTCGAGCAGTTGGGTCTCGCGCGCGGAGCGCACGACGATGTCGAGGTAGTGATCGACGGACTTCCACTTCTTCGGGGCGACCGCCGTGAAATCACCGATGTCGAGGTAGAAGTCCTGGTCGCGCCGATGCGCCGGAAGATAGTGGAAGATCGTCGCGCGCAGGTGCAGCTTGGGCAGCAACCACGACTCGATGTAGTGGAACTGCGGATGATCCGAGGTGCGGGCCATGTACAGGCCCCACGGCTCGACGTGGTACTTCTCGACCGGGCGCACGAAGCCTTTCGGATCCGTATTCGTCAGATCCGCGATGTTGAAGTACTCCACTTTGGGCCGGTGCACGTCGACGATGGGTGCCTGCGTCATGTATCAAGGATCTACCGCCGTTCTCGACGCGTCGAGCCGGGGCAGTAATCCGCGGGCTACATCCACGTGAGGACGATGCCGTGGGTGGCCAGCCAGCTCTCCACGCGGTGCTCGTGCGCGGCCAGCCCGTCCAGCACGGCCGTGGCCCGCTCGAACGCCCGGTGCGCCTGCGCCGTGTCGACCAGCCCGGCGGCGTGCGCGGCGAGCAGCTCGTCGACCCCGAGTAGTTCGGCGGTGCGCCCGCGGCGCACGGCGATGGACAAGTACTGGTCCACCGCCTTCCAGCGCTTCTGGCCGACGCGGGTGAACTCCCCGACGTCGAGGCGGTAGACCGGTTCCCGGTGGTGTGCCGGGTTGGTCCGCGCCAGCGTCGCCCGCAGTGAGAGTTGCGGCAGCAACCAGGATTCGAGGTAGTGCGAATCCGTTCCGCCGACCCGGCGGGCCATGTACAGGCCCCACGGCTCGGCGTGGAAACGATCGACCGGGCGGACGAAGCCCTTGGCGTCGGTATTGGTCAATTCGGCCAGATTGAAGAACTCCACCCTGGGCCGGTGCGGCGCCGGTGTGGCCGCGGCGATCGACCCCGGTGGGGCGGCCGTGGCGGCGCCGGTGACGGAGGGAACCACCGCGCGGATATCCCTGGCGACGTACCCGGCGAGGCCGGTCACGGCCGGCACGGCGACGAGCAATGGAAGCAGACCGCTCATGGCTTTGTCCTTCACCACGTCCGAACAACCAGATCAGGTTACACCTGGCGCGGGGTCGCCGCGCGGTTCGCGATAAGGTGTTCGCCCGCACGAAACCTGTTGCGGCAACGGACATTTCGGACATGTAACGGTCCGCTCGCAGTGGCCTCGACGCGGTTGTGCGATGCGTCGGCGGGCACGCGCTCGCGCGGCCGTCCGCGGTAACTGTCCGGCCCCCCGGGGATGATCGCGGCGCCTGACTGCGGGTGCTCGGCGAAAGTGTTGCGGGCCGGTTGTTTTCGGTATACCCCTATCGGCTTTCGCGCATTCCTCGTTGCCTGCGGCGGCCGCCCGGGCCGGTCGGCTCGCCGATCGGCGGCGTCTTCGGGAAGTGGCGGGCGGCTCGGCGGCGCACCCCGACGCCTCGTCGGCGCGGTGAGACGCCGCCGCCTCGACGTGATCGAGATCACAGTGACGGTTACTCGGTCGGTGCCGGTCGGTGACCGTCCGACTGCACCCGGGAACCTGTCGGTGGGTGGGCCTAGGCTGGTGAGCATGGCATTCGCAACCGAGATTCCGGCGGAGGGCTTCGAGGACAGGGCCGCCGAGCAGCCGCTCGCGCACTCGGAGTTCCGCCCCGTCGGCGAGATCGAGCGCGT
The DNA here is from genome assembly GCF_040632645.1 of Nocardia sp. NPDC019219. Classification (NCBI taxonomy): domain Bacteria; kingdom Bacillati; phylum Actinomycetota; class Actinomycetes; order Mycobacteriales; family Nocardiaceae; genus Nocardia; species Nocardia sp. NPDC019219. Next base: position 93,336 of record NZ_JBEYCG010000014.1, on the reverse strand, counting down.
CGGCGGCCGGTTCGAGGTGGTCAGCGAACACCAGCCGGCGGGCGACCAGCCGGCCGCGATCGCCGAGCTGGAGCGCAGGATCAAGGCGGGGGAGCGCGACGTGGTGCTGCTCGGCGCCACCGGCACGGGAAAGTCGGCCACCACGGCCTGGCTGATCGAGCGGTTGCAGCGGCCCACGCTGGTGATGGCGCCGAACAAGACGCTCGCCGCCCAGCTGGCCAACGAACTGCGCGAGATGCTGCCCAACAACGCCGTCGAGTACTTCGTCTCCTACTACGACTACTACCAACCCGAGGCGTACATCGCGCAGACCGACACCTACATCGAGAAGGACAGCTCGATCAACGACGACGTCGAGCGGTTGCGCCATTCGGCGACCTCCAGCCTGCTGTCCCGGCGCGACGTGGTGGTGGTCGCCTCGGTGTCGTGCATCTACGGCCTCGGCACGCCGCAGTCGTATCTCGACCGCTCGGTGCAACTGGAGGTCGGCACGGAGATCGACCGGGACGCGCTGCTACGGCTGCTGGTCGACGTGCAGTACACGCGCAACGACATGGCGTTCACCCGCGGCTCGTTCCGGGTGCGCGGCGACACGGTGGAGATCATCCCGTCCTACGAGGAGCTCGCCGTTCGCATCGAGTTCTTCGGCGACGAGATCGAGGCGCTGTACTACCTGCACCCGCTCACCGGCGACGTCGTCCGCCAGGTCGACATGGTGCGGATCTTCCCCGCCACCCACTACGTGGCGGGACCGGAACGAATGGAACGCGCGGTGCGCGACATCGAGGCCGAACTGGAGGATCGGCTCGCCGAGTTGGAACGGCAGGGCAAACTGCTGGAGGCCCAGCGGCTGCGCATGCGCACCCAGTACGACTTGGAGATGATCCGGCAGGTCGGGTTCTGCTCCGGCATCGAGAACTACTCGCGCCACATCGACGGCCGTCCGGCCGGTTCGGCGCCCGCGACGCTGCTGGACTACTTTCCGGAGGACTTCCTACTGGTCATCGACGAGTCGCACAACACCGTCCCGCAGATCGGCGGGATGTACGAAGGCGACATGTCCCGCAAGCGCAACCTGGTGGAGTACGGCTTCCGGTTGCCGTCCGCGGTGGACAACCGTCCGCTGACCTGGGAGGAATTCGCCGACCGGATCGGGCAGACGGTGTACCTGTCGGCCACGCCGGGGCCGTACGAACTCGGGCAGACCGGCGGTGAGGTGGTCGAGCAGGTCATCCGGCCGACCGGCCTGGTGGACCCCAAGGTCGTGGTGAAGCCGACCAAGGGGCAGATCGACGATCTGATCCACGAGATCAGGGAACGCACCGAGCGCGACGAGCGGGTGCTGGTGACCACGCTCACCAAGAAGATGGCCGAGGATCTGACCGACTACCTGCTCGGGCTTGGCGTGCGGGTGCGCTACCTGCACTCCGAGATCGACACGCTGCGCCGCGTCGAGCTGCTGCGGCAGCTGCGGCTCGGCGAATACGACGTGCTCGTGGGCATCAACCTGCTGCGCGAAGGTCTCGATCTGCCCGAGGTGTCGCTGGTGGCGATCCTCGACGCGGACAAGGAAGGATTCCTCCGCAGTACCACCGCGCTGATCCAGACCATCGGCCGCGCGGCGCGCAACGTCTCCGGCGAAGTGCACATGTACGCGGACAAGATCACCGACTCCATGCAGTTCGCCATCGACGAAACCGAGCGCCGCCGCGCGAAACAGATCGCCTACAACGAGGAGATGGGGATCGATCCGCAGCCGCTGCGCAAGAAGATCGCCGACATCCTCGACCAGGTGTACCGCGAGGCCGACGAGACCGAGGTCGAGGTCGGCGGCTCCGGGCGCAACGCCAGCCGCGGCAGGCGGGCGCAGGGCGAGCCCGGACGGGCGGTGAGCGCGGGTGTCTACGAGGGCCGCGACGTCAAGTCGATGCCGCGTGCCGAACTCGCCGATCTGGTCAAAGAGCTGACCGCGCAGATGATGAACGCGGCCCGCGAGCTGCAGTTCGAACTCGCCGGGCGGTTGCGCGACGAGATCGCGGATCTCAAGAAGGAACTGCGCGGCATGGACGCCGCCGGGTTGAGTTGACCCGGGGCGCGCCGCCGCCTCCGCAGGCCGTCCCTAGAACGACCGCGGAGGCAGCCGAGCCGTCAGGCCTGGGTGGCCAGCCATTCGTTCACCCGGCGCTCGGCCTCTTCGCGCGAGACATCCTCCACTTTGGTGAGCACCGCCCAGCGGTGGCCGAAGGGATCGATCACCACGCCGAACCGGTCGCCGGTCACGAAGGTCTGCGGCTCCTCGACCTTGCGAGCGCCGTGTTCGACGGCGCGCCGCACCACCGCGTCGACGTCGGGGCAGTAGTGCACGATCGAGGTGTGCACCCACTCGCCGTTCGGCGCCAGCACGCCGTTGTCCGGCATGGGCATTCCCAGCTGCAGGGTCGAGTCGCCGATCTTCAGTTCCGCGTGGGCCGGCTGGCCGTCGGGCAGGTCGTTGCGAGTGATCACCTCGGCCTCGAAAACGGCGGTGTAGAAATCGATAGCCTTGTTGCCGTCACCGACCGCGAGGAAACAGGTGATCGAGTGGTAGCCGTCGGCGATGGGATTCACTGTGTTCGTCATGGCCACTACTTTTGCCGGTCGCGGCCGGCGGGTCTTGTAAGAAAGCGACATCGTGCCGCGTAGCGCCGAACCCGCCGCCGAGCCGCCGCAGGCCCGCAATCCCCTCGCGCCCACCGACACCAAGGGAATCCTGCATCCGGACGAGCAGGCGAGGCACCGGTCCCTGGTCCGTGTGCCGCCGGGCTCCGTGGTGGACCGCTACGTCGAGTGGTACTGGGCAGTGCGCTGGGACCTGCGCGGCAGGCCGCCGTACCGGGCGGAGGTGCTGTCGTATCCGAGCGTGAACGTCACCTTCGAACGGTCGGAGTCGCGGACCGGCGGATTCGTCAACGGTGTGGTCACCACGAAGTTCACGCGCGAACTCGGCGGGCTCGGTGAGACGTTCGGAATCCGTTTCCGGGCGGGCGGATTCGGCGCGTTCACCGGCGTGGACGTCGGTTCGTTGCGCGACCGCGCGGTGCCCGTCGCCGACGTGCTGCCCGAAGGCGCGCGCCTGACCGAGCGGGTGCTCGACGCGCCGACGGTCGACCAGCGCTGCCGCGTCGTCGAGGAGTACCTCGCGGACCGTCCCGCGGTCGAGGACCCGACCTACCGGCTGGTGCTGCGCATCGTCGATGCCATGGCCACCGACCAGGAGCTGACCAGGGTGGATCAGATCGCCGAGCGGTTCGGCGTGCCCGCCCGCACGCTGCAGCGCATGTTCCGCCGGTACGTCGGCGCGGGACCGAAATGGGTGCTGCGGCGTTACCGGTTGCAGGACGGCGCCGAACTGCTCGCGAAAGGCCGTACCGAAGACCTCGCCGCGTTGGCCGCGGATCTCGGATATTTCGACCAAGCGCACTTCTCGCGTGAGTTCACCACGGAAGTGGGTATGGCCCCCCTGGAATACGCCAAGAATTCGCTACGTTTCCGCAACGAGGTCACCGCCAAGGTCATGCCGACGAGGACGTAGTTGCCCGACAGCGAGGAGCTGGACATGGATGTCGTGGTGCTGATCGGACGCGTGTTGTTCGCGATGCTGTTCCTGACCTCCGCCCTCGGCCATTTCACCCGCACCGAAGCGATGGCGGGGTATGCGCAGAGTAAAGGCGTGCCGATGGCCAAGGCCGCCGTGTTCGGCTCGGGCGCGCTGTTCGCCCTCGGCGGTCTGAGCGTGCTGCTGGGCATTTGGGCCGACCTCGGATCGCTGCTGCTCGTCCTCGGGCTGCTGCCGACCGCTTTCGTGATGCACCGGTTCTGGCAGGAGACCGATGGCGAGGCCAAGCAGACCGAGCTGATCCAGTTCAGCAAGGACGTGGCCCTGGCCGGCGCCGCCCTGATGTTGTTCGCGTTCTTCGCCCATGTCGACGAACTCGGATTGACCATCACCGGACCGCTTTTCGACCTGTAGGCCGCGGCCCCGCGCGCTAATTCTGCGCGTCCTTTTCGCCGCAGGAAGGCGAAGCCATAGACGGCGCAGGAGCGATTCTCGGCATATTCTGGGCAAACCTTCGGCAGTGGCCCTGGCTGCACGGTGCTCCGGCGCCGATCGGCCCGTTCCGGGCGCGTGGATTCACGTGCGGGACGGGCCGGTCTTCGTGTGACGGACCTGGCTCTGTGATGAATATCCCAGGCCCGCAATGGGGTTCGAAGCGGTTGTGGCACCTCACAGGTTTAGTTCCCTGGAATTGAGTCTGCCCTGGTTGGTCCGGCCTTTCTCGCATTCCCTGGCGAATCCGCGGCGGGAATGGTCGAGCACCCCCAGTGTGATGTCTTGCGATTTCTGAAATTTCCGCACCGTTTGCCGCTATGGTCGACCCCAGTCGCCGCGCCGACGCCCCGGTCGAGCCGGGACGAACCCGCGCGCGGCACCCGACCCACCGCATAGTTGGAGGAGAGAATGACCGCCTACCGGACCATTGTCGTCGGTACCGATGGCTCGGACTCGTCGTATGTCGCCGTCGAGAAGGCAGGCGCTCTGGCCGGCGTGTCCGGCGCGACCCTGATCGTGGCCTGCGCGTACTACCCGACCGACGACCGCGACGTCGCCGCCGCGGCCGACGTGCTCAAGGAGGAGGCATACCAGGTACGCGGTTCCGCGCCGACCAACGAGATCCTGCGCATCGCCCGGGACAAGGCGATCGCGGCGGGTGCGGCCGACATCGTCGAGCGCGCCATCGTCGGCGAGCCGGTCGAGTCGCTGCTGGCGCTGGTCAAGGAGGTCGACGCCGACCTGCTGGTCGTCGGCAACCGGGGCCTGAACACGCTGGCCGGGCGGCTGCTCGGTTCGGTGCCCTCCGACGTGGCGCGCAAGTCCCGCTCCGACGTCCTGATCGTGCACACCGTGCGCTGAGTCCCGCGACGGTCGAAAGGCTCCGTGTTCTCGCCGAGCGCGAGATGGCACGGAGCCTTTCGTCGTTTCGGCGGGTGGCGTCCGTTCAGCGCAGCCGGGCGAGCACGCCGGGCAGGTCCGCACTGTGCACCACGCCGAGCCGCTGGGTGGCGCGAGTCAGCGCGACGTACAGATCGTTGAGCCCCCGCGGTGATTCGTCGAGGATGGCCTGCGGTTCCACCAGGTAGACCGCGTCGAACTCCAAGCCCTTCACCTCGTGCACGGTCAGCACCCGAACGGCCTGGCCTGCGAGGTCGGCCAGCCCGGCCGTCAGCGCCTGCGGCGCGATCACCGCCGTGGTGCCCGGCCCGGTCTCGGTGGCGACCCGCCGGGCCACCTCGTCGTGCACGTCGCCGGGCGCGACCCGGTACGCACGCGGCGCGACGCCGGTCTCGCGGACCGAGCGCGGCGCGGTCGCCGCCGGATCGATGGCGGCGAGGACGTCAGCGGCGACGTCCATGATCTCCGCGGGCGTGCGGTAGTTGACGGTGAGTTCGGTGAGCTTCCACCGGGACGCGACGTACGGCTCCAGCATCCGCTGCCAGGAGGACGCGCCCGCCGGGTCGCCGGTCTGCGCGACGTCGCCGACCACGGTGACCCACCGGTTCGGAATGCGCCGCATCACCATGCGCCAGGCCATCTCCGACAGCTCCTGCGCCTCGTCCACGATCACGTGACCGTAGGTCCAGGTGCGATCGCCGGCGGCGCGCTCGGCGGTGGTCTGGCGGGTGCGGAAGTCCTGGCGTTCGGCCAGCTGGCTCGCGTCGATCAGGTCGTAGGCCATCAGGATCTCGGGATCGAGGTCGTCCTCCAGATCCTGGGGCGCCGAGCCGGTGAGGATGTCGAGGGCGTCCTGCGCCTCGGCGATCTGGGTGCGCCAGCGGCGGCGGGCGCGTTCGCGTTCCTCGGTGTCGTCCACGCCGAGCAGTTCGGCCAGTTCGTCCAGCAGCGGCGCGTCCGCGGCGCTGAACTGCCCGTCGTCCGGCCGCAGCAGCTCGGCCCGGTCGGCGGGGTCGAGCGAGCGCGCGGCCCGGTCCAGCCGCTCGGGGTCGGCGAGCAGGTCGGCCAGCACGTCCTGCGGGGACAGGATCGGCCAGAGTTTCGCGATGGCCGTCTGGATCTGCGGGTCGGCGCGCATCTCGTCGCGGATCTCGGTGAGATCGGCCGAGCTGAGCAGGCTGGGGCCGCCGGACAGATCGGCGCCCATGGTCTGGGCGAGCTGATCGGTCAGCGCGTCGATCACCGACGCGGCGAAGATCGGGCGGGCCAGATTGTGCGGGCGGCGCGAGGACCGGGCGCGCCCGCGGGCCTTGGTGGCGATCTTGCGATCCAGCGTGACCGGATAGCCGTCGAAGCTCAGCCGGATCGGTTCGGCGGGCACCTCTTGCCGGTCGCGCACCGCCTGCTTGAGCACTTCCAGAATGGTCAGCGATCCCTTGATCTCGCCGGCCCGCAGCGAGTCCTCGCGGGCCGCCCGCACCCCTGGATAGAGATCGCCGATGGTGGACAGCAGCACGCCGGTCTCGCCGAGGGACGGCAGCACCTGCCCGATGTAGTCCAGGAAGGTGGCGTTCGGTCCGATGATCAGCACGCCGCTCTTGGCGAGCTGCTGGCGATAGGTGTAGAGCAGATACGCCGCGCGGTGCAGCGCGACGGCGGTCTTGCCCGTGCCCGGCCCGCCCTGGACGACGAGCACGCTCTTGTGCTCGGAGCGGATGATCGCATCCTGCTCGTGCTGGATGGTCTCGACGATGTCGTTCATGTGGCCGGTGCGGGCGGCGTTCAGCGCGGACAGCAGCGCGCTCTCGCTGCCGACCCCGCCGTCGGCGCCGGTGACGCCTGCCCGGCGCGCGGCCTCGAGATCGAGGTATTCGTCGTTGATCGCGGTGACCTTGCGGTTGCGCGAGCGGATGTGCCTGCGCCGGGTCACGCCGTCCGGCGCCGCGGTGGTGGCCAGGTAGAACGGCCGCGCCAGCGGGGCGCGCCAGTCCAGCAGCAGGCTCTCGTAGTCGTCCTTCTCGTCGAGGATGCCGAGCCTGCCGATGTAGCGGTACTCCTCCTGCGCGCCGTCGAGATCGATGCGGCCGAAACACAGGCCGTGTTCGGCGGCGTCGTATTTCGCCAGGTCCTCGGTGTAGAGCTGGCTGAAGGACTCCCGCTCGCTGCGGGCCTGCGGGGTGCCGCCGGTCTCCAGCAGCACGGTGCGCAGCCGGTTGCGCGCGTAGTCGCGCATCTCGTCGAGCCGCTCGTAGAGCACCGACAGGTATGCCTGCTCCTGCTCGGTCTCGCGGGTCCGCTCGGGAGCGCCGTCGTGGGCGGCACGGTCCTGAGTGAGATCGGGCAAACTGAACTCCTTGTCACCGCGAACAGGCGCGAGCACACCACCCGACCGGGTAGGCACACGCGCGGAAAGCAGAGTTGTCGAGTCTACTGGGGTTGCGGCGGGCTCGCCGTAAGCCCAGGTGAGGCCCCCTGCGGGGAAACGGGGACGGGGTTGTCGGACGCTGTGAGGGGGACCGGCGCGAAGTGCTCGACCGCCGGGAACGGCTCGTAGAAGTGATGTAACAGGTCCTTCCAGCGCTGATATTCCGGCGAGCCGCGGAATCCGACGACGTGATCGTCGATGTGGTCCCATTCCACCCGGAGCAGGTAGCTGCCCGGCGACTCCACCCCGCGCGACAGCGACAGCGACCGGAAGCCGGGCATGCTCGCGATGATCGGCCGCGCCGCGGCGAAGGCGGCTTCGAAATCGGCCGCGCGCTCGGGGCGAACCGGCAGCAGGGCGTGTTCGATGATCATGCGCGGGCTCGTCAGGACGCGTGCGTGCTGTTCGGCCTGCGGCCCTTGGTGACGGTGCCTTCCCGCCGCCCGGGCGGTTTGGCCCGGTACATCGCCAGATCCGCGTCGTGCAGCACGGCCTCCGGGCTGCGCCGGTCGCCCACCTCGAGTTCGGTGACGCCGATCGAGGCGTTCACCTCGATCCGGTGCCCGCGCGCGATGATCGGCTCGGCCATGGTGGAGCGCAGCCTGTTCACCAGTGCTTCGATGTCGACGCGGCGGGTACGGCCGGACAGCAGGACCAGGAACTCGTCGCCGCCGAGCCTGCCGACGATGTCGTCACCGCGCAGCGCGCGCTGCAACCGCTGGGCGACGATCTGCAGCACGGTGTCGCCGATCGCGTGCCCGAGGGTGTCGTTGATCGCTTTGAACCCGTCCAAGTCGATGAACAGCACGGTGGACACCGGCAGCAGTTCCTCGGTGCTGGCCAGCGCGGCGGCCAGCTGGGACAGGATCAGCGAGCGGTTGGCCAGCCCGGTGAGCGAGTCGTGCGTGGCCTGGTATTCCAATTGTCTTCTGCTGGCGCGGAACTCGGTGATGTCGGCGAAGGAGGACACCGCCGACGAACGCGGGTCGCCGGGATTGAGCAGCCGGCTGCTGCCCGACAGCCAGCGGCGCTGGCCGTCCACCCGGTCGACGCCGAAGACGTAGCCGGTGATGGTCTCGCCCGTGGCCAGCGTGCGCGCCACCGGATGGCGGCTCGGCGGCAGGGGCTGGGCGTTCGCGTCCAGCAGCACCAGCGGCAGCGACTGGATGGTGCGCCCGATCACCTGGCGGTCGGGCCCCTCGGTGCCGAAGATGCGCTTGGCGGCCGGATTCATCGATTCGATCCGGCCCTCCGGATCGATCACCACGACGCCCTCCTCCAACTGGGAGACGACCGTGGTGAAGTAGTGCTCGGCTCGGCGCTGCGCGGCCTCGGCGTGGCGCTGGGCGGTGAGGTCGTGGATGACCACCTGGTAGGCGAGGCGGTCGTGCCAGGCGGTCAGCACCGACACCGTCTCCACCGGGACGGTGCCGCCGTCCACCCGCATCAAGGTCATCTCGGTCGGGACGGAGGCCGCGCCCGCGGTGGTGAGGGTGCTGATCCGGTCGAGCATCGCGGGAACCGACGCGGGGTGGACGAAGTCGGTCAGCGGACGGCCGACGATCTCATCGGCGTCCTCCGCGGCGAGCAGGCGGACGGTCGCCGGGTTGACGTAGACGACCCGGCCGCGCTCGTGCACGCAGATCCCGTCCGGGGTGTGTTCGACCAGGGAGCGGTAGCGCGCAGCCAGCTGTTCGGCGGCGTCGACCGCGGCGGCTAGCTTGTCGTCACCCACTCGAACCCCCGATCATCGACCCAATTATGGTCATTGGAACACGGGATTATTCTGGTATCGACGTGGACAAGATCACACCGTCCACGCTATTGCTTCGATCACAGTACCGGCACGTTCCCGGCCTGGATCCGGCGATCATGGCAGAGACCGGTTGCCGCGTCGAGAAGGGGCGAACCGCTCTAGCGTCCCGGGCAGCCGGCGAAGGAGCGATACATGCCGGGTGCCGACCCGAATACCGCCGCGCGGGTGCCTACTCCGCCGGGGCACGGAAATCAGATGACCATCGCCGGGATCGGCGCGATCACCGGCTACGGATGGGGGCGGGAGCGCCTGTGGGACGGCTTGCTCAGCGGCAAGTCGGCGGCGGCCCTGCGCTCGGGCTACGGGCCCGGCCGTGACGAGGACGCGTGGGTCGCGCTGGTGCCCGACGGCGGCGACCCCGAGGTGAGCACGAGCCGGTACGGCCGGGCCGTGCACGAGGCGGCGCGGGAGGCGGTCGCGGATGCCCGCGACCGTGGCTGGCGGCCCGGTCGCACGGTGGGCCTGCTGCACGCCATCGTGCTGGGGGACGTGGCGAACTGGCGCGACTTCTACCTCGTCGACGGGGGCAACCGCCGGTCCAGGGAGTACCTGCGGCTGTTGCCTTCGACGCCGGTGTCGATGCTGATGCAGGAATTCGGCTTCCACGGTCCGGCGATGAACGTCTCGGCCGCGTGCAGTTCCGCCAACGTGGCGCTGATCACCGCGAAGCTCTGGCTGGACGCGGGCATGGCCGACGACGTGATCTTCGTCGCGACCGACCTGTCCGCCACCCCCGACATGCTGGCGAGTTTCGTCCGGCTCGGCGCCGCGGTCACCGACGCCGAACCGATGGACGCCTGCCGCCCCTTCCAAGAGGGCAGCCGCGGGTTCAGCATGGGTGAGGCCTCGGTGGCGTTCGTGCTGACCCGGTCGGCGGATCGGCCTTACGCCGCGGTGCTGGGCGGCGCGATGTCCAACGACGCCTATCACGTCGTATCGGTCGATCCGGCGCACGAGCAGATCCTCGAGTGCACTCGCCGCGCGCTCGCCGCCGCGGGCGTCACCGCCGCGGATGTCCGTTACTTCAACGCGCACGGCACCGGGACCCGGCAGTGCGACGTGGCCGAGCACCATCTGATGGAGCAGGTGTTCGCCGACCGTCCGCACATCTACGCGCTCAAACCGCTGGCGGGCCACTGCCAGGGCGCCGCGGCGGCCGTCGAGGTCGCGGCGGCCGCGCTCGGCTACGACCGCGGCATCGTGCCCGCGGCCCCGATCGTCGCGCCCGCGCATCCGCGGCTGCTCGACGGCCCGGCGCCGTTCGAGGGCGGCATCACCGTGAAACTCTCGCTCGGCATGGGCGGCAACAACTCCGCGGTGGTGCTCGGCCCCGCTCGACCGTGATGCGCACGGGCAGTGCGTCATTCGACGCAGGGCGATCGAACCGCCAGGTCGTCGACGAGCCCGCGACCCGCCGGTGCCCAGCCGATGGGGACTTTCGGCCCTGTTCGCGGCACCGTGGCGGTGCTGGCATGGATCGGGACGGATCGATCTGGAAAGCGGGGCAATGCAGATGGTCTCATCGGGGCTGCGATGCGCATCGGAACAGTGGACGACGGCGGCCGGTCCGGAAGTGGTGGTGACCACGCGAGGGGAGGTGGCCGCCGTGGACGTCACGCGGGCGGTGCGCGCCGTCGCCCGGGTACTGCGCCGACATCATCTCGACGCGCCCGCCCGGGTGCGCCTGAGCGCGCCGCCCGACCCGGAGGCGCCGACGGTGGTGCAGGTCGACGTGCGCCATCTCGACGCCGTCATCCGGGTCCAGGCCACCGGGCCGCGCGGGTTCGCGGTGACCTTCGCCGCCGAGCGGCTCGACCGCCGGTTCGCCCGGATGGCCGCGCGAGAGGCGCGGGCCTGGCCCGATCCCGCCCGGCCTCCGCTGGCCCGTGCCGGTGCACCGCGTCCGATCGTCCGCCGTAAGCGGTGCGCCCTGTCCACCTGCACGCCGGCCGAAGCGGTCGCGGTGCTGGACGCCATGGATTACGACGCCCACCTGTTCACCGACGCCGAGACCGGTGAGGACGCGGTGGTGCACTGGGCGGCGCCGGGTGCGCGGCTCATCCGCCAGCGGGCGACCTATCCGCCGATCCGGTCGCCGCAGACGGTCCGGAGTGCCCCGCCGATCGTCGTGGACGCGGAACCCGCCGCCTGCCTGGCCCCGGTCGAAGCGGCGAATCTGTTGTGCCGCGAGGGATTGCCTTTCCTGTTCTGCACCGATCCGGGCAGCGGCCGCGGCGGGCTGCTGTACCGGCGCCACGACGGCGATCTGGCGCTCGTGGCGCCCGCCTGATCGTCAGGCAAGCGGCGCGGACCAGTGCACCCTGGTCCCGCCGCTCTCGGTCCGCCCCACTACGCAGCGGCCGTCGGACATGGTTGCGCGCTGCGCGAGGTTGGCCAGTCCGCTCGGTGTCACGTCCGCGGGCATGCCCGTGCCGTTGTCCTCGACGAGGACGGTCAGTTCGTCGCCGACGGTGATCTCGACGGCGAGCCGGTTGCCGCCGGAGTGGCGCACCGCGTTGCTGACCGATTCGCGCACCACGGCCTCGGCGTGATCGGCGAGCGCGTCGCCCACCACCGACAGCGGTCCGGCGAACCGCATGCTGGTCCGGAACGCGCCGCCCGCGGTCTGCTGGCGGACGGCGTCCTCCAGCCGCCGCCGCAGCGGATCGCCGCCGTGCAGGTCGAAGATCGACGTGCGGATCTCCTGCACGACCTCCTGCAAACCGTCCATTTCCGCCGAAAGCCGCCGCCGCACTTCGGGATCCTCGGTGCGCGCCGCCGTGGCGCGCAACCCCAGCCCGACCGCGAACAGCCGTTGGACGACATGATCGTGCAGATCGCGCGCGATGCGGTCGCGGTCGGCCAGCACGTCGAGTTCGCGCATCCTGCGCTGGGTCTCGGTCAATTGCATGGCCAGCGCCGCCTGGTCGGTGAACGCGGCGGTCAGCTCGACCAGCTCGCCGGGGTACGGCGCGCCGTCGGGCGGACGCGCGAGGATCAGCACGCCGAGCACGAGATCCGCGGTCTGCAACGGCAGCACCAGCGCGGGCCCTGCCGCGCCGACCTCGGCGCCGAGATCGTCCGGCCCGGCATCGGGCAGCTGAACCGGCGCGCGCCGCGTCAACACCGTGCCGGTCGCGGCGCCCGCGACGCGCAGCCGTTCGGGCCCCGGCCCCGGGCCGAACCATTGCGCCACAACCAGTTCGGTGGCTTCGTCGGGTGGCGTCGCGGGCGGCACCACGGCCAGCAGCGCCTGCTGGGAGCCGGTCAGCGCGCGGGCGCGCGCGACCACCTGCGCCAGCACCAGGTCCGGCGCCGTGCCCGCGAGGAATTCGGTCGCGATGTCGCGGGTCGCCTCGATCCAGGCTTGCCTGGTCCGCGCGGACTCGTACAGCCTGGCGTTCTCGATGGCGATGCCCGCCGCGGCGGCCAGCGCCAGCACGATGGCCTCGTCGTCCTCGGTGAAGGGTTGTCCCCCTGTCTTCTCGGTGAGGTAGAGATTGCCGAAGATCTCCTCGCCGATCCGCACCGGCACCCCGAGGAAGCTGCCCATCCCGGGATGGTTGGGCGGGAAACCCACGGAGGCAGGGGTGTTCCGACAGGTCGTCCAGCCGGATCGGTCGCGGGTGCGCCAGCAACAGTCCGAGTACGCCCTGCCCCGCGGGAGAGCGGCCGATGTGGGTATGCGTCGCGTCGTCGACGCCCTCGAAGAGGAACTCGACCGGCCGCTCGTCGTGTCCGCGGACGCCTAGCGCCCCGTATCGGGCGTCGACCAGGCGGGTCGCGGTCCGCAGAAGGGCGCGCAACGTGTCGAGCACCGTAGCCGGGAGATGGGGGATGAGGTGCGTCATGGCGGAGTCGGGGAGGCCGATGGGGTGCGCACAGCGGGCTCAGTGTAGTCGGCGGCCGGTGCGTACGGCGCGGATTGCGCACAGCTTTCAGGGGCCGGGAGCAGGCGTTGCCGGAGGTATCGGCCCCCGAGCCGGCCCCCGGTCCGACCAGGTCGATCACCCCGGTGCGCGCCGTGTTCCGTCACACGGACGCAATGTGAACTCGAGTACCACCTGCCCGCGGCACCCTGGCGGCCCTGCTGCCGGTACCTTGTCGGTAGGGATACCGGCTGCCGCGGCCTGCGGTGCGACGGCGGCCAGGGGGAATGACCGGCGCTGCCGCGCTGTTGACCAGTGGTGCCGGGAGGGCGATGCTACGGAGGCGTCCTGGCCTGTTTCCCGGCCCCATCCGTACCGTCCACCCGCCGGTGTTCCCGCCGTTCGTCGAGGTGACGGGCGGTCCGCGAAACTTGTCGGTGCCCATGCCTAGCATGGCGGCCGGGGGTATGTCTGGACGCCGAACACGAAGGAGAAGGGACGGCCTGTGGCGGAACGCCTCACTGTGCGCGGAGCTCGGGAGCACAACCTCAAGGGTGTCGATCTCGACCTGCCCCGCGACAGCCTCATCGTGTTCACCGGCCTGTCCGGCTCCGGCAAGTCGAGCCTGGCCTTCGACACGATCTTCGCGGAGGGGCAGCGGCGCTATGTCGAGTCGCTGTCGGCGTACGCGCGGCAGTTCCTCGGGCAGATGGACAAGCCCGACGTCGACTTCATCGAGGGCCTGTCGCCCGCGGTGTCCATCGACCAGAAGTCGACCAACCGCAATCCGCGCTCGACCGTGGGCACCATCACCGAGGTCTACGACTATCTGCGGCTGCTCTACGCGCGGGCGGGCACGCCGCACTGTCCGGTGTGCGGCGAGCTGATCGCCAAGCAGACGCCGCAGCAGATCGTCGACCAGGTGCTGGCCATGGAGGAGGGCATCCGCTTCCAGGTGCTCGCTCCGGTGGTGCGCACCCGCAAGGGTGAGTTCGTCGACCTCTTCGACCAGCTCAACACGCAGGGCTACTCCCGCGTGCGGGTCGACGGCGTGGTGTATCCGCTCACCGATCCGCCGAAGCTGAAGAAGCAGGAGAAGCACGACGTCGAGGTCGTCGTCGACCGGCTGGCGGTCAAGCCGACCTCCAAACAGCGCCTGACCGATTCGATCGAGACCGCCCTGCGGCTCGCCGACGGCATCGTGGTCCTCGACTTCGTCGACCGCGACGAGCACGCGCACGACCGGGAGCGCCGCTTCTCCGAGCGTCTCGCCTGCCCGAACGGTCACCCGCTCGACATCGAGGACCTGGAGCCGCGCTCGTTCTCGTTCAACTCGCCCTACGGCGCCTGCCCGGACTGCACCGGCCTCGGCATCCGCAAGGAGGTCGACCCGGAACTGGTGGTGCCCGATCCGGCGCTGAGCCTGAACGAGGGCGCCATCGCGCCGTGGTCGCGCGGGCAGACCGCCGAGTACTTCACCCGGCTGCTGTCCGGCCTGGCGGATTCCATCGGTTTCTCCATGGACACCCCGTGGCAGGATCTGCCCCTCAAGGCGCGCAAGGCGGTGCTCGAGGGCAGCGCCGACCAGGTGCACGTGTCCTACACCAACCGCTACGGCCGCAAGCGCTCGTACTACGCGGACTTCGAGGGCGTGATGCCGTTCCTGCAGCGGCGCATGGAGAGCACCGAGTCCGAGCAGATGAAAGAGCACTACGACGGGTACATGCGCGACATCCCGTGCCCGGTGTGCAACGGCGCCCGGCTGCGCCCGGAGATCCTCGCCGTCACCATCGCCGCGAACGGCGACAAGAAGTCCATCGCCGACGTCAGCGACCTGTCCATCGGCGAATGCTCGGCGTTCCTGAATTCGCTCACCCTCGGCGAGCGCGAAGCCGCCATCGCCGGGCAGGTGCTCAAGGAGGTGCAGGCGCGGCTGGGCTTCCTGCTCGACGTCGGCCTGGAGTACCTCACGCTGTCGCGCGCGGCCGCCACGCTCTCCGGCGGCGAGGCGCAGCGGATCCGGCTCGCCACCCAGATCGGCTCCGGTCTGGTCGGCGTGCTCTACGTGCTCGACGAGCCGTCCATCGGCCTGCACCAGCGGGACAACCGCAGGCTCATCGAAACCCTCACGCGCCTGCGCAATCTCGGCAACACGTTGATCGTGGTCGAGCACGACGAGGACACCATCCGTGCCTCGGACTGGGTGGTCGACATCGGCCCGTTCGCCGGTGAGCACGGCGGCACGGTGGTGCACAGCGGGCCCTACGAAGAGCTGCTCACCGATCCGAACTCGCTGACCGGGGCGTACCTGTCGGGCCGGGAGCGGATCGAGGTGCCGCTGGTGCGCCGTCCGGTCACCAAGAAGCGGCAGCTCACCGTCGTGGGAGCGAACGAGCACAATCTCAAGGGCATCGACGTCGCCTTCCCGCTCGGCGTGCTGACCTCGGTGACCGGCGTCTCCGGCTCGGGCAAGTCGACCCTGGTGAACGACATCCTGGCCACCGTGCTGGCGAACCGGCTCAACGGCGCTCGGCAGGTGCCCGGCAGGCACACCCGGGTCAACGGGCTCGACCACCTGGACAAGCTGGTGCAGGTGGACCAGTCGCCGATCGGCCGCACGCCGCGGTCCAACCCGGCCACGTATACCGGCGTCTTCGACAAGATCCGCACGCTGTTCGCGGCCACCACCGAGGCGAAGGTGCGCGGGTACCAGCCGGGCCGGTTCTCGTTCAACGTCAAGGGCGGTCGCTGCGAGGCATGCTCCGGTGACGGCACGCTGAAGATCGAGATGAACTTCCTGCCGGACGTCTACGTCCCCTGCGAGGTCTGCCACGGCGCCCGCTACAACCGGGAAACCCTCGAGGTCCACTACAAGGGCAAGACCATCGCCGAGGTGCTGGACATGTCCATCGAGGAGGCGGCCGAGTTCTTCGAGCCGGTCACCTCGATCCACCGCTACCTCAAGACACTGGTGGACGTGGGGCTCGGCTATGTGCGCCTCGGCCAGAGCGCTCCCACCCTCTCCGGCGGCGAGGCGCAGCGGGTGAAACTCGCCGCCGAGTTGCAGAAGCGGTCCACCGGCCGCACCGTGTACATCCTCGACGAGCCGACCACCGGCCTGCATTTCGAGGACATCCGCAAGCTGCTCAACGTCATCAACGGTCTTGTGGACAAGGGCAACACGGTGATCGTCATCGAACACAACTTGGACGTCATCAAGACCTCCGACTGGGTGATCGATATGGGCCCCGAGGGTGGCTCCGGCGGCGGCACCGTCGTGGCGGAAGGCACGCCGGAGGAGGTCGCCGCCGTCGCGCACAGCTACACCGGCCAGTTCCTGAAGGAGGTGCTGGACCAGCCACCCGCGCCACGGAGCGCCGCGAAGAAGGCTCCGGTGAAGAAGGCCGCGGCGAAGGCCGCCAAGCGTCCGGTGAAGAAGGCCGCGGCGGTCGGCTGATCCGTCGTCCGATGCGGCGCGGTTCCGGATGCTGCGGACCGCGCCGCTGCTCGCCTCAGCGGTTGGCGATGGCGTGGATCAGTTCGGCGAGTTCCTTCGGCTTGGACCACATCGGCCAATGCCCCGTGGGGAGGTCGACGTATTCCGCATCGATGCGGGCCAGTTCGGCGAACAGTGGGGCCTCCCCGTTGTCGCGCAGCTTCTTGACCAGATCGGCGGTCATACTGCTGCAGATCACGGTGGTCGGGACCGCCAGCCGGGCTGGTGAGTCGCTCAAGCGCAGCGGGGCGGCCGCGACGGACGCGGGCTGCGGCACCGCGCGCTCGCGGAACCGCGTCAGGACGGCGTCGTCCAGGCCCGCCAAGCTGTTGCCCGCGGCCTCCAGCTCCGGCCAGTCCGGCAGGGTCCACTCGCGCGCGGCGATGTCCAGTGCGGAATTGATGACGAAACCGTTCGGCAGCGGCGCGCTGTCGACGTAGATCGCCCGGCGGAACAAGCCGGGTGCGCGGTCGATCGCGAGATACGCGGGCGCCGCGCCGCCGGAGTGCGCGACGAGCACGACGGGCTCGCCCGCGGACGCCGCGTCGATGATCGCTTGCGCTTGGGATTCCAGGGTTGCCGACAACCGGTCGGGATCGGTGGCGTCCAGACCCGGCAGCGTCAGCGCCGATACCTCGTTGCCGCGCTGCCGCAGATCGGGTGCGACCTCGTCCCACGCCCATGCGCCGAGCCAGAATCCGGGAGCGAGCAGAATCCGAGTAGCCATGGGCTCACTGTGCCCTACCCGTTGGGAAATTTCCTAAACATCGTTGTCTCGAGGTGTGATTCGCGCACAATCTCCGGCCGCGCTTCGGAATTCCATAGGGCGACGGGGATTCTCGGTCCTGCGGCACCTCCGGCATCCCGCTGGCAGTGGCACGCGACGCGGGCCGCGGTGGCACTGCCGCAGGGGTTTACGCCGAGGCGGGCGTGGCTCGGCGAGCGCCTCGAACAGCACCCGGTCCCCGTCGCGGCAGCGATGCTCGCACGGACGCCGCACGGCCCGGCGTGCCCGCGTGCGTCGCGAGGTGCGCGCGGGACCTCGCCCACGGCGCCGCCCCGCTGACCGTCACCGAGGCGCAGGCGGTGGATCCGGTCGCGCGTGTCCCGACGCACACCGACGAACGCTCGCGGTCGGCGGCTCATCACTGTGCGATTCCGGCCATCGTCGCCCACCACCGCGACCGAGGTCCGGTGGGCGCGGTCCTCACACGACCCGCAGCCGAGCCGATCAGTAGACCGGGCCGGTGTACTTCTCGCCCGGCCCCTTGCCCGGCTCGTCCGGATGCGCGGAGGACTCGCGGAAGGCGCGTTGCAGCGACTGCAAGCCTTCGCGAATCGGCCCGGCGTGCGGGCCCAGGTACTCCACCGACGCCGTGACGAGCCCGGCCAGCGCCGTGATCACGCGGCGCGCCTCGTCCAGGTCGCGGCGCGGGCTGGTGTCCGGGTCCTCGTCGGCCAGCCCCAGCTTCTCGGCCGCCGAGCTCATCAACATCACGGCGGCGCGGCTGATCACCTCGACCGCGGGGATGTCGGCCAGTTCGCGGACGGAGGCGTCGAGCTCGTCAGTCATGTCTTCAGGCTAGCGACGCCGCCCGCAGCATCCGGAGGTGGCCGATCTCCGCGACATTCTTCATCAGCTCCGCGTTCACCCAGCCCGCCAGGTGGGCGATGGTCAATCCCGCGTCGGCGGGCCACGGGTAGGCGGACGGGCGGTCCAACTCGCTCTCGTCGAAACCGTCCAGCACGCGCGACCACTCGGTGTGCAGCTCGCGCAGCCGGGCGATGGCCGCGGCTCCGTCGCCGGGCCAGTGCACATCCTCCCGTGCGGGTGGGGTGCGACCCTCGGCGTGGTCGATGGCCGCGCCCCACCACCAGCCGATGTGCCAGGTCAGCCAACCGATCGTCGGGACGGGCACGGGGTCGGGTTCGGTGTCGGCCCAATCCGGGCGCCACACGCCCTCGGCGTCGGGGCGTACCGTCCAGGCGAGGTCGGCGGGTTCCCAGAGGAAGTCCTTCGGCGTGAGGGCGTCGAGGTGGATACCGGCGAGGGCCCAGGTCAGGTCGAACTGCCATCGCAGCAGGTCGCGGCGGGGTGAACGCACCGGGGGAGCCTGGCACGGGGACGGCGGCCGGGCAACCGATTTTGTGCCGATTCGGCGATAGCCGAACGGAATGTTAGACTTTCCGCTGACGACCGCCCCGGGCTTGCCCTGGGGCTGATAAGTGGAGCCCGACTCCCACCGTTGCCGACGAGTAATCGTACGGTCCAGCGGTCCGGTCGCCCGCCCTCCGAGGGCGGGTTTCTCGTGTCGTGGTTCTCGCGGAGAACCCGGCCACGAGAGTCGATCCGAGTTCTCTCGTGGTCGGCGATCGGTCGACATCGGGCCCCGTGCGCGGAATACCGCACCGGGGCCTTCGTGTTGAACAGGGGTTGCAGTTATTGCGCGCGGTCGTCTGACGACACCGCTTGACCTAGGAGGCCCCATCAGCACTGAGACCCGCATCAACGATCGCATCCGTGTTCCCGAGGTCCGGCTCATCGGGCCTGGCGGCGAGCAGGTTGGGATCGTGCGTGTTGAAGATGCACTACGCGTCGCCCTCGAAGCCGACCTCGATCTGGTCGAGGTGGCACCCGATGCCCGTCCGCCGGTCTGCAAGATCATGGACTACGGCAAGTTCAAGTACGAGACGGCGCAGAAGGCGCGCGAGTCTCGGAAGAACCAGCAGCAGACGGTGATCAAGGAGCAGAAGCTCCGCCCGAAGATCGATGACCACGACTACGAGACCAAGAAGCGCAACGTCGTTCGCTTCCTCGAGGCCGGGTCCAAGGTCAAGGTGACGATCATGTTCCGTGGACGCGAGCAGTCCCGCCCCGAACTCGGCTTCCGGCTGCTGCAGCGGCTGGCGTCCGACGTCGCCGACCTCGGCTTCGTGGAAACCTCGGCCAAGCAGGACGGTCGCAACATGACCATGGTTCTCGCCCCCCACAAGGGTGCGAAGACCCGGGTGAAGGCGCAGCAGGAGTCGGCCCCGCGCCCGGCCCCCAGCGCCGCCCCGGCCGGTCAGCCCGCTGCGGAGCAGGCCGAGACGGCCGGCCCGCAGTAACACCGATCAGAACACCGGCGGTCCGCCCCGACCGCCGGGACGACAGATAGAGGAATCCATCCATGCCGAAGATGAAGACGCACAGCGGCGCCTCGAAGCGATTCAAGGTGTCCGGCAAAGGCAAGCTGCTGCGCCAGCAGGCGAACCGTCGCCACCTGTTCGAGCACAAGCCCACCCGCCGGACGCGTCGTCTGGACGGCGTGGAGGTCGTCGCCGCCGCCGACGTCCGTCGCGTGAAGAAGCTGCTCGGTCTCTGATCGCGTCCCCGCGCAGACCGGCAAGCACACCGCGACCGGAGCATCTCCGTCGCCACCCCCGACCCATTTCCGGGCGCCGCCCCGCGCCCCCAGATCGAACAGGACTGACCAGTGGCACGCGTCAAAAGGGCCGTCAACGCTCAGAAGAAGCGCCGTTCCATCCTCGAGGCCTCCAAGGGCTACCGCGGCCAGCGCTCGCGGCTGTACCGCAAGGCCAAGGAGCAGCAGCTGCACTCGCTCACCTACGCCTACCGGGACCGCCGGGCGCGCAAGGGTGACTTCCGCAAGCTGTGGATCGCGCGCATCAACGCCGCCGCGCGGATCAACGACATCACCTACAACCGCTTCATCCAGGGCCTGAAGGCCGCCGGTGTGGAGGTGGACCGCAAGATCCTCGCCGAGCTCGCGGTGTCGGACGCCGAGGCGTTCGCCGGTCTCGTCGCGGTCGCCAAGGCCGCCCTGCCGCAGGATGTCAACGCGCCGGCCGCCTGAGTCGCAGTCGTTGGCACACGGACACTTTTCGGAACGACCCGTGGAAGCGCTCAGTGAGCGCAATCCGCGGGTCGTTTCCGCTGTCAAGCTGCAGCGCGGAGCGCAGCGTCGCAAGGCGGGCCGATTCCTCGCCGAAGGCGCCAATGCCGTAGCCGCCGCGCTGGAGACCACGCGCGTGCATGAGCTGTTCTATTCGAAGACAGCCGCCGAACGCGATCACGCGCTGATCGCGGGGGCGGCCGCGACGGGCGTTCGCACCACGCTGGTCAGTGATCGAGCGGCACAGCATCTCGCCGAGACCGTCACCGCACCGGGACTGGTGGCGGTGTGCGATCTGCTCGACGTGCCCTTGTCCCGGATTCTCGAGGCTCGGCCGCGCATGCTGGCCGTTCCCGTCGAGATCGCCGAGCCCGGTAACGCGGGCACGCTCGTGCGGGTGGCGGATTCCGTCGGCGCCGACGGCGTGGTGCTGGCCGGCGATGCGGTCGATCCACACAACGGCAAGTGTGTGCGGGCCAGCGCGGGCAGCATCTTCCATGTGCCGATCGCGCGGCACCGCGACGTCGCCGAGACGCTCGACTCGATCGCGGCGGCGGGAATCACGATCCTCGCGACCGCGGCGAACGGCGAAGTCGACCTCGACGACGCCGATGAACTGTTCACCCGGCCGGTGGCCTGGCTGTTCGGCAACGAGGCGCACGGTCTCGACCCGGCCGTCGCACGCCGCGCCGACCACCGCATCCGAATCCCCATCCGCGGCCGCGCCGAAAGCCTGAATCTGGCGACGGCCGCCGCGATCTGCCTCTACGCGAATTCGCGCGTCCGGTATTGAGCTGTGTTCGATTTGCCGCGCCTTCGGCGCGGCGTGTTCGCGGCCCCTTTGTGGCTCGCGTGTGCGCGACCGCCGCTTGCTCCTTCGTCGCTGACGCGGCGGCCGCGCACACGCGAGCCGGGCCGCGAACGGCGGATGCTCGGTCTCGCTTCGCTCGAAAGACGTAGTCGAGGTACGCCGGGCGCGTGGGGATGCCGGCTCGGAACGGGGTGCGCGCGGTGCCGGCCCAATTCGATCTGACCGCGGGGATCCGAGTCACATTCCCGAAGCCGTCGAAGAGATCCTGCGATACATGACGGTTGTGTACTACTTCGTCCGCACGGCGGTCGCCGATACGGTGCTCGGTGATGTGCCGCCGGTACTCCTGTGACTACTGGTGCCAGCGGGTTGATTCTCCAGCGTATGCGGCATTGCCTGTTCGCGCCGCTCCTATGGGGTGACCGCTCGCCTTCAGTGGCGTCGCCTTCGGGTTGTGCCGCTCATGACGTGGCCGAGGTCGTCAGTCGCCTCGGGCGATCAGGTCTTCCATGATCTCCGTCGCCCATGCGGCGGGCACCGCGTCCGGGCCCGCTACCCGCATCGCGCTCATCACGGTGAGGAGCATTCCGGTGGCGAGGAAGCGCCGCGCCTCGGTTTCCGATGCGCCCGTCAGGTCCCGGATCAGGTGGTAGATGTCGCCGAATCGGCTCCGGACCTCGTCGCCGATCTCCGGATCCGCGCTGGCGGCGAATCCGTGCAGCAGCACCTGGAGCAATTCTCGTTCGGCGAGGAAGTGGTGGTAGCCGTTGCCGAGGGCGGCCATCGCCGCCTCGGGGTCCGCCTCCGGCTCCGCCTCGGCCCGCGCGGTGCGGAAGATTTCCTCGATCCGGTCGCATACGCGATGCAGGGCCGCACGGAACAGGTTCTGCTTGGTGCCGAACAGCCGGATGACGTACGGCTGTGACACGCCGGAGCGCCGGGCGATCTCGTCGGTGCGGGTAGCGGCGTAACCGGATTCAGCGAACGCGGACACCGCTGCCCGCAGCACCTGCTCGCCCCGTTCGGAGGCCGTCATCCTGGTTCTGGTCGCCATCATGCTCCGTTTCCGCAGGTAATCGTACTTTCGCTTGACATGTTATCAGTCGATGCATACCGTTCTCCAGATAAGTTATCAGTCGATTACAACAAGGACTGGACATGACCGAGACTCTCCCCACCACCGCGCCGCCCGTCGGCGCGCCCGCGGCCACGATCGGCGGCCGCAGACTCGCCGCCGTGCTGGCCGCGGTCGGCATCCCGATGTTCATGGTCACGCTGGACAACCTGGTCGTGACGAACGCGCTGCCGGTGATCCGCACCGAGCTGGGCGCCTCGCTGGCCGACCTGCAATGGTTCGTCAACGCCTACACGCTGTCGTTCGCCTCGCTGCTGCTCACCGCGTCCGCCGTCGGCGACCGGCTCGGCAGGCGCCGGATCTTCCTGCTCGGCATCGCCCTGTTCACGCTGGCGTCGGCGGCGTGCGCGCTGGCGACCGGGCCGGGCCTGCTCATCGCGGCGCGGGCGGTGCAAGGATTCGGCGCGGCCGCGGTGATGCCGCTGTCGCTGACCTTGCTGTCGGCGGCCGTCCCGGAGCGGATGCGCAACGCGGCCATCGGCATCTGGGGCGGCATCGCCGGCCTCGGTGTCGCGCTCGGGCCGCTGATCGGCGGCGCGGTGGTCGACGGGCTGAGCTGGCAGTGGATCTTCTGGCTGAACGTGCCCATCGGGTTGGTCGTCCTGCCGTTCGCGGCGCGGGTGCTCGCCGAATCGCACGGCCGTGGCCGCCGCCTCGATCCGGTCGGCCTGCTGCTGTCGGCGGGCGGCGTGCTCGCGATCGTGTGGGGCGTCATCCACGGCGCCGACGACGGCTGGACCTCGGCGAGCGTGCTGTCCGCGCTGATCGGCGGCGCCGTGCTGCTGGCCGCCCTGCTCGTCTGGGAACTGCGCGTGCCCGAGCCGATGCTGCCGCTGCGGTTGTTCCGCTCCCGGGCTTTCAGCGTGAGCAACGTGGTCGGCTTCGCCTTCTCGGTCGGCGTGTTCGGCTCGATCTTCCTGCTCGCCCAGTACTTCCAGGTGGTGCAGGGCTACAGTCCGCTGGAATCGGGCGTGCGCACCATGCCGTGGACCATGGCGCCGATGGTGGTCGCGCCGATCGCGGGCCTGCTGGTCGACCGAATCGGCGCGCGCACCTTGATCACCACCGGGCAGGTGCTGCTGGCCGTCGCGCTGGCCTGGATGGCCGCCATCACCACGGTGGACATCGGCTATGGCTCGTACGTCGCACCGTTCGTACTGGCGGGCGTGGGCATGGGGCTGACCTTCGCGCCAGCGTCGACCATCGTGATGGCCAGCGCGGCTCCGGAGGACCAGGCGATGGCCTCGGGCACCAACAACACCATCCGGGAGGTGGGTGTCGCGATGGGTGTCGCGGTGCTGGCGTCGGTGTTCGCCTCGTCGGGCTCCTACCTGGATCCGCAGAGCTTCGTGGACGGTCTCGTGCCCGCGGTCTGGGTGGGGGCGGCGATCGTCGGGGCGGGGGCGCTGACCTCGCTGCTGCTGCCGCGGCGGGTCACTGCGGCGAGCTGAGCCCGATCCGTGCGTCCCTGTCCGTGCTGTGCGCGGACAGGGTTCGTCGTCTGCCTGCGCGCCGCGACCGCGCCACAGTCGTCCCGCGCGCGTCACCGCCATGCGCAGTAGGCCCGATGACGTGCCCGCTCCGCGGCTCGGGGCGGATGACCATCGGCGCGTCGTACGCTGCGCGGCGGCCGGTTCCGCTCATCGTGCGGAGGAAACCCTGCGGGAGTAGCCGGCACATCACTCGGTGCGCCACGGCAGTGCGGCGACGAACACCGGGGCCTGCGCCGTGTCGAGGGTAATCCACGTGAAGGGCCTGCGGCCGATCCAATAGTGTGTAGTCGACGCAATAGTGTTCCGTGAACGCTAGGCCGTTCACCAGCAGCAGGGCGGGCAGGCGATCAGCTGTGCCCGCGAACCGAAGGGGAGAGACGGAGCATCGTGGCCGACGACATCGACGCAGGCGAGCAGAACGCAGCGCTGACCGAGGAGGCACTGGCCGCGGCCGCGGCGGCCGCCGAGAAGGCGTTCGCCGCTGCCGCCGACCTGGATGCGCTCGCGGTCGCGAAAACCGAGCACCTCGGCGGCAAGGCGCCGCTGGCTCTGGCGCAGCGGGCGCTGGGCAGCCTGCCCAAGTCGGAGAAGGCCGACGCGGGCAAGCGCGTCAACGTCGCCAGAGCCCGGGTGTCGGAGGCGTTCGAGGCCCGCCGTGCCACGTTGCTGGCCGAGCGCGACGCCGCGGTGCTGGTCGCCGAGACCATCGACGTGACGCTGCCCGCCGGCCGCGCCGCCGTGGGCGCCCGGCACCCGATCACCGTCATCTCCGAGCAGGTCGCCGACGTGTTCGTCGCGATGGGCTGGGAAGTCGCCGAAGGTCCCGAGGTGGAGACCGAGCACTTCAACTTCGACGCGCTGAACTTCCTGCCCGACCATCCGGCCCGCACCATGCAGGACACCTTCCACATCGCCCCGGAGGGGTCGCGCCAGGTGCTGCGTACGCACACCTCTCCGGTGCAGGTGCGCTCGATGCTGGAACGCGAACTGCCGATCTACGTGGTCTGCCCGGGCCGCACCTTCCGCACCGACGAGCTGGACGCCACGCACACGCCGGTGTTCTCGCAGGTCGAGGGCCTGGCGGTGGACAAGGGCCTGACCATGGCGCATCTGCGCGGCACGCTGGACGCGTTCGCCAGGGCGCTGTTCGGCCCGGAGACCCGGACGCGCATGCGCCCCAACTACTTCCCGTTCACCGAGCCCTCCGCCGAGGTCGACGTGTGGTTCCCGGACAAGAAGGGCGGTCCCGGCTGGGTCGAATGGGGCGGCTGCGGCATGGTGAACCCGAAGGTGCTGATCGCCAGCGGCATCGATCCCGAGGTGTACAGCGGGTTCGCGTTCGGCATGGGCCTGGAGCGGACGCTGCAGTTCCGCAACGGCATCCCGGACATGCGCGACATCGTCGAGGGCGACGTGCGTTTCACGCTGCCCTTCGGCGTCCGGTCCTGACCCCACCCTTCGATCGAGAGAGCGAAACGACAAGTGCGAGTAGCGCAGTCCTGGCTGACCGACATCATCCAGCGCACCAACCCGGAGTGGTCGGTGACGCCGGAGGAGCTCGACGCGGGATTCGTCCGGGTCGGGCTTGAAGTCGAAGAGGTCGACGAGCTCCGGCGGGTCGCGGGCCCGGAGGGCGGGGAGCCGCCGCTGGTGGTCGGCCGGGTCGCCGAGATCACCGAACTCACCGAGTTCAAGAAGCCGATCCGCTTCTGCAAGGTGGACATCGGCAAGCCCGAGCTGCAGGAGATCATCTGCGGCGCACGGAACTTCCAGGTCGGTGACCTGGTGGTGGTGGTGCTGCCCGGCGGCGTGCTGCCCGGCGGGTTCGAGATCACCTCGCGCAAGACCTACGGCCACGTCTCCAACGGGATGATCTGCTCGGTCGCCGAACTCGGCATCGGCAAGGACCATTCCGGCATCCTGGTGCTGGAGCCGGGCACCGCCGAGCCGGGCGCCGACGCCAACGCGCTGCTCGGCCTGGACGACACGGTCATCGAGCTGAACATCACGCCCGACCGGGGCTACTGCTTCTCGGTGCGCGGCCTGGCCCGCGAATTGGCCTGCGGTTTCGATCTCGAATACGCCGACCCGGCGGTGCGGACCCTGCCCGACCACGAGCGGGAAGCCTGGTCGATCCGGGTCGAGCCGGATTCGAAGTGCACCCGTTTCGCGGCGCGCCGGGTCACCGGCATCGACCCGAACGCGGTGAGCCCGTGGTGGTTGCAGCGCAGGCTGCTGTTGTCGGGCGTGCGTCCGATCTCGCCCGCGGTGGACGTCACCAACTACGTGATGCTCGAACTGGGGCAGCCGCTGCACGCCTTCGACGCCGCCAGGGTGGCGGGCGGGCTGGTGGTCCGTGCCGCGCACGCGGGCGAAACGTTGCGCACCCTGGACGACGTGGAGCGCACGCTCGACGCCGAGGACGTGGTGATCGCCGACGATTCCGGCGTCATCTCGCTGGCCGGCGTGATGGGCGGGGCGAGCACCGAGGTCGGCGCGGACAGCGCCGACATCCTGCTCGAGGCGGCCACCTGGAACCCGCTGCAGATCTACCGCACCGCGCGCAGGCACAAGCTGGTGTCCGAGGCGGGTAAGCGGTACGAGCGGGTCGTCGATCCGGAGATCAACGTCGCCGCGCTCGACCGGGCGGCCACGCTGCTGGCCGAGATCGCCGGCGGCACCGTCGAACCCGTGCTGACCGACGTCCGGGCCCCGCTTCCGGTGCCCGAGCCCATCCGGATCGACATCGACCTGGCCGACCGCGTCGCGGGCGTTACGTACCCGACGGGGACCTCGGCGCGCCGCTTGGCCCAGATCGGCTGCACCGTCGAGGTCGGCGTCAGCGAGGCCGGGCACGGCCAGCTGGTGGTGACCCCGCCGAGCTGGCGGCCGGACCTCGCTCAGCCCGCCGACCTGGTGGAAGAGGTGCTGCGGCTGGAGGGTCTGGAGCAGATCCCGTCCGTGCTGCCCGCCGCACCGGCCGGGCGGGGACTCACGGCCACCCAGCGTCGTCGCCGCGCCGTCAGCCGGGCGCTGGCGTTCGCGGGCGCTGTGGAGGTCCCGCCGCCGGTGTTCCTGCCCGCCGGGGTGTTCGACACCTGGGGCCTGGATGCCGACGACCCGCGCCGCGCCACCACGAAGGTGCTCAATCCGCTGGACGTGGAGCGCGCCGAGCTGGCCACCACCTTGCTGCCCGGTCTGCTCGAGGTGGCCGCCCGCAATATCTCGCGGGGCGCGCGTGATCTGGCGATCTACGGCATCGCGCAGGTCGTGCTGCCCGGAGCGAGGACCAGGGCGATCGATCCGCTGCCGGTGGACCGTCGCCCCACCGACGAGGAGATCGCCGAGCTGCTCGACTCGCTGCCCGAACAGCCGGTGCACGTGGCCGCCGTCCTGACCGGCCGCCGCGAGCCGCGCGGGCCGTGGGGACCGGGCCGTCCGGTCGAGGCCGCCGACGCGTTCGCTCTCGCCGACGCCGTCGCGGACGCGGCCGGGGTGACCATCGAGCGCCGTGCGGCGGCACACCTGCCCTGGCACCCCGGCCGCTGCGCCGAACTGGTGGTGGACGGCACGGTCGTCGGCTACGCGGGCGAACTGCACCCCGCCGTGCTGGAACGTTCCGGTCTGCCGCCGCGCACCTGCGCCGTCGAACTCGACCTGGACGCGTTGCCGCTGCGGGAGGCCCGGCCGGTTCCGACCGTGTCGCCGTTCCCGGCGGTGCTCCAGGACGTCTCGGTGAGCGTCGAGAAGACGGTTCCCGCGGCGTCGGTGCAGGCCGCGCTGCGCACCGGCGGCGGCGAACTGCTGGAGGACATCGCACTGTTCGACGTGTACGAGGGCGCTCAGGCGGGCGAGGGACGCAAGTCGCTCACCTATGCCCTGCGTTTCCGCGCCGCCGACCGGACCCTCACCGAGGACGAGGCCAGTGCGGCGCGCGACGCGGCGGTCGCGGCGGCGGCTGACGCCGTGGGCGCGGTGCTGCGCGGGTGAGGCCGTGGGCGCGGTGCTGCGCGGGTGAGGCCGTGGGCGCGGTGCTGCGCGGGTGAGGCCGTGGGCGCGGTGCTGCGCGGGTGACGCCGTGGTCGCGGTGCTGCGCGGGTGACGCCGTGGTCGCGGTGCTGTGTGGCTGAGACCGAGTTCTCGTAGCGACAGAGGCCGTGCGGCTGAGCGCGTACGGCCTCGTTGTTACCCGCCCGCCGTCTTCCGGCGCTCGTTGTCGGACGGTCTAGTTGGCGCGGGTGTCCGCCGGTCGCGGCTGGGTCGCCCGGCCGAGGCGACGAGCGGCGTGCGGCGGCGAACGCGCCCGCGTTCGCCGATGCCGAACGCATCCGGCCAGGCCCGGGCATGAATCGTCGCCGCCGGTCGAAAGCGTCGCCCGTGAGGCTCGACGGTCGGCCGCCGCTTCGAGCCGATCTTCCGGTGTCGCCGTCGCCTCGGTCATGAGATCGAAGCGCGGTGACCCGCCGGTGTCCCAGCACCCGCCGGACCCGGTCTCTGCTCCCCAGGAGTAAGAACGTGGGCATGCGACATCCAGCCCGTCCGATCCTCAACGCGCTGACGTATCTGCCGGAACGGACGCTGCTGCAGACCCCGGCGCTGCTCGGCATGGCGTACACCGACCTGTCCCTGCGCACCCCGGACGGGGAAACGCTGCACGCGTGGTGGATGCCCGCCGCGCATTCGGTCGGGCACATCCTGTTCGCGCACGGCAACGCGGGCAATCTCGGTGACCGGGTGCCGATCTTCGCGTTGCTCACCGAGGCCGGATTCGACGTGCTGGCCTTCGATTACCGCGGATACGGGCGCAGCACCGGCAGACCGACCGAGCACGGCACCTACCTGGACGCGCACGCCGCGCGACGGGCGTTGCTCGCCCAGCCGGGCGTCGATCCGAACCGGGTGCTGTACCTGGGCAAATCCCTCGGCGGCGGGGTCGTGCTCGAGCTGGCGCAGCATCATCCGCCCGCCGGGGTGATGCTGATGTCCACCTTCAGCGGCCTGCGCGATGCGGCTCGGTCGGTGTATCCGTTCCTGCCCGCCCCGCTGGTGCCGAACGCCTACCCGAACGAACGCCGCATCCGCGCGCTGCGCGCCCCGGTGCTGATCATGCACGGCGACCAGGACGAACTGCTGCCGCTGCGGCACGCGCACCGGCTCTACGCCGCCGCGCCGGAGCCGAAACGGCTCGTCGTCTTCCCCGGGGCCGGGCACAACGATCTGATCGTCGTCGGCGGCTCGGCCTGGTACGACCTGGTGCGTGCGTGGGCGGGTGCGCTCGTGCGGTCGTGAACGGCGGGCGGTGCGCCTGCGTAGCCTGGCGGTATGAGCGACAACAGCGAAATCGTGAGCCGGTTGGCGGGGCTGTCCGACGCGGAGCTGGCCGGGGTCCTGCTGGTCGCCACGGCGGGGCGTCCCGGTTTCGCGGCGGTCCACGCGGCGCTGACCGGATTGTCGGAGGCTGGTGATGCGCGGGCCGCCGAGGATGTGACTCCTACCACCTCCGCTGATGCCGGTGCGTCCGCTCGGCGAGCTCCGGACGTATCCGGCCAGGTAGGCGGCAGTTCTGCGGTACCGGCGGTACCGGTACCGCCGCCGGGTATCGCCGGAGACCCCGCGAGCGGCGGATATTCGGCTTCCGGTGTTCCTACTTTCGAGTCAGTTCGCGATAAGGTCGAGCAGCGCTACGGCACCGCGCAGGGGATGGGCGAACTCGACCGGCAGACTCCAGCGGGCCGCAGCGTGGACGAACAATGGCAGGCACGCGAGAAGGCCGCGCGTGAGCGCCTGGATCGGATCCGGAAATCGTTGCACGGCAACGACATCGACCCGCACCAGCCGTGAGCCGGGCCGGGCGCGCCGGACAACAGTGATGGGTGGAATGCGATGAGCGAGCCGCGTGAGATCGCCGAACGGTTACTGGACGCCCAGGTGGAATTCCTGCTCGCGGAGGTGACCGGCGAACGTTTCGCCGAGGTGATCGCGCGCGATACCGAGGCCGTGCTCGGAGTCGCCGACACGCTCGTTTTCCGGGACGTCGTGGAGATCGAGCAGGCCAAGCAGACCGTCCGCACCGTCGTCGAGCTGATCGGCGGCAGTCCGGTGTTCGCCGACATGGTCGGCGTATTCGCCGACTCCATCTACGACCACATCGCCGCCAACGACGAGTACACCCTCGGCGAGGTGGTCGATCGCGAGCCGGTCGAGGCACTGCTGGAGAAGATCTTCGGCATGCACCAGGCGCAGGAGCGCATTCTGGACCGGCTCACCGAGAGCCCGCTGGTGGCCACCGTCGCGTCGAAGTTCGTGGACAAGCTGATCAACGACTTCATGCAGGCCAACCGGGAGCGCGCCGAGAAGATCCCCGGCGTCTCCTCGCTGATGTCGCTGGGCCAGTCGGCGGCCAATCGCGCCAAGAAGGTCGCCGCCGACAGCACGTTCGTCGGCGATCTGGCGGGCAAAGGCGCGCTGTTCGCGCTCAAGCGCACCAACAACGCCATTCGCGAGATGCTGCGCGACGCGCCGGTGCACGCCGCCGCGATGGAGTTCTGGGATCTGCACGCCGACGAACCGGTCAGCGGCCTGCGCGAATACCTCAGCCGGAAGGACCTCAACGAGCTGGTGCTGCTGTGCTACGAGATCGCCGTCACCACCCGCGAGAAGGAATACTTCGGCCTGCTCCTGGACGAGTGTGTGGAGGTGTTCTTCACCAAGTACGGGGATTACACCTTGGCGGCCATGCTGCCCGAACTCGGCCTCACCGGTGACGACATCATGCAGGAGATCCTCCGGTACGGACCGGCGGTCATCGAGGGCGCGAAGCGGGAGGGAGTGCTTGCCGGGTTGATCCGTGAGCGCCTCGCCCCCTTCTACACCTCCGACAAGGTGCTCGACATCCTCGGTGGCTGAGGTCGCATACCGGTCATCTCGGCAGGGTGGGGACGATCGCTTCGCCGACGGTCGCGAGGCGTTCGCAGGGGTTCTGCTCGGCGGTCTTGTTGACCAGCGTCAGTTGCAGCAGGCCCTGGCGAGCGGGGAAGAGCACGTCGCACATCTGGTCCTTGGCGGCGTCGTCGACGCGGAACTGCCGTCCGGTGCGCCCGCCGATCGTGACGTCCCGGAAATCGACATTGCCCGGTTTGCGTTCGAACTCGGCCACGGACATGCCGTTGGAGAACACGCCGAGGGTGAAGTCGGCGCCCTTCCAGCCGCAGATCTCCCAGCCGGGCTGCTCGACCCCGCCGACGCCGACCTGCTTGCTCGCCGGATCGAGGCCCGCGCTCGTCAGCGCGGAGTCGGGGATGCCGGTGCAGGGATCGAACAGCTGGGTGGCGGTGCTCGCGGCCTGCGTGGTGGTGGTCGCCGGTGCCCCGCCGGACTCGTCGCCGCACGCGGCCGCTCCGAGCACAAGTGCTATTGCCAAGGGAACCAACGTGATTCGGTGCGCCATCCAGCCCTCTTGCCCTCCGGTGTGTCGCGCCGGACTGTATCAGAGTCGCACCGCGAGGTTTCGCGGCGGGCGAGGACGGGTACCACGTTTCTCGTGCGGCTGTGCCGGCGGTCGCATTTCCATCGCCGAAATCGGTACCGCGCTGGAAGTCTCGATCGGGGTCGGCAAGCCGTCGTCCGCGACCGGGCCGCCCGACACGTGATGTGCGCGTCGCCGTTGCCATCGAGAGGATCAGCGCCATTGTCCTGGCACTGCGACACGCGAAAGCAGACCATGCCGTCCTCGGTGAAGATCGTGGTGAGCGGCGGACTCGGCGCCGGGAAGACGACGTTCGTCGGGGCCGCCTCCGAGATCGGCCCGCTGGTGACCCAGGCGGAGACGGCCGAGCCGATCGTCGTCCTGGACGATCCGGAGCGCCGGGCGGACTGGAAGCCGACCACCGTCCCCGTCGACGTGGGGCGGATCGACCTGGACAGCTCCCTACTGCTGTACCTGTTCGGCGCGCCGGGGGCGGGTGATCTCGCCTGGCTCTGGGACGATTTGGCCGACGGCGCGCTCGGCGCGGTCATCATGGTGGACACCGGCCGCGTCCACGACTGCCATCCCGTGCTGGACTATTGCGCGCGACACGGCACGCCCTTCGTGGTCGCGGTCAACCACGCCCGCGGCGGCGCCCACGCCGACCTCGGCGAGGTGCGTGCGGCGCTCGCACTCGCGGACTGGATCCCCGTCCTGGAATGCGATGCGAAGCGACGGGATTCGGTGAAAGACGTTTTGGTCGCACTGCTCGAACAGGTGCTGGCGCACCGGGCGGATCACCTCGTCGCCAGAAACGCGGGCTGAGCGGAGTGCTTCGGCGGCGGCCGGAAACTCGGGTCTCGCCGCCGACGAATTCGCCGCGCGCCCGTTCTATCGGAGTCGCCCGAAGGTTCGCGGCGGGCGAAGGTGGATACGAGCCAACGGGTTCGGCGTCCGCTCGCGTGCGCACGGGTGTCGGTTTGTCGTGCTCGTAACTCTTCGTTGCCAGTGTGTTTAGAAGTCCGCACACTGTCTGATTTGTCTGATTCTCGCGTTGACGGCGCGGTGGCCCTGTGACAGTTTGCCCTTGATTTCCGTGTGCTCGCTGTGGAGCAGGCGCGGCGGCTGATCGGAGGAGCAGAGGGTGGTGCGGTCACCTGGACGACCGGAGAATTCCGGGGGCACAACAGTTGTCCCGCTCCGCGCTCCCGACGGTGCACGCCGCGTACCGGGCAGTGGAATCGTGCGTCCGCGGACCATCCGCGGGCAGCTGGCTCGCATCCTCGTCGTCTCGCTCGTTCTGGTGCTCGCCCTTCTCGGCGGGATGGTCGCGCGTGAGGTAGACGCGTACCGCAAGAGCCGGGACACGGTGGCCGCGGTGTCGCTGGCGCTGGCGGTGGCGGATCTCGTGCACGAGACGCAGCGCGAGCGCGGCCTGACCAATGGCTTGCTCGGCGGTGACCAGCGCTTGCGGCAGCCGGTCGACGACCAGCGCGGCGCGGTCGACCGCGCCCTGCGCACGTTGCGGCAGGCTTCGGCGGACGGTCCGCCCGGCGCGGAGCGGGTGCGGGCGGCCGCTCGGCCGCTCACCGACTTGGACCTGACCCGCTCGGGGATCGATGAGCGGCGCACATCCCGGCAGGCGGCGTTCCAGTTCTACACCGACGCCATCGATGGGCTGAACCGCTTGTCCCTCGGCCTCGACCAGGCCGCCGACCCGGCGATCCGGCACGGGCTGCAAGCGCTGCACGCGCTGGGTGAGGCGAAGGAGCAGACGGCCCGCGAACGCGGCTTCCTGAACGGCGTCTTCGCCTCGGATGCCTTCGGGCCGGGCGAGTACGCGCAGTTCCTCGACATCCGGGCGGCCAAGCTGGCCGGTCTGGCCGCGTTCGCCCGCGACGCGACCTCGGCCCAACAGGCGCGCCTGGACGCCGTGCTGGACGGCGCGGACGCGGTCGCGGCCGCCGAGTCGGAGAACATCGCGATCGCCTCCAGCGCCGGACCGCTGGCACGACCGGTCGATCCGATCACCTGGTGGGCGCGGATGACCGCGGTCATCGACGAGCAGCGCACCGTGCAGCAGGCGGTCGGCGACGACGTCCGGCAGCGGGCGGAGGCGCTGCGCCGCAACGCCGCTCTGATCCTCGGCGCGTTCGTGCTCGCCGCGCTGGCGGCGATCGCGCTGGAGGTGGCGCTGGTCGTCGCCGCGGTGCGCGCGATCGTGCGGCCGCTGGCCACGCTGGCCGCGGACGCCGACGACGTGTCGAGCAGACGGCTGCCCGAGGTGATTTCCGCCTGGCGCACCGGCGATGACACCCGGCCGCCGGACCCGCCCGCCCCGGTGCGAGCGCCGCCGGGCGCGGGCGTCGAGATCGCCGCCGTGGCCCGAGCGCTGGATCGGGTGCAATCCACCGCGTTCGACCTCGCGTCGGAGCAGGCGCTGGTGCGCCGCAACACCACCGAGTCGATGGTCAGCCTCGCCCGCCGCAGTCAGAACCTCGTGCGCCGCCAGCTCGGCCTGATCAGCGAATTCGAGCGCGAAGAGCTCGATCCCAAGGCGCTGTCGAATCTGTTCGAACTCGACCATCTCGCCACCAGGATGCGCCGCAACGCCGAGAGCCTGCTCGTGCTGGTCGGCGAGGCCAGTCCGCGCAGCTGGGCGGAACCGATTCCGCTCAGCGACGTGATCCGCGCCGGTTTGTCCGAGGTCGACGACTACCGCAGGGTGGTGCTGCGCCGGATGGACGATGCCCTGGTCGCGGGTGCCGCGGCGAGCGAGCTGGCCCACATGCTCGCCGAGCTGATCGAGAACGGGCTGGCGTTCTCCCCGCCGGATCTCGAGGTGGAGATCTACGGCCGTGCCGGACCGAACGGATATCTGCTGGCGGTGGTCGACCACGGTGTCGGCATGCCCCCGGGCCACTTGGCCCAGGCCAACGCGCGACTGCGCGGCGAGCAGGATTTCGTCGTCGCGCCGACCCGCAATCTCGGTCACTACGTGGTCGGCAGGCTCGCCGAGCGGCTCGGCATCAGGGTCGAACTGAGCGTCTCGCCGGTGAGCGGCATCGTGGCGCGCCTGACGCTGCCGCCGGGGATGCTCGAGGCGGAGCAGGAACAGCGCGGCGACCCGCGTGCGCCCGCGCCCCGCTCCGCCAGGCACAGCGATTCGAGTTCGCCGATGTCGCGCATGACCGCGACTGCCCGAGTTCACACAACGGTTCCGGCAGGGTCGTCGGACGGCACCCAGTTCGGTTCCGCACGATCCGAGCCGGCGGCGAGCGTCGGCGCCGCCGAAGCACCCCGCGCGGCAGCGGGATCCGAGGCGGACGAAGCATCCGTGCGACACACCGCGAACGGCCTGGTCAAACGTAACAAGAAGGCCCGCGCCGCCACCACCGGCGTTCGTCCCGACCCGGTACCCCGGCCGGAGCCGACCCCCGCGGTCGAGCGCTCACCCGAGCAGATCCGCGGCATGCTGTCGGCCTTCCGGTCAGGACATCAGCGTGGCGCGCCCGCACGGCGCGCCGCCGAATGCGACGACCGCTTCCGCGCGGGCGGCGCGGCGAACGAATTCCGATCCGCAGCGACCATGGCAGAGGAGATCCGGTGACCACCCCCATACCGAGCGCCGACCAGCACACGTTCGACTGGCTGCTGGCCAACTTCGTCCGAGACACGGACGGTGTGCGAGAGGCGGTCGCGGTCTCCTCCGACGGGCTGCTCATCGCCATGTCCGACGGCTTGGACCGCGCCTCCGCCGACCGGCTCGCCGCCATGGTGTCCGGGCTGGTCGGGCTCTCCAGAAGCGCTTCGCGCAGTTATTCCTTCGACGGCTTGAAGCTGATCATGATCGAGATGAAACGCGGATTCCTGCTGGTGTCCGCCATGGGCGGCGGCAGCTGTCTCGGCGTGATCGCCGACAGCGGCTGCGATGTCGGACTGGTCGGCTACGAGATGGCGGTGCTCGCCGACCGCGCGGGTGCGCTGCTGGATCCCGCGCTCATCGCCGAGCTGCGTGAGTCGCTGCGGCGATGAGATACGAACCGGCTCGGGGCGACGACCGATTCGTGCGTCCCTTCGTGGTCACCGCCGGACGCACCACACCGCTGTTGGGCGGACTGCGCGTCGAGACGCTGGTGCGGGCCGAGCCCGCCGCGCTGTCCGCACCGCTGCGCTTCGAGCAGCGCACCCTCGTGCGGTTGTGCCAGCGGCCGCATTCCATCGCCGAGATCGGCACCGCGCTCGGCGTCCCGATCGGGGTCGCCAAGGTCGTCGTTAGCGATCTGGCCGCCACCGGACACGTGACCGTGCGCGCCGCCGATCAGCTCACCGCCGCCGCCATCGAGAGGATCAGGGACCTTGTCCGGGCACTCTGACACACGCGCGCCGACCATGCCGTCCTCGGTGAAAATCGTGGTCAGCGGCGGATTCGGCGTCGGGAAGACGACGTTCATCGGGGCCATATCGGAAATCGAGCCCCTGGTGACCGAGGCGGCGATGACCGAGGTGGCGGTCGGCGTGGACGACGCGGGGCACGGGGCGGACAAGACGCAGACCACCGTCGCGCTCGACTTCGGGCGCATCACCCTGGACAGCGCACTGCTGCTGTACCTGTTCGGCACGCCGGGACAGGACCGTTTCGTCTTCCTGTGGGACGACCTGGTAGACGGCGCGCTCGGCGCGGTGATCGTGGTGGACACCAGTCGCGTCGACGACTGCTATCCGGTGCTGGACTACTTCGAGGCGCGCGGCACGCCCTTCGTCGTGGCGGTCAACCGCTTCGACGGCGGCACTCGCTTCGATCTCGACGAGGTCCGTGAGGCACTCGAGCTCGAGACGTGGATCCCGGTGCTGGAATGCGATGCAAGGCGACGTGATTCGGTGAAGCAGGTGCTGGTGTCGCTGCTCGAACAGGTCCTGTCGCACCGTGCGGATCACCTCACCGCCCGAGACGCGGGCTGAAATCGGGTCGATCGGCGACTGCGACAGTGCCCCGGGCCGCCGATGAATTCGCCGCGCGTGCGTCGTCTGTACTGTTGCCCGACCCTGACGAACAGAAGGAGCAGCAGCATGAGCAACGGCGCGGATCTCGCCCTCACCCACATCGGCGTCCTGGTCGCCGACCAGGACAAGGCACTGGAGTTCTACCGCGACGTGATCGGCCTCGAGGTGCGGGCCGACCTGCCGTTCGCCGGTGGGCGCTGGCTGACCGTCGGCCCGGCGAAGCAGCCGGGCATCGAGTTCATCCTGGAAACCCCGGAGATGGTGCCGGACGAGGCGGCCGGTGCGGCGGCGCGGGCGCGGCTGGCCAACGGCGCGCAGGGCACGCTGATCTTCACCACCGACGCCGTGGACGCCACCTTCGCCCGGCTGCGCGACGCCGGTGTCGAGGTGACGCAGGAGCCGATCTCCCAGCCGTACGGCGTGCGCGACTGCGGCTTCCGCGACCCGTGGGGCAATCACCTGCGCTTCTCCCAGCTTCCCGGCTGAGCCGATCGCGGCCGGTGTGGGCCGCGTCGCATACCCCGGCGGCCCGGCGGGCAATACTGTCTGATCATGGGCGAATCGATGAGCGAGACCGAACAGGACGCCATCCGGCCGCTGCGCGACGACATCCGATTTCTCGGCGGCGTGCTCGGTGACACCATTCGCGACCACGAGGGACCGGAGGTCTTCGACCTCATCGAGCGGGTGCGGATCGAAGCGTTCCGGGTGCGCCGCGAGGAGGTCGAGCGCAGCGCCGTCGCGGAGATGCTGGACCGTGTGGACATCGCGGTGGCCCTGCCGCTCATCCGCGCGTTCAGCTACTTCGTGCTGCTGGCCAATCTGGCCGAGGACATCCAACGCGATCGCCGCCGCGCCGCCCACGAGGCGGCGGGCGAACCGCCGCAGGACTCGTCGCTGGCGGCCACCTACCGCAAGCTGGACGCGGCGGCGCTGGACGGGACGCGGGTCGCCGATCTGCTGGCCGACGCACTGGTGTCGCCGGTGATCACCGCGCACCCGACGGAGACGCGCCGGCGCACCGTCTTCGACGCGCAGGCCCGGATCACCGAGTTGATGCGCCTGCGTCAGCGCTATGCCGAGAACGAGCGCGAACGGGCCGACCTGGAACTGCGGATCCGCCGCCAGGTGCTGAGCCTGTGGCGGACCGCGCTGATCCGCCTGGCGCGCTTGCGGATCCAGGACGAGATCTCGGTGGGTCTGCGCTACTACGACCTCACCCTGTTCGACGTGATTCCGGCGATCAACGCCGAGGTGCGCGCGGCGCTGCGCTCGCGCTGGCCGGGCGTGGAGTTGCTGCCGCGCCCGATGCTGCGTCCCGGCTCGTGGATCGGCGGCGACCGCGACGGAAATCCCTACGTCACCGCCGAGGTGGTGCGTCAGGCCGCCTACCGCGCGGCGGGCGTCGCGTTCGAGCGTTACCTGCGCGAGCTGGTGGAACTGGAGAAGACGCTCTCGCTGTCGGCTCGGCTGGTCGCTGTGACGCCCGAGGTCGCCGCGCTCGCCGAGACCGGATATCCCGATCCGGCCGCGCACGCCGACGAACCGTATCGCCGTGCGCTGCACCATGTCCGGGCCCGGTTGACCGCCACCGCGCTGGCCGCGCTCGGCGAGGTTCCGCCGAACGGACTGGACGCCGGGGCGCGCCCCTACCCGACTCCGCAGGCGGTGCTGGACGACCTGGACGCGATCGACGCCTCACTGCGGCGCAGCGGCGACGGCTTGCTCGCCGACGATCGGCTGGCCGCGCTGCGCCACGCCCTGGAGACCTTCGGCTTCCACTTGCAGAGTCTGGACATGCGGCAGAACTCCGAGGTGCACGAGCAGGTCGTCGCCGAACTGCTGGCTTGGGCAGGCGTGCATCCCGACTACGCGAGCCTGCCGGAGTCACGCCGGGTGGAGCTGCTCGCGGCCGAGCTGCGGACCCGCCGCCCGTTGCTCGGCCCGCACGCACGACTGAGCGAACTGGCCGTCAAGGAACTCGACATCGTCCGCGCCGCGCGCGAGGTGGTGGACACGCTCGGCGCGGCGGCGGTGCCGACCTACATCATCAGCATGTGCACGTCGGTCAGCGATCTGCTCGAAGCCGCCCTGCTCTTGAAGGAAGGCGGACTGCTCGACCCCGGGGAGCCGGACGGGCCGCCGAGCTGCCCGGTGGGCATCGTCCCGCTGTTCGAGACCATCGAGGATCTGGGCGCCGGGGCGGCCACGTTGTCCGCGGCGCTGGAGGTGGGTGTCTATCACGATCTGGTGGCCGCGCAGGGCATGCGCCAAGAGGTGATGCTCGGCTATTCCGACTCCAACAAGGACGGCGGGTATCTGGCGGCGAACTGGGCGCTGTACCGGGCCGAATTGGATCTGGTCGAGGTCGCTCGCAAGACCGGAATCCGGCTGCGGCTGTTCCACGGCCGCGGCGGCACGGTCGGCCGCGGCGGCGGCCGCAGCTACGACGCGATCCTCGCCCAACCGGCGGGCGCGGTGCGCGGCTCGTTGCGGCTGACCGAGCAGGGTGAGGTGATCGCCGCGAAATACGCCGAACCCGGTACCGCGCACCGCAATCTGGAGTCGCTGATCGCGGGCACCCTGGAGTCGACCTTGCTGGACGTGGAGGGGCTCGGCGCCGACGCCGAGCCGTCCTACGGCATCATGGACGACCTGGCCGCCCGTGCCCGCGCCGCGTACGCGCGGCTGGTGCACGAGACACCCGGTTTCGTCGAGTATTTCCGGCAGTCCACGCCGGTCGCCGAGGTGGGCGACCTGAACATCGGCAGCAGGCCCGCCTCGCGCAAGCCGACGAATACGGTCGCGGACCTGCGCGCCATCCCATGGGTGATGTCGTGGAGCCAGGCGCGGGTGATGCTGCCGGGCTGGTACGGCACCGGAACCGCGCTCGAGGAGTGGATCGGCGGTGACCCGGAGCGCCTGGCCACCCTGGCGGATCTCTACCGGCGGTGGCCCTTCTTCCGCACGGTGCTGTCCAACCTGGCGCAGGTGATGGCCAAGAGCGATCTGGACATCGCCGCCCGCTACGCCGAATTGGTGGACGACGTGGCGTTGCGCGAGCAGATCTTCGGCATGATCCGCGACGAGCACGCCCGGACCGTGCGCATGCATGCCGCGATCACCGGAAACGACCATCTGCTCGCGGACAATCCGTCGCTGGCCGAGTCCATCCACAACCGTTTCCCCTACCTGGAGCCGCTGAACCAGATGCAGGTGGAGCTGCTGCGCCGCCTGCGCGCCGGGGACGACTCCGAACTGGTGAAGCGCGGCATCCTGCTGACCATGAACGGATTGGCCACCGCCCTGCGTAACTCGGGTTAGCCTTCGAACGGCCCCGGGCCGGGAGGAAGGAAGGTCGTGTCGATCGACGAAGCAGCGGTGGCGGCGCTCGCGGACCGCCGCATCGGTCCCGAACACAAGGGCATGTCACCCGCGTTCTGGGGGCGGACCGTGCGGGAATTCCGCGGTGCCGCACCGGCGCTCGACGAGCTGGAGACGCCGGTGCTCACGGTGGACCGCGCGGCCCTGTCGGCGAACATCGCGGTCATGGCCGACTGGGTGCGCGCGGCCGGGGTGCGGCTGGCGCCGCACGGCAAGACCACGATGGCGCCGCAGGTGTGGGCCGAGCAGCTGGCCGCGGGCTCGTGGGGCATCACCCTGGCGACCATCTGGCAGACGCAGGTGGCGCGGTCCTTCGGCGTCGCGCGGGTGTTGCTGGCCAACGCGCTGGTCGATCCGGTCGGATTGCGCTGGGTGGCGGCGGAATCGGCGCGTGACCCGTCGTTCGAGTTCCTCTGCTGGGCCGACAGCGTCGAAACGGTCGCTCTGATGGACGCGCATCTGCGCAGCGCCCCGGACGCGAAGCCGATCAGGGTCCTGGTGGAACTCGGCGGCGCGCACGGCAGAACCGGCGCACGCACGGTGGAACAGGCGCATGCCGTGGCGGCGGCTATCGACGCGGCGGCGCGGCTGACGCTCGCCGGGGTCGGCGGTTACGAAGGAGCGCTCGCCCACGACCGCACGGCAGCCGGTGTCCGCGCGGTGCGCGATTACCTCGGCGAACTCGCCCGCCTGCACCGGGAACTGCTGGCGGCGGGGCGATACCGCGGTCCGGCCGTCGTCACCGCGGGCGGCAGCGCCTATCCGGAACTGGCGCTGGAATACCTCGCCCCGTTGTCCGACGAACAGGGCAGGCAGGGTGTCGCGACGACCGTCGTGCTGCGCTCGGGCGCGTATGTCATCCACGACGACGGCTTCTACGCGAGCATGTCGCCGCTGGCGGATCCCGAGTGCGCGCGGCCGCTGCGCTCGGCGATGCACGGTTGGGCCCGTGCCCTCTCGCGCCCGGAGCCCGGGCTCGTGTTGCTGGATGCCGGCAAACGCGATCTGCCGTTCGACGAGGGACTTCCGATTCCGCAGCGCGTCGCGGGACCGCACGGCGGTGCGCCGGCCCCGGACGCGACGGTCTCCGCGCTCAACGACCAGCACGCTTTCCTTCGGTTGCCGGACGACGCCGAGTTGCCCCTCGGCTCGGTCGTACGGCTCGGTCTCTCCCATCCGTGCACCGCCTTCGACAAATGGCGGCTGATCCCGGTGATCGATGACGCCGACGCCCCGACACCGCGGGTGGTGGATCTGCTGCACACGTTCTTCTGATGCTTGCTGACCGCGTTCGGGTTCGACTACGTGCCCGGCAATGCGCGGCTGCCTCCGAGTTCTGGCATGCGCATCGCGCCTATGGCGATGCGGACGCTCGCGCGCGGGCGGTGTGGTCGGCTCCAATCCGATCTGCCTGTCAGCGCCGCTGCGCCGCTCGGCGGCGAAGATCCCGCCACCCTCGCCGCGATCGAGAACACCATGTACGCCACTGCCGTCACGGCATGGACGCCCAGGAATTCCTACGTCGATCGTCCGGAGCGGTAGCACTCGATGCAAGTCCGATCGCTGGCCGGCGTCCTGACGCTGCTAGCCGACGTTCACGGCGCGGGGAAGGCACGCACGGCTCGCTCGCAGCGGACGGCTTGGGCGCGGAGGGCGTCGACGAGTTCCGGCGGACCCGTGAGCAAGGTGAAGTCCAGGTCGACCGACGTGATCATCCACACCAGCTGCTCGGGCGAGTCGCTGCCGACGTGCAGGCGGCAGCTGTGCTCGTCGACCGCTTCCAGGACGCCCATCCCGGGCCACACCCGGTCGGCGGCGTCGTCGGCCGAACGGTGCAACAGCACCGTCGCCTGCTCTGGCCAGGCGCGCGCCGACAGCCGCATCGAAAGATATGCCGCGACATCGCCTTCCGGCGGCTCACGGGGTGTGAAGCGTGGTCCGGTCGGGATCCGGGGGGTGATCCGGTCCACCCGGAAGGTGCGCCAGTCGGCGCGATCCACGTCCCACCCGACCAGGTACCAGTGCCTGCTGAAGTGCACGAGGGTGTGCGGCTCCACCGTGCGCGGGCCGAGCGCGCCGCCGTGCGCGCGATAGTCGAACCGCAGTCGTTCGTGGCGTTGGCACGTCTCGGCGATGGCCATGAGCGTGTCCGGACGAACCTGCGGCACCGGCGCGCCGACCCGCAAGGTGGCGCCGCGCAGGGTGCGCACCCGATGCCGCAAGCGGGACGGCAACACCTGCTCCAGCTTGGTCAGCGCGCGCAACGACGCCTCTTCGAGCCCGGTCGCGGCGCCGCCGGAGGCGCCGCGCAACCCGACCGCCACCGCGACCGCTTCCTCGTCGTCGAGCAACAGCGGCGGCAGCGCGGCTCTCGCACCGAGGCGGTACCCCGCGGCGCCCCGGGTGGCGTGCACCGGGTAGCCGAGTTCGCGCAGCCGATCGATATCGCGGCGAACCGTACGGCCGGTGACGCCGAGCCGCGCCGCCAACTCGGGCCCCGTCCAGTCGGGGCGGGTCTGCAGCAGGGTCAGCAGTTCCAGCAGGCGGGCCGACGTTTCCAGCATGCCGCCAGCATGCCGGAAAGTTAGGAACGATCTCGTCCTAAGCGCTTCCTACCGTGGCGGGCATGACTACCGCATCCGACATCAGCCCGTTTCGCATCGCCATCCCGCAGGAGAAGATCGACGATCTGCGCCGCCGTCTCGCCGCCACGGTGTGGCCGAGCGACCTGCCCGGCGTCGGGTGGGACAAGGGCATGCGCGTGTCCCACCTGCGGCCGCTGGCCGAATACTGGCGTACCGAATTCGATTGGCGTGCCGTGGAAGCGAGGCTGAACGAGCTGCCGCAGTTCGTCACCGCGATCGACGGGCGGCAGGTGCACTTCCTGCACGTCCGCTCGCCGGAGCCGGAGGCTCTGCCGCTGGTGCTCGGGCACGGCTGGCCCGCATCTTTCGCCGAGTTCCTGGAGGTGCTCGGACCGCTCAGCGATCCGCGGGCGCACGGGGGCGATCCGGCCGACGCTTTCCACCTCGTCGTGCCCTCGCTGCCGGGGTTCGCGTTCTCCGAGGTGTCCCCGGAACCGGGTGCGGGTTCGACCGAGCGGTTCGCGGACGTGGTCGCGGCACTCATGGCGCGCCTGGGCTACGACCGCTACGGCGTACAGGGCGGCGACGCGGGATACTTCATCGCCGCTCGGCTGGGCCATATCGCCCGCGAACACGTGGTCGGCCTACACGTGAACGGCCCGATCACGATTCCTTCCTGGGACGGCGAAGACGGCGAATCCTGGGGCGGCGCGGACGGATCCGAGGCGCAGTGGTCTGCGGAGGACCAGGCGAAACTGGCCACGCTGACCGGCGCGGAGAGCTACTCCCGCTACGACTACGCGACCGTGCAGGCGCACCGTCCGCAGACGCTGGCCATCGGCCTCCAGGACTCGCCCGCCGGATTGCTGTCCTGGATCGCCGACCTGTTCCGGCAGTTCACCAACCCGGCGATCGAGGCGCCGGAGGACGCGGTGGGCCGGGACGCGCTGCTGACCAACGTCAGCCTGTATTGGTTCACCGGAACGTTCGCCTCCTCGCTGCGGCTCTACAGCGAATCCGCGGTATGGGGCGCGCCGGTGCAGAAGTCCGAGGTGCCGACCGCGGCGGCGATCTTTCCCGGCGACATGTCCGTGCGCAAACTCGCCGAGGACGCGCACAACATCGTCCGGTGGACCGAGTACGACCGCGGCGGGCATTTCGCGGCGATGGAGGCGCCGGATCTGTTGATCGCGGACGTGCGGGAGTTCTTCCGCACGTTGCGTTGAGCGATATGCCTGCCAGCTGTACGCCGGGGGCAGTACTGAACTGGCTGCGACAGAACCTCGCCCGCCGGCGGGGGCCGCTGCGCCGCGAGCGGCCCGCGATCAGTGCGTTCGATAATGGCGCCGAGGCTGTGGTCGGTCGTCGAACCGTATCGCTGAGCGGACGACGCCCGGGGTGAATCGTCCTGCGGTCGGTGAGTCGGCGCGATCAGCGGGTCGATCGTGGTCGCGCCGGGTCTCGGGCTGCCTGGGTAGGTGTGTGGGGGGCCTGGTTTCCCGAGTACCGCGCGTGCATGGCGGCGGCGGTCGCCGCGAGTCGCGCGCGCAGGTGCGGCGGTTCCAGCACTTCGACGTGCTCGCCGAGCGGCAGCAGGCCGTGGGCCAGCACTTCGTAGGACTCCGACGGCACCACCACCTCCACCCATCCCTCGGCGTCGGGCGGCCCGGCGGAGGCCAGCGCCTCCGCCAC
Organism: Nocardia sp. NPDC019219; assembly: GCF_040632645.1. Lineage (NCBI taxonomy): Bacteria > Bacillati > Actinomycetota > Actinomycetes > Mycobacteriales > Nocardiaceae > Nocardia > Nocardia sp. NPDC019219. Next base: position 49,275 of record NZ_JBEYCG010000014.1, on the reverse strand, counting down.
CGCCGCCGGATCGTTCGTCAGCCGTAGCAGGCGCAGATGGGTGGCGGCGATCCGGCAGCGCGCCCGCACACGCAGCATGGATCGCGCGAACTCGTCGGCGGCCTCGGCCCAGTGCGCCCGCAGGTCGAATTCGGCTGGGCGAACGAAGATTTCGCCGGTCGGTTCGGCGGCGACGAGCCGACCCACCCGGTACGAGCGCGGAGTGGACCCGCTGCGGGCGACGAGGTACCAGGTGCCCGCCTTGAGCACCAGGCCGAGCGGGTCGAGCAAGCGCTCGACCACCTTGTCCTTGCGGCCGTAGCGCACGCGCAACCGACGGTCGTGCCAGAGCGCGTCGGCGATCGTCGCGAGCGTCGGCGTCTCGTCCGGCTGGTGGAACCAGCCCGGGGCGTCGACGTGCACCCGCTCGGCGATGCGCGTCGCTCGCCCGCGCAGTTCCGGTGGCAGCGCGGCGAGCACCTTCAGCTGCGCGGTGGCCAGCACGGTGCCGAGCCCGAGATCGGCGGCGGCGCCGGGCAGGCCGGTCAGCAGCACCGCGTCGGCCTCGTCGGTGGTGAGGCCGGTGAGCCTGGTGCGATAGCCGTCCACCAGCCGCACGCCACCGGCCCGGCCCGGCTCGCTGTAGACCGGGACGCCGGCCGCCGAGAGGGCCTCGACGTCGCGGTAGACGGTGCGCACCGACACCTCCAGTTCCCGGGCCAGCTCGGGTGCGGTGAGCCGGCCCCGGGTCTGCAACAGCAGCAGCAGTTGCACCAGTCGACTAGCCCGCATGCACGCGACACTAGCGGCAAACCTTGACAGGAGACGGCAAGTTTTCGCCGTACCGTCCTCGGCATGACCACTTGGAGCCGATTCACCGACGAAGCACCGCACATCGCCGAGGTCTTCCTGCGCAGGCATCGCGCGGCGGGCAATCTCTGCATGCTCGGCACGATCCGATCCGACGGATCCCCGCGGATCAGTCCGATCGAGCCGCGGGTCTTCGAGGAGTCGCTCGTGATCGCGGGAATGCCGGGCACGACCAAGTTCCGCGACCTCGCCCGGGACCCGCGCTTCTGCCTGCATACCGCCACCGTCGACACCAACGTCTCCGACGGCGACGCCAAACTCTTCGGCGCCGTCGTCGACAATCCCGACCGCGACGTGCACGCCCGTTTCGCCCAGCACCTTTTCGACGAGACGGGCTTCGACATCCGGGGCCAGGAGTTCGACCACTTCTACGTCGCCGATCTCACCGGGGCCTCGACGGTGGAGGTAGCCGGTGACCATCTCGACATCACCATCTGGAAGCCGGGCGAGGGCGAGCGCGTGGTGCGCAAGCACTGAGCCGACGCCACTCGCACTCCAGGGCCGTCAACTGGCTCGGGAAGCCGCGGAGGTCGCCTGGCGTGAGCACGGGCCGTCAATGGCACCGGCGCGGCTGCTGTCCGCCGAGCTCGGCGCGCCTGCGCATCAGAAAGTTCCGTTCGGCCACATTCCCCGTGCGGGCGATGGCGGCGTCGTGGGCGGCAACGGCCTCCTCGGTGCGGCCGAGGCGGGTCAGCAGGTCGGCGCGGATGGCATGGAACAAGTGGTACCCCGCCAGCGGCAGTGCGTCCACCTGTTCCAATGCCATTGCGGGACCGCATACTTCGGCGACCGCCACCGCGCGATTGAGCGCGACCACCGGGTTCGGCGTGAGCGCGGCCAGCTGGTCGTAGAGCCGCACGATCTGACCCCAGTCGGTAGCCGCGGCGACGGGAGCGTCGGCATGCACCGCGTTGATCGCCGCCTGGATCTGGTACGGCCCCGGCCGGTCGCGGCGCAGGCACTGCCGGACCAGGGCGTGCCCTTCGGCGATCAGGTCGCGGTCCCAGCGCCTGCGATCCTGGTCCGCGAGGGGGATCAGGGAGCCGTCGGTGCCGGTACGGGCCGCCCGGCGGGACTCGCTCAGCAGCATCAGCGCGAGCAGGCCGGTCACCTCGGGCTCGTCCGGCATCAGCTCGGCCAGGAGACGGCCCAGGCGAATCGCCTCGGCACAGAGGTCGGTCCGGACCAGCCGCGCGCCGGAGGAGGCGGTGTGCCCCTCGGTGAAGATCAGGTACACCACGGCCAGCACCGCGCGCAGCCGGCCGGGCAGCTCCGCGTCGGCGGGCACCCGGTAGGGAATGCGGGCGTCGCGAATCTTGCCTTTGGCGCGGACCAAGCGTTGCGCCATGGTCGTTTCCGAGACCAGGAAGGCCCGGGCGATTTCCGGGGTACTCAGTCCGCCGAGCAGCCGGAGGGTCAGCGCGACCTGCGCCTGCGGCGCGAGCGCGGGGTGGCAGCAGGTGAAGATCAACCGGAGACGGTCGTCACGCACGCCGCTCACCGCCTCTTCCGGCTCGTTCTCGGCGCGCAGGAGGGCGGCCTGCGCGTGCCGGTCCGCGCGGGAGGCCTCGCGGCGCAGGCGGTCGATCGCCCGGTTCCGAGCGGTGGTGATGATCCAGCCGGGCGGGCTCGGCGGGAGACCGTCGGCGGGCCAGCGCTGGACGGCGGCGGTGAACGCGTCCTGCACCGCGTCCTCGGCGACGCCGATGTCACCGAAGACGCGGATGAGACTGGCGACCGCCCGGCCGTAGTGCTCGGCGAAGACCGCTTCGATCACCGAGCCGGTCACGGGTTCGCCCATCTACTCGTCCTGGATCGGACGGACTTCGATGGGCAGGCCGACCACGGCGGTGAGCTTGCGGCCCCACTCCAGCGCCTCGTCCAGATCGGCGGCGCGGATGACGGTGAACCCGCCGATGTGCTCCTTGCCCTCGACGTAGGGGCCGTCGGTGATGAGCACGTCGTCGTCATGAGCGCGCAGCACGGTCGCGGTGCCGGGCGCGTGCAAACCCGCGGCGAACACCCAGGCCCCTGCCGCCCGCATCTCGTCGTTCAGCGCGGCGAGCTCACGCATGATCTCGTCCAGGTTCTCCGGCACGCCTTCATCGGGCTGGTAGATGCTGAGCAGGTAGTGCTTCATCGCTCGTCCTCCTCATCCGCGCCGGTAGGTGGTGATGACGACACCGGTACCGGTCGTCACGGTTTCGGCCGACCGCAGCCGGCCCAACGCCACGCCGTCGAACAGGCGGCGACCCGTGCCGAGCACCAAGGGGTGGATCAGCAACAGGAACTCGTCCACCAGATCGTGGCGCATCAGCGAGCGCAACAGGTCACCGCTGCCCAGAACCACCAGATTCCGCTCCGGTTGCCGCCGCCGCAACTCGGGCACCGCGGTCACCGCGTCGCCGCCGAGCCAGGTCGAGTTCTGCCAGGGCAGCGGTCCGCCTCCGGTGCGGGAGGCGACGATCTTCTCGGTCTTGTCCAGCGCCTCGGCCATCGGATTGCCGACTTGCCGCGGCCAGTATCCCGCGAAGTCCTCGTAGGTGCGCCTGCCGAGCAGCAGCGCGCCGCGGTGCGCTGCCATGTGCCTGCCCAAAACCTCGGCCTGCACCGGATCGTCGTGCCGGTGCGCCCAGCCGCCGTGGGCGAATCCGTCCCTGCTGTCCTCGTCCGCCCGCCCCGGCGCCTGCATGACGCCGTCCAAGGTCAGGTGCTCCACCGCGATGATCTTGCTCATCTCCGCTCCTTCCGCGACCGGCTCGGCGCCGGCCTCACCACCTACACGAACGGGCCTCCGGCGGATCGACAGCATCGCCGAGATTTTCGGGCGGATATTCCGGCGGCTCCCGATCAGGACGGCAGCTGGGCGGGCAAGAGGCGTTGGATCTCGGGATAGCTCACGATGCCCGACGGAACGGCAGCGTCCTGCCGTACGGCGCGCGCGACGTCCAGGGCGGCCGACAGCGCCGCGCGGTACAGCAGCGATCCGGTGCTGATCCGGCGTACGCCGAGCTCGGTCAGTGTCGTTAGGCTCGGTCCCGTGGGCGAATAGAGGACGTTGACCGGTACTTCACTGCACGCTACGACCTGCTCGATACGCGCCGGGTCGGTCAGGCCGGGGACGAAGACGCCGTCGGCTCCGGCAGCGGCGTACCGCCGCGCGCGGTCGTGGGTAGAGCCGTGATCCAGGCCCAGCCAATGCGTGTCAACGCGGGCATTGACGAACAGTTCCGGCGTGCGTTCCTTGACCGCGGCGATCAGCGCGGCCTGCTGCTCCGGTGCGGCCAGCGCCGACCCGCGTCGGCCGTCTTCCAGGTTGACGCCCGCGATGCCGCAGGCGGCGAGCTGTTCGGCGAAATCCGCGACCGCGCCGGGCCGCTCGTCGAAACCGCCCTCGATATCGACGGTGACCGGGACCGGTAGCCCCGCGATGCGGCGAGCGGCCGCGAAGGTCTCCGCCTTGGTGACACCCGCGCCGTCGGTGCGTCCGGCCGCGGCGGCGACGCCCAGGCTGGTGGTGCCGATCGCCGGGAATCCTTCGTCGGCCAGCAGGGCGGCCGAGGCGAAGTCCCAGGCGTTCGGCAGGACCAGGGGACTGTCGCGGTGATGCAGACCGCGGAAGATGTCGAAATCGGTCGGCGGCGGCGTCACCGCAGAAGGCGAAGTCATGCCGCGACCGTAGCGACGGGACGTTTCGGCGACCGCCGAAACGACGACGCGCCATCATGGTGGGATGCCGACCAGAGGAGCCCAACTGGCGGGCTTGGCCGCTCTGCTCGCCGACCGTACCCGCGCCGACATCTGCCTGGCGCTGGTGGACGGACGGGCCTGGACCGCGGGCGAGCTCGCCCGCCACACCGGGGTCGCGCCGTCCACCGCGACCGAGCATCTGGACCGCCTGCGCGACGGCGGACTGGTGGTCGAGCACCGGCAGGGCAGGCATCGCTATCTGCGGCTGGCGGGCCCGCACGTGGCGGACCTGCTCGAAACCATGGTCGCCCAGCTCGACCTGCCCGCCGCCCCGGCGACCGGGCTGCGTACCGCCACCGTCGCGGCAGCGCTGGCCCGCGGCCGCACCTGCTACGACCATCTCGCGGGCCGGTTGGGCGTGGCCGTCACCGACGCGATGATCGCGCGCGGCCTGATGAACGCCGACGGCGGTTTCGCGCTGACCGAGCCCGGTCTGGCGTGGCTCACCGGACCGATGGGCGTGGACCCGGCCGCGCTGCGCGGCACGCGGCGGCCGGTGGCCCGGCCGTGTCTGGATTGGACGGAACGGCGAGTCCACCTGGGGGGCTCGGCGGGCGCGCAGCTGTGCCGCCGCCTGAAGGATCTCAGGTGGATCGAAGGCGTCGGCAGCGGGCGCGCGGTGCGCGTCACCGCGCTGGGCGAAGCCGGGCTGGCTGAGACGCTGCACATCGACTGTTCGGCACTGCGCTGAGCTGTCCCGCACCCGGCCGCGCGGCCCGTCGTTTGCGCGCAGACGTGACGGGTATCAGGTGCTCGTGACCACGCTCGCGGCGACCAGGCTGTGAATGAGCTTGCACAGTCATGCATAATCATCACATGGTTGATTCCTCGGTCGGACCCGTCGTGCGGGTCGCGGTAGCCGGTGCCAGCGGGTACGCGGGCGGCGAAGTGTTGCGACTGCTGCTGGGGCATCCCGCCTACCGAACCGGGCGCCTCGTCATCGGGGCGCTGACCGCGGGCTCGAACGCGGGCACCGCGCTGGGAGAGTTGCAGCCGCATCTGCTGCCGCTGGCCGATCGGGTGCTGGCGCCCACCACGGCGGCCGAACTGGCCGGCCACGACGTGGTCTTCCTCGGCCTGCCGCACGGCCAGTCCGCGGCCATCGCCGCCGAGCTGCCCGAGTCCACGGTGATCATCGACTGCGGCGCCGACTTCCGGCTCACCGACCCGAAGGCCTGGGAGAAATACTACGGTAGCCCGCACGCGGGCAGCTGGCCCTACGGACTGCCCGAGCTGCCCGGCGGCCGCGAGAAGCTGCGCGCCGCGACGCGGATCGCGGTTCCCGGCTGCTATCCCACCGTCGCCAGCCTCGCGCTGGCTCCCGCCGTCGCCGCGGGCATCGTCGAGCCCACCGTGCACGTGGTCGCGGTGAGCGGTGCCTCCGGCGCCGGCCGCAAACTGGACATCGGTCTGCTGGGCTCGGAGGTGATGGGCTCGGCGCGGGCCTACGGCATCGCGGGCGCGCACCGGCACACCCCGGAGATCGCGCAGAACCTCACGGCGGCGGGCGGCACGGACGTCGCGGTGTCGTTCACGCCGGTGCTCGCGCCGATGCCGCGCGGCATCCTCGCCACCTGCACCGCGCCGACCCGCGTAGACGCCGCGCAGGCGCGCGCCGTCTACGAAAAGGCTTACGCGGACGAGCCTTTCGTGCACCTGCTGCCGGAAGGCGTGCTGCCGCAGACCGGTTCGGTGCTCGGCTCCAACGCCGTCACCCTGCAGGTCGCGGTGGACGCCGACGCGGGCCTGCTCGTGGTGATCGGCGCGATCGACAACTTGACCAAGGGCACCGCGGGCGCCGCGGTGCAGTCGATGAACCTGGCCCTCGGATTCGAGGAGACCGCAGGACTTTCCACCGTAGGAGTGGCACCGTGACGACAGCCGACATCGCCAGCGGCAAGCTGGTCCGCACCCAGGGCGTGACCGCACCGCTCGGCTTCCGCGCGGCGGGCATCGCCGCGGGCATCAAGGCCAGCGGCAAGCCGGATCTGGCGCTGGTGTTCAACGAGGGACCGGAATACCCGGCCGCCGGCGTATTCACCCGCAACAAGGTGAAGGCCGCTCCGGTGCTGTGGTCACAGCAGGTGCTCACCGGCAAGCGGCTGCGCGCGGTGATCCTGAACTCCGGCGGCGCCAACGCGTGCACCGGCCCGGGCGGATTCCAGGACACGCACAAGACCGCCGAGGAACTCGCCGCCGCGCTGAGCAACTGGGGTACCGAGACCGGAGCCGGGGAGATCGCGGTCTGCTCGACCGGACTGATCGGCGACCGGCTTCCGATGGACAAACTCATCCCCGCAGTCACCGAGATCGTGCACGAGATGGGCGGCGGTCTGTCCGGCGGCTCGGATGCCGCCTGGGCCATCATGACCACCGACACCGTGCCCAAGGAGGCGGCGTTCCACCACCGCGACAAGTGGAACGTCGGCGGCATGGCCAAGGGCGCGGGGATGCTGGCCCCGTCGCTGGCGACCATGCTGGTGGTGCTCACCACCGACGCGGCGGTCACCGCCGATCAGCTCGACCAGGCGCTGCGCAACGCCACCGCGCGCACCTTCGACCGGCTCGACGTGGACGGCTCCTGCTCCACCAACGACACCGTGCTGCTGCTGGCCAACGGCGCCAGCGAGGTCACCCCGAGCCAGGAGGAGCTGGACGCGGCCGTGCTCGCGGTCTGCGACGACCTGGCCGCCCAGTTGATGGCCGACGCCGAGGGCGTCACCAAGCGGGTGCTCGTCACCGTCGCGGGCGCGGCCACCGAGGACGAGGCCGTGGCCGCGGCCCGCACCGTCGCCCGCGACAGCCTGGTCAAGACGGCGCTGTTCGGTTCCGACCCGAACTGGGGCCGGGTGCTGGCGGCGGTCGGCATGGCGCCGGTGACGCTGGATCCGAACCGGATCTCGGTGTCGTTCAACGGCAAGCCGGTGTGCGTCGACGGTGTCGGCGCGCCCGGCGCACGGGCGGTCGATCTGTCCGGCACCGACATCGAGGTGCTGATCGAGCTGAACGTCGGCTCGGCGCGCGCGACCATCCGCACCACCGACCTCTCACACGGTTACGTCGAAGAGAACTCGGCCTACAGCTCATGACCAGCGAGGTGCTGCACACGCTTTCCGCGCTGGACAAGGCGCACGTCCTGGCCGGCGCCCTGCCGTGGTTGCAGAAGTTCCGGGACAAGATCGTCGTCGTGAAGTACGGCGGCAACGCCATGGTCGACGACGACCTCAAGCAGGCCTTCGCCGCCGACATGGCGTTCCTGCGCACGGTCGGCGTGCACCCGGTGGTGGTGCACGGCGGCGGCCCGCAGATCAGCGCGATGCTGAAAAAGCTCGGCTTGCAAGGCGAATTCCGAGGCGGCTTCCGGGTGACCACGCCCGAGGTGATGGACGTGGTGCGGATGGTGCTGTTCGGCCAGGTCGGCCGCGAGCTGGTCGGCTTGATCAACACGCACGGCCCGTACGCGGTCGGCATCTCCGGTGAAGACGCCGGACTGTTCACCGCCACCCGCCGCACCGTCGAGGTCGACGGCGAGCCCACCGACATCGGCCTGGTCGGCGACGTCACCGAGGTGAACCCGGACGCGGTGCTCGACCTGATCGGCGCGGGCCGTATCCCCGTGGTGTCGACCATCGCGCCGGACGCCGAAGGCGTGGTGCACAACATCAACGCCGACACCGCCGCCGCGGCGCTGGCCGAGGGCATCGGCGCCGAGAAGCTGGTGATGCTCACCGACGTGGAGGGCCTCTACACCAACTGGCCGGACCGGTCCTCGCTCACCTCCAGCATCGATACGACCGCACTGGCCGAGTTGCTCCCCCGCCTCGATGCGGGCATGGTGCCCAAGATGGAAGCCTGCCTGCGCGCCGTGACGGCCGGGGTGCCGACCGCGCATGTCATCGACGGCCGGGTCCCGCACGCCGTGCTGCTGGAACTGTTCACCGGAGAAGGAATCGGAACGATGGTGACTCCCGCCCCGCTCATCCCGAACGGGTCCGGCGCACCGAACGGAACGAAACAATGAGCACAGCTGAACTGCAGAAGCGGTGGTCTGCCGCGCTGATGAACAACTACGGCACACCGAAGGTCGCGCTGGTGCGCGGCGCGGGGGCCGTGGTCTACGACGCGGACGGCAAGCGCTACGTCGATTTCCTCGGCGGCATCGCGGTCAACAGCCTCGGCCACGCCCACCCGGCGATCCTGGAGGCGGTCACCCAGCAGCTCGGCACGCTCGGGCATGTGTCGAACCTGTACGCCAGCGAGCCGGTCGTGGAGCTGGCCGAGCGGCTGCTCGCGCACTTCGGCGACGGGGAGGGCCGGGCGTTCTTCTGCAACTCCGGCACCGAGGCGGTCGAAGCGGCGTTCAAGATCGCGCGGTTGACCGGGCGGCCCAAGATCGTCGCCTGCGAGGAGGCGTTCCACGGCCGCACCATGGGCGCGCTGGCCCTCACCGGGCAGCCGTCCAAGCGGACCCCGTTCGAACCGATGCCCCCTGGCGTCGTGCACGTGCCCTACGGCGACGCCGCGGCGCTGGAAGCCGTGGTCGACGAGGACACCGCCGCGGTGTTCCTGGAGCCGATGATGGGGGAGAGCGGCGTCGTGGTCCCGCCGTTCGACTACCTCGCCAAGGCGCGCCGGATCACCGCGCGCAACGGGGCGCTGCTGGTGCTCGACGAGGTGCAGACCGGCATCGGACGGACCGGGAAGTTCTACGCCCACCAGGCCGTCGGCATCGTGCCCGACGTCATCACGCTGGCCAAGGGCCTCGGCGGCGGGATGCCCATCGGCGCGGTGCTGGCCAACGGGCGGGCGGCCGAACTGCTCACCCCCGGCCTGCACGGCACCACGTTCGGCGGCAACCCGGTCTGCGCGGCGGCGGCGCTCGCGGTGCTGCGCACCATCGACGAGACCGACCTGCTCTCGCACGTCGAGTCGGTGGGCAAGCGGCTCAGCGACGGCATCGAACTGCTGCAGCATCCGCTCATCGATCAGGTGCGCGGTGCGGGCCTGCTGCTGGGCATCGTGCTCACCGACGAGGTGTCCGCGCTGGTCGAGGCGCGGGCGCGGGAGGCGGGCTACCTGGTCAACCCGGCCAAGCCCGACGTGATCCGGCTGGCACCGCCGCTGGTGCTCACCGAGACCCAAGCCGACAATTTCGTCGCCGACCTGCCGGAGATCCTCGACGCCGCGCTGGCGGACGCGAAAGGGGCTGCGGCGCAATGACCTCCGTGCGGCATTTCCTGCGTGACGACGACGTCAGCCCGGCCGAGCAGGCCGAGATCCTCGCGCTCGCGGCCGAACTCAAGAAATCGCCGTTCGCGCGGCGACCGCTGGAGGGCCCGCGCGGCGTCGGCGTGATCTTCGAGAAGAACTCCACCCGCACCCGGTTCTCCTTCGAGATGGGCATCGCCCAGCTCGGCGGGCACGCGGTGGTCGTGGACGGCCGCGACACCCAGCTGGGCCGGGAGGAGACGCTCGGCGACACCGGCCGGGTGCTGTCCCGGTACGTGGACGCCATCGTGTGGCGCACCTTCGAGCAGTCCCGGCTCGACGAGATGGCCGCCACCGCCACGGTGCCGGTGGTCAACGCGCTGTCCAACGAGTTCCATCCCTGTCAGGTGCTCGCCGACCTCCAGACCCTCGCCGAGCACAAGGGAGAGCTGACCGGACGCGAACTGGCCTACTTCGGCGACGGCGCGAACAACATGGCGCATTCGCTGCTGCTCGGCGGCGTCACGGCGGGGCTGAACGTGACCATCGCCGCGCCCACCGGATTCGAGCCGCAGCCGTGGGTCGTGGAGGCCGCGCGCAAGCGGGCCGCCGAAACGGGCGCCACCGTCACCGTGACCGGCGACCCGGTCGCCGCCGCGTGGGGCGCCGACGCGCTGGTCACCGATACCTGGACCTCCATGGGCCAGGAGAACGACGGCCTGGACCGGGTGGGCCCGTTCCGCCCGTTCCAGCTCAACGCCGACTTGCTCGCCCACGCCAAGCCGGACGCGGTCGTGCTGCACTGCCTGCCCGCGCATCGCGGCGAAGAGATCACCGACGAGGTGCTCGACGGGCCGCACAGCGTGGTGTGGGACGAGGCGGAGAACCGCCTGCACGCGCAGAAAGCGCTGCTGGCCTGGCTGCTGGAGCGACGATATGGGGGAGCGGCGTGAGCGGGCGGTCGGGCCGGAAGGCGGCAGCGGTGCCTGACCGCCTTCGCTCGTGCCGGAAGGCGCAGCGGGAGCGTTCAGGCCGGAAGGCGGCGGCGGAGCGTAACCGGCTCCGCTCGTGCCGGAAGGCGCAGCGTGAGCGAGGACGTGCGTATCACCCGGCATGGCCCGTGTTCATCTGTGCCCAGCGAGCGAATCGGTCCTCGACGCCTCGGCCCGCGCTGGACCAGCGAGGTGCGGCGGTGAGCCGGTGTCAGCGCCTGCGCCGCGCCCAGCCGCGTACGACGATCACATGCCCCGGCGAGGCGCGGTCATGAGCATCTCGCAGTCGGAGTCGGGACGAAGCGGCCCCGCCATCGCCCGCACCCGCGCCGGGCGGCAGTCGCGCATCGTCGAACTGCTGTCGGCGCACGCGGTCCGCAGCCAGACCGAGCTGGCGGCGCTGCTCGCGGCCGAAGGCATCGAAACCACGCAGGCGACATTGTCGCGCGATCTCGACGAACTCGGGGCGGTGAAGCTGCGCGCGGCGGACGGCGGCGCGGGCGTCTACGTGGTGCCCGAGGACGGCAGCCCCGTGCGCGGCGTGACCGGCGGCACCGACCGCCTGTCCAAACTGCTCGGCGACCTGCTGGTCTCCACCGACGCCAGCGGCAACATCGCCGTCTTGCGCACCCCACCCGGCGCGGCCCACTACCTCGCCAGCGCCTTGGACCGCGCCGCCCTCCCGTACATCGTGGGCACCATCGCGGGCGACGACACCATCGCCGTCATCGCCCGCGAACCGCTGACCGGGGCGGAAGTGGCGGCGAAGATCGAACAACTAGCCTGATCGTCGCGCACGGGACAACCGATCTCGTACGAATACGGGTGACTCGCCGGGATGCCGGAACGCGTGACGAACGGGCGTGTTTCCTGCTGTGGGCAGACGGTGCGCCCGTGCTTCTGAGAGGGTAGAGGGGAGGGTGTCGGCCCAGCTCAGGGTTGGCCACACCCGATTATGAATGGGCTTGCATCGTCGTGCATAATCATTTGCAGGACGTGCGGGCCGCTGTGGCGGGAAGCCGGTCCGTATCACGCAGACGAGCACCGAAACATCGAGGAGCACACAGAACATGTCCGAGCGCGTCGTACTCGCCTACTCCGGTGGGCTGGACACCTCCGTCGCGATCAGCTGGATCGGCAAGGAGACCGGCGCCGAAGTGGTGGCCGTGGCCATCGACCTCGGCCAGGGCGGCGAGGACATGAACGTGGTGCGCCAGCGCGCCCTGGACTGCGGCGCGGTCGAGGCGATCGTGATCGACGCCCGCGACGAATTCGCCGACCAGTACTGCCTGCCCACCATCCAGGCCAACGCGCTGTACATGGGCCAGTACCCGCTGGTGTCGGCGATCAGCCGCCCGCTCATCGTCAAGCACCTGGTCGAGGCCGCCAAATTCCACGGCGCGACCACCGTCGCGCACGGCTGCACCGGCAAGGGCAACGACCAGGTCCGTTTCGAGGTGGGCATCGGCGCGCTCGCGCCCGACCTGAACGTGATCGCACCGGTGCGTGACTACGCCTGGACCCGGGAGAAGGCCATCGCCTTCGCCGAGGAGAACGCGCTGCCGATCAACGTCACCAAGAAGTCGCCGTTCTCCATCGACCAGAACGTCTGGGGCCGCGCGGTGGAGACCGGGTTCCTCGAGGACCTGTGGAACGCCCCGACCAAGGACGTCTACGACTACACCTCCGACCCGACGGTGAACTTCGAGGCGCCGGACGAACTGATCATCACCTTCGACAAGGGTGTGCCGGTGGCGATCGACGGCCGCCAGGTCAGCGTGCTGGAAGCGATCGTCGAGCTGAACAAGCGCGCGGGCCGCCAGGGCGTCGGCCGCCTGGACATGGTCGAGGACCGCTTGGTGGGCATCAAGAGCCGCGAGATCTACGAGGCGCCCGGCGCCATCGCGCTGATCACCGCGCATCAGGCGCTGGAGCACGTCACCATCGAGCGCGAACTGGGCCGCTACAAGCGGCAGGTCGAGCAGCGCTGGGGCGAGCTGGCCTACGACGGCCTGTGGTTCTCCCCGCTCAAGCGCGCGCTGGACGCCTTCGTCCTCGACACGCAGCAGCACGTCTCCGGTGACATCCGGATGGTCCTGCACGGCGGCTCGGCCGTGGTCAACGGCCGCCGCTCGGAGCAGTCGCTCTACGACTTCAACCTGGCCACCTACGATGAGGGCGATACCTTCGACCAGTCGCTGGCCAAGGGCTTCGTCCAGATCCACGGCCTGTCCTCCAAGGTCGCCGCCCGCCGCGACCTGAACCAGAAGTAGGCCGCAGGCGTGCCGGCGCCGAAACGAGCACCGGCACGCGAACGCCTGCCGCGAGGTCGTAGTCTCGAGTCGGCGTTCGGAGCGCGCTGACAGGGCAGCAGTGCGCCCTGACTGACAGCCACCTGCGAACGCCTTCGCCCCGGCGCATGAGGCCGCTGTCGGCGGATGCGTCGAGCAACCACCGAACGGCCCAGCCGCGTCGAGCAGAAACGACTCGACCTCGCGCCGACGCAACAACTGGTTCCGCGAGCCAACGGAACGACTGGGTCGTAAGCCACGCCGACCTGATCCCCAAGCCAGCGCACAACCGATCTCACGAATCAACGCACGAACTGATTTCGCAAGAACATGGGTAACTCACCGGGTACGCCCAGAACCCGACGGTCACCCAACGCAGGACCTGAACGTGAAACAGCCCCCGTCCCCGACTTGCACGGCCTCGAGGCCCGGCGAGGCGGGGAGCCTGAATATCCGGAGAGGCGGAACAGCATGAGCACGAACCAAGGCGCGCTTTGGGGCGGCCGATTCGCCTCCGGCCCGGCCGAGGCCATGGCCGCGCTGAGCAAGTCGACGCACTTCGATTGGGCACTGGCCCCCTATGACATCCGCGCCTCGAAGGCGCACGCACGGGTGCTGCACAAGGCGGGGCTGCTGTCCGACGCCGATCTGTCCGGCATGCTCGACGGGTTGGACCGCCTCGCGGCGGACGTGGCTTCCGGCGCGTTCGGCCCGGCCGAATCGGACGAGGACGTGCACGGCGCGCTGGAACGCGGCCTGATCGAACGGGTCGGTCCGGAGCTCGGTGGCCGGTTGCGGGCGGGGCGTTCGCGCAACGACCAGGTGGCCACGCTGTTCCGGATGTGGCTGCGCGACGGCGTGCGCCGGGTGGCCGCCGGCGTGCTCGCGGTGGTCGACGCGCTGGTGCAGCAGGCCGCCGCGCATCCGGACGCGGTCATGCCGGGCAAGACCCATCTGCAGGCGGCGCAGCCGGTGCTGCTGGCCCATCATCTGCTCGCGCACGCCCACCCGCTGCTGCGCGACCTGGACCGGCTGCGTGATTTCGATCGCCGCGCGGCGGTGTCGCCCTACGGTTCCGGTGCGCTGGCGGGTTCCTCGCTCGGGCTCGACCCGGAGGCGATCGCGGCGGAACTGGATTTCGACTCGGCCGCCGCCAACTCGATCGACGCCACCTCGGCGCGGGACTTCGCCGCCGAGGCCGCGTTCGTGCTCGCCATGATCGGCGTCGACCTGAGCCGGATGGCCGAAGAGGTCATTGTCTGGAGCACACCGGAGTTCGGTTACGTCACCCTGGCGGACGCCTGGTCGACGGGGTCGTCGATCATGCCGCAGAAGAAGAATCCGGACGTCTCCGAGCTGACTCGCGGCAAGGCGGGCCGGTTGATCGGCAACCTCACCGGCCTGCTGGCCACGCTCAAGGCGCAACCGCTGGCCTACAACCGTGACCTGCAGGAGGACAAGGAGCCGCTGTTCGATTCGGTCGCGCAACTCGAACTGCTGCTCCCGGCGATCGCCGGCCTGGTCTCGACACTGACTTTCCACACCGATCGCATGGCCGAACTCGCGCCCGCCGGTTTCACGCTGGCCACCGACATCGCCGAATGGCTAGTCCGCCAGGGTGTTCCGTTCCGGGTCGCGCACGAGGCGGCGGGTGCGTGCGTGCGCGTCGCGGAATCCCGCGGCGTCGGCCTGGACGAACTCACCGACGAGGAGTTCGCCGCGGTCGACCCGGCGCTGACCGGGAAGGTGCGCGAGGTGCTCACCGTGCAAGGGTCCATCGCGTCCCGCGACGCCCGGGGCGGTACGGCCGGTGTGCAGGTCGCGGCGCAGCTCGCGGAGGTGCGCGAGGCGGCGGCCGCGGCGCGGGCCTGGCTGGACTGAACCCGTTTCGCTGACCAGCGGGTGAATCGGCCTAGCCGACGATGGTGATGTCGGCGCCGCTGAACAGCAGATCGCCGCGGCGCCGGATGCCCCGGGCCTCCGCCATCGGTTCGGCCTCCGGCGCCAGCTCGCGCAACTGCCGGAGGAATACCTCGACGGCCAGCGTGGCCATGCTCTTGCCGGGGCAGACGTGCCTGCCGAAGCCGAAGGTCAACGGCATCTTGCCGGTCCCGTCCAGCGCCAGGCAGTCGGGGAAGGCTTCCGGATCGCGGTTGGCCGCGGCGAACAGCACGAGCAGCGGTCCGGCGGGCAGCCGCGTGCCACTGGAGAGCACGACCGGCGTCCTGGTTCGGCGCTTCCATGCCACCAGCCCGGGATCCAGTTGCAGGATTTTCGCGGCGACCCGTGTTCCGCCCTCCGGTTCGGTCAGGAGGTTCCACCAGTTCCGGTCCGGATCGCCGAGCAACCGCTGTACGCCTTGCTGGATGCTGCCGCTCACCGTGTGCACTCCGGCGGCGAGCGAATTCGCCATGGCCGACACCGCGATCCGATGGGAGAGCCCGGCGTCGCGGAGCTTGCGCGCGAACCCGGCCGCCTCGCTGCCCCGGCCTTCTCGCACCGCTCTGCCGCTCACCGTGAACAACCACCCCAGCGCGCTCACCGCGTCGGCCAGTTCGCGTCCACGCATCACCCGGCCGAGCAGCCCCGATTGCGCTCCGCTCCACGCGGCCACGTGCGGCCAGTCCGCTGCGGGCAGGCCGACCGCCGCGCAGACGGTCCGGGCGGCGTAGCCGATGGACAGGGCGGTCACGTCCAACGGCGACCCGGCGCGGAATCCCGCGTCTCGCACCGCCTCGTGGAAGTGCTCGGCCATCTGCGCGGCCCGAGCGGGCCGATCCGCCGCGGAAATCGTGAAATGCCCCTCCGGCCCGGCCATGGTGTTCCACACGCGCTTGTGCAGCCGATCGTCGGCCAGGTTGGCGGTGGCCTTCGCGGGTGGCGGAACCAAATGCCGGACGAAATGCGGGATGGCTTGCGGTGTCGCCGCGATGCGCGCGTAACCGACCAGCGGGTCGAGCGAATTCGTATTGGAAATCCCGGGCGTCGTCGCGTCCAGCACCTCGCGCACGTCGGCGTACTTCCAGATCATGCGCAGCCCGCAGCGGTGCGCATAAGTCGGCTCGGGCCACTCGTGCAACCGCCGATACCGCTCGTCGCGCTCGGCGTACGGCAACTCGTTGCACGTCACTTCATCGAAGGGAAAATCGGTTACCGCAACGTCTGAGCTACGCATGGCGCGATGGTATCGACGCATCGGCCGAGGTCGCCGTGCCGCGAATCCCCGGTGCTGGGGAGCGGCCGCGGGAGGCGATCGCGGACCGGTGCGCGCCCGCACGGCTGTGGCTACGCTGCGAAAATGACCTTGTTCCTGCTCGCTATGGCCATCGCTTCCGAGGTGACCGCCACCGTTTCGCTGAAATTGTCCGACGGATTCGCCAAGCTCGTCCCCTCCATCGTGGTGGTCGTCGGCTATTGCGCGGCGTTCTTCTTCCTGGCCCAGGCGTTGAAGCGGGGCATGCCGATCGGGGTCGCCTACGGCATCTGGTCGGCGGTCGGCGTCGCCGCGATCGCGGTGATCGGCGTGCTTTTCCTCGAGGAGCGGCTGACCTTGGTACAGGTCGGCGGCATCGCCCTCGTGATCCTCGGCGTACTCGCCCTGGAACTAGGCGGCGCGCACTGACGCCGACCACACGCACGAGCGGCACCTGGTTGCGGCATTTCGCGAGTAGGTTCCTCGGTGGTGTGCCACTCGATGAAGCCCGGACAGCGGCATCGGTCAATCCGAGTCGCGGACCGCGTATCCCGCGTTCGCGAGGGCGGTGAGCACGTCGTCGCGGTGGTCGCGGCCTCGTGTTTCCAGGGTGAGGGCCACCTCGACCTCGTCGACCGCCAGCCAGGTCCCGGTCCGCGAATGCGCCACGTCGACCACACTGGCGCCCGTCTTCCCGATCACCGCGAGCAGCGCCCCCAGTGCGCCGGGGCGATCGGAAATGGTCACCCGCACGGCCAGATAACGGCCTGCCGCGCTCAGGCCGTGCCCGATCACCCGGGTCAGCAGCAGCGGGTCGATGTTGCCGCCGGACAGGATCGCGCAGACCGGCCCGCGCAGGCCGAGTTCCTCCGGCGCGTGACTGGTCAGGGCGGCGACCGCGGCGGCGCCCGCGGGCTCGACGATCAGCTTCGCGCGTTCCAGGCACAGCAGCAACGCCTGCGACAGCGCTTCCTCGTCCACCGTGACGATGCGCGAAACATGCTGCGCCACATGATCGAACGGCACGATGCCGGGACGCCCGACCGCGATGCCGTCGGCCATCGTCGCCATCCGATCGACCCGCACCGGGCGGCCGGCCGCCAGCGAGTCCGGCCAGGCGGCGGCTTCCGCCGCTTGCACCCCGATGACGCGCGCGTCCGGCGCCAGCTGCTGCAGCGCGACCGCGACTCCCGCCAAGAGCCCTCCGCCGCCGGTGGGCACGAGCACCGTGCCCACCTGGGGCAACTGCTCCGCGATCTCCGTGCCGACGGTGGCCTGACCGGCCACGATATCGGGATGGTCGAACGGGTGGATCAGTGTCGCCCCGGTCCGGTCGGCGAAATCCAAGGCGGCCTCCAGCGACTCGTCGATGGTTTCGCCGACCTGGCGGACCTGCGCGCCGTACGCCTTGGTCGCCATCAGTTTCGGCAGCGACGCCCCGACCGGCATGAACACCGTCGAGGCGATGCCGAGCGACGCCGCCGACCACGCGACGCCCTGCGCATGGTTACCGGCGCTCGCGGCCACGACGCCGCGCTCCCGCGCTTCCCGCGGCAGATTCGCGATCCGGTTGTAGGCGCCGCGTGGCTTGAACGAACCGGTGCGCTGCAAGTTCTCGCACTTCAGCCACACCTCGGCGCCCACGCGTTCGGACAGCACCCTCGAGGCCAGCAGCGGCGTGCGCCGGATCACCGGGGCGAGCAGCCGCGCGGCCGCCTCGATCCGGACCATGTCGACCGATTCCATACCGCCATGCTGCCACTCGGGCCGGGGAGGTCAGGCCGCTCTGGCGAGGTTGTGCGCCAGCGCGCCCAATCGTGCCAGGCGCGCGTCACCGAGCGGTGTGATCCTGCTGCCCAGGCGATTGGTGACGAAGCCGAGCGACATCCCGGTCACCGGGTCGGCGAAACCGCCGGAGCCGCCGAGGCCGAAATGGCCGAAAGCCGAGATCGGTTCGGCCTTGGACGGCTTCATCGGCACGCCGTGGTAACCGAGGGCCCAAGGGATGCGGAAGGCCAGCACGTAGTCCGGGGTGAACACCTGCCGCCGGGTCATCCGCTCGATGGTGTCCGGGCTCAGCAGCCGGTAGCCGTCCAGCCGGCCGCCGTTGGCGAGCGCGCCGTACACGCGGGCCAGCGCGCGGGCGGAGAAGACGCCGTTGAGGCCGGGCATCACCGAGTCGTACAGGCGCGGATCCGCTACCAGCTCGGCGAATCCCACCGGGGTGGTATCGGCGGCGGCCGCGAAACGGGTCCGGGCGAGCAGCCGCGAGCTGCGCTCCCAGCTCATGCCCGCCACCGTCAGGCGCGGGAAATTGGTGGCGATACGCCCGCGTTCGGAGGCCGGGACCCGGAACCAGAGGTCCTCGGCCGCAAGCGGCTCCGCGATCTCGGTGCGCAGCACATCGGTGAATTCCGCTCCGGTCACCCGCCGCACCAGTTCGGCGGTGAGGTGCCCATAGGTGATGCCGTGGTAGCCGCTGGTCACCCTGTGGCGCGGATCGGGCGCGGCGGCCGCGAGCGCCGCGGTGACCGCGGCGTCGTCGAAGAATCGCTCGACGGGCCCGGGCAGCAGACCGCGCAGCCGGTGCAGCCCGGCCCGGTGCGTCAGCATCGCTCGCACGCTGATGTGTTCCTTGCCCGCCGCCGCGAACTCCGGCCAGTACGTCGCGACCGGCTCGTCGTAGTCGATCAGGCCGCGCTCGGCCAGACGATGCACGAGTGTGCTGGCGATCCCCTTGCCGGTGGAGTAGGCCATCGCGATCGTGTCGTGCGCCCACGGGACGTGGGGGTGCGCGTATCCGGCCCACACGTCGACCACCGGCTCGCCGTGCAGGTAGACCGCCAGCGCGCCGCCGCCGTCGGACGGACGCCGGAACAGCCGGTCGAACTCCGCCACCAGTCGCGCGAAACGGCGATCTACGAACTGCCCTGCCGAAACTGTCATCGGAACCTGTGCCTGTCTTTCAGCGCCTGCGGCGTCGCGAACAATCCCATGCTAGGTGTCTCGTTTCGCTCGAGACCGGTGGCCGGGACCCGCACCCACCACGCGACCGGTCGGTACTGTGAGAAGACGTTTCCTGACCGTCACACGGGTGACCGGGAACGCAACACGCTGCCCCTAGCGTGTTGCCATGCCCCCGAGACGACGTTCGGCGCTGCTCGCGAGGTTGGTCGTCGACACACCCGGCCGCCCGCAGATCATCCTCGGCGAACTGCGCCGGGTGATCCTCGACGGGGCGGTGCCGCCCCGCACCGTCATCCCGCTGCGCGAGGTGGCGGAACTGTTCGGCGTGAGCCATATTCCGGTGCGCGAAGCGCTCAAGACACTGATCGGGGAGGGGCTGGTCACCCACGAGCCGCACGCGGGGTACACGGTGGCGCAACTGACCGCCGCCGAGTTGCGCGAGATGTACATCGCGCGGCAGACCTTGGAGACGGCCTCGCTCGCCGCGGCCGCCATGAACCACTCCGCCGCCGACCGCGCCGAACTGCTGGATGTGACCGAGGCCCTGGAACAGGCGATTCGCGACGACGACCCGGCCGCCTACCACCGTGGGTCGCGTGCCTTCCATGTGGCGCTGACCCGGCCGTCACGCATGTTTCGACTGCTGCACATGTTAGAAGCGGCGTGGAACGTCACCGAGCCGGTGCAGTCGATGGTGCACATCGGCCGGGCCGACCGAGTGCGGCTGCACACCGACCACGCGTTGATGCTGGACGCGTTCCTGGCCCGGGATGTCGAGCGCCTGCTGCTCGTCGCCGAACATCACCATCGCAGGCTGGAGTCCGTGATCGCGACCTTGCCCACCGATACTGGTCTGCTCGCGCCGGAAGATATATCTGCCGCGCAATAGCCGGGCAATAACCGCGCAATGGACGGGCAATAGCAGATTCCTACCGTCGTTTCGATCACCGTTTTCACCCTTCGGATGGGAAACACCATGACCGAAACCATCGCCGCGGCAGCCGCTCCCGAGCGGATCGCCCCCGTCGGCTACGACCCACGGCTGACCAACGACGATCTCGCGCCGCTGCGCAAGCAGAACTGGGGCTCTTACAACATCTTCGCGTTCTGGATGTCGGACGTGCACAGCGTCGGTGGCTATGTCACCGCGGGCAGCTTGTTCGCGCTCGGCTTGGCCAGCTGGCAGGTACTGGTGGCCCTGCTGATCGGGATCACCCTGGTGTATTTCTTCTGCAATCTGGTCGCCAAGCCGAGTCAGATGACCGGCGTGCCGTACCCGGTCATCTGCCGCAGTGCGTTCGGCGTGCTCGGCGCCAATATACCCGCGATCATCCGCGGGCTGATCGCGGTGGCCTGGTACGGCATTCAGACGTTTCTCGCTTCGGCGGCACTGGATGTCGTATTGGTGAAGCTGTTTCCGTCCCTCGGGCCCTACGCGGTGGCAGGCGACTACGGGTTCCTCGGTCTGTCGCTGCTCGGCTGGGGCAGCTATTTGACGCTGTGGGTGGTGCAGGCCTGTGTTTTCTGGCAGGGCATGGAGTCCATTCGCCGGTTCATCGACTTCTGCGGGCCCGCGGTGTACGTGGTGATGTTCCTGTTGTGCGGTTACCTGATCGCGAAGGCCGGCTGGGGCGCGATCGATCTGAACCTGGGCGCGGTGCGGTACACCGGATGGGACTCGGTGCCGGTGATGCTGGGCGCCATCGCGCTCGTGGTCTCCTACTTCTCCGGGCCGATGTTGAATTTCGGCGACTTCTCCCGGTACGGCAAGTCCTTCGCCGTGGTTCGCCGGGGCAACCTGCTCGGTCTCCCGCTGAACTTCCTGCTGTTCTCGTTGCTGGTGGTGATCACCGCCTCGCTGACGGTGCCGGTCTACGGCGAGCTGATCACCGACCCGGTCGCCACGGTGGCGCGCATCGACAGCACCTTCGCGATCGTGCTCGGCGCACTGACCTTCACTGTCGCCACCATCGGCATCAACATCGTCGCGAACTTCATCTCGCCGGCCTTCGACTTCTCGCATGTGAGTCCGCAGCGCGTCAGCTGGCGCGCGGGCGGCATGATCGCCGCGGTGGGCTCGGTGCTGATCACGCCGTGGAATCTCTACAACAACCCGGAGGTCATCCACTACACGCTGGAGGTGCTCGGCGCCTTCATCGGCCCTCTGTTCGGGGTGCTCATCGCCGATTACTACCTCGTGCGCAAGCAACGCGTGGCGGTGGACGACCTGTTCACGATGTCCAGCAGCGGGCGCTATTGGTATCGCGGCGGATACAACCCGGCCGCGGTGATCGCGACGGTCGTCGGCGCGCTGGTCGCGGTGATCCCCGTGCTGGCCAAGGACGTCACCGGTATGTACACCGCGGCCCAGTACAGCTGGTTCGTCGGTTGCGGACTCGGCTTCGTGGCCTACTACGTCCTGGCCACGCGCACCCGGCCGGCGGTGCGGGAGAGCGCGGCCTGATGCGTATTCGCGTGGTCAACCCCAATACCTCCCGGGCGATGACCGACACGATCGAGCGGTGTGCCAGGGCCGTCGCTGGTCCTGGCACCCTGCTCGACGCGGTGACCTCGGAGATGGGACCGGCCTCGATCGAAAGTCACTACGACGAAGCGCTCAGCGTTCCCGGCCTGCTCGCCGCGATCCGGCGCGGGGAGGCCGAGGGGGTCGACGGCTACGTGCTGGCCTGCTTCGGCGACCCCGGTCTCGACGCCGCGCGCGAGCTGGCCGGGGGACCGGTGATCGGGATCGCCGAGGCCGCCATGCGTACCGCCGCTCATCTCGGTCGTGGGTTCAGCGTGGTCACCACCCTGGGCCGGACCGTCGGCCGGGCGGCCGATCTGGCGGAGCGCTACGGGATGCGGCGCTTCTGCCGCGGTATCCACGCCTGTGAGATTCCCGTGCTCGCCCTCGACAGCGATCCGGACGCGCGCGAGATCGTCACCGAAGCGTGCAGGGAAGCGGTCGAGGCGGATCGGTCCGATGCGATCGTTCTGGGCTGCGCGGGGATGGCCGATCTGTCCGCGCAGGTGCGCGCCAAGGTCGGCGTGCCGGTGGTGGACGGTGTTGCGGCGGCGACCCTGACCGTCCAATCGCTGCTCACGCTCGGTCTGCGCAAGTCCGGACGGGGCGAATTCGCCGCGCCGCCGCCGAAGCCGTTCACCGGCTCGCTGCGATCGTTCGGCACCTGAGCGAGGCTCAGGCGGCTACCGCGATGGCGAGCTTGCGCAGCTCGGCGTCCGGGTCGGCGACGTCGACCACCAGGCGTGTGACATCGGCGCCCGCCAAGTCGATACGGATGGCGTGTCCGTCGAAGCGTGTGTCCCAGAATTCCTTGCGGCCCTTGCCGCGAAATGTCCCGGCCGCGATCACGCCGGGGAAGAAGGCGCCGGGCGCGCGCACCCACGGCGGGCGGCGGTCTACCCCGGCCAGGCCGAGCGCGGTGATGTCCGACAAATCGAAGGTCAGGTGGTCGCGCAGTGCCAGCACTTGATGTGCGCCGAGCACGTGCACCGTCACCCTCGTTCCGGTGACCTCGAATTCGACCATCACGCACCTCACTTCACCGAGAACTCTTACAACATCAACGATGCAGAACGGTCCTGGCCGCAGCCTGTGCCGTTCCTATGAGTTCTCTCAGGTTGGCTCCATGGTGTTACATGGATATGCGCATCCAATCATGTGATCCACTAGTGACCGCAGTGACGAGCAGGTATGTCGAGCCGCACTACAGCCGAGAAGAGAACCCATTGCGGGCCGGATCGAGGCAGCGGTGCAGTCGATGCTGCGCTTCGCCGCCTCGCTCCAGGGAGATCGAGCGAACGCGACGCTCAGGGTGCCGTAGCGCGGGTGACGTGCGCGTGCTCCGCGATGTCGAGCACACCCGCCAGCCACGGCGTGTAGGCATCCGGATTGTCGGCCAGGGCGTCGCGTAGTGCGTCCGGTTGGATCCAGGCGAAGTCGGCGACTTCGGCCGGGTCCGGCCGAGGCGTGCCGATGTCCAGCCGCCCGATCAGCACGTGATCCCATTCGGACTCCACGCGGCCGGTGCGGAGGTCCGCCGCGTGGTAGCGGTAGACGCCCGCCTCGGTGAGCGCGATCGTCAGGCCCATCTCCTCGGCCAAGCGCAGCCCCGCCGCGGTTGCGACGGGTTCGCCCGGGGCGGGGTGGCCGCAGCAGGTGTTGGCCCACAGCGACGGAAACCTGGTCTTCACCGCCGCGCGCTGCTGTAACAGGACCCGGCCGGCCGAGTCGAACAGCAACACGGAGAACGCGCGGTGCAGTAGTCCCGGGGCCAGGTGGGCCTCGGCGACCGAGCACGCGCCGACCGCGCGGCCCGCGTCGTCGACGAGCTCGACGGGCAGGGCCTCGCGGTCGGTGTACGGCTGGACGAGGGTGTCGGTCACCTGCCCACCTTATCGGCGGCGATGAGCAGGTAGTGGAAGCTGCCCTCCCGGTACGCGGTCAGGAACGGCTTCTCGACACCCGTGGCGAGCTCGGATTTCGTGCGCAGCTCCCAGTACGGGATGGTCGCCGCGGTGAGTTCGGTCACGGCGATGGGCACGAGGTCGTTCTCGGCCATGGCGCGGAAGTACTCGCTGCGCGGATGGATCATGCAGCCGTAGTGCGCGTCGATCCAGCTCACCGAGGACGAGCGGCCGCCGGTCACGTCATTGGAGCAACCGGTGATGCACACGTAGCGCCCGCCCGGCTCCAAGAGGCGGGAGAACTCGCGGAACAGGTCGAACAGGTCCACGTACATGGTGGTCTCGTTGGTCCAGATCCCGCGCATGGAGCCGCTCTCGAATCCGGTGTCCAGCATGTTGCGGAAGTGGAACCGCACCTTGTCCGCGACGCCGCGGCGGACGGCCTGATCGTTGGCGAAGCCGACCTGGTACTCGGAGATGGTGACGCCGTCGACCTGGCAGCCGAAGCGCTGGTTGGCCATGAAGCTGGTGCCGCCGCGACCGGAGCCGCCGTCCATCAGCCGGTCGCCGGGACGGATGTCGCCGAGGTGGTCGAGCAGGAAATCCGCCTGCGCGGTCTCCAGCCGGTGCAGTTCGGTGACGATGCGCTCCTCGCGGGTGTCCTCCGGGCCGGTCAGCACGGACGGGTCCGGGTCGCCGATGCCGTAGTGGTGGTGGTAGAGCCCGTCGACTTCACCGAGTTTGGTGTTGACCCGGTCGTCGTTCGGGTTGTTGTTCCAGTACGCGGCGACGGATTTCTGGTAGCTGGTACGCAGAACGGTCCCGGTCTCCGGGTTGAGCATGGTCATGCGCGATCATCCTCTCTCGGTGCGGTACTGCTTCATTGCTCACTTGCGGGTAGCTTCAGTGCGGGTCGCGATAGCGTTTGCTGTCGGCGTGCCAGGCGCGGTTGCCTCCCATCCAGGCCCACAGGCCGGTGAGGAAGCGGCGTAATTCCGGTGAGCCCAGCGCGGCCAAGGGCGCCGCCTCCCGTTCGAACCGGTGCACCAGTTCGTCGTGTACCTCGGCGGTGCGCAGCACGGCCTCGCGGCGCGAGCAGCGCTCCTCTGCGGCCAGGACGGTCGGCAGATTGAACTCTCTGCCGTTGGAGAGGTCCTCACGCGCCATCGAGTACAGGTCGTTCACCATCTGGCTGGCCAGCGCCGCCGTGGTGACCACGCGGCGGACCGCGGGGTCGGTGTATTCCGCGGCCTGCAACTCGTAGCCGCCGACCACGTCGGTCGGCGCCATGCACGGCAGGAAACTGTGCGGTTGCCGGTTGGTCAGGTACTCCCATACCGGCGGCATCCGCCCCGCGGCCCGCCAGCCCGCCTCCGCGCCGAGCGCGATGAACCAGCCCGCGATCTCGGTGCGCAGCCGGGCCAGTTGCGCCGGACGCGCATAGCGGGCGAGATGCTCGAAGGACGTGCGGAAAGCGCGCAGGATCGGGTCGGCGTCGAGGGCCGCCTCGAGCTGCGCGACGTACCGCGCGGGAAGGTGCACCGGGTCCATGGCGGCGGCCGCCAATTCGAGCCGGGGACCCAGCTCCGCCTCGGCGCTGGAGGGGGTGCCGTCCGGAGCCCGGTCGTCGGCGTCCTCCTCGCAGTAGTAGTCGTCCACGGACCATTCCGAGACCGCGCACTTCGCCGCCGCCAGCAGCAGGTCGGCGTTGTCGCAGTCCGGGTGGGCGAGCATGATCAACCGGCCGAAATCGGCGTCGCGCAATTCGTCCAGCCGGCCTTCGTACAGCCCGATGTCCCTGGCCCACTCGACGATGCCGGTGTTGACGGCCTCGGCGAGCGCCGGATCGTCGCGCAGCGGCGGCGGGCAGTACAGCGGCGGGATCGGGTCCTCGCGATCGCGGTACTCGGTGGCCGTGCCCGATCCGGCCACCACAGCCGCGCCGTCCGATCGGGTTCGCTGCAGCGGCATGGGCTCGGGCGTGCGTGGCAGCGTGGCCAAGCCGTGGATTCCCGATAACGCCGACGCCGTGCCGAGCCCGGTGGGTCCGGCGGGGACGCGTGACGCTGTCGGCGACTGCGTTCTCCCCGCCGCCGGGGTCGGCACTCGAGCGCTGCCGAAGGTAGGCGACGGAGTGCTGGTGCCGCCATGGGCGGGGGAGGATGTCGCGCTGGTGGACGTGGTTCCACGATCCGGAAGCAGTAGTGCTGCGGCACCCAGCCCGGAGGGCCCGAGCAACCGGCCGGGCTTCCCGCCCTTTTCGCGCGGCAGCGAAATACCGTGCGCCTCAACCTTTTCGGATGTGAAAAGCTCGGCCGGAGCGGACGTCCGGGTGTTGGTGAGTAGCGCCACGACGGCGGCGGCCACCTCATCGGTGGCATGCGCCGCCCCGGCGCGGGAGAGCACCGACATGCCCATCACCCCCGGGTCAGTCGGCTTGCCGGGCGACCGAGACGTTGTCGAGCACTCCGAGGGCATCCGGCACCAGCACGGCCGCCGAGTAGTAGCAGCTGATCAGGTAGGAGATGATCGACTGGTCATCGATGCCCTTGAAGCGCACGTTCAGGCTCGGCTCGTACTCGTCCGGGATCCCGGTCTGGTGCAGGCCGATCACGCCCTGATCCTTCTCGCCGGTGCGCATGGCCAGGATCGAGGTGGTCTGGGTGTCGCTGACCGGGATCTTGCCGCACGGGAATATCGGTACGCCACGCCATGCGGGCACACGGTGCCCGTCCACCTCGACCGGATCCGGGTAGATCCCGCGCTTGGTGCATTCGCGTCCGAACGCGGCGATCGCCTTCGGGTGAGCGAGGAACAATTTCGTGCTGCGGCGCATGCTGAGCAGTTCGTCGAAGTCGTCCGGGGTGGGCGCGCCGGACTCGGTGTAGATGCGCTGTTTCAGATCGCAGTTGTGCAGCAGACCGAAATCAGGATTGTTGACCAGGTCGTATTCGCGCCGTTCGTAGAGAGCTTCGATGGTCAGGCGCAATTGCTGCTCGACCTGATTCATCGGGTCGTTGAACAAATCGGCGACCCGGGTGTGCACCCGCAGCACGCTCTGCGCGAGGCTGAGTTCGTATTGGCGCGGCGCGGCGTCGTAGTCGACGAACGTCCCTTCCAGCAGCGGTTCGCCGGCGTGGCCGGAGGAGATCGTGATGTCGGCCTCGCCCTTGTTGTTCTGCGGACGACTGGGCGCTGCGGCGACGCGGTCGAGTTGCTCCCGCAGCGCCGGAGTGTTGTCGAGGAATTCCGTCAGCGATTGCCGCGGCAGGGCCAGGACGGTCGTCCGCGTGACCGTCTTGATGGTGACCGGCCAGATCGCCGAGGGCTCGGTGAGCAGGGTGTCGCCGAAGAAATCGCCACCGCCCAGGATGCCGAGCTTCGTCTGCTCGCCGTATTCACCCGATCCGATCTTGCTCAATTTGCCGTGCACGATCAGCACGACTTGATCCATGGCATTACCGAATTCCGCCACCACGGTGCCGGGTCCGAGATCGCGTTGTTCGAAACGATCGGCGAGGCCGCGCAGGACTTCCTCGTCGTCGAATCCGCGAAGTGCCGGAAGTTCTTGCAATTCCAGCGGAATCACCCGCGCGGTGGAACCGTCGATGACGAATTCCACCTCGCCGTTGCCCACGGTGTGCGTCAGGCGGCGATTGACCCGGTACACACCGCCGTTGACCTGCGTCCACGGGAGGGCGCGAGTGAGCCACCGGGAGCTGATGCCCTGCATCTGCGGTTCGGATTTGGTGGTGTGCGCGAGCAGCCCCGCCGTGCTGGTGCTCAGGCTCTTGCGCACGTTGTTTTCCGTTTGGACTGGCATTTCAATGGTCATGCGTGGTCCTCACCTCGAGACGGCCACCGGGACATGGTGACGGGTTGTGGAGCAGGGTGGAATTGAGGGTCGCCGATAGTTCAGAGTCGCTGGGTGTTCACATCAAACAGCAGCGGGTATGCCCGCACAGAGCTCATCGAACGAAATTGCCTACGCGCCATGGCGTTCCAGACACGATCGATGGTAGACGCCGAAAGCGGCTGAGCGCAGGAAAATTTCGAAGATCGTCCCGTGGCCCGGCGGATGGTCACGACACGCGGTCGATTCCGGAAACGGTGGGTGGCGTCGCTGGGGCGGTCTTCGGATTGCCTTCTGGTCGCGAAGGATTAGCTGTCCCGGGGTGCTCATTCGCGCCGGGCGGTTCGGTGCTCCTCGTGCGTTCACCGCGGCCGGGGGCCGCCCTCATCCACCGGAACCGGGCTGCGCCGCGACCGATGTTCGCCGACGCCGCCGTGCCGGGCGCGCTGTGTTCCGCGCCGGGTCGCCTACGCTGAGCCGAGCGGAGGAACTCCGTGCCGTGACTCCGATCGGAGGCACGACCATGTCCGCCCCGGACGCCTGTGCCAGGTGGTGCGGTCGACGTCGGGGATCGGGCTGCTCGGCTTCTCGTTGCCGGAGCATCGACCGACGACGTACTCGAGCCGATAGGTGGACGTCCGGGAAGCCGACCGCGGCATCCTGGCATGTGACGTGTCACAGCGGACACATAATGGACAGATGGTGTGGGAAGCTCGTTCGAACACCTCGCGGTGTGTGATGCGGGTCACGTTCTAGGGTAGGGCCAGGAGCGATGGTGAAGTTGAATGCGAAGGTTGTGGTGGGCTCGGTGCAGCGGTTGATGGCGACCGCGCAGAACGGCCTGGAGGTCATCCGCTTCGGCGGCCTGACCCATGACGTCGCGTCCTCGCCGTTCGAGGTCGTGGAGCGCAGACGCATGTACCGGCTGCGCCATTACTTCCCCGACGACGCGACCCCGGGGCGGCCGGTGGCCCTGCTGGTCCCGCCGCTCATGGTCAACGCCGACATCTGGGACGTGAACGCCGAGGACGGCGCCGTGGGGATCCTGCACCGCGGCGGCGTGGACTGCTGGGTGGTGGACTTCGGCTCGCCCGCGAGCGAGGAGGGCGGCTGGCAGCGCGACCTCGCCGACCACGTGCTGGCCGTCAACAGCGCCATCGACACCGTCAACGAGGCCACCGGCTCCGGCGTGCACCTGATGGGCTACTCGCAGGGCGGGATGTTCGCCTATCAGACCGCCGCCTACCGCTACGGCAAGGGCGTGGACAGCATCGTCACCTTCGGCAGCCCGGTCGACATCGTCGCGGGCATGCCGTTCGGGCTGCCCTACGGCATGGTCTCCGACGTCGCGGACTTCCTGGCCGATCACGTGGTCACCCGGCTGCCGATCACCGACTCGATGGTGCGGATCGGCTTCCAGCTGCTCGACCCGGTGAAGACGGCCAAGTCCAGGATCGATTTCCTCCGTCAGCTGCACGACCGGGAGGCGCTGCTGCCGAAGGAGCGGCAGCGTCGCTTCCTCAACAGCGACGGCTGGGTCGGTTACGCCGGACCGGCCGCGGCGGACCTGCTCAAGCAGTTCGTCGCGCACAACCGGCTGATGCTCGGCGGTTTCGTGATCCGGGACCACCCGATCTCGCTGGCCGAGCTGAAGTGCCCGATCCTGGCGTTCGTCGGCGAGGTCGACGACATCGGGCAACCCGCCGCGGTGCGCGGTATCGTGCGGGCCGCGCCGAACGCGGAGGTCTACGAGGCGACGCTGGTCGCGGGCCACTTCGGCTTGGTGGCCGGAAGCATGGCCACCAACCACACCTGGCCGCTGGTGCGGCAGTGGGTCGAGTGGATGAACGGCGACAAACCGCTTCCCCCGGAGATCGTGCCGATGGCCGAGCACGTGGCGAACAATCGCCCTCGGTCGGCGGCGACCCGGGTGGTGCACACGGCCGCGACACTGGCGGAGGCGGGCACCGGGGTGGGCAAGGCGCTCGAGGGCATCGCGAACAACACCGTGCGGGGTTCGATCGAACTGGCAGGCGAAGCGGCGCGGGCGCTGCCCAGGCTGACCCGGCTGGGCATGATCCAGCCGCACACACGCATTTCGCTCGGCCGATTGCTCGCCGAGCAGGCGCGGCGCGCGCCGCAGCGGGACCTGTTCTTGTTCGACGACCGCGTGCACACCAACGCGGCGGTCAACGAGCGCATCGACAACGTGGTGCGCGGCCTGATCTCGGTCGGTGTGCGCCCCGCCATGCGGATCGGCGTGGTGATGGAGACCCGGCCGAGCGCGCTGGCCTCCGTCGCGGCGCTGTCGCGGCTGGGCGCGGTGGCGGTCCTGCTGGCCCCGAACAGCGATTTGAGCCGTGCGATCGAACTGACCGGCGTGGAGACGCTGATCTCCGATCCGGAGAACCTGCGGCAGGCCGCCGCGACCGGCGCCAGGGTGCTGGTGCTCGGCGGTGGCGACACGCGCGAGCTGGCGCTGCCGATGAGCGACCGCTTGATCGACCTGGAACAGATCGATCCGGCGCGGGTGCACGTGCCCGCGTGGTACCGGCCCGACCCCGGCCTCGCCCGGGAGCTGGCGTTCGTGCTCGTCACCGGAACCGGCGAGCGGCTGGAGACCAAGTACATCAGCAACCATCGCTGGGCGCTGTCCGCGTTCGGCACCGCGACCACGGCCGATCTCAACCGTAGGGACACCGTGTACTGCCTTGCGCCGCTGCACCATTCGTCCGGGCTGCTGGTCAGTCTCGGCGGGGCGGTCGCGGGCGGGAGCCGGATCGCGCTGGCCCGGTCGCTGGATCCGGAGCGCTTCGCCGAGGAGGTGCACCGCTACGGCGTCACCGTGGTCACCTATACCTGGACCATGTTGCGCGACATTCTCGACGCCGAGGTGTTCCCGGCCGGTCATCGCCACCCGATCCGGTTGTTCATCGGCTCCGGTATGCCCGCCGGACTGTGGCGGCGCACCGTCGAGCAGTTCGACCCGGCCCGCGTGGTGGAGTTCTACGCCTCGATCGAGGGCGACGTGGTACTGGCCAATGTGGCCGGAGTGAAGCGCGGCTGCAAAGGCAGGCCGGTCCCCGGCACCGCGAAGGTGGAGTTGGTCGCCTTCGATCCGTTGACCGAACGCATCCTGGTCGACGGCTCCGGCTTCGCCCGCCGCTGCGCGGACAACGAGGTGGGCCTACTGATCGGCAAAGCGTCCGACGGCGTCGACCTCTCCGCGGGCGGGCTGCGCGGCGTCTTCGCGGCGGGTGACTCCTGGATGCCGACGGAGAACCTGTTCCGTCGCGACAGTGACGGCGACTACTGGCTGATCGATCGCACCGACACGGTGATCCACACCCGGCGCGGGCCGGTCTTCGGCCAGCCGATGGTCGACGTGCTCAACGATGTCACCGCCGTCGACATGGAAGTCGCCTACGGGCTCAACGTCGGCGACCACTGCATAGCGGTGGCCGCGGTGAGCGTGCGCAAAGGCTTCCGTCTCGACCCCAAGGACGTCACCGAGGCGTTGCGGGTACTGGATCCGGATCAGCGCCCTGATGTGGTGTACGTGGTGGACGACATCCCGCGCAGCCCGTCGTTCCGTCCGTCGTCCCGCGCGGTGCAGGCGGCCGGGCGGCCGGAGCCGGGACCGGACACGTGGTGGTACAACCGGGCGTCGGACGCCTACGAGATCCTCACCGCGGACCAGGCGCGCACGCTGTTCGGTGACTGAACGCGATTCACATTGCCGAAGCACCGGATTCACCGACCGATGGCATAGTGAGTGCCTGTGAGAACGAGCCTCATCTACCGCAACGGGACCGTCTACGAGGTTCTGATGCGCGGGTTGTACGGCAGGCACTACACGGCTCGGTATCGCGCGATCGCGGAACTCGTGCCCGCGGGTGCGAGTGTGGTCGATCTGTGCTGCGGGCCCGCGACGCTCTACACCCGCTACTTGCGCCACAAGTCGGTCGACTACACGGGGCTCGATCTGAACGAGCGTTTCGTCGCGCGCGTGAACGAAGCGGGCGGGCGAGGCAGAGTGTGGAACCTGCGTTCCGGCGACGCGCTGCCCGAGGCCGACTACGTCATCATGCAGGCCAGTCTCTATCACTTCCTGCCCGAGCCGCGCCCCCTCCTCGATCGGATGCTCGCGGCGGCCACCGAACAGGTCATCGTCGCCGAGCCCGTTCGCAACTTGGCGACCAGCGACAATCCGGTTCTCGCGACGATCGGCAGACGGTTCACCGACGCGGGCGACGGCGAGCAGGCGCACCGCTTCACCGAGCGGACGCTGGACGAGCTCTTCACGGCGTACGGACCACGGGTGGCCCGGCGGTCGCTGATCGCGGGCGGCCGGGAGAAGCTCTACGTGCTCACCGCGTGATCAGACGGTGAACGCGGTGACCGCGTCCACCACCCGGGCCACCTGCGCGTCGGTGAGATCCGGCCAGAGCGGCAGGCGCACGACGGTCGCGGAGAACTCGGCGCTGCGGGCGCACGCGCGCGGCGTGCGGCCGAGCTTGAAGCCGGCCGGGCTGGAATCCAGTGGAATGTAGTGGAAGGGCGCGGAGATGCCCTGCTCGGCCAGGTATGCGATGAGGTCGTCGCGGCGGCGCTCGGTCGGGGTGCGCAGGTAGTACAGGTGCGCGGTGTGCTCGCGATCGGCGGGCACCGACATCAGGCGCACGTCGTTGCGCCGGGCCCAGTCCGGCAGGGCGGCGGCGTAGGCGTCCCACACCCGGTGCCGTCCGGCCTGGATGGCGTCGAACTCGTCCAGCTGCGCGTCCAGCACGGCCGCGTTCAGCTCGCTCGGCAAGTAGCTGGAACCGATGTCCTGCCAGGAGTACTTGTCCACGGCTCCGCGCAGGAACCGGGCCCGGTCGGTGCCCTTCTCCCGGATGATCTCGGCGCGCGCCATCAGGATCTCGTCGGTGAGCAGCAGCGCGCCGCCCTCGCCGCAGTGCACGTTCTTCGTGTCGTGGAAGCTGAGCGTGCCCATCGTGCCGATGGTGCCGAGCTTCCGGCCGCGCCAGGTGCCGCCGAGCCCGTGCGCGTTGTCCTCCACGACGGCGACACCGTGCGCGTTCGCCAACTCCAGCAGTCCGGCCATGTCGGCGGCGACGCCGCCGTAGTGGATGACCACCACGGCCTTCGTGCGCTCGGTGAGCACGGCCGCCACCGACTCCGGATCGAGGTTCCCGGTGGCCGGATCGATGTCGGCGAAGACACAGATCGCTCCGCGCAGTGCCATCGAGGTGGCGGTGGAGGTGAAGGCGAAACTGGGCACGATCACTTCGTCGTCGGGGCCCAGCTCCAGCAGCAGGCCCGCCATTTCCAGCGCGGACGTGCAGGACGTGGTGAGCAGGGCGTGCGGCGCGCCCGTGATCGCCTTCAGCTTCGCGGTGGCCGACGCGGTGAACTGTCCGTCGCCATGGCTGTGGTCGGAGGCCAGCACCGCCTCCAGGTTCGCTAGTTCCCGGCGCGCCCGGTACGGGCGGCTGAAGATGACGCGGTCAGTGCTCAACCCGGTCGGTCCCCCTGCTGGCGGTGGTGGCGGTCGGTTCCGAAGCGTCCGCCGGACGCGGTGTCGGCGTCTCGACGGTCAGATAGAGGGGCTTGCCCACCAGGATGTGCAGGGCCACGCCCAGATACTCGGCGATGAGCCCGAGTGAGAACAGGATGGCGCCGGAGCACAGCAGCAGTACCACGATGGTGGAGGCCCAGCCTTCGGGCGCCCAGCCGTCGGTGGTCAGCGCTTCGAAGACGACGATCGCGGCCATCACCCCGCCGGCCAGCGCCAGGGTGACGCCGAGCAGGCTGACCAACCGCAGACCGCGGGTGCCACTGCACAGCACCATCTTCCAGAACAGGGAGAACAGGCGGCGGTAGTTGTAGCCGGACTCCTCCCGGCCTTCGGCGCGCAGCACCACCGGCGCCTGCGCGACGGCGCCGACCACCCAGGTCAGCGCGACGTCCAGGTAGACGCCGTTGGAGGCGACCTCGGCGAGCTGCCTGCCGATGTCCCCGCGGATCAGCCGGTAGCTCTCGAACCGGGTGGAATCCGGGAACGCGAACAGCGTCGCGAGCACCAGCTTCGCTCCGCGCGAGGTCAGATTGCGCAGGAATCCGTGCGGCCGGGTGTTGCTGGGCTTGGAGTAGACGAGATCGGCGCGCTGCGCCAGCGCCGTGTCCAGGAACGTGCTGATGAAGCGGGGATCGTGCTGGCCGTCCTCGTCCATGGTGACGATCCAGTCACCGGCGGCGACCGACATTCCGGCGATCGTGGCGGCATCCTGGCCGAAGTTCCGGCTGAGCCAGACGGTGCGCACCGCGGGGTAGGTCCGCTGCAATTCCTGCAGGACCACATCGGAGCGGTCCGGGCCGTGATCGTGCACCAGGATGATCTCGGTGACGGTGAACGCCGTGCCGCCGGGAGTCTCGGAGGAGCGCGTGAGATCGTGCAGCTCGGCGACCAGGCCGGCGATCGTGTCCTCGCCCCGGTACACCGGCACGACCACCGACACCGTGTGCGGCCGGTCCACGCCGGGCCGCGCCGATGCACCGTTCGTCGCGGGGGCGCCGGAACGGAGTGTGCGGGCGGGGGGAATCGGCATCAGCTGGTTCGACTTTCGATGACGGTGCGTGCCGGTACTCGGCGCAGGACTGCAGAGCCCGAACCGGTGTGGACTCTAGCACGGGGCGCAGGGCGGCTACCGGAGCAGCTGATCATGCCCTCATCTTGGTGGCGTCCGCGACCGATGCCAAGCGGAGGGCTGCCCTGTAGGGTTTGGAACTCGTGACGGACAGTGCAGTGCCCGGCTCGCGGCCGGATGTCTATTCGCGGCGAGATGTCTACCGGTGGGGGGTCATCACCGCGCTCGGAGTGATCGCGGGTTACCTCGCTGTCCTGCTCGCCAACGCCCGGCATTTCTTCACCGACGACACCGAATCCCAGTACACCTCGCTGTGGGTCGGTCTCGGCCGTGCGCTGCGCGCGGGCGAGTTCCCGGTCATGGTGCCCGAGCAGTGGATGTCGGGCAACAACACCATGGACGACGCGGGCCTGTTCAACCCACCGCAGCTGCTGATCGATCTGATCGCGCCCTCGGTGGACAACGTCGCGCTGTACGCGACCGTCGTGAAGCTGATCTTCTCGATCATCGCCGCGCTCGGCGTGTATCGCGTCTGCCTCGCCTACGGCGGCAGGCCCGCCTGGTCGGCGGTGGCGGGCATCGCGCTGCCGCTGTCGGGCTTCTTCCTCTTCTTCGACGAAGCCAGCTGGATGACCGCGCTCACCGGCACCGCCTGGATGGTGCACGCCTGGGCCGCGTCGGTGCGCTACACGCGAGGTCTCGGCGGGCCGATCCCGGTGTTCGTCTACCTCTACCTGACCATCTCGACGCAGTACATCTTTCCCGCGGTGGAAGCCGTGCTGATGCTGCTGGCCGTGGCCGTGGGCGAGCTGGTGTACCAGCGCAAGTGGCAGCCGGTGCTGCGGCTGACGCTCGCGGCGGGCTGCGCGGGGCTAGCGGGCCTGCTGACCTTCTTGCCGTCGATGCTGTCGGCGAAGGTGACCTGGCGGGGCACCGCGCAGATCAACAACGACCAGTTCCTCACCGTGCCGTGGTCGGAGTCGCTGAACGCCAGCCTGCCCAGCTCGCTGCCCGCCTTCACGTCGTGGTGGGGTTACGTGCAGCCGCTGCCGGTCACCTACATCGCGTGGTTCCTGATCCCCGCCCTCGCGTTCGTCGATTGGCGTCGCGCCCGGGAGGCGTGGCGGGAGCTGAGCGCGATCGCAATCTTCGCGATGATGATGCTGATGTGGACCGCGGGCCCCGGTTCGGTCGGTCCGCTGCGCTGGCCCGCGCGCGTGCTGCCGATGCTGGCCATCGGCCTGCTGATCCTGGTGTGCGTGCTGCTGGGGCGGTACGGCACGGTGCGGGATCCGAAGAGCCGCGGCATCGCGGCGGGCGTGCTGATCCTGCTGCTGTGGGTGCGCTCGTTCTCCGCCGACCCGCACGACGTGATCTGGCACGTGATCGCGGCCCTCGCGCTGGCCGCGCTGGTCGCGGCGGCGGTGTGGCTCGGGCGCACCAAGGGAACCGCGGCGGCGTGCGCGCTGACCATCGTCGCGATGTTCCCGATCGCCTACTTCCAGGTCGACGCGGCGCAACCGACGCCGATGTCGTGGAATCTGCCCGCGAAGCGTTCGCAAGCGAAGGCGGCGTTCCCGGATTTCGCGGGCAACACCATCCAGCTGGGCGATCGAGGACTGCTGCAGCCGCAGGACAAGAGCATCGAGGGCGCGTACGGCTCGCTCGTCTTCGGCAACTACGCCCGGGGTCTCGAGCTCGACTACGTCAACGGGTACACCCCCAGCGGCCACTTCTACTTCGGTGAACTGCTGTGCATGCGCTGGGACGGCAGCGTCTGCCCCGACGCCTACCGGCGGATGTTCGCGCCCGAGCCGACCACCGGGCGGCCGCTGGTCGATCTGATGAATCTGGATCGCGTGGTGCTGCAGCGGGCGCTGTTCCCCGACGCGCCCGGCCAACCGGCGCCCGAGGGGTGGAAGTGGGTGGACTACCCCGGGCACGAGCGTTACATCGCGGTGCTGGAACGCGTGGGCGGACTCATCTCGACCACGAACGGCCGCGTCACCGATGCCGAGAAGGTGAGCGCGACCTCGATCTCCGAAACCGACACCACCAGCCGGGTGCGCGTGTCCTCCGCCGAAGGCGGCCGGGTGGTGTTCGCTCGGCTGGGCTGGCCTGGATACCGGGTCACGCTGGACGGCAAGTCGCTTCCGATCACCACGGTCGCCAAGTCCTTCATCGCCGTCGACGTCCCCGCGGGCACCCAGAACGCCGAACTCGTGCTGACCTGGCGTCCGCCCGGCTGGAAGATCGGCATCGCCGCCGCCGTGGCGGGCGTGCTCGGGCTCGGGGTGCTGCAGTGGCTGCATGTCCGGTCCCGGCGCCGCGAGGAGCCGGAGGAGGCGGGCGACGCCGAGCGCACCGAGCCGGATCGTGAGCTGGCGGACGTCGTTTCGTGAAGACGAACGCGCGCCCGGACGCCGCGGCGGCCGCGGCCGTGGGTGACGGGCCCGCGCCGGGACTCCTGGTGCGGGTGTTCCGGCGACAAGAGGTCGCGTTCGCGGTGGTCGGCGCGGGCAACACCCTGCTCGGCATCGCGCTGACCGTCGCGTGGCTGGCGGTGCTGGGCGACGCGTGGCCGCCCGCGGTCGCGGTGGTGCTGGCCTACGCCGTCGGCATCGTCGTCGCCTTCGTCTTGCACCGCACGCTCGTGTTCCGGGTCCGTGGCCGCCTGCTGCGCGACTTCGCGGGCTTCGTGGTGGTGAATTCGGGTGGGCTGCTGCTGAATACGGTGCTGTTGTCGCTGGCCGTCGCGGTGCTGCACCTGCCGCGGATTCCGTCGGCGGTCGTGGTGATGGGCCTGGTGGCCGTCGCCAGCTTCTTCGGCCACCGCTACATCTCGTTCCACCGTGAGCCCGAGGCCGGGGCCCGAGGCGCCGCGCGATAGCGCCTTCCCGGACGGCGTTCCGGCACTGGCATGCCCGCGCGGCACCGCGTTGACGGTAGGGTCTGGGACTCGTGGCCGAACGTAGCACCTTCCCTTCACGCGAAGTCTGGACATGGGGCGTCATCACGGCGCTCGGGGTGGTCGCGGGATACGGTGCGGTGCTACTCGCCAACGTCCGGCATTTCTACACCGACGACACCGAATCGCAGTACGCGCCGCTGTGGGTGATGCTCGGCCGGTACCTGCGCGAAGGACGGCTCCCGGCACTCGTGCCCGAGCACTGGATGGCGGGCAACTACACCATCGAAGAAGCCGGACTGCTCAATCCACCGCAACTGCTGATCGATCTGATCGCGCCGTCGGTGGACAACCTCGCGCTGTACGCCACGGTGGTGAAACTGATCTTCGCCATCGTCCTCGCGCTCGGCGTCTACCGGATCTGCCTGGCCTACGGCGCGAAGGCGCCCTGGGCGGCGGTCGCGGGCGCCGCCATACCGTTCACCGGATGGCTGCTGTTCTTCGACGAGGCCAGCTGGATGACCGCCTTCACCGGCACCGCCTGGCTGGCCCACGCGTGGGCCTCCGGCGTGCGCTACGCCCGTGGGCGCAGCGGGCCGATCCCCACCTTCGTCTTCCTTTATCTGGCCATCTCGGTGCAGTACATCTTCCCCGCGGTGGAAGCCGGTCTGATGGTGGGCGCCGTCGTGATCGGCGAACTCGTGTATCAGAAGGCGTGGCGTCCGGCGCTGCGCCTGCTGACGGTCGCCGCGTGTGCCGCGCTGGCCGGGTTGGCGACCTACCTGCCGTCGATGCTGTCGGCGAAGGTGACCTGGCGAGGCACCGCGCAGATCAACAACGACCAGTTCCTCACGGTGCCGTGGTCGGAGTCGCTGAACGCCAGCCTGCCCAGCACACTGCCCGCGTTCAGCTCCTGGTGGGGCTACGTGCAGCCGATGCCGGTGGTCTACATCGCCTGGTTCCTGGTCCCGGCGCTGGCCTTCGTCGACTGGCGCAAGGCGCTCGGCTCGGCGCGCGAGTTCGTCGCGCCCGCGCTGTTCGCGGTGATGGCGTTGATGTGGACGGCCGGTCCCGGCGCTGTCGGCCCGTTGCGCTGGCCTGCGCGGGTGCTCCCGATGGTGGCTTTGGGCCTGCTGGTGCTGGTGTGCGTGCTGCTGGGCCGCTTCGCCACCGTCCAGGACTGGCGGCGGCGTGGCGTCGCGGCCGCGGTGCTCATCGGTCTGTTGTGGGCGCGTTCCTTCTCGGCCGCGCCGCACGAGGTGATCTGGCATGTCGTGGCGGCGCTCGGTGTGGCGGCGCTCGGCGCCGTCGCGGTATGGCTGGGGCGCAGCCGTGGCGCGGCCGCCGCGTGCGCGCTGATCGTCGTTTCGGTGTTCCCGATCGCGTATCTGCAGGTGTGGGCGGCGCAACCGACCCCGATGGGCTGGAATCTGCCGGAGAACCGGTCGGAGATGAAGGCCGCGTTCCCCGATTTCCCCGGCACTACGCTGCAACTGGCGGACCGAATGCTGATCCCGCCGGCGGAACGCAATCTTTCCGGCGCGTACGGATCGCTCGTCTTCGGCAACTACGCGAAAGATCTCGAGCTGACCTACGTCAGCGGGTACACCCCCAACGGGCACTACTGGTTCGGCGAGACGTTGTGCATGCGCTGGGACACCAGTGTCTGCCCCGATGCCTACCGGCGGGCGTTCGCGACCGAGCCGACCACCGGCCGGACCATCGTCGACCTGATGAAGGTCGACCGGGTCGTGCTGCAGCGCGCTCTGCACCCGGACGCGCGCGACCGACCCGCGCCCTCCGGCTGGAGGTGGGTCGATTACCCGGGGCACGAGAAGTACATCTCCGTGCTCGAACGCGTCGACGGCCTGATCTCGGCGCGTGACGGCCGGATCGCGGCCACCCAGGGAGTGACGGCCACGTCGGTCGCCGAATCGGACACGACGAGCCGGGTACGGGTGAACTCCCCGGAAGGTGGGCGGGTCGTGTTCGCCCGGCTCGGCTGGCCCGGTTACCGGGTGACCATCGACGGCCGTGCGATCCCCTCCACGCTGGTCGCCAAAACCTTTGTGGCTGTGGATATTCCGGCCGGTAGCTCCGGTGAGCTGGTACTGTCCTGGCAACCCCCGGGCTGGCGGATCGGCGTCGCAGCGGCACTGGCCGGGCTGCTCGGCGTCGGTGCGCTGGAGTGGGCCTACCTGCGCGGCAGGCGGCGGCTCGACGGGTCGGCCGAACCGAGTGACGCGCCGTCGCCGCCCGACCCGGCCGTGACCCCGGACACCGATTTGGCCGACGCCGTCCGATGAGCGCGGGCGCGGCGGATCGACCGGGTGCGGCCCGGGCCTTCGAGACGGATGCCGAAGGCGTGGAGTCCGCGGCGCTTCCCGCCGACCCCGGCCCGCTGCTGCGCGTGGTGCGCCGCCAGGAGATCGCGTTCGCGATCGTCGGCGTGGTGAACACCGGCCTGGGCATGGCCCTGACGGTGCTGTGGCTGGCGGTGCTCGGCAACCGGGCGCCCGCCGCGCTCGCGCCCGCCCTGGCCTACAGCATCAGCGTGGTCGTGGCGTTCGTCCTGCACCGAACCCTCGTGTTCCGGGTGCGCGGCCGCCTGGCGCGGGACTTCCTCGCGTTCGTCGCGGTGAATTCCGGCGGCTTGGTGCTGAACATGGTGCTGCTCCAGCTGGGGGTCTCGCTGCTGCACCTGCCGAGCATTCCGTCGGCGGTCGCGGTGATGGCGCTGGTGGCGGGCGCGAGCTTCTTCGGTCATCGCCACATCTCGTTCCGCCGGACACCCGCACTCGATACGGACGGTTCCCGGCCCGGCCCGGCCGGAAGGTAGGTTTCTCGTATGCCTGAGCCCACCTTGGATGCCACATTGCTGAGCCTGCTGGCCTGCCCGCAGGACAAAGGCCCGCTGCGCCTGGTCCGTGCCGCCGACGGCAGCGCGCTGCTCTACAACCCGCGCCTGCGCCGGGCATACCCGATCGAGAACGGCATCCCGGTCCTGCTCGTCGACGAGGCCAGGGATGTCACCGACGCCGAGCACGACGTGTTCACCGCGCAGGCCGACGCCTGACCTACCCGCCCTGCCGTCCGGCTTCCGCACGACTCGCCCGTCGCCCGGCAACGGATCCGTCACGGTCGTTTTGCCTCCATTGACCGTTCCGAACCGGCTCCGCCATGATCATTTGCACCTCGGAACGGTCCGCTCGCTCCAGCGAAGGGGTGACGCGGCCGGCCTGACGAGCGGCACCGAGTGGCGTATGGGAGAGAGGTCGGGAACGTAATGAGCGATACGCGTTTACGTAACTGGACAGCTCGGTGTGCGATTGCCTTCGGAGTCGCGGCGGCGGGATTCACCATGGCGGCGCCCGCACAGGCCGAACCTCTTTGGCCCGGTGGTCCGGACATCCCCGGGATGCCCGCGTTGATTCCGCCCCCGCCTCCCGTCGCGCCGTGCTCCACGGCGGCCCGTGCGTGCATGCGGCTGTCCACCGACGAAGCGTGGCTGATGGACGAGGGCAAGGTGGTCTACGGCCCCACGCCGATTTCGCACGGGATGCCGGGATACGAGACGCCGCCGGGAGTCTTCCGCGTGTCGTTCAAGAAGGAGTTCCATTGGAGCACCATGCACAACGCTCCGATGCCGTACGCGACCTTCTTCAACGGTGACATCGCCTTCCACGTCGGCCCGATCGAGAAGAAGTCGCACGGCTGCGTCCGGATGACCCACGAGGGAGCCAAGGCTTTCTACGAGTATCTGTGGCCGGGCGACGTCGTCGAAGTCGTGGAGTGACGGCCCGGTCGGCGTTCACTGTCCGATGTCGCCGGTCAGATAGCGCTGCAGCGTCGGGCCCACGGCGGCGACCAGGTCGGCGGCGGGCATCGAGGCCAGGGGTTCCACCCCGACGATCTTGCGTCCCACCAGCACGCCGATCATCTGGGACGCGACCAGGCCGATCCGGACCCGGCCGTCGTCCTGCGGGGTGGCGATACGCGAGCGCACGCGTTCCAGCACCACTTCCAACAAGAATGTCCTGGCCAGAGACGGGTCGTCGCTGCCGGCCAGGATGCTGCGCACCACCGCCACCACACCGGGTCCTGCGGGGGAGTCCCACACCCCGATCACCGCGCGAATGATCGTCTCGCCCAGCTGATCCAGTGGCGCGGCCTCGATGATGCGCAGGGTCGCCTCCGGATCGACCGGCAGCTCCACCACCGCGGCGAAGAGCTGTTGCTTGGTGCCGAAGTAGTGGTGCACCAGGGCGGGATCGACCCCGGCGTCGGTGGCGACGGCGCGCACCGAGGTCTTGTCGAAGCCCGCGTCGGCGAAACGCGCGCGGGCGGCCGCGAGGATGGCCTCGCGGGCGCCCGATTGCCCCGGTCGGCGGCCGGTGCGGGCAGGCCGCTCGGCGCCGCCGGAACCGTTTCCTGCCGTCACGTGGTCCGCCGTCGTAGCGTGGCCGCGCCCAGGCACAAGGCGACGATCGCGAATCCGGCGACGATGGCCAGATCGCGCCACATCTCGCCGGTGACCTCCGGATGCGTCGAAACTTGTTGCAGCGCGTCGACCGCGTAGCTCAGCGGCATCACGTTGCTGATCACCTCCAGCCAATCGGGCAGCTGGCCGCGGGGAACGAGCAAGCCGCACAGGAAGATTTGCGGCGCGACCACGACCGGCATGAACTGTACGGCCTGGAATTCGGTGCGCGCGAACGCGCTTGCCAGCAGCCCCAGCGCCACACCGCACACCGCGTCGATCACCGCGATCAGCACCACCCAGCTGGGGCTGCCCGCAGCGTCGAGCCCGAGCAACCCGAACGAGACCAGGCAGGCGACGATCGCCTGCGCGGCGGCGGCCAGCGAGAACGCGGTGCCGTATCCGGCGAGCAGGTCGAGTTTCGTCAGCGGCGTGGACAGCAGCCGCTCCAGCGTGCCCGAGGTCCGTTCGCGTTGCATCGCGATCGCGGTGATCAGGAACATCACGATGAACGGCAGGATGCCGAGCATGCTGATGCCCACCCGGTCGAACAGCGAGACGGGGTTCAGCGGATTGGTCGGAGTGTCCTTGTAGATGAAATACAGCAGCGCCATCAGCAGTGCGGGGACCACGAGGATCATGGCGACGGTGCGGTGGTCGTTGCGCAGCTGCCGCAGGATGCGGCCGGTGGTCGCGGCGTAGGGGCGCACCGTCGGCGTCCGCCGGGGCGTGGCTTCGGAAAGGGCGGTCATGCGTTCTGTCCCATCGTGATCAGGGTGAGGAAGGCGGTCTCCAGGTTCTGCTCACCGGTCCGCGTGCGCAGTTCGTCGGGGCTGAGCTGGGCGAGCAACTGCCCCTCGCGCATCAGCAGCAGCCGGTCGCAGTGCTCGGCCTCGTCCATGACGTGACTGGACACCAGCAACGTCGTCCCGTTCGCCGCCAGCTCGTGGAACTGCTTCCACAGCTCGACGCGCAGCACCGGATCCAGGCCGACCGTCGGCTCGTCCAGCACCAGCAGTTGCGGCTGGGCGACCAGCGCGCACGCCAGGGACGCGCGCGTCTTCTGCCCGCCGGACAGCTCGTCACCGCGCTGCTGGGCGTGGTCGGTCAGACCGACCGCCGTGATCGCGTCGTCGACGTCGGCGCGGTCGCGGCCGTAGAGCGCGGCGAAGTACGCGACGTTCTCACGGACGCTGATGTCGTTGTAGATGCTCGGCGCCTGGGTGACATAGCCGATCAAGTGGCGCAGCGCGGCCGAGCCCGCCGGGCGCCCGAGCGCGCTGACGTCGCCCGATTCGATGATCTGAGTGCCGACGATGGCACGCATCAGCGTGGTCTTGCCGCATCCGGACGGGCCGAGCAGACCGGTGATCGATCCGCGCGGGATGGTGAGCGAGACGTCGTGCAGTACTTCGCGGCCGCCGCGGTGGACCCGCAGATTCCTTACCTCGACGGCGGGAGATGGGGTGGATTGCGACACGGTCGCCTCAATTCATCGAGTGTTGAATTCACTGTGTGATGAATTTAGCGCGCCCACCCGGAACAGGCAAGAGCGGTGCGCGTGGAATCAGTGACCGTGGTGCGCGGGTGGCGTTCCCGCGG
Organism: Nocardia sp. NPDC019219; assembly: GCF_040632645.1. Taxonomy (NCBI): domain Bacteria; kingdom Bacillati; phylum Actinomycetota; class Actinomycetes; order Mycobacteriales; family Nocardiaceae; genus Nocardia; species Nocardia sp. NPDC019219. The sequence continues at coordinate 6,104 of NZ_JBEYCG010000014.1, read as the reverse complement.
TCTGCCCGGGCTCCACCACCACGAATTGGCCCATCATTCCGAGGTCCTCGTGCCAGAGCAGATGGCAGTGATACATGTACGGTGCGTCCGGATCGGCCGGGCCGTCGAACCGCATGGCCAGTCGCACCGTGCTGTTCGGCGGCAGGAAAACGGTGTCCTTCGGACCGGTCGACGCCGCGGGTACCGGGCCGTCGTCCACCGCGATCACGCGGAATCGCACGTCGTGGATGTGGAAGTTGTGCGGCATGCCGTCGTTGTTGCGCACCACCCAGATCTCCGTGGTGCCGCGCGTGACCGCGAAGTCGATGCGATCCATGGCCATCGGGGTGCCGTTGATCCCGCCGAGATCCAGGTCGAAATGCCGTTCCCGGACCGCGTCGCCGCCGTCCGGCGTCGCGGACGAGGCCAGGAACGCGGGCAGTTCCGGTGAGGGACGCAACGTATCGGCCGCGCGTAATTCGAGGACGTCGAAGGTGTCGTCGCCGCCGGCGAAACGCTGGGTCCAGAAATCGAGCCCGGCGTCGAGTTCGCCGCTGCGCAGCACGGTGCGCTCGCCCGGGCGCATCCGTACCACGATCTCGGCCCGCTCACCCGGCGACAGCCGCAACCGGTCCTGCGTGCTCGGCCGTTCCAGCAGGCCGCCGTCGGTGGCGACGAGCGCGAACGGTCGCCCGTCGGCGAATTCGAAGGTGTAGACCCGTGCGGTGGATGCGTTGAGCAGGCGCAGCCGGACGAGCTCGTCGCCGACGTTCCGGTACGGCGCGAGCGTTCCGTTGACCATGGTCCGATCGCCGAGGAATCCGATGTCGCGGAAAATCCCGTGCGTGGAGTCGAACTCCGCGCCGTCGAATTTCACGTCCTGCACGATCACCGGCAGATCGTCCACCCCGTAATGCGAGGGAAGGGTGAGCGTGCTGGATACGTCGTCGTCGAGCAGGAACATGCCCGCCAGCCCGCGGCGCACGTGGGCTTCGGTCGCGCCGTGCGGATGGGGGTGATACCACAGGGTCGCGGCGGGTTGGTCGACGGTCCACTGCGGCGTCCAAGCGGCGCCCGGCGCCACCATCTGGTGCGGGCCGCCGTCCATCGCCGCGGGCAGATGCATGCCGTGCCAGTGCACGGTGGAGGCCTCCGGCAGCGTGTTGCGCACGGTGACCGCCACCGTCTCCCCGCGCCGCGCCCGCAGCGTCGGACCGAGGTAGTCGCCGTTGAACCCCCAGGTCCGCGTGGCGCGGCCGGGTAGGAATTCGCGCTGCCCGGCGCGCATGTCGAGTTCGAACGTGCGCGTGCCGTCGGCGCCGACCCGCGACGGCGCCAGCGGAGGGATGGCGAGTTCGTCCCGGAATTCCGTCTTGCCGACGGTGGATACGACCGCACCGGCGTATATCCAGGCGACCCCTCCGATGATCAGGACCGGCAAAGTCGCGAGGCAGACGGCGACCACGAGCAGCCGCCTGCGCGGCCGGGCATCCGAAGACATGGACCGACGGTAGAAATCCGCAGTGCCGCAACACATCCGGAACCATCCCGATTTCCTCCCCGATCCGCCCCCGAGGCCGGTGTCGTGACCTTCAGGGTGTGCGGGCGGCCGAACCGCCGGCACCGTCGGGTGATCTCCTGCCAAATGGAACAGACTGGCCGGTCTTCCAGCGGCGTGGCGGTGGCCGCTCTAGGCTCCAGCCGTGACCAACCAGAGCACCCTGTCCGCCGACGGTGGTCAGGTGCGGGCCTCGACGCTCGAACTGTTCTTCGATCTCGTCTTCGTCCTCACCATCACTCAGCTGTCGCATGTCTACACACACCATCCGGGCTGGCCGGCGCTCGGGCAGGTGGCGCTGTTGTTCGGGCTGATCTGGTGGATGTACTCCGGCTATGTCTGGCTCACCAACGAGGTCGCGCCGAACAGTACGACTCGGCGCACCTGGTTGCTGGTCGGCATGTTCGCGTTCTTCGTGCTGGCCCTGGCGATCCCCGACGCGTTCCACGGCACCGGCATCGCCTTCGGGTTCGGATACGTCCTGGTCAACGCCGTGCATACCGCGCTGTTCGCCTCGGCGGGCGGCGCATCGGCGACGAACGCCATCCGGCGGATCGGTCCCCTGAACGCGGTGGCCGCCGCGCTGGTGCTGGCGGGCGGATTCGTGCACGGCTGGGCGCAGTACGCGTGCTGGGGGGCCGCCTTCGCGGTCCAGGTGATCAGCCCCTACCTCGTCGACACTGGGGACTTCGTGGTCCGCGCCAGTCACTTCTGCGAGCGGCACGGACTGGTCGTGATCGTCGCGATCGGTGAATCCATCGTCGCCATCGGCGCCGGTCTGGCCGGCGAACAGATCACCGTGCAGCTCATCGCCACGGTGGGGCTGGGCCTCGGCCTGGCCTACGTCCTGTGGTGGGCGTACTTCGGCGTCGACGACGAGCGGGGCGAGCACGCACTGGCCGCGGTGCCGGACCGGGAACGCTCCCGGCCTGCCGTGCTGGCCTACGGCTACGCCCTGTACCCGCTGCTGATCGGCGTCATCGTGGCCGCGGCGGGCATCCAGATGAGCATCGCCCACGGTCACGAAGCGACCTCGGTCGCCGTGGCCGCGGCGCTCTCCGGCGGCGTCGCGCTGTACTTCGTCGGCCAGTTCTCGTTCCGCCTCGTGCTGCGGCTGCCGCGCCCCTGGGCACGCCTGCTCGCCGCACTCGCGGTGGCGGCGACCACTCCGATCGGCGTCTACTGGGTGTCCTGGGCGCAATTGGCCGCGATCGTCGTCGTGGGCTACGTCGCCGTGATCGCCGACGATCTGCTCACGCTGCGATCCGGTGAGCACAGCGCGTACTTCTGACCGGTTTCGCCGATGTACCGGTAGCGAGATCGAACACGGGTGCGGCGTCGCTTCTCGTGGCGCGACCGATCATGCCGACAGCAGAGGTCGACCACGGGTGCGTCGTACCCCGGCGTCGCGCCTCGATGCGCGACCGGCCGCGCCGAAAGGGGAGCGGTCGCCGAACGGCTGGGCGAACCCTTGTCGTAGCCGTCGAGGACAATGGCGGCTGTGTGTGCCCACTCTGTCGAGGAACTTGCCGTCGAACCTCCAGCCGCCGCCCGGCGCTTGCTCGGGGCGACCTTGTGGTCGGGTCCGGTCGGCGTGCGGATCGTCGAAGTAGAGGCCTACGGGGGAGACCCGGCGGGGCCGTGGCCCGATCCGGCTTCGCATTCCGGTCGTGGCCGGACCAAGCGCAACGACGTGATGTTCGGCCCGGCCGGTGTGCTGTACGTCTATCTCAGCTACGGCATGCACACCTGCATCAATGTGACCAGCGGGCCGGACGGAGTCGCCAGTGCGGCGCTGATCCGCTCCGGCGAGGTCATCGAGGGCCTGGAAGCGGTGCGTGCGCGACGGCCGGGCGCTCGATCCGATCTCGACTTGGCCCGGGGGCCGGGCAATCTCGGCAGTGCGCTGGGCATCACGTTGAACGACTACGGAACTCGCCTGTTCGACCCGTCGTCACCGATCCGGCTGGAGTTGCGCAGTCCGGTGCGGACGGCCGAGATCGCCAGCGGTCCGCGGGTCGGCGTCAGCAGCGCGGCGGATGTGCCGTGGCGTTTCTGGCTGCCGGATTCGCGGGCGGTGTCGGTCTACCGGCGCAGCCCGCGCGCTCCGCTGCCCGCCACGAAGTCGGCCTGACGACGCGGAGGAACTCCGCCGCCGCGCGACGAGTGTTCCCCGGCGGCCCGTTCCATCGGAGGAACGCGCCATCGACCTGAAGCACTGAGGGATGACCCGCCATCGCCGGAAACGCATCGCAGTAGTTCGTCCCGGCAGGGTGCTCGATCGCACCCTTACGGCCTGTCTGTGGTGGGGGAAACGCTGTCGAGCTGACTGACCGCACGTGCACCGCGGACGGCCGGTGGACTTCGGTCACCGGCGTTGCGGGGCGATCCGCAGACACCTGGGACGTTCGGGTCGGTGTGCCTGCCGAGCACTCGTGGAGGTCGTGCGCCGAGCTCGCTGTTCGGCGCTCGGTCGTATCGAACCCGGGCGAGCGCATGGCCGCGACCTGCCCAGACGAGGCCGCGACGGGTGACCGAGGTTGTCGTCCACCGGCGCACTTCGGCTCGCGCAACAGTGTCCCGATGTCCTGATCGCTGCTGTCCCGCTCGTTGGCAGCCTTGCGCCGTCTCGACGGCTGTCCTCGAGCGCGATCGCGCCCTCGTGTCGACTGTGCGAACGATTCCTGCCGACCTCGCGGAACGACTCGCCGAAATCGTTCGACCCACCCGCACCGCACCACGACACTGAGGTGCACACGAGGCCCCGGACCTCGTGCGGAAAGATAGGACATCGTGAGCGGCGACATCATCGACGAACTGACCTGGCGCGGTCTGATCGCGCAGTCCACCGACCTGGATGCCTTGCGTGCGGCGGCGGCCGCCGGGCCGCTGACCTTGTATGCCGGTTTCGATCCCACCGCGGCCAGCCTGCACGCGGGTCACCTGGTGCCGTTGCTCGCGCTGAAAAGGTTCCAGCGCGCCGGCCACCGCCCGATCGTGCTGGCCGGTGGCGCCACCGGGCTCATCGGCGACCCGCGCGACGTCGGCGAGCGGACCATGAACTCCACCGACACGGTGGCGAGCTGGGCCGATCGCATTCGCTCCCAGCTGGAGCGTTTCGTGGACCTGGACGACTCGCCGACCGGCGCGGTCATCGCGAACAACATGGACTGGACCGGCCCGCTGAGCGCCGTCGACTTCCTGCGCGATATCGGCAAGCACTTCTCGGTGAACGTCATGCTGGCGCGCGACACCGTCAAGCGGCGTCTGGACGGCGAGGGCATCTCGTACACCGAGTTCAGCTACATGCTGCTGCAGGCCAACGACTACTTGCAGTTGCGCCGCAACTACGGCTGCACCCTGCAGGTGGGCGGCTCCGACCAGTGGGGCAACATCATCGCGGGGGTCGAACTCAACCGCCGGGTGGACGGCGCGTCCGTGCACGCCCTGACCGTTCCACTGGTGACCTCCGCGGACGGCAAGAAGTTCGGCAAGTCCACCGGCGGCGGCAGCCTGTGGCTCGATCCCGAGATGACCAGCCCGTACGCCTGGTACCAGTACTTCGTGAACACGGCGGACGCCGACGTGGTGCGCTACCTGCGCTGGTTCACCTTCTTGTCCCGCGCGGAACTCGACGAACTCGAGCGCGCGACCGCGGAGCGCCCGCACGCCAGGGAGGCGCAGCGCAGGCTCGCCGCCGAGATGACCACCCTGGTGCACGGGGAGTCCCACACCCGCGCGGTCCAACGGGCCAGCCAGGCGTTGTTCGGTCGCGGTGAACTGCGCGAACTCGACGAGGCGACCCTCGGCGCGGCATTGCGCGAAGCGGCGATCGACGGCGAGGTCGCGCAGATCAAGGCCGGCGAGCCGAACACCATCGTGGATCTGCTCGTCGCGACCGGTCTGTCCGAGAGCCGCGGCGCCGCTCGGCGCGCGGTGAACGAAGGCGGCGCCGCGGTGAACAACGTGAAGATCTCCGATATCGAATGGACCCCGGAGGACGCCGACTACCTGCACGGACGCTGGCTCGTGCTGCGGCGCGGCAAGAAGAACCTCGCCGGCGTGCTGCGGGCAGGTGCGTGACGATCCCGGTGGCTTGAATCACATCCGTGTGATTCAAGCCCTTCTTCACTGCGAGAGCGCGCCGCTGACCTGCGGAAACGCCGGTTCGTTCAGGCGATTTGACGTAGCGTTTTCCGCCGCGTAACTTAGTCCAAGTCAGAGCGACACGGACACCAACCCGGAGCCGAAGCGAGGCGGAGACGCCGAGCAGGACCGGGAAACGAGGTAGGACGAGGAGCGCCTGGTAGCCCAGTTCAACGCGGATCTTCCGATGGTCTTGACTTCGGTAGGCTGCTTGGTTAGGCTGGGAAAGTTGCCTCACAGAAGGTCCGGTCAACACTGGCCCGGATGTGTGTGCGTGTGTTCTTTGAGAACTCAATAGTGTGTCGATGAATGTCAGTGCCAAATGTTTTTTTGGTTCCGGCTCTTCCGCTCCCCGTGTGGAGGGTCGGGCATTTTTTGTCAGCTAATTTTCCGGCTGGCGATTGTTTTGCTAGGTTTTCGG